>DJSW01000005.1 GCA_002439085.1 Alphaproteobacteria bacterium UBA6324
AATGCCGCCGCGCCCGATGGGGTATCCGATGCCGCCCGCGCCGTCCGCCGAACAGGTGTATCCGCCGCATCCGGCCGCCGCGCCCGTTCCCGCGCCCGCGCCGTCCGCCGACGAATCGGACGTGGACGAATTGTGGAACAACGTCCCTGAACCAGAGGTTGACGAAAACGGCTTTATCGACGATTTGGAACCCGACGAACCGGAACAGTCGGCCGAATCGGCGGAAATCGAAGACGAACCCGCGTTCGAGGAAAATCCCTACGAACACAACATGGCATCCGATCTGGGGTTGCCGCCCGCTTTTGTGAAAACGAAAGTGCTGTTGCCGCTGTTCATGTTTTTGCTGGCGTTCGGCGGCGTCGCGGGGTATTTTGCCGCGTCCGTGTTGCAAAGCGGGGCGGAAAACGAGTTGCCGGGGGTCGTCACCAACGCGGAAATCCCCAAGGGACGCCCGCGTTGCGGCATCGCGCAAAAGGGGCAGGGGTGCGTTTTGTATCTGATGAACGCTCGGCGTCGCGAAGTCGAAGCCAAGGATTTCTTTTCCATGGCGTCGGACATTCTGGGCGTTCCGAAATTCCAGATCGAAACGGCGAACATCCGTTACGCGACCATGCGGATTCCCCCCGGATACATTGCTTTGCTGAACGTTCCGCCGATGTGACGGGCTTTTCGGGCTTTGTATGAAATATTTGCGAAAAAATGCGCTTTTTAAGGACGGTTTTTCACTAAACCGTCCTTTGATTTTTCGGAAAAACAAGGCGTTTCGCGGAATTGGCGCCTTTTTTGATTTTTGTCAAAATTTTTGAAAAATTTTTGAAAAAGTGTTTGCAAAACGTAAAAAACAGGTGCTAATATGTGCTTAACAGACTTGAGGGGTTAAAGTCTTGGTGCAAGGAGAATAAGTATGGCATTACGTTGGAAAGATTACTGCGATATCGCGGACGCGTTGAACGAAGCTTATCCTGATAAGGCTTTGACCGACATGAAGGACGAAGAATTGATCGGTTTGGTCAAATCCCTGCCCGATTTTGAAGACGAATCCGAACCTGATGAAACGGTTTTGGGCGCGATTTGGAATCGCTGGGTTTATGTCGCTTATCCCGAAGGTTAATTGATTTTTACAGAAAGGTGCAGTTATGGCTGAAAAAAGAACAGAGTTCGAATCTCTCGGCGGAAATAACTTGGACGGTATCGGCGGCAACGCGAAAAAGATCACCTATACCGCCGAAGACGGAAGCAAAAAGTCGATTCAGATCGACTGCGGCATGAAGTTTTCCGACAAGGCTTTGACGGGTGTTGACAACTACATCGCTCCGCTGGAATGCGACGACCTGTTGCTGACGCACGCGCACGCCGACCACATCGCCGGCATCATCCATCACATCCAGATGAACCCCGAACGTCCGCTGAACATCTATGCCGACAAATTCACGCATCAGTTCATGCTGGCCGAAATGACCAAACAGGGGCTGCCGATCGACAATATGCCGAAATTCCACGATGTTAAGGACGGCGAAAAATTCAAAGTCAACGGCTTTGAAATCGAACCCGTTCCCGTGACGCACTCCGCCCCCGGCGCGGTCGCGTTCGTCATCGAATCCCCCGACGGCACCCGCATGATGGACATGGGCGATTTCAAAACGACCAAAGCCGAATTGGGCAAAGGTTGGGACGACAAGCGCATCGCCGAAGTCTTCGCCAAAGGCGTTGACGTCTGCTTCTGCGACTCCACGTCCACGACATCCAAGGAAACCACGCCGTCCTACGACATGGTGACCAAAGGCTTCAAAAAGATTTTGTATGACAATCCCAACGCCCAGATGATGGTCGGCACGATCGCCCGTTCCGCCCAGCAAATGATGGCCGACGTTATCGCGGTGGCCGAATACGCCAAGGAAACGGGAACGAAACCCCGCACGTTCATTCTGGACGGGGCTTCGCTGGTTCAGGTCAACAACTGCTTGAACAAAGCGGATATGAGCATGACCCGCGAATGTGAAAAACGCACCGGCGTCCGCGTCAACATCATTGACGCCAAAGATCCGGCCGCCCGCGCCATTCCGCCCAGCGAACGCATCTATATGGTGACCGGTACGCAGGGTGAGGAAATGGCGTCCATGGCGCGCGTTTCCCGCGGCGAAAACCGCAACATCCGTCCGGCACGCAGCGTCCCGAACCTGTGTGTCAACCAGCAGGCGGTCATTCCGTCCGGCGACAATCAGGCGGTTGTCGATCAGATGATGGGCGCTTTGCGCGCTCAGGGTTGGAAAACGATGATCCCCGAACGCGGCGCCGCTTTCGTCGAAGGCGAAACCTACTACGTTTCCGGTCACGGCCGCGCCGGCGATATGGAAAAGGTTGCCGATTTGGCGGCCGCCAACCAGCCCGCGGATCGCAAAACGACGTTCATCGGCATTCACGGCGACGAAGTCCAGACCAAAGCGACGGAAGAAATCTTCAAGGGCAAAGGTCAGAAAGTCGATCACATCACGAACGCGCAGAAGATTGTCGTTTCCAAGGGTGAAGTTCAGGTTTCCCCGACGATCGGCAAAGCCAGCCGCATCGCGGTCATCGACCAGAACGACGACTTTATGAACCCCGACTTCCGCTATATCAAACAGGCGTTCAACCCCGTTGCGAAGAAATGGGAAGATGTCAAGGAAATCGAATACAAGAAGATCCTGATGTCCAAAACCGAACGCAAGAATATGGCCAAAGGCGGCAAGGGCGGCAAAAAAGGCAAAGGCGGAAAACGCCACAACATCGCCGTTATGGCGAAAGTTGCCGACCGCGCGCGCTAAGCTTTACGGTTGAAAAACTTAAAGGGCGTCCCAAACGGGGCGTCCTTTTCGTATGCGCGGAAAACGGCGCGTTTACGGGGGAAAAAGATTTTTCGTTTTTCCTGAATCCGGTTCGTCGCAGGGACGGACGGGATTTAAAAAAGGAAACGAATGATGACGGTATATGGTTATTTAAGGGTATCTACGGACAAACAGGATTGCGAAAATCAGAAAATCGGCGTGGAGAATTTGGCGCGCAAACGCGGGTTGACGATCGACAGGTGGATTGTTGACGACGGCGTTTCGGGAACGCGCGCGCCCGAAAAACGCGAATTGGGAAAGCTGTTGAAACGGATCAAATCGGGCGACGTGATCGTGTGTTCCGAACTGTCCCGCTTGGGGCGCAAACTGTTTATGATCATTTCGATACTGGAACATTGCATGAAATCAGGCGCGAAAGTCCTGACCGTCAAGGACGGTTACGAGCTGGGCGACAATATGCAAAGCAAGGTTTTGGCGTTTGCGTTCGGATTGGTCGCCGAATTGGAACGCGATATGATCAGCCAACGCACGAAAGAGGCGCTGGCCAGACGCAAGGCCGACGGAAAAAAGCTGGGGCGTCCGGCGGGTAGCATGAACAAAAAACACATCTGGGACGGCAAGGAACAACGGATATTGCGGCTGGTGGATCAGGGCGTCGGAAAAGTGAAAATCGCGCGCATGACCGGCATGGGCGTCGGCAGTCTGTATTCTTTCCTGAAAACCGCGCGGAACGGCGCAAAATGACATTCGTCGGATAAAACGTCCCTTTTTTTTGAAAGGGACGCGTTTGTTCCGGCGTTCCGGCGACGCGGCCGGAACCGTTTCATTAACCGTGAGAGGATTTCAAAAAATTATGCTTGTATTCTATACGGAAAAAAGGGAGAATATCCGCAAAGACGTTTTCATCAAGGGGAGAGGGCTTTGATCCGGCGCGACATAAACGGATGTTCCGGCGATTCCGCTTCCGGACGCACCTGCTACGGGTATGTCCGGTTGTGCAAAAACGCGGCGGCGACGCAATCACAGCGCGAGGATGTGGCCGCGTTCGCCCGATCGAACGGCTTGTCTTTGGATGAATGGATTTTCGACGATGACGGCGCGCCGCTGCCGGATTTCAAATCGGGCGACGTTTTGATCGTGTCAAAGCTGTTCCGGTTGGGACGCGACATCGCCGCCGTCATGGCTTTGCTGGCGCGTTTGCTGGAAAACGGCGCGGTGGTTTATTCCGCCGGCGACGGTGTGAAAATCGGCGGCGACGTTTCCGCGCCGGTGTTGGCGTTCGCTTTCGGATTGATGGCGCGCGCGGCAAAGGAATCCGGTTCCGCCGCGGTCAGGGAAAGCATGGATTTGCTGAAACGCGCGGGAAAGGCGGTCGGCCGTCCCGTCGGCGTTTTGAACAGGGAAAAGAAGCTGGACGGCAAACGGGACAGCATCCGCCGCCTGTTTGAACAGGGGTGCGGCGTTGTCGAAATCTGTCGCCGTTTGGAAATTTCGCGCACGACTTTGTACGAATGGCTGAAAACGCATCCGGATGTCAAGGCGGGTGCCCATGCGTGAATTGGCTTTTTATGAACGGGAATTCCCGCCGATGTCCAGAGCCTGCGGCTTAAAACGCGGGAAAACGAATGTCGAGGCGTTCTGTTTTTGCTGTTCCCGTTCGCCTGAACAGGAGGACGCTTGATGCCGCTGATATCCGTATTGCTGCCGTTGTACAACACGCGCGAGGAGCATTTGCGGGCGTGTTTGAACGGGATATTGGGACAGACGTTTGACGATTTCGAGGTTGTGATCGTGAACGACTGTTCGCCCGACCCGAACGTGGCGCGGGTGGTTCGGAGCTACACCGACCCGCGTATCCGCTATTATGAAAACGATCGGAACCTCGGGATATCGGAAACGCGGAACCGGCTGATTGAACTGGCGTCGGGCGAGTTTTTGGCGGTTCACGACCACGACGACGTATCGCTGCCGGAACGGTTCGAGCGGCAAGTCGCGTATTTGGCATCGCATCCGGACGTTGGCGTTTTGGGGACGGCGCACATGGAAATCCCGTCGGGGAAAGTGGTTGTTCCGCCGCAGACGAACGCGGAGATCGAGGAACGTCTGATGTTCGACTGCCCGATCATCCATCCGTCGGTGATGATGCGCAAATCGGTGTTGGTTGAAACGGGCGTTCGGTATGACAAGGAATTTTTCCCGACGGAGGATTACAACCTTTACCTGCATCTGATCGGGAAAACGAAGTTTGCGAACCTGCCGGACGTTTTGTTTCACTACCGCAAACACAAAACGAACACGACGAACAGGGAAACGAAACAAATCCGCGCGATCGAACGGCGGGTGTTCGCGTACCTTTCGACGGAACACGCCGATTTGTGGAACAAGGCGCAGCAAAGCCACGTCCGCGTGACAAAGGTGAAAGTGTTGGGCGTTCCGGTTTTAAAAATCAAGCATTTTCAAACGACGACGAAATACTACCTGTTCGGTTGTGTTCCGGTGGCGTCGGTGTATTCCAAGATTACGCAGAAAGCGGGGCTGTGATGGGGATTTGGTACGACTTGTTCCATCGTGGGCGGATCAAACGGTACGATCACATCGCGTCGCTGGGGTACAACTGCGAAATCGCGTACCAGCTGTTCAAACACAACCGTTTTTTGGAATCGAACCTGTTCGCGTGGTCGTACATTCCGTCGCTGGACAAGCTGATTGAAGTGCTGGGGGACGTGTCGATGATCGGCCGCGACGGATACGCGGTGACGGGGCACGCGCTTTACAACGACAAAACGACGGGGATCGGTTTCCACGGCCGCGCGAAACCGTCGGAAGTGGCGGACAATCCCGCGGCGGTGGCGGAGGATGTGCGCGAACTGACCGGCCGCGTGGCGTTTTTAAAGGACAAGTTCGTCAAAACGGCGCGCGACGGTGGGAACAAACTGTACGCGATCAAGATCAAGAGCAGCGAACCGGACGTTTTTGCAAAATTGGAACGCCTGCGCGGCCGTTTGACCGCCCTGACCGGGGGGGGGGTACGACCTTCTTGTCGTGATGGAGGCGAAATTCGCCGACACGCTGCGTCCGACGGACGGGGACGGCGTTTATTACCGGACGGTTCCGTTTTTCTCGCCGGACAGCGCGGTGACGGGACGGCGCAAAAACTTCAAGGCGTGGCAGCGGATATTCGACGAGTTCCGGCCGCGGCACAAAATGAAACAAACGAAACATTACAAGTTTGAGGATTTGTCGTGACGCTGTTGAACGCCCTGTACCGCTATTGCC
>DJSW01000002.1 GCA_002439085.1 Alphaproteobacteria bacterium UBA6324
CCCGCCGAAATCATCGACAACGGGTTGAAGCGCATCGCCGCCGACGACGCGATCAACGGCGAGGACGCCAAAGCCGCCGCCGATTTCCTGCGCGGCAAGGAAAGCGCCGAAAGCGTCGGTATCGACGGGGAGTTGACGACCGCGAAAGCGTCGATCGCCGAACTGTCCGGCGACGTCCGCGCCGTTTTCGACGCGCAGATCGACGCCGCCGATATCGCCGAAAAGCTGCTGAACGAAGCGGCGACGTGCAAAATTTAAGGGGAAAGCGCAATGAGGGAGTGCATTCAGTCCAAAATCGCGAAAGGCGTCATCGACCAAAAAAACGGGCAGGCTTTGCTGGACCTGTACGACGGTTTCCTGAAAGAGGAGGGCGATATGTACAAGGCGCAGGAAAAGCTGTTGAAGCGTCTGGAACACGAAACGTTCGTCAGAAAAAAACAAGCCGCGCGCAATATCGCCGCCTATAACCGTTTCATGGCGGCGGGCGCCGCGGACAAAAAATCGTTCGAACACGGCGTCGAAAGTCTGGTGTGGTCGGACGGTTCGGGGCGAATGAATTTCGAAAACCTGTCCGAAACGATTCGGCAGACCGCTTTGCGCCAGATGAGAAGCGGGCTGAAAAAATTCGCGCCGACCCTGCTGGGCGGAAAAGGCAAGGATTTCGACCTGAACGCCGGCGATTTCGTGCGCGAGCTGTTCGGAAACGCAACGGGAAACGCCGACATGGCGGCGATGGCGAAAGCGTGGTCGGAAGTCGCGGAAGCGCAGCGTCTGCGGTTCAACGACGCGGGCGGCGACATTCCGTTTTTGAAAGAATGGCGGCTGCCGCAAAAGCACGACGCGGTCGAAATCAGGCGCGCCGGCGGCGAAGAGTGGAAAAATTTCGTCCGCGACCTGCTGGATTGGGACAAGATCGTCGATTTCGACACGGGGCTGAAAATGGATCCGATAAAGCGCGAAACGTTCCTGAGCGACGTGTACGCGACGCTGTCCACCGATGGGTTGAACAAAATCGATCCGGACTTGATCGGCGCCGGGGGAAAAGCCGTCGCCAACCGGCACAAGGAGCATCGTTCCCTGATTTTCAAGGACGCCGATTCGTGGTTGGCGTACAACAAAAGGTTCGGCGGAAACAATCCGATCAACGCCGTTCTGTCCCACATCGACACGATGAGCCGGGAAATCGCCCAAATGGAGATTTTCGGCGCGAACCCGAAAAGAACGAAAGCGCTGATCGACAACGCGATCGCTTTGCGCGACGGCGAGCGCGCCGGCAGGCTGATGGGGCGGTTTGACAACATTTGGCGCGAGGCGTTCGGTTTCGACAATGTCGGCAGGTGGCTGTGGCTGGGAAAAGTCGGGTCGTTCACGCGCGGCTGGTTGTCCGCCTGCCAGTTGGGAAGCGCGATTGTTTCGTCGTTCACCGACCCAACGAACGCTGCTTTGGTCGCCGCGTTTTCCGAACGTTCCCCGATGGCGTTCGGGCGCGTCATTAAAAACTACGCCAAGCTGATTTTAAGCGAAAAAGACCGCAGAACGGCTGAAACGCTGGGCTTTGTCGCCGACGGAATTTCCCGCGTCATCAAAGAGGAATACAGCCGTTCGTTCGATTTTTCGCTGGGGCAGCGGCTGAACCGCGCCGTGATGAAGGCGTCGCTGCTGGAAAGCTGGACCAACATCGGGCAAATGGCGCATCAGATGGAGCTGTCCGCCGCGCTTGCCCGCGTCATCGACGAAAACAAGGTCGATGACGCGCTGATGAAGCTGATGAACCGGTACGGCATCGGCGAAAACGAGCTGGCGAAAATCGCGAAAGACGGCATTACGGACGTCGACGGCGCGCGCTATGTCAATTTGGCGGCGATGACGGAGCGCGACCGCGTCGTCGGCGAAAAGCTGCAAAACCTGTTTTTGACCGAACGCAACGACGCCATCGTCAACACCAGTCTGAAAACCGCCGCGATCATGCATCAGGGGCGGGCGACCGGAACCTTTCTGGGCGAGCTGACGCGTTGTCTGTTCCAGTACAAGGCTTTCCCGATCACTTATCTGATTTCGCATTACAACCGTTTCATGCGCGAGGAAAATTTCGCCGTCAAAGCCGCTTACGTCCCCGCCGTTGTCGGGTTGTCCACCATGATGGGCGCGCTGTCGCTGCAAGCGAAGCAGTGGATCAACGGCAAGGATTCCCGCCCGATGGACACAAAGGAATTCTGGATCGCCGCCATGGCGCAGGGCGGCGGAACGGGTATCGTCGGCGATTTGTTTTTTTCTGACGTCAATCGCGTCGGCGGCGGCGTCGTTTCGACGTTCGCCGGTCCGAGCGTCGGTTTGTTCGAAGACCTGATCAAGCTGAGCGTCGGCAATATCCAGGAAGCCGCCAAAGGCGAGGATACCCATTTCGGCAGCGAGGTCGTTCAGGCGCTGGGGCGGTACGTTCCGGGATCGAATTTGTGGTACGCGCGGCTGGCGTTCGAACGGCTGTTTCTGGACCAGCTGAAATATTTAGCCGATCCGAAAGCCAGCCGGTATTTCTACGAGCGCGAACGCAAAACGCGCCGCGATTACGGGCAATCGTACTGGTGGCGTCCGGGGAAACTGAAACCGGAATGATTTTTTTAGGAGGTGCGGCATGAGCAACAACACTGTCATCATCAACGACACGACGCCCCGCGTTCAATACGCGGCGGCGGGCGGCGTCACGGATTTTTCGTTTGATTTCGCGATATTCGACAAGGACGATTTGCGCGTCTGGCTGGACGACGATTTGCAAACGTCCGGCTATTCCGTCGTTTTGGACGCGGACAAAACCGGACGCGTCGCGTTCGACGCCGCGCCGAAAGCCGGAACTTTGGTCACTTTGGTTCGCGACATGGCGTACGACCAGCACGCCGATTTCACCGCCGTCGGGAATTTGCGGCGCGAAGTCCTGCACAACGAGCTGTCCCGCGTTTTCGCGATGATCCAGCAGGTCGCCTATAAAATCACGAAAACGGTCACGGTTTCCGACGTGTCCAATTCCGATCCCGCCGTTCTGGTCAGCAATATCGAAATCCTGTACGGGATCAAGGAAGAAATCGAGCGCGTCGCCGCCCGCGCGGATTCGGTTGACGTGTGTTCGGACAACATCGAAGCGATCAAGGACGCGCCGAACCAAGCGGCGGCGGCGAGCGTGTCGGCATCGGCGGCTTTGGTCAGTCAGCAACAGGCCGAGGCGTTCGCGACGGCGGCGTTCGCGTCGGAAACGGCGGCCGCCGGCAGTCGGGCGGGCGCGGCCGCGTCGGAAAGCAAGGCACGCGAATACGCCGTCCAAGCCGTCCGGCGCAACGTCGGGGACGTTTTCCCGTCACTGCGGTCGGGCGACGAGTTGAACGGCGCGGTCGAATGCGACGGGGCGGTGTATCGGGTCGCGGACTTCGCGGGGGAAAACGCCGTTCCGGCTTTGCTGGCGGCCGGAGCTTTGCCGTATGTTTCAATGGCGGAGCACGACCTGCTGATCAACGGGGATCAGACGGTCGAGGTCGTAAACGGCGTCGCGCAGGACGGCGGGATCGTGTCCGCGCAATACGGCGGCTACTTCAAGCCGGCGATTTCCGACGTTCCGTTTTCAACGGCGGAAAGCTGGGAGTTTGAAACGAAGCTGGTTTATAAAAACTTCGGCGGGGCAAGCGCGCGGGCGATTTTCGCAAGCGGCGAAGTCGGCGATTACAAGAACCCCGTCCTGCAATGCACGACGGCCGGCGTGGTGATGATATTCCTGTCGTCAAACGGGACGAGCTGGAACTTGGCCAGCAACGTCAATTCTGGGCTGACGCTGGCGGACGGGACGGAATACCGGTTGAAGTTCGGTTTTGACGGCGCGGCCTATTACCTGAAATACAAAACGTCGGCGGACGACGATTTCGTGGCGAAGTGGTCTTTGGCCAAAACGGACAAGATCGTGAACGCGCCGTCGATCTGCCTGTTGAACAGTTTGATCACCGCGGCGTCGCCGAACACCTATTGGAACGGGTCGCAGATGTCCCTGCCGGACACCGCGCTGACGATTGACGGCGTCGAAGTGTGGCGCGGATCGACGGGGCGTCCGGCCGGCGCGTGTCCGTGGTTCGGGTGGGACGGCGCCGGATCGGCGACGTTCGCCGTGCCGAAAACCGTTCCCCGCGTTTTGATCGCGTCCAAAGAACCGTCCGGCGGCGATCAGAGTTGGTTCAACCTGTACTCGGACGGGTGGCTGGAGCAAGGCGGATACAGCGCGGCGGGCAGCGTTCACGAATTTTGCCGTTTGCAGAAAGCCTATCGGGACACCGGCTACACCGTCGTGACGGTCAGCGAGGGCGGAACCGGCGACAGTTTGTGGAGCGGCGTTTCGGCGACGCCCAAGACCGTTGACAGTTTCCGGTTTTCCCACCGCTATACCGGCCGCTATGTCGCCTATGGCTACGCCGACGTGCCGGAGGGGCTGCGCGTGCGGGCGATGGTGCAGTTGGTCACGGGCGCGGCGGATCAGGCCGTCGTGACGGCGACCAGCGTTTTGCCGCGGATGAACAAGCTGGAATCGCGGTTCAAGATCGTGTCGGTCAAGCCGGCCGAACCCGATCCGGACGCGTTCTATTACATCGTGGGGGAATGAAATGGATCTGTTTTACGGTTCCGTTCCGGTCAAGTTCGTCCGCGCGGGCGGCGTTCCGGTTCGGGAAATCAGAAAGGGAAGCCGGCTGATCTACGCCCAAGTGATGCGGTTCGTTGACGACGGTGTGTTCGTCGTTCCGGCCGGCGTCACGAAAATAGCCGTCGATGTCGTCGCGGCGCAAGGATGGGGCGGCGTAAAAGGCGGCAAAGGCGGCCGCGTGCGCTGCGACGTTTCGGTCGTTCCGGGGCGAGCGCTTTACGTCAAAGTGGGTAAGCAGCACGCGGCCTATAACGACGGAAGCTATGACGCGTCGGACATCCGGACGGATCCGGACGACCTGAACAGCCGTTTGGTCGTTGCCGGAGCCGGCGGGGCGCGTTCCGTCAGCCAATGGCTGGGTTGGTTTGATCGCGCCGGCGGGGACGGCGGCGGTGAAACGGGCGCGGACGGCCAAGGGAGCGGCGGTTCGACAGGCGGCATCGGCGCGAAAGGCGGAACGCCGGAAACGGGCGGCGACGGCGCGTATTATTCGATGTACCTGTCGGCGCGGACGGCGTCAAAGGGGACGTTCGGCCTTGGCGGCGCGCCGTCCAGCGAACGCGGCGGGTCGGGATACGGCGGCGCAGGTTGGTACGGCGGGGGCGGCGGCGTGGACGGGTACTATTACGCGTCGTCGTCGGCCTTTGGCGAAAGCGGCGCGGCCGCGGCGGGCGGATCGTCGCGCGCCGATCCGGCGGTGTGCGCGAACGTCGAGCATACGCAAGGGTACAACACCGGCGACGGTTATGTGGAAATTACGGTTTTGGAGGATGAGCAATGAATTTTGATTTTGGCCAAACGGTCGAATACATCGACGGCACGCGGGATTTGAATTTTGAAGCCGCGCGAAAATGGGCGGCGGATCACGGAACGGGGTTTGTCGAGGATGTCGGGGCGCGGTCGAAAGCCGGCGGCGTTTTGCGGCGATATTTCAAAATCGGGGCGGAACCGGCCAAACCGGCGACGCCCGCGCCGGTCGAATTGACGGACGCGGAGGTGCAGGCAATGAAGCGGTCGGCGCGCGACGCGATCATGCGGTTGACACAGAACCGGATCGACCGGTACCGCAACCAGACCGAAGCCGGCATCGCCCCCGTCGATGACGCGGCCGCGTACCGGCTGCTGCTGCTTTACACGCAATACCTGCGCGATTTTACCGAGCCGGAAAGCTGGTGGACGGCCGACATTTTGACCTTTGACGAATGGAGCGCCGGCGATGAGTGACGTGATCGTGCAATCGCTGGCGTGGTTTGGCGGGTTCGTGTTCTTTGTCATGCGTTTAGACAAGCGGCTGACCGTGTTGGAATCCAAAGTTGACGACCTGCGCGGAGAACAAGAGGAATACAAAACGCTGAAAGACCGCGTGACAAAGGTGGAAGACCGCAGCGCGTCCAACACCCACCGGCTGGACGACCTGTATGGAAAACGGAGGCGCAGATGATATCGCAAATTGGAATTGATTTAATCAAGAAGTGGGAGGGATTTTCCGTCATGCCCTACAA
>DJSW01000017.1 GCA_002439085.1 Alphaproteobacteria bacterium UBA6324
GGCCGAGTTTAGGCGGAATTGCAGGAAAAAATACCACCTTGCGCGGCTTTTTTTATTGGAAAGAAAGTGCGGAATCGAACCCGAGTAAGAGGGTTCGGTCACCGTAGGTGACGACGCGCAGACGCGACAGCGTCGAGCGCCCCCTTTAAGGGGTGAGCGACAGCGAACATTCCCTTCACCCGCTTTTTTATTTACAAAAGCAAACCCGAGCAGAGGGCGCGCCAAACCAAAACAGACCGAAATGTCTGTTTTGGTTGGCCAGCGCAATGAGCCTTGTTGAGCCGAGCGAAAAGCGACGGCGAAACTTAGGCGGAATTGGAAGCGTCAGTGAACGACGAGACGCGACAGCCCGATACGAGCCCCTCTCGTTTTACGCGCCGGCGGAAATTTTCCGGACAAAAAAACGCCCCCGCCGGTTGACGGGGCGTTTTCGCGACTCGGCGGAATCAGGCCGTTTGCGACCGCATCGCGTTGACAAATCCGGCCAATCCGTTTTGCCGTTGACGTTTCAAACGTTCCGCCTGAATGATTGACCGGACGTTTTTGACGCTTTCGTCAAAATCCGTGTTGACGATTACATAATCGTATTCGTTCCAATGGCTCATTTCCGACGCGGCGGTCGCCATTCTCTGGCGGACGACTTCGGCCGAATCCTGCGCGCGGGAAAACAGGCGGCGTTCCAATTCGGCCATGGACGGCGGCAAAACGAAAACGCTGACCAGATCTTCGCGCGCGTTTTCGGCGATTTGCTGTGTTCCCTGCCATTCGATGTCGAACAGGATGTCCTTGCCGTCCTCCAACGCCTTGCGGACGGGTTCGCGCGGTGTGCCGTAGCAGTTGCCGCAAAATTCAGCGTGTTCCAAAAATTCGTCGCGCTGCACCATGCCGTCGAACGTCGGACGATCGACAAAGAAATAATCCTTTCCGTTGACTTCGCCGGGGCGAGGGTGACGGGTGGTAACGGAAACGGACAGGGACATATTGTCCTCCGTTTCCAAAATGCGGTGGGCGATCGCGGTTTTTCCCGCGCCGGACGGCGAGGAAAGAACCAGCATGAAACCTCTGCGTTTAATGGATTCCGACATAAAACCTCCTATTCGATATTTTGCGTTTGTTCGCGCAGCTGGTCGATCGCCGTTTTCAACGCCATACCGACCCGCGTCAAGTCGATGTCGGCCGATTTGGAACACAGCGTGTTGGCTTCGCGATTAAATTCCTGACATAAAAAGTCCAATTTTTTGCCGATTGCCCCCGTTTCGGTGAATAATTCGCGCGCCGTGCGGACATGGGCGGCCAAACGGTCCAGCTCTTCGCGCACGTCGGCGCGCATCATGCACGCCGTGACTTCCTGCATGAACCGGTCTTCGGGCAAATCGGCGTCCCCGCGAATCAACGCAAGGTTTTCCAACAGTTTTTGACGGATCTTTTGTGGTTGGACGGATTCCAAAGCCTTGGCCTCGAACACCAGCCGTTCGATTTGATCCACCTGTTCTTTCAGGCACAGGGCGATCTTCGCCCCCTCGGTCAAACGGGCGTTTTTCAAGGATTCAGCCGCCTGTTCCAACGATGTCAGAAACAAACGCGTCAATTCGTCGCGGCGGGCGGGATCGTCCTGCGTTCCGACATCCGCGACGCCCCGCACGTTCAACAACCCGTCAATGCCGGCGGGACGCAGGGAGGGATGGCGCGCGTGGACGTTTTCCGCCAAACGGCACAGCTCTTCCAAAAAAGCCTGATTGATTTTCGGGGTCTGCCCCGTCGCGCCGTCGGCCAGCTCCAACGTCGCCGAAACGCTGCCGCGCGTAAAAAAAGCCCGCAGGCAATCACGAACGGCCGGTTCCATTTCCTCGTACCCTTGGGGAAAACGGCACCGGATTTCCAACCCTTTGCCGTTCACACTGCGCAACGTCCATGTCCACGCGACGCCGTTGTCGCCGTGAAAAGAGCCGAAGCCCGTCATACTTTCCATATCAAAGCCCCTTTATTTACAAACCGGTTTGCATTACCTTACATAAAACGAAATGAAACGGGAATGCAAAAATGAAAAATCCGCAACATATTTTGATCACGGGCGCGTCCAGCGGCATCGGCGAAGCTTTGGCCTTGTATTACGCAAAAGAGGGCGCAACGCTGTTTTTGTGCGGACGCAACGCGGAACGGCTGGGCAGCGTCGCCGACGCGTGCCGCGCGAAACAGGCGCGCGTCTTTGCCGAAAAGCTGGATGTCACCGACGCGGCGGCCATGGAAAACTGGATCAGCCGGTGCGACAAAATCGCGCCGCTGGATCTGGTGTTCGCCAACGCGGGCGTGTCGGCGGGACCGGCGGACGGCGGTGAATCGGCCGAAATGACGCGCGCGATTTTCAACGTCAACGTCAACGGCGTTTTGAACACCGTCCTGCCCGCCGTCGAAAAAATGAAACCGCGCGGCCGCGGTCAAATCGCGCTGACCAGTTCTTTGGCGGGATACAGGGGATTGCCGTCCGCGCCGGCTTATTCCGGATCGAAAAACGCCGTGCGCGCGTGGGGTGAAGCATTGCGCGGGCATTTAAAAAAAAGCGGCATTGAAATCAATGTCATCTGCCCCGGATTCGTCGTTTCGCGCATCACGGAAAAAAACAAATTCCCGATGCCGTTTTTAATGCCGGCGTCAAAAGCGGCGAAAATCATCGCGGCCGGATTGCGTAAAAACAAAGGGCGGATCACTTTTCCGCCCCTGCTGGCTTTTTCGGTGTGGGCGATCAGCTGTCTGCCCGCGTCCGTTGCCGAATTTGTTTTGACAAAGCTGCCCGAAAAGGGATCAAACTAGTCGATCAGCCGCCCCCACGGGAAAATGCGGCGCAAATCCTTGTAATCGTCCGGCATTTTGGCAAACGCTTGGTTCATTTCGTCGCCGAAAACGTCAAAATCGATCCTGTCGTCGATTTCAAATTCGTCAATGATCGACAACAGCAGGTATTCCGCGAAAACGCGGGCGGCCGCCTGTTTGGACACGAATCCGAAAATGCGGAATTCGGTCAGCAGATATTGCTTGTAATCCTTTAAATTTTCCAGTGATTTCAATTTGTTGGCCAACAGCGGATCCATATCCTTGCGCACCCGCAAGGCCGTATCAACCATGGCGTTGACGCGCATTGCGCGTTCTTCGTCCTCGGAAAGTTCCGCGTCGCCCGACCTGTCCATCAGGTCGATCAAAGCGTCTTCGTACATATCCATAAATTCCTGACGGGCAGGATCGGCAGCTGAATTTGTATTCATTTTCAAACCTCGAATGGCTTATTGAACGCAAGCATAGCACCATTGAAAAAAATAAAAAAGCCCTTTGTTCGCATTATCCCGCGGGCTGGCGGCACAGGCGGTTGATCGCCTCCATCGCATTGTTGAACCCTTTCATCGAAAAAACGTCGTGCGTTTCGATACCGTCGATGGTCAGACCTTTGACGGTAACGCGGACGGCTTTGTTCATCGCGCGGGCGATTTCGGCGTCCGTTTTCAAATTCTTCGCCCAAGCGGTGTCTTCGCTGGTGAACAGGTTGGCTTTGACGTTGCCGACGCGGAACAAAACCTCCGACCGCGGCAGATAGGTATATCCCGCGACATACGTCAAAACGTCGAACAGCTGTTCGTCGGGACGATGCGAAATGATCAAAAACACGTCGCCGCGGCGTTGGTATTCGCCCGACGATTTCAGCGGCTGGGACGCGACATAGCAGACCTTGTCCTTTTTACTGTTGAAAATATAGGCGTTCCAATCGTCGAAAACGCCGATGTGTTCGACTTTTTTTGCGTCCAGCAGGTTTTGCGCCGCGCAGGGAAAGGAAAACAACATCAAAAAAAACAGAAAAAGCCTTTTCATGCCCAATTCTCCAAAATCAGTTTTTGTTCAACAGACCGGTCATTTTTGCCGGATCCGGCTTGGCGCACAGGGACGCGTACAGATCCGTCCAAAAATCGACGGCGTTTTTGCGCCGCGTGTCCGCTTGCATATTCTCGACGATGTTTTGCGCTTCGGGCGCCAGCAGCGCCGCAGAGGAAAAACGCGGCGGCATTTTTTGGCGCACGTCTTCGTTCGCGCAAACCAGCTTCGCCGCGTCCGCCAGCATCAGCGACGCGAAATGCGAAACCCGTTCCGCCGCCGTCAGCGACGCGATGAAACGGACGCGGTTCATTTTCGCCGTGTTGCCCCAGCACAACAACGATGTCAGGTCGGGGCAATGCACCAAACCGACCTTGTAAGCCTTGAAATAGAAAAACGACGGCAGCGCCGACCGCATCAGTTTGAACAAAGCCGGAAGATACCAGTCCCCCGCCGTCAGAGGGTGGGAAAAGCCGACTTCCTCGTACGGCAGGCGCGCTTTTTTCAACAATCGCGACGTTTGCCCCGCCTTGTCCACCGTGACCAGAACGTCAACGCGGCGGCTGTCCCTGATCCACGACACCGTTTCGATGAAAGCGGCCGTTTTATCGTTGAAACCGCTTTCCATAAAAGGATAAAGCACCGCCGTTCTGCCCGTTTCAATCACGCTCATTTCCCCGTCCCCTTTTTCAAACGGGCGGCGAAAAACCCGTCGCACCCGCCGCTTGATTCGTAAAAAAACGGCAGAATACGCAAATCGCCGCTTTCGGTGATCATTTCGGCGGGGACTTCGCCGGCGGTCAGGGGAACGCGCTCCACCACCCCGCGTTTGACAGCGGCGTCAATGATTTCCCGCCCCTCCGACGGCAGAATCGAACACACGCAATATACCAGTTCGCCGCCGTCCGCCAGCATACCGACCGCGGTTTCCAACAGCTCGGCCTGCACTTTGTTCAGCCGTTCGACATCCTGCGGCGCGCGGTGGCACGCAACATCCGGATGACGGCGCAACGTCCCCGTCGCGGAACACGGCGCGTCCAGCAAAACGGCGTCGAATTTCATATTCTGCGGCTTGACCGTTTCCAGCCACCATTTGCGCACGTCGGCGCACACGATTTTCACATCCAGATTCAACCGGCGCATATTTTCACGCAGCCGCTTGATCCGGTTGGCGGACACGTCAACGGCGGTCACGTCCGCGCCCATGGCGGCCAGCTGCGCCGTTTTTCCGCCGGGGGCGGCGCACAGATCGACGGCCTTTTTGCCCGACAGGTCGTGAAACAAAGCGGCCGGCATCGCGGCGGACAGATCCTGCACCCACCACGCGCCGTCGTCAAACCCGTCCAGCGTCGGCACGGACGCCTGATCCCGACGGCGCAACGTCCCCGTCGGCATTTCCACGGCGCCCAACCGTCGCGCCCAAACGGCGGCGTTGTCCCTGACGCTGAAATCCAGCGGTGCCTCGCGCAATCCGGCGGCGGCGATCTTGCGGGCGTTTTCCGCGCCGTATTCCTTTTGCCATTCGCGGTACAACCAAGCGGGAACGTTCATTTTCGCGGCGTCCTGCCCGTCGGCGATTTGCTTTCCCTGTTCCGCGACGCGGCGGGACACGGCATTGACCAAAGCGGCGAACCCCGCGTAATCCCTGTGGCTTTTCACCAAAGCGACACCCGTCGAAACGGCCGCGTGCGCCGGCGTGTCCAAAAACACCAGCTGCGCCGTCGTGATGCGCAAAACGTCCGAAACGAAACAGGCCTTGTCTGGCAGGGGCGTTTTCAAAAACCGGCCGACGATGTCGTCGATCTGCCCCAAACGGCGCAGCATGATCGTCGCCAGCAGCCGCACGAAATTCCTGTCCCGCGGTTCCAGCGGGCGGCTCCCGTCCTGTTTTTCCATACGGGCGGCGTATTCGTCCTCCAACCCCCGATCGCGGCGCAAAACCGCGTCGAAAATCTCCACCGCCAGACGGCGCGTCAGCAAATCAGGACTGTTGTTCATCGGTCGAATCCTTTTGCCCGTCCGGTTTCTTTTGGTATTTTTCCTTCAGCTGATCAATGACTTGCGCCGTTTGCGCCAACCCGTTTTTGGAATCGCGTTTGACCTGCCGGTACAGCTCGACAAAAGAGGTTTTGGACGCCGGCGTCATGATGTTGAAATAAAGCTTCCAATACAGCAGGACGGCCAGAATGACGGCTTGCAGCTGGATGTCGGTGAAAACGACGAACAGGATCAGCGCGAACATGAACAGGTGATAGCGGATGATCAGCAGATGCACGTGTTCCGCGGACGCGCCCCTGTCCTGCAAAGCGTCGGCGAACATCAGCGGTTCCGCGCGGCGCAGCAGCGTGTTTTTCAAAAAACGGTAGCAAACGCAGACCAGCTCGAACAAAACGTACGAAAGCAGCAGGCAGGAAACACTCCACTTGCCGTTCAGCGCGGTCAAAACCGCGAATCCCGTCGAGAACATGCAAAAAACGCCGGCGCACGCCCTGTTCATCGGCAAATCGCAATCCAAAACGTAATAAAGCGGCACCGTCAGGAAAATCAAAACCAGCAAAACCCCGCCCGTCTGCAACAGCGGAACGGCGAACGGCGCCAGCACCAGCATGGCCAGCGCGGCGAACCCCGTAAAGAACGATTGGATCGCGACGATCCCCTCCGACCGGCGCAACGAGGTCATGAATTTGAAAACGCCGAACCAGACGAGGGCGGCGGCGGCGCGCACGGCCTGCGGCGGATAGGGCGTCTTTTTCCACAAACCGTTGTCGGGCAGGAAAAAGACGAACGCGCCCACGGCGGCCAGTTCCAGCAATCCGACCAAAAATCCGGCGGCGCGCCTTTTAACGGGCAGACAGCCGGTCAGCGCGCAAAAAACGCACAATCCCCCCAGCTGCGGCATCCGGTTTTCCCACATCCACGCCTTGTCCGGAATGAAAAAGAACAGCGCCGCCGACGCCGCCAGCAGACAGACCGCCTGAATCGGATACGCCTCGGGCATGGAAAGGTTGAACGTTTCGTTGCGGATGTTGTCGAAATCCCTTGTTTCACGAACGAAAAAGCAACCGTACAAAACGGCGATATCGACGATCAGGACGCACGCCAGAAAAATGAAATAATGGGATAAAGACATCAACAGCTCCGTTTTTTTCCGATTATCCGCCGAAAATATTAAAAAACATCTATAATTTGCAAAGATAGCACACAATATGACATTTTTCCCGTGTTTTCGCGACATATTCCGTTCTTTCGCCCGCCGGACGGAATCCGGCCTTTTCAAACAGGGCGCGCGATTTCGCGTTTTCGGCGCGGATGTCCGCCAATAAAAACATCTCGCCCCTTTGGCGGAAGCGGTTTTTCAACGCCGCGACGGCCGCCGTGCCGATTCCCTTGCCGCGGCAATCCGGCGCAATGTTGATCATGATTTCCACGGCCGTTTCACCGTTCAACGCAGACGGACGCGCCCTTTCAAACCGGATAAAACCGGCCGGTTTTCCCCCGTCGAAAACAAACACGGGAGCCAATCCGGCCTCTGCAAAATAGCATTCCGTGTATTCCATGAAAAACGAATCCCAGCTTTTGGGTTGGGCGACGTACGACGCGGCGACCGTTTCGGGATCGTTGCGCCATGAAAACGCGACGCGGGCGTCGCTTTCATCGTTTTTGCAGTCGATCAGAGTAAGCATTTCATTTTTCATCCGTTCGTGGTACAAACAGTGTAAAAGATTCGACCGTGTGGATAAAGCGATATGTTCAGGGTTTTGTTTTCCGTCCTTTTGCCGTTTTCGATTCCGTTTTTGATTTACGGGATAAAGCGCCGCTTTGTCAAAACAACGGACGCGTATCCCGTGAAACCGTTGATCGCGGCCGGATTGGGATGCGTTTTCGCGTTCCTGTTTTTCTTCAGCGAACCGGAAAAAGCCCCCGCCGACAGCGTTTACACCCCGCCGAAATTCGTCAACGGGCAAATCGTCCCCGCGCATATGGATCAAGCCCCCGATGCGTCTGAATGACCCCGTCTGGCAATCCGTCCCGCAAATCGGGAAAATCCTGTCCGCCCTGAAAGGAAAGGCGCGGTTCGTCGGCGGATGCGTCCGCGACACGCTGGCCGGACGGGAACCCGCCGACATCGACATGGCGACGCCGTTGAAACCCGCCGCCGTCATGGGGATTTTGAAAAAGCGGGGCTTCACCGTCCTGCCGACCGGATTTTTATACGGCACGGTGACGGTTTTGACGGGCGACGACCGCTTTCCGACCATTGAAATGACGACCCTGCGCCGCGACATCGAAAACGACGGACGGCGGCCGAAAGTCGTTTACACCAAGGATTGGGAGGAAGACGCCGCGCGGCGCGATTTCACGTTCAACGCCTTGTACGCCGATTTCGACGGCACCGTTTACGATTATTGCGGCGGCGTTCGGGATTTGAATGACGGGCGTGTGCGGTTCATCGGCGACCCCGCCCAAAGAATCGGCGAAGACTGCCTGCGCATTCTGCGTTACTTCCGTTTTCTGGCGCGATTCGACGCCGAACCCGACGCCGCGACGATGGACGCCTGCCGGTCGGGAGGCGGCGGGCTGGCGCGTCTGTCGCTCGACCGCACGCGGCGGGAACTGTTCAAGCTGGTCGAAACGGACAACGCCGCCCGCGGATTGAGCGCCATGAACGACACCGGTTTGCTGGAAATATACTTTCCGGCGCAAGGATTGCCCGTTCTGAACCGTTTTCTGCACCTGTTCCCCGCCGCGTGCCTGCCGTTCCGGCTGGCGGCGCTGTATGGCGTGACGCCGGAGGGCGTGGAGGCGGCGACGCAACGCTGGCAGCTGTCCAAAACCCAAAGAAAACCGATGATGCTGGCGGCGTCGTTCGACCGTTCAAAGCCGCACGAAAGCTATACGGACAACGACGTTTTCCGCTTTGCCGTCCGTTTTCGCAAAACCGGAACGGACGAGGTTTTGTCCTTGTTCGCATCCGTTGACGACAACGACGGCTGGCTGTCGCTTTGCGAAAAATGCCGCGATGTCGAAATTCCGCCGTTCCGTTTTTCCGGCGGGGATTTGGCGGAATTGGTCAAGAAAAACCAAATCAAAGCCGCCCTTGAACAAGTTCACGAACACTGGCTGGCGGAAAACGGGAGGATCGGCCGCGCCGGATTGCTGGATTTCGCGCGGGAACGCTTTACTCCCCGCCGTTGAAATCGGGATTGATCCAATCGCCGAAACGGGTAAACTGCCCCTCGAACGACAGGTCGATCGTCCCCAGCGAACCGTGACGCTGCTTGGCGATGATCAGTTCGGCCTTCTTTTCCAAATCGACCAGAGATTTTTCCCATTTGCGGATACGGTCGTTGAACTTGTCCTCGGTTTCGTTCTGGCGTTGGACGGGAACGCTGTTTTTGATGTAATAGTGTTCGCGGAACACGAACATCACGATGTCCGCGTCCTGTTCGATGGAACCCGAATCACGCAAGTCGGACAACAGCGGCCGTTTGTCTTCGCGCTGTTCGACCGCGCGGCTCAGCTGGGACAAGACAAGGACGGGAACGTTCAAATCTTTTGCCATAATCTTCAGCAAACGCGTCGTTTCCGTCAATCCGCGCACCATGTCGCCTTTGTAAACCGACGTGGACATATCAATCAGCTGCAAATAGTCGATGACGACCAGCCCCAACCCTTTGGATGAGTCGCGTTTCAAACGGCGGCACCGGTTGTGAATCGCCGCGACGGTCAATCCAGGGGTGTCGTCAACGAACAGTGGGACTTTTTCCAAATCGGCCGCGAATCCGACGACGCGGCGGAATTCATCCGTCGTGATTTTTCCGTTGCGCAGTTTGTCCGACGCGATTTGCGTTTCCATGGCCAGAATACGCCCCGCCAGCTGGGACGCCGACATTTCCAGCGAAAAAAACGCGACTCCTTTTCTTTCCTTGCCTTTTTGGATGTCTTCCAAAAAACTGCGCGCCGTGTTGAACGCCAGACAGGTGGCGAAAGCGGTTTTTCCCATACCGGGACGGCCGGCCAAAATCAACAGGTCGGATTTGTGCAGCCCGCCCATTTTGTTGTCCAGATCGCGGAATCCGGTTGAAACGCCGGAAATGCCGTCGGGGTTTTTCTTGGCTTCGGACACTTCCTGAATAACCTCGGTCAGCGTATCGACGAACGGTTTGGGCCCGCCCTCGATCTGCCCCTCCGTCCCCAGTTCGTACAGCTTTTTTTCCGCGCGCGCCATTTGCATCGACGCGTCGTCCTCCAGATTGACGGCGTAGGCGTCGTTGACGATGTCCGTCCCCAATCCGATCAGCTGGCGGCGGATGTAGCGGTCGAAAATCAGCTTGGCGTAATCTTCGGCGTTGATGATCGTGACCGCCGTCGCGGCCAGATCCATCAGATATTTCGCCCCGCCGACCTCGTCCAGCGTGCCGTCGTTGGCCAGATAGCCTTTCAGCGTCACGGGATCGGCGGAATGACCGCGGCCGTGCAGCGCCAGAATCGCCTGATAGATCGCGGCGTGGACGGGGCTGGCGAAATGAACGGGTTTTAAAAATTCGGACACCTTTTCCAAAGCGTGGTTGTTGGTCAGAATCGCGCCCAGCAAAGCCTGTTCCGCTTCGATGTTCTGCGGCGGCATACGGACGGGGATTTCATCGGAATTCATGGGCGGTGTCCTTTTTTGAAAAAACAACGGCGGGAGGCTTTTGCAAGTCCCCCGCCTTTGATCGGTTCAAGCCAAAATCAAGCGTTGGCAGCTTCGGCTTCAAAAGCTTCGGTCGCGTCGGCGGCGGCTTCGGCCTTGGCGGCGGCTTTCGCGGCGGCCTTGGCGTTGCGTTCGGCTTCTTCAACGGAACGGGCGACCGTCACGTTGATCATGCGGCTGACGTCCGGATGCAGAATGATGCGGATTCCGTACGTTCCGATTTCCTTCAGCGGCTGATCCAGAACAACCTGACGGCGTTCAATGTCATAGCCGGCGTCGCGAACGGCGTCGCGAACGTCACGACCGGTGACGGACCCGTACAGCTGACCGGTTTCGGCGGCCTGACGGACGATGAGCAGATTCAAACCTTCCATCTTCGCGGAAACCTGTTCGGCTTCTTCGCGGCGTTTCAGGTTCGCGGCTTCCAACTGCGCCTTGCGGGATTCAAACAAGGCCAGATTTTCCTTGTTCGAACGCAGGGCTTTGGCCTGCGGCAACAGGTAGTTGCGGGCGAATCCGGGCTTCACGCGGACGATGTCGCCCATCTGACCCAATTTTTCAATGCGTTCCAGCAAAATAACTTCCATGGTCAAACTCCTCCTCAGTCCATGACATAAGGCAGCAGGCCCAGATAGCGGGCGCGCTTGATAGCCTTGGCCAATTCGCGCTGTTTCTTGACGGAAACGGCGGTGATGCGGCTGGGAACGATTTTGCCGCGTTCGGAAATGAAACGCTGCAACAGCTTGATGTCTTTGTAATCAATCTTCGGCGCGTCTTTGGCCGCGAACGGGCAGGCTTTGCGACGGCGGAAGAACGGACGGCGTGTATTGGCTACCATTAGAATTCCTCGCTTTCATCTTCGTTATCAAACTTGTCGTCGAATTTTTTGCCGCGACCTTTAACATCTTTACCTTTGTAAGACATCATGGCGGACGGGCCTTCTTCCAATTCTTCGACGCGGACGGACAGATAGCGGATGACGTCTTCGTCAAAGCGCATCTGGCGTTCCAGTTCGATCAGCGCCTTTGCGGGGGCGTCGATGTTGAACAGGACGTAATGTCCCTTGCGGTTTTTGTGCATACGGTAGGCCAGAGAACGCAGTCCCCAGTTTTCCTTTTTCGTAACTTTGCCGCCGTTGGCCGTGACGACGCCTTCAAAGCGTTCGATCAAAGCGTCAACCTGAGAAGCGGCGATATCCTGACGTGCGATGAACACGCTTTCATATAAAGCCATTTAACAAATCTCCTTTTGGCTTCTCTCAATTTCAAAAAACGCGCCGTCCCCCATGGACGACCGCCTTGAAACATAGCCGGTCCGTTATGCCGGCAAGGAGTAAACGGAAACTGAAATATACGCAGCCTTTTCACGGATTGCAAGGAAATGATTCAAAAAAAGACGGGCGGACGGGCGCGCGGCCTTTTATCGAAAAAACAGATTTTTTGTCAAAAAATTCCTTTGTCTTTTTCCGTTCATTCTGTATAATAGGGCTTTCACTGATATGAAACGGGTGATGGAATGGACAATGCTTTTGCCGATAAAACGGAAACCGCGCTGATCGCCGAACGCTCGGCCGTTCTGGCCGCGCCCGCCGTTGACGAAAACGCCCTGCGCGCGCTGGAGGACGAGGCCGCGCGCCGCTTGAACGCCTATCTGGCCGGCGGCGCCGACGTCGATGTTGACGAATCGCCCCTGTTCTACGCCTTTATCAAGGTTTTCGGCGAAACGGAAAACGCGGATCTGCGTGTTCTGGCTAAAAAGGCCGAAGCGAAAATCACCCCCGTTTTAAAACAGTTCGACCATATGGCGGGATATGACAATCTGGCCAAAATCTCGCCCGAGGAAATCGAACGCAACATCACCGATCTGGACGGTTTCGAGCGAATCGACCCGTTCAAGCGCGACGCGGACGGAAAATTCGCTTTTGAACAGTTCGCGCCGGTTTTCAGAGTGCTGTCCAACGTCGAAATCGTTGACGACGACGACGGCGCCGTTTCGGAACTGAACGAAACGTTCATGGAAACGGTGCTGGAAACGGCCAGAATGAAAACGTATATGCGGCTGTGCGTTTCCGATCGCGAAATAACGCAACAGGATTACCTGTCCGAACTGCAGTTTGAAATGGAAAAGGCCGTCGTCGTCCTGTTCGTCATGGACAAGACGTCCGGTGTCGAATTTCCGATGGACGCGGCGCAGGTCGGGAAAATCCACCAAGAGTTCCAAAAATTGATTGACGTTCTTGATGAATAGGTGACGAAATGACGGAATCCGTTAAACAAGACACTTCAAAAAAGAAACTGACCCTGCGCAGCAGCACGGTGGAAACGTACGTTTCCGGCGCGACGCAGTTTATTATGAACGCCAAGGCGCGTTTGCGGCAGAAAAAGGAAAAGATCATCCGCGCCGTCCCCCTGTTGGACAAGATTTCGCGCAAATGCAAAGCGTTTGATTTACGCATGGAACGCAAATACGGGCAGGTTTACACCAAACTGCGCGACAGTTCCAAAAACATCGCCCGCACCGTTTTGGCGGCGCAGCTGTTCGGCGTCCCCGGCGTGATCGGTATGTGCGCTTATAAAACTTGCGAAAAGGCGTTGTCTTTGCTGGAACCCGCGCAGCAGGCGAAGCAGAACGGCGAAATCAGACACCTGTCGGAATACTTCAAACGCAACAAAGGCGAAGCGGGCTTCACCATGACATCGGGTTCCATCAGCATCGCGATGATGGCTTGCGATGTCGCCGGCGATTACGCGGCCAAAGGCGTTCTGCGCGTCGGCAAAGCGTCCCTGCTGATTGCGCCCGAAGCCAAAAAGCTTGCCACTACGACGGGCAAATGGTTGCGCGGCAAAGAGGGTTTCGAGGAAGTCAAACGCGACGCCGCCGTCATGGGCATCACGTTCGGAACCTATTTCGTTTCCGACGTTCCGATGACGCGCGGTTCGGGAAAACCCGAAACGGCCGTTCCCGTCAAACGCCCGAAAAATTCAACCGTCAGCAAATATTGGGATCAGGTGCGCAAGCTGTTCGCGGACGGATACGGCAATCCCGGCGGCATGATCACCGCGCCTGTCGCAGAACGTCCGGCGGCGAAAGCGGTTGAAAAAACGGAACCGGCGAACCCCGCCGCGCCCAAGGATCAGCCGAAATCGTCGTTCAGGAACGACATCAACAAATTGTACGCGTCCGGCATCGGCAATCCCGGCGGCATGATCACCGTCTATGACATTAAAAAACAAGGCGGACGCTGAACAAAATTTTAAACGGCTTCGGTTTTCATCGAAGCCGTTTTTTATAACATCGTCACAATTTTCCGGTTTTGTATCTCGTCCCCCAATCGGCCATGGAATCAATGATGGGCTTTAACGACATTCCCATGGCGTTCAGGCTGTATTCGACGCGCGGCGGAACTTCGGCGTAAACGGCGCGGTTGATCAAGCCGTCGCTTTCCAATTCGCGCAAGTTCTGCGTCAGAACGCGCTGACTGATCCCCGTCAGGCTTTTGCGCAGTTCCCCAAAACGTTTTTTCCCGCCCGTCAAATCGCGGATGATCAGCAATTTCCATTTGTTGCCGATCAAATTGATCGTCACGCCCGACGGCGTGAAACCCTTTTAATCAAACGCAAACGGCGGGAACGTTTCCCGCCGTTTTGCCCGCGAACCATCAAACCTAAAAAAACGCCGTTTTCCGGATACAAAAAATCCACCTTTGCAGGTGGATTTTAATTTGGCGACCCCAGGGGGATTCGAACCCCCGTTACCGCCGTGAAAGGGCGATGTCCTAGGCCTCTAGACGATGGGGTCATCGTTTCAAGTCGGGTTATGTATAAAGGCAATCCGTCCCGACGTCAACATATTTTTGCATTTGCGGCGTCTTTTTTTTCAAATCAGTCGTAATTGCGCATCAAACCGACCAATTTTCCCTGAATCGTGATGCGTTCCGGACTGTAAATGCGGGTTTCGTACGCCTGATTGCACGGCACCAGCATAATTGAATTGCCTTTGCGCCGGATTCGTTTCAGGGTGACTTCGCATCCGTCCACCAGCGCGACGGCGATTTCGCCGTTTTCGACATTGTCCGCGCGGCGGATGATTACCGTGTCGCCGTCCAGAATACCGGCTTCAATCATCGAATCGCCGGCGACGGTCAGGGCGTAGTGTTCCCCGTTGCCGATCATATTGGCCGGAACGGCGACGGTTTCGTTGCTGCGCAACGCTTCGATCGGCGTGCCGGCGGCGATTTTGCCGTAACGTGGCAATTCGACGGAATTGGCGACCAGATTTTCGCTAAGCCGCGTAAAGGATCGAGTCGTTTGGCGGTCAACAACCGTTTTCGCCGACAAGGCGGAATCGTCCGTCTGGTTATCGGGCAAACGCAAAACTTCCAGCGCGCGGGCGCGATTCGGCAACCGGCGGATGAACCCGCGTTCCTCCAACCCCGAAATCAACCGGTGGATGCCCGATTTCGATTTCAGCCCGATTGCGTCCTTCATTTCATCAAACGACGGGGACACGCCGTCTTCACGCAATTTTTTTTCAATCAGCATCAACAGCTGGTATTGTCTTTTGGTCAGCATGAAACCTCCGCGAACGAACTTTCTCTTTTTGTTCTACTTTAGTTCCGTATTCTTGGCAAGAATTTTTTTAATCTTTTCAATTAGTATCCTGAACCATCCGGATTTGCAGGAGGCTTTTTTTGTTTTTCATCCGTTTGTTTTGTCTGTCCGTTTTGTTTTCGGCGGCGGCCGTTCGCGGCGTTCCGGCGGCCGATTGGGGCGAAGTCGAATCCCCCGTTCCCGTCGAATCGGGCGTGTGGGGCGAATCCGAACCGTTTGAGGTGGCCGGATTGTTTTCCGCGGACAAAAAAGAGGATGAAGTGCCGGAAAAGCTACCGCCTTGGCTGGATAACGCCGTGGCTGTGGCGGATGTCGATGACGGAACGCCCATGGTCGCTTTGGTGATTGACGATTTGGGCGTGAACAAAAAAATGACGGCGGAAGTGATCCGCCTGCCCGCGCCTTTGACGGCATCCTTTTTATATTACGCGGACGATTTGCCGCGCCAAACCGCAGCGGCGGCCGCGGCGGGACATGAATTGCTGGTGCATACGCCCATGCAGCCCGTGAACGGCCGTTTCGACGCGGGGCCGAATGCTTTGCGCGTCGGAATGAGTGATGAGGAAATAACGGAAAGCTTGAATTTGATGCTGGCATCCTTTTCCGGCTACGTCGGCATCAACAACCATATGGGTAGCCGTTTTTCCGCCGACGAACACGCGATGCGCACCGTGATGCGGACGGTCGCGGAACGGGGATTGCTTTTTTTGGATTCGCTGACATCAAACAAAAGCGTCGGGAGCAAAGTGGCGCGCGAAACGGGCGTTCCCTACGCCGTCCGGAACGTTTTTCTGGACAACGCGCGAAACGAAAGCGAAATTTTAAAGCAGCTCGCCCTGCTGGAACGCCACGCAAGAAACCACCGGTTCGCCGTCGGCATCGGCCACCCGCACAAAGCGACGGTCAACGCGTTGAAAAAATGGATTCCCGCAGCGAAAAAACGCGGTGTCGCGTTCGTTCCGGTCAGCCTGATCGCCGTGTATGTGCAGGACGGGGAAACGGCCGCGAACACCCGCGCGTTGAACCCGCACGACGAAAACGAATAAAGATCATTCGTCCACGTTGATGGTGACTTCGTCCATGTCTTCGGGGGCGTTGCCCAGCAGAATCGCCAGATTTTTCAAAAACCGGAATCCGTTGTATTTCCGGCATTCTTCGATTGTCGCGTCGCGTTCCTCGGCTTCGTCAGCCTCTTCGGGCTTGGGCAGGGACAGCGGCATGAACGTCACGGGGCCGCTGACGGGTTCTTGTTGGATTTCGATCCAGCCGTTTGTGAACGAAAACAGGAAAGCGGTCACTTTTTTCGGATCTTTGACGATTTTCAATTTCAATCCGGACTGGTTGTGAACCAGTAGCATTTCATCCTTTTCAATATATTGCGTCGTGAAAATGCCGCGGACTTCGGTATCCAGAAAATCGTTGACCATGATAATGGGCAGTTCAGGCATGACAACCTCCTTACAGTTTGTATGCGGATGAAAGGCCGGTAGCGCGGCGAATCAGGCTTTGCGCCGACACACGAAACGTTTGATCTGCGCGTCGATGAAATTGCGCAGCCATTCCAGATCGTCTTTGGGCAGGCCGCGGCCGATGTGGGTGGTCTGGCCGTCCGCGCCGATCACCAGCGTGTATTTGAAATCATAGCTGTTGTGGACGACATAAATGTATTCCAGACTGTCCGGCTTGATCAAAAAACCGAAAGACGGAAAGAACAGCCAGCGCGATTTGATCCGGATGCCGTTCGGGGAAACGATGATCCTTTTGCGGCGGAAAAACAGGGACAGCGGGATCAGGACGAACAGAACCAGCGCCGCGGGAACGATCGCCAGACAGGACGTGCTTAAATGGAACAGCAGGCCGAAAAACACGATCGAAAAGAACGAACAGAAACACAATATGCCGGCGAAAATCGAAAACGCGCTGTCGCGAATCTGCGGGTCGATCTGGCAGGTGTCGGCGTTTTCGACAATCCGGAACGAATTGGGGATTTTATACAAATCCTTGTCCGTGACGGGAATTTTGCCCTCGCCGATCAAATCGGGCAGGGACTTTTGGATGTCTTCGGGTTTGATTTCGATCACGCCGTCCGCCGTGTTGAACAGCGCGGGCATTTGCAGCTGGCCGGCCAGTTCCTGCCATTTGCGCGTGATATTCTCCCCGTCCTTTGTGATGTAAAGCGGAATGGTTTTCGCTTCGTTCGGATGCTGCAGGTCGATGATGTGCTGGGTGAACGATGTCAGCCCTAACACGTTGACGATGCGCGTGCGGTAACGCACCCCCAGATATTCGCTGAGGGAATCGGCCATGCGGCTGCCGTGCTCGAACGGTTTTTGAATGACGACGGCGGCGAATTTGTGGCCGATGAAGAAATCGCGGCCGTAAAACATCAACAACAACCGCGTGACGATGATGAACAGCCCCAATCCGACGAACAGCCACGACGCGGAAAACGTCCCCGCCGACGCCGGCAGGGGCAGGCTGTCGATTTTTGAAAACATCGAGGATTCGCCCCAAACGCCCAGTTCGGAAACCAGCCCCAAAGCGATCAGGACGACGCCCAAAACGATTCCGCGGCAAACGCGGTGTTTGGAAATCCGGTCTTTGGCCTGCGTCGGGCGGTGCGAAACGTCGAAATCCAAAAAGGACGCCAGCGGACGCAAACGCCGTTTTTCGATTTTTTCATCGTTGACCGATATGCTTTCCAATTCGTCAAGATCGGTGTTTTGCAGCAATTCGTCCTGCACCATGTGTTCCTCGAACCAAGTTTTTTTCAAGTTATGGCAAATTCGTCTTTGCTCTGCAAGAGTAATATACTATAAAATAGTACGTCGAAAAATCTTTTTTTTACGGAAGCGATATGGAAACGACTCTGACTTCAACCGCCGGCCTGATTCCGATGCTGCTCAGCCTGATCGGGTTGCTGGCGGCATTGCAGTATCTGAAAGGCATGGACGATTTTGAAGAAACGATCCGTTACGTCTTTTGGGGTTTTCTGTGTGTTTTCGTCGCGAAGCTGTCCGTGTTCACGTCGCGTTTCATGCCGGACGGCTATTTTTATTTTCAAACCCTGCTGTTCCATTTGTGTTCGGCGGTTTTCCTGACCGCCGGAGGATTCAGCATCAAAGGGGTGAAGTTTTTCAACACGACCGTCGTCGTTTCCGCCTGCCTGCTGGCCGCGGTATGGAGCTGGTACGTCGTCATCGTCACGCGCGACGCCAACGCGCTGACGTTTTCGCTGGCCGCGTCAACGGCGGGGTACGGCGTTCTGGCGGCGTCGTTGTGGCGCAGAAAAGCTTTGCGCAACACGATCGGTTTTGTGATCACGGGGTGGTTTTGCGTTTTTCTGGTGCTGTACAACCTGCTGGCTTTGATGCCGTGGGGGCGCAGTCTGCTGTCGCCGGCGTTTGAAACGTTTTTGTACATCGCGATCATGTGCGGGTGGATTTTGATTTCCAACAACATGATGGCGCACCAGTTCGGCACGCTGGAACAGGCGGCCGAGGAAAGCAAGGAACGTCTGCGTCTGATGATCCAAATGTCGCCGTTCCCGATCATCATTTCCAGATTGAAGGACGATCAGCTGATGCTGATCAACAACAAGGCCGGCGCCTTGTTCGGGCTGGATGTCAAACATCCGGGGAATTTTAAAATGGTCGATTACTTCGCCGAACCGTCGCGGCGCACGGAATTGCTGGCGAAGCTGGAAAAAAATCCGGTCGTTGACGATTTCGAGTTTCTGGTGAAACCGCGCAAGGGCGATCCGTTCTGGTTGCTGTTGTCGGCGCGCGTGATTGATTTTGAATACGAAATCGCGCTGTACATGGCGTTCCAGGACATCACCGACCGCAAGAAAAAGGAAATGCAGCTGTTCGATCAGGCCACGCGCGATCCGTTGACGAAATGCTATAACCGCCGCCAATTTGAAGAGCTGGCGAAAAAGGAAATTCAGCGTTCGCGCCGCTACAACCACCCGTTCTGCCTGTTCATGATCGACGCCGACCACTTTAAAAACGTCAACGACACGCACGGCCACGCGGTGGGCGATCTGGTGTTGCAGGCTTTGGCCGACTGCTGCCGCCGCACTTTGCGCGAATCCGACATTGTCGCCCGTTTCGGGGGCGAGGAATTCGTCATCCTGCTACCCGAAGCGACGATCGAAAACGGTTTCCGCGTGGCGGAACGCCTGCGTATTAAAATTTCAAAGCTGGTCGTCAAAAACGAACAGGATCAGGACGTTCAATTTACCGTCAGTATCGGGCTGGTGTCGTCCACGGTGACGGACGACGTTCCGGAAATGCTGAAAATGGCCGACGAATCCCTTTATGTCGCCAAAGAAAACGGCCGCAATCAGGTCGTCGTGTACGAAGCCGGCGGCCCCAACAAGGATTTGCCGAAGCCGGACGGCGAAGACATCGAAAAGGTCAAAGCCGAACCGCTGTACTATTTCAAACCGGACGGCGGCGCGCCCCTCGTGAAAAACGCGTCGAACGAACCGGCGGAAACCGGCGTCGTCGGGTTGAGCGGCGCCGCCCCCGTCGAAGAGGCCGAACCGTCTTTGGACGACGACGAGGATATCGAAACGTCGCCCGCGGTCGAACATTCGCACGGCGTATCCTTAAGCTCGCTGTACGACGACGAAGAGGACGACTCTTTCGTTCCGACGGCCAGACCGCCCGTCGCGCCGCCGCCCGTCGCGGAACAACCGGCTTTTGACGCCGCGCAGGGCGAGGATTTGTCCCTGATGGCCGATCCGTTCGCTTCGCCCGTTTTTGCCGACGACATTCCCGCCATTCCCGCCGACGACGCGGAAGCAGAATCCGAACCGGCGGCGGAACCGGAAGAAACGGATATCCCCGATGCTGGAATCGAACAAGAACCGGAAACACCGGCGGAGGACGAATTTATTGACGACTTGCCCTCCGCGCCGGAAATTCCGGCGGATTCCGGCGACGAAGACATCGTGCCGCCGCCCGAACCGGAAGCGTTTGAACCCGAGGATGCCGCCGCGCCCGAAGAACCCGAATTCCCCGAGCCGCCCACCATAGCCGACGGCATTGCCAACCTGCCGCCCGTTCCCGAACCGTTTGCGACGGACGCGGAAGAGGAAACTTTCACGCCGCCGCCTTTGTCCGTTCCGGTCGAACCGCCGCCCCCCGCGCCGGTCAAAGCACCGACGGTCAAAATGCCCGTGATGAAGAAAATCCCGATTAAGATGCCCGCCGGAATGGTAAAAATCCCCAAAATGCCCGGCGTCGTTCGGGTGAAGATTCCCAAGGCTTTGCATCAAAATGACGCGCCAGTCGGCGCGCCCCCCCCGCAACCGCCGCATCCGTAAGGTTAGCTGGCCTTTTTGCCGTCGGGACAAAACGCCGCGAATCATTTAGCATTTTTCCATCAACGCAGGAGGAAAAAATGCACTTGATTTCAACAGTAAAATCTTTCATCGAAAACGTCGAAAAATCCGGCGGAAAACCGCTGTACAAACTGACACCGAAACAGGCGCGGCAGGTTTTGACGGACGTTCAGCAATTTTCCGCCGCCGCGCCCGAAACGGACGTGACGGAAATCTATGTCGCCGCCGGCGACACGGCTGTTCCCGTCAAAATCCACCGGCCGAAAGGCGTCGTCAAAAAACTGCCCGTCGTGTTTTACATCCACGGCGGCGGTTGGGTCATGGGGGACGACAAAACGCATGAACGGCTGGTGCGCGAACTGGCGGCGGGAATTCCGGCGGCCGTCGTGTTTCCGGTTTACACACCGTCGCCCGAATCGGAATTTCCCCGCCCGACGGATCAGTTGTTCGCCGTTTTGAACCACATTGTCGCCCGATCGGCCGATTTGGGATTGGACGCCGGACGGTTGGCCGTCGCGGGGGACAGCGTCGGCGGCAACATGGCGATCGCGATGACGATGAAGGCCAAAGACGCCGGCGCGCCCAAAATCGCGTTCCAGTTGCTGATCTATCCGGTTACGGACGCGGCGATGACGTCGGAATCTTACACGCTGTACGAAAACGGGCCGTGGCTGACCCGCAAAGCGATGGAATGGTTTTGGAAAATGTACGCGCCGGATGAAAACGACCGCCTGTCGCCGCCGGCCTCGCCTTTGAATTGGCCGGCCGAGGCGATGAAAGGTCTGCCGCCGGCTTTGGTGATCACGGACGAAAACGACGTTTTGCGCGACGAGGGCGAAGCCTACGCCCGCAAATTGGACGAAGCCGGCGTTCGCATAACGTCCGTGCGTTTCAACGGCACGATTCACGATTTCATGATGTTGAATCCGGTTTCGGAATCGCCGGCCACCCGCGACGCCGTGTTGCTGACCGTCGCAAAATTGCGCGACGTGTTCGGCATTTGTTGAAAAGAGGGGGAATACCCCCCTCTTTTTACTGTTCTTGACGGACGGATTTCAGCCAAGCGATTTCCGCCGCGTACCCGTCCAACTCGTTCGGCGTTTCCAGATAAAACGGCAGACCGCGCAGCGCGGGGTGGTTGACAACGCGGCGGATTGCGTCCCGCCCGATGCTGCCCAGCCCCAGCTTTTCGTGCCGGTCTTTGTGCGATGCAAACGGATTTTTGCTGTCGTTCAGATGAACCGCTTTCAACCTGTCCAGCCCGATCACGCGGTCGAATTCGGCCAAAACGCCGTCCAAATCGTTCACGATGTCGTATCCCGCGTCATAAACGTGGCAGGTGTCCAGACACACGCCCAGCTTCGCGTTCAGACGGACGCGGTCGATGATCGCGCGCAGCTCCTCGAACCGGCCGCCGACTTCCGACCCTTTTCCGGCCATCGTTTCCAATAAAACGGTCGTCGTTTGCTCTGGCGTCAAAATGCCGTTCAACACTTCGGCGATTTTTTCGATTCCCGTTTCAATCCCCTGCCCGACGTGCGCCCCCGGATGAAAATTGTAGTAATTGTGCGGAATATGCTCCATGCGCTTCAGATCGTCCGCCATGGTTTCAAACGCGAACCGGCGCGTGTCGTCGTTCGCGGCGCAAGCGTTCAGCGTGTAAGGAGCGTGCGCCGTCAAAACGCCGAATCCGTTTTCGCGCGCCAGTTTCAAAAAAGACGCGACATCGTTTCCGTCAATCGCTTTGGCCGCGCCGCCGCGCGGATTGCGGGTGAAAAACTGGAACGTGTCGGCACCGATTTTCAACGCGGCTTTTCCCATGGCCGTGAATCCTTTGGCGGCGGACAAATGGCATCCGATGTAAAACATGGCTTTTCCCTTTCGCTTTTTCCGTCATCATAGCGCGAAAAAAAACGACGGGAAAGTTTTTCGCTGACAGTTGAGCGGGAAAACCGACGCTCCGGCCGAACCTCCTTCTCCGGTTCAAATCCGCTTCAAACAATTATAAAAAGGGTCGCCAAAACGGCGACCCTTTTTATAATGGTCGGAGTGAGAGGATTTGAACCTCCGACCCCTACGTCCCGAACGTAGTGCTCTACCAAGCTGAGCTACACTCCGAATAAGTGTTATTGCTTATAGCGCGAAGTTTGATATACTGCAAGAGGGTTTTATCTTTTTTTTAATTTTTTTGGAAATCGCCGTGAAAAAAAATATCATCGCCGCCTGCGCCGCTCTGATCGTCCTGTTGGCCTTGTGCCTCGCCTTTTATCCGAAATCCGAAGAAAACGGCGCGTTGCCGTTCGCCGACGAACCCATCGAAGCGCAGAGTGAAACCGAAATTCCCTTTGCCGTTCCGGCCGAAGAAACTGATCACGCCGATCATGGCGCGCCGGACGAAAACGCGAAAAACCGGTTGAAAGCGTCGTTCGACATCGTCCGAGTCGAAGAAGACGGCAGCATGGTCGCCGCGGGTAAAGGCGTCGCCGGCGCGGCCGTTTCCCTGATGGACGGCGAAAGCGTCCTGAGCGATTTCACGGTGAACGAAGACGGCGAATGGGTTTACATCCCCTCCGCGCCCTTGGCCGCCGGAGCGCACGAAATCTGGCTGCGCGACGATTCGATGAACACCCGCGACGAATCCGAAGTCGTCATCGTTGACGTTCCCGAACCCAAAAACGCCGGAGAAGCCTTGGCCGTCATCATGACCCCCGACGCGGACGAAATCGGCGTTTTGCAGGCGCCCGCCCCGCAAATCAAGATCGACGTGGACATCCGTTCCGTCAAATACGCGCAAAACGCTTTGACCGTCAGCGGTTCCGTCGGCGATTCCGGCCGCGTCAACGTGTATGCCGACAACCTGTTTTTAGGCAACGTCTGGGCAAACGGCGAATGGTCTTTGCGCGTCCCCCGCCCGTTCAATGCCGGCCGGAAATACATGATCCGCGCGGACAAGGTTGACGCCAAAGGCAAAGTCGTCGCCCGCGTCGAAGTCCCCTTTGAAATCATTGGCGGCATGGACAAAGCCAAACGCCGCCGCGTCCGCGTTGTCAAAGGCGACTGCCTGTGGACGATTGCGAAGCATTTGTACGGATCCGGTTTCGCCTATGTAACCATTTATCAGGCCAACAAACGGCAGATCAAAGACCCCGATCTGATCTATCCCAATCAAGTGTTCGTCCTGCCCGCAAAAGCGGAAAAGTAGGCGAAAAGCAAAAAAAGCTTTTTTCCGAATCGATATTGGCTTAAAACTGTTGACACATTTAACCTTTGCAAGGAGCTTTTGATGTCCCGCGTTGATTTATCCTGGCGTCGTTTCATTCTGCCGCCCATCCACCCCGAAGGTTGGCGTTTCGTCGGCGTGTTTGCCGCCGTCACCGTTTTAATGTGGATGCTGTTCAAACCGGTCGGCGTCGTCTGTCTGGCGTTGACGGTGTGGTGTTATTTCTTTTTCCGCAATCCGTTGCGCGCCGTTCCGGCCGGCGATTCGCTGGTGCTGTCGCCCGCCGACGGTATTGTCAGCAAAATCGCCGATGTCGTTCCGCCCAAGGAATTGGAAATCGGCGACGAACCCATGACCCGCGTCAGCATTTTCATGAGCGTGTTCAGCGTCCATGTCAACCGCGCGCCGATGGCCGGAAAGATCACGAAAATGTATTACCGTCCGGGGGCTTTCGTCGATGTTTCGCTGGACAAGGAAAGCGAAAACAACGAACGGCAGGAATTGGCGATGGAAACCGTCACGGGACACAAGATCGCTTTTGTCCAGATCGCCGGATTGGTCGCGCGCCGCATTTTGACGTTCGTCAAAGAGGGCGACCAGCTGAAAGCGGGCGAACGTTTCGGATTGATCCGTTTCGGCAGCCGTCTGGACGTTTATCTGCCCAAAGGCGTCGCCATCCAAGTGATGGAGGGACAGACCGCCGTTGCCGGCGAAACCGTTTTGGCCGACATCAATGTCACGGGTGAAAACCGTCAAGGGGAGATCGTTTGATGCTCAAAGATTCCCGCAAAAAAATAAAAGATCTGCCGTTAAACAGGATCGCGCCGAATTTGGTGACGCTGTTCGCCCTGTCGTCCGGCGTGACTTCGATCCGTTTCGCGATGGAAGGCAAGTTTGAATTCGCCGTTTTCGCCATTTTGATGGCGTCCGTGTTTGACGCTTTGGACGGCCGCGTCGCGCGTTTACTGCGCGGAACGTCCGATTTCGGCGCGGAACTGGATTCGCTGTCGGATGTCGTCTGCTTCGGCGTCGCCCCCGGCCTGCTGATGTATTTTTGGGCTTTGGGCACGACATCGCCCGTCGGCTGGATCTTTGCTTTGCTGGTTCCGATCTGTTGCGCGCTGCGTTTGGCGCGTTTCAACATCATGCTGGACGAAGCCCCGCAGCCGTCCTATTGGAAACACTTTTTCGTCGGACTGCCCGCCCCCGGCGGCGCGTACATCGCGTTGGTGCCGATCATGCTGTATTTCCATTCCGGTCGCGAATTTTTCCGCAACGGCGCTTTCGTCGAAACGTTTTTGTTCATCAGCGCGTTTTTAATGGCGTCGCGGCTACCGACGATTTCGCTGAAACACTTCCGCGTTCCCGTCCGTTTCGTCGTGCTGCTGCTGGCTTTGGCCGGTTTTTACGCCGGCGCCATGGTCTATAAACCGTGGCTGACGCTCAGCGCGACCTTTATCGGATACCTGATCAGTGTCCCGCTTTGCTCTTACGTTTTCCTGAAATTGAAAGCCAAAGAGGAAAAAGGCGCGGCCGCCGAATAAAACATTCAACGCACCCGAACACCCGCCCGTTTTTCCGGCGGGTGTTTTTTACGCGCGAACCTTGACGCAAACGGCCGCTTCGGCGTATATACCCTTTCGTAAAATCGAAAGGCAAAGCGCATGGCGAAAAATCTAACCGAAGGAAACGTTTTAAAAAGCGTCGTTTGTTTTGCGATTCCCTATTTCATTTCCTACTTTTTGCAAACGCTTTACGGTATGGCCGACCTGTTTATCATCGGCCAATACGATTCCGTCGCCGCCATTACGGCCGTGGCCGTCGGATCGCAAGTCATGCATATGCTGACAGTCATGATCGTCGGTTTGGCGATGGGCGCCACCGTCGGTATCGCGCAGGCGATCGGCGCGAACAAAAAAGAACGCGCGGCTTTTAACATCGGCAACACCGCGACGCTGTTTATGGCTTTGTCCGTCGCGCTGACCGCCGTTCTGATCCTGTTCGTCCGTTTGATCGTTCATGCCATGGCCACGCCGGAACAGGCGGTTGACGGAACGGCGCGCTATCTGACGATATGTTTTCTGGGAATTCCTTTCATCACGGCGTACAATATCATCGGTTCCGTTTTCCGAGGTCTGGGCGATTCCAAAACCCCGATGTATTTTGTCACGCTGGCCTGCGTCGTCAATATCGCGCTGGATTACCTGTTCATCGGCCTGTTCGGGCTGAGCGCGGCCGGCGCGGCGTTGGGGACGGTATTTTCCCAAGCGATCAGCGTCGTCGCGGCCATCGTCGTCATCCGACGGCGAGGAACGGGGATTTCGTTAAAAAAGCGCGATTTCAAAGTCAGACGCCCCGTCATGGGAAGATTGCTGAAAATCGGCGTGCCGATCGCGTTGCAAGACGGTTTCATCCAGATTTCTTTCATTGTCATCACGATCATCGCCAACCGGCGCGGATTGACGGATGCGGCCGCCGTGGGCATTGTTGAAAAAATCATCGGCTTTCTGTTTCTCGTCCCGTCATCCCTGCTGTCAACCGTATCGGCGCTGGGGGCGCAAAACATCGGCGCTAAAAAAGACAAGCGCGCGATTCAAATCCTGTTTGACGCCGCGGCGATCGCCGTTGTGTTCGGCGTTTCGATTGTCGGATGCGTTCAATTTGAATCCGCCCGCGCCGTCGGGTTGTTCACCGCGGACGCGGCGACGGTCGCGGCCGGCGCCTTGTATTTGAAAGGATACGTCTGGGATTGCCTGTTCGCCGGAATCCAATTCTGCTTCAGCGGTTATTTTTGCGCCTGCGGCAAATCGCATCTGTCGTTTCTGCACAACATCATCGCCATCGTCTTTGTCCGCGTTCCGGGCGCGTATTGGACTTCGCTGGCTTTTCCGGAAACCTTGTACCCGATGGGATTGTCGTCGGCGGCGGGATCCTTGCTGTCGATTTTCATTTGCGCGATCGCGTTTGCCATAATTACAAAAAATAAAGGCCGCGACTTGCTTCGCGACCTTTTTTGTAAAGTTTAAATCCGTGCTTTATTCTTCCACGCGCCGAACCAGCGGAGAAGCGGGGGACAGCTCGGCTTCCCACGGGAACAGGATCCATGTGTCCTGATCAACGGAAACGACGAAATCGTCAACGACTTCCTGTCCTTTGGGTTTGGCGTACATGGTGACGAAATAGGCCTTGGGCATCAATTCGCGGATGATGCGTCCCGTGCGTCCGGAATCGACCAGATCGTCAACGACCAAAACGCCTTCGCCGTCCGTTTCGGGCACTTTCAGCAGCGACGCTTCGCTGCCGCGGGATTCTTCGTCGTAACCGGCGACGCAAATCGTGTCGATCCAGCGGATTTCCAATTCTCTGGCCAGAACGGCCGCGGGAAACAGGCCGCCGCGGGTGACGCAGATGATTTTTTTCAAATCCTTGCGGTTGATCAGCTTTGACGCCAAAATTCTGGCATCGCTGTGAAACTGTTCCCAAGAAATGGTGTAATAACGCGGTTTGTTGGCCATGAGAAGAGACTCCGTTGTCATCAGAAAGTGTCTTTGTAGCCCTTTTGGCGCTGGAATCAAGTTTTTTTTCACGAAACCGCGGATTCTCTGGTTATTTGAACCATTGGCGCATTTCTTCGGCCGGCCGCTTCGGCGGCGGCGGCACAGACTCCGCGGCGGGGGACGGTTCGACCGGCGACGGCGGCGGCGTTTTTTCGCGCGCCGATTGTTCCTTGGCAGCGTTTTCCTTGGCGTTCCGGATCAAATCGCGAATCTGCGCCTTGATCACGGGACCGTCCCATTCGGCCATACCGCGAATCCGGCCGACCTCCCGCCCCCTTTCGTCAATCAGGAACGTCGTCGGCAGACCTTTGACATTGGCGGCTTTGGAAAAAAAAGCCTGCGTGTCGGAATAGATCCGCAGGTTTTTCAATCCGTGTCCGTTCCAAAACCGGCGCAAAGCCGCGACCGGCTCCATATCCGACGACAACGCCACCACTTGGAATTTCATCCCTCCCATATCCTTTTGCAGCGCGTCCAGCATCGGCAGTTCCACCACGCATTGCGGGCAGGATGTCGTCCATACGTTCAGCAAAACGATTTTCCCTTTGAAATTTTCCAATGAAACCTTGCGCCCGCTTTCCGTCAGAAAGGACGCCGTCGGCGCGGGGACGGGGCGGTCGTACAGGCGGAATTTCTGCGTCGCCGTGACGCTGCTGATCCGCGTCTGCGCGATCGCCGCGACAGGCAGGAACGTCCATAAAAGCAGATGAAAGAACGGTTTGATCATTTTCATTTTTCCCGCCGCCAGAATAAAAAAAAAGAGTGAATAAGTTTTTAACAGTTGCTATTCTGATCCGCGTTTCAAACAGGAGAACACACCGCATGAAAACGATTCTGACCGCCCTGTTGTGCGCCGTCTGTCTGACGGGGTGCGGAAAACGCGGAAAGCTCGACTTTCCCGAAGGCGCGACCTATCCGCGGCAATATCCCGCGCCGCGCAATCCGAAAACGACCGCCCGTCCCGAAACGGCGCGGCCGGAACAACGCCAGCCGCAAAGCGCGCTGGAAGTCCAGCAACTTTTGGAAACGGAAGAATAGAAGATGAATCCCTTTCATTATGAAAACGGCCGTTTGCACGCCGAAAACGTCGCGGTCGAAGACATCGCCGCAAAGGTCGGAACGCCTTTCTACCTGTATTCGCAACAAGGTATCGTCAACCATTTCAAAGCGTTCGACGACGCCGCGCGCAAACACCTGCCGCGCCATTTGACCTGTTTCGCGGTCAAAAGCAACGCCAACCCCGCGATTTTAAAGCTGTTCGCGCGAATGGGCGCGGGGGCGGACATCGTGTCGGGCGGCGAACTGCTGCTGGCGTTGAGCGCAGGCATCCCCGCGGACAAAATCGTTTTTTCCGGCGTCGGCAAAACGCGCGAAGAGCTGACGCTGGCCGTTCAAAACGGTATTAAGCAGATCAACGTCGAATCCGAGGAAGAGGCGCTGATGCTGGACGAAATTGCGGCCGTGACGGGCAAAAAGGTCAAAATCGCCCTGCGGATCAACCCCGACATCGACGCGCACACGCATCACAAAATCACCACCGGCACGAAAGAGGGGAAATTCGGCATCGCGTGGGAACGGGCGCGCCCCCTGTACCGCCTGTTTTCGCAATCGCGCGGGCTGCAGCCCGTCGGCATCGACATTCACGTCGGGTCGCAGGTCGTCGAAATCGAACCTTTTGTCGAAGCGTTTGAACGCGCGGCCGACATCGTGCGGTGTCTGCGCGACGACGGCATCGACATCCGCACGATTGACGTCGGCGGCGGGCTGGGCGTCGTTTACAAGGAAGAGGACACGCCTCCGTCCCCCGAAGCGTACATGACCGCCGCGGGCGAAATTCTGGGCGGGCTGGGATGCGAGGTCGTTTTTGAACCGGGGCGTTTCCTGATCGCGCAATCCGGTGTTTTGGTGTCGCGCGTCGTGCGGACGAAACAAACGGATTCGACGTGTTTTCTGGTGTTGGACGCGGGCATGAACGATTTGATTCGTCCCGCGATTTACGACGCCTACCACAACGTTTCCGCCGTCCGTCAAGGCGAATGTGACCACTGCTACGACGTTGTGGGGCCAATTTGCGAAAGCAGCGACGTTTTCGGGCGTGAACGCGTCCTGCCCGCGATGAAAGCGGGCGATCTGGCCGTCGTTGAAACGGCCGGCGCCTACGGATCGTCCATGGGGTCGAATTACAATTTCCGCCCCTTGTGTGCCGAAGTGCTGGTCAATCAGGACGCTTTCGCCGTCATCCGCGAACGTCAGACGCCGGATCAGATGTTGGAAAACACGCGCTCCGCGCCGTGGCTTTAATTCATTTTGTATTTGGTCAAAGTGACGGTCGCCTTTGCCGTTTTGGCGGGCGGCCGTTCGATTTTCAAATCGACCCGTTCCGTGCCGCGCGCCTTTAAAACGGCGACGGGCGAAGCGACCGCGACCGTCGTCAGCGTCCGGCCGCCGTCGTCCGAAAACCGGACGGAAAAGGTTTCGGGCGAAATGTCCCTGTCCGTGTTGTTGAACGCCGCCGTTTTCAACACCAGAAACGTTTTGTAATCCTCGCGCGCCGTTTCGTGCGCCAACGTCTGCAGCGTCACGGGCGCGCGGGCGGCGGAATGGAAAAAGAACAGATAAACGGCCGCCGCGACGAAAAACAGGGTGGCGGAATAAAGCGGTTTGATCCATCGGGCGACGGACGTTTTTTTCTTTTCGGGCTGTTTCAAAAAATCCTGAAACGCCGTCAGAGGAATGTCGGATTCCTCGATCACCGGCGCGGGGGCGGGCGGCCGCAAAAAGAAATCCGCGTCGTCCGTTTCAAAATCGGGCGCGGGATCGGATTCCGGCGCAGGTTCCGGTGCAGATTCCGGCGCCGGTTCGGCCGTTCCGGTTTCCCAGACGTTGCCGCATCGGGCGCATCTGACCGGCAAACCGGTTTCTTTCAAAGAATCGGGGACGTTGTATTCCGTTCCGCATTGCGGGCAAGTGATCAGCATTTTCGTTTCCTGTAAATTTTAGTATAGTATTATGCAGATTTGCGTATAAAATGTTAAATCATTTTTTTTCAAACGGGGGAAAGGTTTGCCGCTGCAAAATGTCATCGAATTCGACGCCGTCGGCCTGCGCTACGGGCAGGGGGCGGAGGTGCTACGCGACGTTTCGTTCGCCCTGCCCGCGGGGTCTTTTCATTTTCTGACAGGGGAAAGCGGCGCGGGGAAAACGTCCCTGCTCAGCCTGCTTTACCTGTCGCAAAGCCCGACGCGCGGCCACATCCGGCTGTTCGGCAAAGCCGTGTGCGACATCCCCCGCGACGACCTGCCCGACATCCGGCGCAAAATCGGCGTCGTTTTTCAGGATTTCCGCCTGCTTGACCACTTGTCCGCCGTGGATAACGTCGCTTTGCCGCTACGCGTCGCCGGCTATGACGAAAACGAGATTCGCAAACGCGTGACTGAATTGCTGATGTGGGTGGGGTTGGGCGCGCATTTGAACGCCAAGCCGCCAACGCTGTCCGGCGGCCAAAAGCAAAGCGTCGCGATCGCCCGCGCGGTGATCAACCGCCCGCTGATCCTGCTGGCCGACGAACCGACCGGCAACATGGACGACCGTTCCGCTGCGCGGTTGATGCGGCTGTTTGTCGAATTGAACCGGCGCGGCACGACCGTCGTCATCGCCACGCACAACGAAGGGTTGATCCGGACGTTCCCTTATCCGCGGATGCACCTGACCAACGGGCGGTTGACGGTCTATCCCGTCGGGTATTCGCCCGAACAACCCGTTTTCAAGGAGGCCGTCCGTGTTTAAAAACCGCAGCGATCTGCCTTTTTCCGGCGATATGTCGGGATGGTTTCTGCCCTTAATGGTCATGCTGATGGTGTTTTTCGCCGGATTGACCACGGCGGGGACGCTTTCCCTGAATTCGATGCTGTCGCGGTGGAGCCGGTCGATTTCCGGTTCCCTGACGGTGCAAGTCATCCCGATCGAGGAAAACGGCCGCGTCAATAAAAAGAAAACGCAGCAAGAAACGCAGGACGTTCTGGACATCCTGCGAAAAACGGCGGGAATCGCGTCGGCCGACGTTCTGACCGACAGCCAGATGAAAAACCTGTTGCGGCCGTGGCTGGGCGACACATTTTTACTGGACGACCTGCCGATGCCGCATTTGATCGACGTCCGGCTGATCGACGGGGCGGAGGTCGATTTGGAGATGTTGCGCGCCCTGTTGCACAAAAACACGCCGAACGCGTCGCTGGACGTGCATAAATTGTGGCTGGGCAAACTGATCAAGCTGGTGCGGACGCTGGATCTGCTGGCTTCGACGCTGCTCAGTTTGGTGATCGCGTCCACGTCCGTGATCGTCATTTACGTCACTTGTTCGTCTTTGGCCGTTCACAAACCCGTGATTGAACTGTTGCACCAGATCGGCGCGCACGACGGTTACATTTCCAAACAATACGCGAAACGCACGACATTTCTGGCGGCGATCGGCGCGACGACCGGATTCGCCGGCGTCCTGCCCGTTTTGTTCCTGCTGTCCGCGCGGGCGGCCGAAGTTCAGGGCGGTTTGCTGTCCGAAGCGCGATTCGACGCGGCATCGTGGGTTTTGCTGTGTCTGGTTCCCGTTTCCGCCGTCGTTTTGTCGGGCATGACGGCGTTTTGGACGGTGCAGAAAACGCTCAGGCGGATGCTATGACGGTGAAAAGGATTTTAATCGGTTGTTTGATCGCCGCCGCGCTCTGGACGGCCGGTCTGTGCCGGTTCGCATCGCTGGTCAACCGGCCGCCGCACGACACCGAAACGAAAACGGACGCCATCGTCGCGCTGACGGGCGGGACGGAACGCGTCGCCGCCGCCGTCGATTTGCTGAAACGCGGCGTCGCGGACAAATTGCTGATTTCCGGCGTCAACCGGAAAGTGGATTGGGTGAAGCTGGCGGAAACCATTGACGATCTGCCCGAAAATCTGGGCGAGAAAATCACGTTGGGGCACGTCGCGTGCAACACGCGGGAAAACGCGCTGGAAAGCAAGGAATGGCTGAACCGCAACGGATTCAAATCCGTCCGGTTGGTGACAGCATCCTACCATATGCCGCGCAGCCTGTCGGAATTCCGCAACGTGTTGGACGGTGTCGAAATCATTCCGCACCCCGTTTTTCCCCAAACGGTCAAACACGCCGAATGGTGGAAATGGCCGGGGACGTTCGCCCTGATCACGTCGGAATACACGAAATACCTGATCGTCGTGTCCAGCCACGCGATGCCTTTTCTGAAAACTTCCCTCAACTTTGATACGGTGTGCCAAAAATGAGATTCATCCGATCCCTGCTGTTCAACATTTATTTTTTCTGCACGACTTTGTTTTTCTGCACGACGGGCGCGATCGCCGGCGTGTTTTCGATGCGCGCCTGCAGCCTGAACGCCCGCGGGTGGGGCAAAGCCCTGCTGTTCGGGATGCGGTGGCTGGCCGGCATTAAATGCGAAGTGCGCGGTTTGGAAAACCTGCCCGCGGACACGAACGCGTTCATCGTCGCGTCGAAACACCAATCGACGCTGGAAACGGTCGCTTTCCACGCGATTTTGAACCGCCCCGCCTATATTTTGAAAAAAGAGCTGCTGTACATCCCGCTGTTCGGGTGGAACCTGTCGCTGTCGGGATGCGTGGCGATCGACCGGTCGTCGGGCGCGAAAGCCATGCGATCCATTTTGAACGGCACGAAAAAACGGTTGGCGCAAAACCGCCCCGTCATCATCTTTCCGGAAGGCACGCGCACGCCCCCCGGCGCGACGGCGCATTACAATCCGGGGGTCGGGCTGTTGTATGAAAAATGCGGCGTCCCCGTCATTCCGGCCGCGCTGAATTCGGGGCTGTTCTGGCGCAAACGGTCGTTTATGAAAAATTCCGGCACGATCGTGATCGAATTTCTGCCCGCCATGCCCGAAGGGCTGGGATCGCGCGAATTCATCAAGGAATTGCAGGACAGGATCGAAACGGCCTGCCAAACGCTTAACAAATAAAGAAAAGCCCCCTTTGATCTTAAAGGGGGCTTTTTTCATTTTCTTTTACTTTTTAAACGGTTTGCGCGGCGCTTTGGCTTTGTCGAAAGCGGGCTTTTTGGCAAACGGTTTCTTGAACGACTTGCGCGGTTTGTCGAAATCGCGTTCCTCGCGGTCGAACCGGTCGGATTTGAACGGCTTTTTATCAAACTTGCGTTCAAAAGGTTCCCGTTTGTCGAACGTTTTTTCACCGCGCCGTTCAAAAGGTTTCCCGTCGCGTTTTTTAAACGGCTTCTTTTCAAACCCGTCTTCGCGTTTTTCAAAACGCTTTTCCGGTTTGCGGGAATCCTTTTTATAAATTTTACGAGGCGTTTCCTCTTCAACGGCGTCTTCACGTTCAGTCGTCTTTTCAGCCGCCTTGCGTTCCGTTTTCGCCAGTTGTTTTTTCAGCGCGCGGCGTTCGTGCTTGATTTCCGTGATGCGCTGCTTGCGGGATTTTTTCTTTTCAACGGAAAATCCGAAAGAACCGACCTTGCCGCCCAAAGCGTAATAACCGCCGTGGCAGAACGCGATCAGGCCGCTGTCCTCCAACCGGAATTTGCCGTCGGCGTCCAGATATTCGTCAGCAACGTCAACCGCGACGATTTCCGCCAAGAACATATCGTGCGATCCCAGATGTTTGACCTCTGTCACGCGGCATTCCAAACTTAAAGGTGATTCCTCGATCAACGGGGCTTTGACGGCCGTCGCGGCGACGGGGGTCAATTCCGCTTCGGCGAATTTGTTGACGTCGCGGCCGGATTTGACGCCGCAAAAATCAGCGGCTTTCAACGTTTTCGCCGTCGTCAGGTTGATGACGAATTCCTTGTTTTCCGAAATCAGTTCGTGCGAATAACGCGACGGGCGAACGGAAATGTACGTCATCGCGGGTTCGGAATTGACGATCCCCGTCCACGCGACCGTCAAAACGTTCGGTTTTTCCATCGTGCCGCAAGTGACCATAACCGGCGGCAAAGGATATAACATCGTTCCCGCTTTCCATGACGTTTTTGCCATTTTAGAATCTCCTTTATAAAACCAAGGCGTTGATTATAGGCTTCTTTGAAAAAAACAAAAGGGCGTTTTGCAAATTTTTATCACGCGGACGGGGACGTGTTTTCGACAAAAAACTTGATTTTTCCGCAAAATATTCTATCATTCCTTTGTGAAATCAAGGAGAATCCCATGCCCAGAGATTTGACTCACGTCATTTTCGCCGAAGACATCCGCAAAAACCTGTCCGCCGAAGCGCAAAGGGACACGGGCGAAAACACCGCCGCGTTCCATATGGGCGCCATCGCGCACGACGCTTTTCTGTACGGGTCGCAGCCCAAGCTGGCGACGAAACTGCACGGCGGACTGGGCGACGACACGCGCGCCGTCATGATCGAAATGATGGACGATGTACGCGCGGAAAAGGATCCCGAAAAACAGGCGATGAAAAAATCGTTCGTCTATGGTTTCATGTCGCACGCGGCCGTGGATACGACGTTCCACCCGTTCGTATATAGTGTTTCTGGCAGTCAGGTTCCCGAAAACAATCCCGACCAAAAGCACGTCGATCTGGCGAAAACGCGCCACCGTTACATCGAAACGTGGCTGGACGTGCATTTCCTGCGCGAAAAAGGATTGTCGCTGGACACGTTCAAACCGTTCAAACAGGTCGCGAACGACAAACGCACCAACGCCGTCGTTCCGTCCTTTTTCTGCGAAAACTATGAAAAAGCCTACGGTATTGATCAGGATCTGACGCCCGTTTTCAAAAACAGCATGAAAATACAACTGTTCATCGGCCGCGTAACGCAAAACCAGCCGCTGGGCAAAGCTTTGCGCGCGCTGGACAATGCGTTGGACGGGCGGCTGGGGCTGGCTGTTTCCGGTTTTTATCAGGCCGACCGCGCGATGCCGCCGGTTTTAAAGGATTTTGAATCCTACAAGCACCCCGTGACCGGTCGAAACGTCGTCCAAAGCCTGCGCGGATTGACGCGCGACGCCGTCGCGTTGGGAACGGTTTATATCGCTGCAGCTGAAAAATACATCAAGGACGGCGTCACAAAGGCGTTTTTAAAGGCCGTTCCGAATTGCAATCTGGACACGGGCGTTGAAAACACAAAACTGGCCGACATCAAGCTGGCCACCCCCGCCGACGTGGAAAAATTAAAGGGCGAAAAGATCAAAGCCTTTATGCGAAAAGGGTTCAAAGCTTTCCCGTGCGGGGCGCGCAATGCGGACACCGCCCGCCGCAAACAGGCGGACAACGCCGGAACAACGTTGGCGCAAGCGTTGAAAAAACGCCAGAATTTCCGCTGATCCCGTTTAAAAGAACTGGTTTTCCGTATGCGCCGCCGCCAACAGGGCTTCGGCGTGTTCAACCGGCGTGTGAACGCGCAGGATATCGACCTTGTCCGCGATTTTCAGCGAAACGGCCAGCGTTTCGACATCTTTGCGCGCGGGCGGTTTCGGAGTGAAAATCTTCATGAACGATTTGCGGGAATGACCGATCAGAATCCGCAATCCGAAACGGTGGAACCGTTCCAGATTCTGCAAAACCTGCAGCGACTGGCACGCCGTTTTGCCGAACCCGATTCCGGGGTCGAAAATCATATGACGCAGGTTCAGGCCGTTTTTCAAAAAAACGTCGATCTTGCGTTCCAGCCACTCTTCCAAAGCCGGAACCGTCCGCGCGGGCGGCAGGGATTTGATATCCTCGTCATGCATGAAAACGCACGGCTTGTCCGGATGTTCGCGCGCCAAGGCCAGCATTTCCGGATCGCGGAATCCGTGGATGTCGTTTAAAACGTCAAAGCCGTTTTCCAACGCTTTTTTCGCCGTTTCAAAATGATAGGTGTCGATGCTGAACCGCGCGGAAAAAGGCGTTTTTTTCCGGTTCGCCGTATAGTCGAACACATCGGACAGGCGGCGCGATTCCTCGGCGGCGGAAACGGGCGCGGCGTCGGGGCGCGTCGATTCGGCGCCGACATCAATAAAGGCGACGTGCCGGCTTTCCCATTCCTCAGCATTTTTAACAAAAGCGTCGATCTTGTCGTTTTTGCCGCCGTCGGAAAACGAATCGGGCGTCACGTTCAAAATGCCCATCATCGCCGGCTGATGCGTTTTGGAATACAGGTGTTCGGGCGCGACGGGTTTGAAAAACGACAGCGGGTCGAGGACGAACGACCGTTTCAGGCATTGTTTGTGCGGCACGGTCAATTCCGGCGTGTCGATGCGTTCGCCGTTGTGTTCGATGATGTCCAGATCAATCACGCGGGGCGACCACCGTTCGTGTTCTCCGCGTCCCATGTCCCGTTCGATTTTCTGCAATTCGCGCAGCAGGGAAAACGCGTCCCTGCCCGTTTCGATTTGAAAAACGCAATTCAGGTACGGTTTGTTCCAATCGTCCCGCGCCGTGTCGAACAGCAAAGCGGCCGGCGTTTCGTACAGCGGCGACACGCCCGTGACGGCGCAAATCCCCTTTAAACGTTCCAAAGCCGAAAGCAGATTGTTTTCGCGGCTGCCGTCGTTCGTTCCCGCGGCGATGTATGATGTCATGGCAAAATCCTTTTTCCCCCGAATCTAAAAGGATTTGAAAAAAAGTCAAATCCGGTTTTTTGCTCTCGTCGTTTCCGGAAAAAGTATGATATAAAAAAATCAAAACCGCGCGGAGGATTCATGCGATTTTTACTGATTTTGTCCCTGATGTTGTGCGCGCCGTTTCCGGCGGCGGCCGTCAACGCGCTGGATCAGGGGCGGGGATGCGAAAAAAGGCTACTGTCCCTGATTGACGGGGCGCAAAGCACGATCGACGCCGCCGTTTACGCCGTCAACCGCGAATCAATCGTCAACGCGCTGGTCAAAGCGCACGGCCGCGGCGTCGCCGTCCGCCTGCTGACCGACCGCGCGCAACTGGCCGCGGTGAAAGACACAAGCGTCATCGACCGGCTGGCGGCCGCGGGAATTGAGGTGCGCGCCCACACGTCCAAAGGATTGATGCACGCTAAAATCGCCGTGTTTGACGGAAAATCGGCGATCAGCGGTTCGTTCAACTGGACGGATTCGGCCGTCGAACGCAACAGCGAAGTGTGCAACCTGTTCATCGACGCCCCCGACGACGCGGCGCAACACCAACGGCTGTTCGACAAACTGTGGCGGGAAAACAGCCGTGAAAAATCGGACAGGTGGCTGAAAATGCGCGGGCGGTGCGGCGACATCCCGCTGTTAAGGACGTGAAAATGGAAAAGTTGATTGAAAAAGCCGAAAAGACACATTCCCTGACCCGTGACGAGCTGGTCGCGTTGCTACGATGCGACGATGAAACGGCGCGAAAGCTGTTCGCCGCCGCCGATCGGGTGCGCGCGGCGTTCGTCGGCGACGACGTGCAGCTGCGCGGGCTGATCGAATTTTCAAACTATTGCCGCAACGACTGCCTTTATTGCGGCATCCGGCGCGGCAACCGGCAGGCGCGACGCTACCGGCTGGATCCGGAAATCATCATCGCGCACGCGGCCGCCGCGGCAAAACTGGGATTCAAAACCGTCGTCATGCAATCGGGCGAGGATGTCTGGTACACCACCGACCGTTTGACGCGCATCATCCGCGCGATCAAAGACATGGACATGGCCGTCACGCTCAGCATCGGCGAAAAATCGTATGAGGAATACAAAGCCTGCCGCGACGCGGGGGCGGACAGATACTTGCTGCGCATCGAAACGACGGACAAAGATTTGTACCACCGCCTCGACCCCGGAATGAGCTGGGACAACCGCCGCCGCTGTCTGGTCGATTTAAAGCGGCTGGGGTATGAACTGGGATCGGGTTCCATGGTCGGCCTGCCCGATCAAAGCATCGAATCCATCGCCGACGACATTTTGTTTTTCAAGGAAATCGGCGTCGATATGGCGGGCATCGGGCCGTTCATCCCGCACGAACAGACACCGCTGGCGAACGCGAAAGGACGCGAATTCGTCCTGTCGCTGAAAACAATGGCGTTGACGCGCCTGTTGCTGCCCGACATCAACATTCCCGCGACGACCGCGATGGAAACGCTGAACCCGAACGGACGGATCATCGCTTTGCAAAGCGGGGCGAACGTCGTCATGCCGAACGTGACGACCGGCGAATACCGGAAAATGTACGAACTCTACCCCGGAAAGATTTGCGTCAACGACACGCCCGTGCATTGCCGCACCTGCATCGAATCGAAAATCCGCGCGATCGGACGCACGATCGGCACGGGAAAGGGATTCCGCGGCGAATATTTGAAAAAGCGGCAGTAACGCCGCTTTTTTCATTTCTTCAACCGTTTCAGCCGTTTTTTCATTTTAAAAACGAAATGCCGCCACCGGTCGGGAATCGTTTGCCTGACTTTAATGCCTTTGACGGCCGTGCGCAAGACACGGGCGTCATGCGGCGGGATCCCGCCGGCCTTTTTGTAATTAAACGACAGTTTCAGAATGTGTTCGCCGATCTTTTCCTCGCGCCGTTCGTCGGCGACCGCGATGTACAGCAGGTCTATGTTTCTGTCCGAAAAACGGGCGGCGATTTTATCGTATCCTTTTTTCAACGTTTCCGCGTCCGTGGTTTCCGTGTTGGCGGGCGATTCGACGTAAACGATCAAAATGTCCCTGAAACGATCGAGGTTGGCCATCAAACGGGCGATGCGCCGGTCGTATTTTGCCCTGATCGCCGGATATGCGTCGTCCAATGACACGCCATGCGGAAAGTCGTGATTGAACGTCAACCCGTTTTTCGTGTCCGTGTAAACATCGCAGGGATTGTGTTCGTCCCCGTTTTGTCCGCCCGTAAAAACCAAATCTTCTTTATTGATGAAATCCGCAAAACCGGATGTCAGGATATCGACGCGCCCCGAAAAATCCGTGCCGAACAACCAATCAAACGGGCAGGACGTGAATTGCAGGTTCATTTTGCGCAGCATTTGCGAACACAGGCAGGCCGCACCGATGCCGAAAACGAAATCATATTTCTTTTTCATCATACCTTTTTCCTTTAGAACCGCACGGTCACGCACGCCTGCGCGGCGATGCCCTCTTTGCGGCCGGTGAAGCCCAACTTTTCCGTCGTCGTGGCCTTGACGCTGATTTTCGACGACGAAACGTCCAGCGCGGCAGCCAGCTTTTCCACCATGGGCAGGCGGTACGCGCCGATTTTCGGGCGTTCGCAGATGAACGTCACGTCGGCGTTCAGGATTTGACCGCCCAAACCGCGGATCAAATCGACGGCGTATTTCAAAAACGTCATCGAATCCGCGCCTTTCCAACGCATATCCGACGGCGGAAAGTGCAACCCGATGTCGCCCGACCCGATCGCGCCCAGCAAAGCGTCCGTCAGCGCGTGCAATCCGACATCGGCGTCGGAATGACCCTCCAGCCCGAAATCGTGCGGAACTTTGACGCCGCAAAGCGTGACGAAATTTCCGTCCGTGAATTTGTGTACGTCAAACCCCGTCGCGGTGCGCACATCGTCGCCGCGGCCGGCCAGCATCGTTTCCGCGCGGATCAAATCGGCCTGCGTCGTGATTTTAAAGTTGTCCTCGCTGCCCGTCGTCAAAACAACGTCCATGCCCGCGTGTTCCGCGACGCAGGCGTCGTCCGTCAGCTCCATCCCTTTGACGGATTCGTGCGCCGCCAAAATTCCGGCGTAGGGAAAGCCCTGCGGCGTTTGCACGCGGTACAGCCCCGCGCGGTCAACCGTTTTGGTCACGACCGTCCTGCCGTTTTCCGTCGTGCCCGCCTTGATCGTGTCCGTGACGGGCAAAGCGGGAATCGCGCCCTGCCGTTCATTGACGGCCGCGATGACGCGGTTGATGACGCCGAAATCGACGAACGGGCGCGCGCCGTCGTGAATCAAAACGATGTCGGGGGCTTCGTCTTTCAGGCTTTCCAGCCCCAGACGCACCGAATCCTGTCGGGTCGCGCCGCCGAAAACGGGCGGCAGGACGGGCAGGTTTTCCGCCGCGCATTTATACAACGCCATGTCGTCGGGGTGGATGACCGCGCGGACGGCCGACACCGCGGGGTGGGCGCAAAACACCGCCATCGTGCGGCGCAGCACCATATCCCGCCCGATTGTTCTGTACTGTTTGGGCATTTCGCCGCCGAAGCGGTGGCCTCTGCCCGCGGCGACGATGATAACGGCACACTTGACCATGAAAGGGACTCCCTGTTAAATTTCACAGCAGATTAAAACAGTTTTTCGTTTTGGAAAAGAAGATAATGCCTTTCGCGCCTTTGAAAATCGGAAACCGCAGCTTTTCCCCCGTCGCCGGCGCGCCGATGGCGGGCGTGACGGACGCGCCGTTCCGCCAAATCGCGCGAACGTTCGGCGGCGAACTGCTGTTTACGGAAATGGTGTTGGCGGCGTCGTTGGTTCACGCGCACCGGCAAACGCGCGAAATGGCCGTGTGCCGCGATATCGACGCCCCCGTCGCCGTCCAGCTGGAGGGAACGGAGCCCGACACGATGGCGCGCGCGGCGCAAATCGTCGAATCGACGGGCGGCGCGGCCTTTATCGACGTCAACATGGGGTGTCCCGTGCCGAAAATCGTCAAATCGGGCGGCGGCGCGGCGTTGATGAACGATCCGGAAAGGGCGGAACGGATCGTGCGCGCGATGACGGACGCCGTTTCCCTGCCCGTCACGGTGAAATTCCGTCTGGGGTGGGACGCGGAAAGCGAAAACTACCTCGATTTCGGCAAACGGATGCAAGACGCCGGAGCGGCGGCCGCAACCCTGCACGCTCGAACGCGCGAACAATTCTACAGTGGCGCGGCGGATCGAAGCGCGTTTGAAAAACTGAAGCGCGCGTTGGACATTCCCGTCATCGCCAACGGCGATATCCGCTCGCCCGCCGACGCGCGCGCAGTGTTGGAACAAACCGGTGCCGACGCCGTGATGATCGGGCGCGGAATGTTGGGAAAGCCGTGGATTTTGGCGCAATGCGCCGCCGTTTTGGACGGCCGGACGCCGGTTGCCGCGCCGGACGCGGGAAAAACCGCCCTGTCGCACTTCGATTTGATGGAAAAATATTACGGACACAAGGCGATTTTTATCGCGCGAAAGCATATTGCTTGGTATTCTGCGGGAAAAGAGGGCGGCGCGGATTTTCGCAAAGCGGTCAACGAAACGGATGATCCGGCACGGCTGCGGGATTTGATACGGGGGTTTTTCAATGCAGAATGAGGGACTGGGCGCGGTCGTTGAAAAATATCTGCGCCGTTTTTACGCCGATGCCGCCGAAACGGCCGAACAGGCCAACGTTTACGATTCCGTCATCGAAGAGGTGGAACGCCGTCTGATCGCCGTGACGTTGGACGTGGCGAACGGCAACCGTTTGAAAACGGCCAAGATTTTGGGGCTGAACCGGAACACTTTGTTGAAAAAGATGCGGAAATTCGATCTGGACGACAAGCTGGCCGCCGCGCAGCCCCTTTACCCGAACAAAAGGCGGAAAAGAAAATGAAAGTGATTGTGTGCGGCGCCGGCCGCGTCGGTTCAACCATCGCCCGTTACCTGTCCGAAGACGACAACAACGTCGTTTTGATCGACACGGACGCCGAACGGCTGACCGAATTGACATCCGCCATGGACGTGCGCCCCGTCGTCGGGTTTGCGTCCTATCCGTCCGTTTTGGAACAGGCCGACGCGCAGGACGCCGATATGCTGATCGCCGTGACCGCGTCCGACGAAGTCAACATGGTGACGTGTCAGGCGGCGAATTCCCTGTTCAAAGTCCCCACGAAAATCGCGCGTCTGCGTTCCAACGAATACACGAACCAGAAATGGCGGCGGTTTTACACGCACGACGCCCTGCCGATCGACGTCGTCATTTCGCCCGAAGTCGAAATCGCGCGGTCGATCCGGCGCAACATTTCGTTCCCCGGCGCGTTCGAGGTCATCCCGCTGGCGATGGACAAGGTTTACCTGCTTGGCATTCATTGCGACGACGTTTGCCCCATGATCAACACGCCCCTGCGCCAGCTGACCGAGTTGTTCCCCGATGTCAACGCGGTCGTCGCCGCGCTGGTGCGGGATTCAAAACTGATCATCGCGGACAGCGACACGCGTATTCTGGCCGGCGACGACGTGTATGTCATCGTCCCGTCGGAATCCGTGCGCCGCATTTTGACGCTGTTCGGACGGGATCAGGAACGCGCGCAAAGCGTTTTGATTCTGGGCGGAAACAACATCGGGCTGAATTTGGCGCGGTATTTGGAAAAGGCGTCGCATATGCGCGTCACGTTGATCGAGGAAGACGAGGATCGCGCGAAGTTTCTGGCCGAAACGCTGTCGCAGACGACGGTCATCCACGGCGATTTCCTGAACACCGATTTGTTGGAGGAAGCCGACATCGACATCGTCGAAACGGTCATCGCCGTCGGTTCAAAGGACGAAGACAACATTCTGGCGTCGCTGATGGCGAAACGCTACGGCGTCGAACAGACGATTTCCGTGATTGAAAAACCGCTGTATTCCCAGCTGGTCGTCAATCTGGGCATTGACGTGATCATCGACCCGAAAGACATCATGGTTTCGACGATCCTGCAACACGTCCGGCGCGGCAAAATCTACGCCGCCTATTCGATCCGTTCCGGATTGTGCGAAGTGCTGGAGGCGGACGCGTTCGACACGTTTGAATACGCGGGACAGGCTTTGCGCGACGTGCGTCTGCCCGCGGGCGTCATCATCGGGGCGATCGTGCGCGACGCCGAACCGCTGCCGCTGCGGGGCGACACCGTGATCGAAAGCGGCGACCGGCTGGTGCTGTTTTCCGACGCCGAATCCGTCAAGCAGGTCGAAAAGCTGTTTTCCGTCGCGCCGGAGGTGTTCTGATGAAATATCCTTTCCCGTCCGCCGTCCTGTTCGATTGGGACAACACGCTGATGGACACGACGCCCGTTTTGTTCAAGGCGTTCCGCGTCCTGCGCCAACACTACAACCTGCCCGAATGTTCCATGGACGAATACAGGGCGCGCACGGGGCTGTCTTTGCGCGAAACGTTCCCCGACCTGTTCGGCGACAGGTGGGAGGAAGCGAAACAGGTTTATCTGGACGCGTACCGCGCCAACCACCTGAATATGCTGACCCCGTTTGACAAAGCGCGCGAAACGGTCGCTTTCCTGCACGAAAAGACCGGCGGAAAAACCGGCGTCGTCAGCAACAAGACCGGCGCGATTTTGCGCGAGGAAATCAGCCATTTGAAGTGGAACGGATACTTTGCGGCCGTCGTCGGCGCGGGCGACGCGGACAGGGACAAACCCGCGCCCGATCCCGTTTACAAAGCTTTGGCCGATATGAAAATCCGCTATGAACACAACCGGCCGGCCGCGTGCGTCTGGTTCGTCGGCGACGGGGACGCGGATATGGAATGCGCGGCCGCCGCCGGATGCCTGCGCGTGCGCGTGGCGGACGAAAACAAGGACGGCGCGGACGTTTTGACGGTAAAAAATTGCGCCGAACTGCTGTCAGTCCTTTACTCTTACGTTTAAATGATTTAAAAAGACGGCGGTTGACCGTACTTCGGGGGGAAAGAAAATGAACGATAAAAACCAAAATGTGCAGGATCTGTTTTTGAACCAGATGCGCAAAACGAAAACGCCCGTCACCGTTTACCTGATTTGCGGGGTCAAATTGCAGGGCATCATCACCTGGTTTGACAATTTTTCCATGCTACTGCGCCGCGACGGCCACACGCAGCTGGTTTATAAACACGCCGTTTCGACGATCATGCCGGCGGTTCCCGTTTCCCTGTTCGACGACGACGACGCTGAAAAAACGGAATAAGGACGGCGATTTTGTCCGAAAAGACTTTCGTCCTGCATCCCGTTTTGAAAAACGCCGACGGTACGGGGCGTTCCGTTCAGGCGGGATTGGAGGAAATCAAAAATTTGACAGCCGCGATCGACTTGACCGTCGTTGCGGCTGAAACCGTTTTGCTGAACAAAACGAACGCGTCGCTGTATATCGGCAAAGGCGCGGCCGAACGCGCGGGCGAAACGATCAGGGAAAACGAAATCACGCTGGCCGTCGTGAACTGTGCCCTGTCCCCGATCCAACAGCGCAATCTGGAAAAGCTGTGGAATTGCAAGGTCATCGACCGCACCGCGTTGATTTTGGAAATTTTCGGCGAACGCGCCCGAACCAAAGAGGGCGTTTTGCAGGTCGAACTGGCGCACCTGAGCTATCAGCGGTCAAGATTGGTGCGCGGGTGGACGCATTTGGAACGCCAACGCGGCGGCCGCGGTTTTCTGGGCGGCCCCGGCGAAACGCAGATCGAACTCGACCGCCGCGTCATCACCGACAACATCGCCAAGCTGAAAAAGGAACTGGAGGAAGTCAAGCGCACCCGTTTGCTGCACCGCGAAGCGCGCCGCCGCGTCCCCTATCCGATCGTCGCGCTGGTCGGATACACGAACGCGGGGAAATCGACGCTGTTCAACCGGATGACGAACGCCGGCGTTTTGGCCAAGGATATGCTGTTCGCGACGCTTGACCCGACGATGCGGGTGTTGAAACTGCCGTCCGGACGGCGGGTGATCCTGTCCGACACGGTGGGGTTCATTTCCGATTTGCCGACCGAGCTGGTCGCCGCTTTCCGCGCCACGCTGGAGGAAGTGCTGGAAGCGTCGCTGATCCTGCACGTGCGCGACATATCGCATCCCGACACGCTGGCGCAAAAGGCGGATGTCGAAAACGTGTTGAAAACGCTGGGCGTCGGGGCGCAGGTTGATCGCGGACTGGTCGAGGTGCTGAACAAATCCGACCTGCTGGCCGAACCGGAGCTGGCCGCTTTGAAAGCGTCGTGTGCCCGCAACCCGAACCAAATTCCCGTTTCCGCCGCGACCGGCGAAGGGACGGACGCGCTGGCCGCGCTGATCGAAAACAAACTGGCGGCCGGACGGGTCGAAATTTCGGCCGAAATCCCCGTTTCCGACGGCGCCGCGCTGGCCTATCTGTACCGCGCGGGCGAAGTGTTGGAACGCGTTGACGGCGATGCGGAATGTCGTCTGCGCGTCCGCATGGATCCGGCGGACGTTCAAAAATTCAACAACTCTTTCCCGCAGGTGGTCTATGTTCAATCCTGATCTGCAGCAGGTTTCCGAAATCATCGCGCGCGTGTCGCGCGAAGAGGTTCTGCCCCGTTTTCAGCATCTGTCCGTGTCCGATATCGACACCAAAGGGTCGGACGAGGATCTGGTCACGACGGCCGATGTCGAAACGGAAAAGCGGCTGACGCGCGAATTGACCGCGCTGATGCCCGATTCCGTCGTCGTCGGCGAAGAGGCCGCCTTTAAAGACCCGTCCGTTTTGGATCACCTGACCGGCGACAGACCCGTTTGGGTCATCGACCCCGTTGACGGAACGATGAACTTCGCCTACGGGCGTAGCGAAATCGGCGTGGTCGTCGCTTTGGTTTACAAAGGGGAAACCGTCGCCGGATGGCTTTACAATCCCGTTTACAAACGCATGATCATGGGGGAAAAGGGCGGCGGCGCGTGGTTCGAGGATAAACGCCTGAAAGTCGCGGCCGTCACCGAATTGCACAAAATGACCGGCGTCGTCGGCCGCCACGTCGCGTTCAAGGACGAACGCCTGCCCAAACCCGTCTGGTGGGGCAGCGCGTCGTTCGATTATATGCTGGTCGTTTCCGGCGGCGTGCATTATTCCGCGTACCGCACCCGAACGATCAAGCCGTGGGATCACGCCGCGGGCGTCATGCTGCACGCCGAAGCCGGCGGATACACCGCCTATGTTGACGGCACGCCCTACACGCCCGTCACGGGGATGAAAAACCTGATTTCCGCGCCCGACAAAGACGCGTGGGAATATTTGAAAAACAACCTGCGCGCCAAAATCGACTAGTTCGCGTCAACCGTTTTCGCTTTGATCGCGTATTTCAGCGGTATCGTCATGTTCCTGATTTCGCCCGACAGCGTGATCACCGGATAGGCGACCGTCCACGGGCGGTATCCTTTGATGTCCGCGACGGAATCTATTTTCAGCTCTTTCGGCGTCGCGTAAACGACATACGCGCCGGCTTTGGTCAGTTCGCTGCGGAAAAACACCTGTTTCGGGCGGCATTTGTCGTAAAATCCGGCCGCCACGAACAAAACGTCCAGATCCGTCCGTTCGCACCCGTCGTAAGCGCCGATTTTCGTGTGCGCGTAGCCGATTTTATAGCCGTTCTTTTCATACACGCACAATCCGTAAGGGCAAAGCACCGTTTCCCCGCCTGTCTGGCCGTTATCCTCCATCCACCGTTTTTTCAACATTTCGCCGGCCGCCCCCTCTCTGAACACCAGTTTGCCGTCGTCGCCGCGGAAAGCGGCGTTCAATTCGGCGACGTACATATCCGGCATCGGCGTAAAGTAGGGCGTGACCAGACTGAATAAAAAAACGGGCAGCCCCCACCACCGCGCGCGGCCGCGCCACAGGCACAGCCACAATCCCCCAAACGTCGCGCACAGCAGCCCGCAAAGCGGCATCGGCGGAAACAAAACGACCGCATCCGGCAATGACGCCGTCCATGCCGCCGCCCGATTGATCAGGGATATGCCGTATCCGGCCAAAATCAAAAACGGCTTTTCCCATCCCAACGGCATCGCCACCGTCGCCGCCGCCAGCGACGGCATGACCCACACGCCCGTGACGGTTGAGCTTAACAAGTTTCCGGCAAGGGAATAAACGGGCAGGCGACGGAAATTGTAAACGGTGAATGGCGCCGTCGCGATCGACGCGATCAGCGTTGTTAAAACGATCGCACCGATGCAAGACAGGATGTAAAACGTCATCCCCTCTTTTTTCGCCAGCCATTGAACATAGCGTCCCGCGCCGGATTCATACGCGCAAACCAACGCGACGACCGCGGCGAAAGACATCTGAAACCCTGCGGTGAACAACGTTTCCGGACAAAACAGCAAAATGAAAAAGGCCGCCCACCCCAACGACACGACGGACAAGGCGCGGCGGTCGCACAAAACGGCGCCCAACACGAACGCCAGCATGATGAACGCCCTTTGCGCCGGAACGGACGCGCCCGAAATTTGCAGATAGCAAAAACAGGCGGCCAACGCGGCGACCGCGGCGATCTTTTTGGTATTGAAGCGCAGAGCGACCGTCGGAATCAAAGCCAGCAGCGTGCGGACGACGGCGAAGACCATTCCGGCCAGCAGCGACATATGCAATCCGGAAACGGACAGAATATGAGCGATGCCCGCGTCGCGGTAGTTTTCAACAATGTCGAACGGAACGTTTTTCGTTCCGCCCGTGACCAACGCTTTGGCCACCCCCGCCGTTTCGGGGGGCAGGACGGCGGCGATTTTCGCGTCGATCGCGTCGCGCGCGAATGAACGTGCCGCCGGTTTGACGATTTTCACATCCGGCATCGCCCGCCCGATCGCCCCTGTTTTTTTAAAATACAGCGTCCGTCCGAAATCGTATCCGGACGGCGTGACGGCCTGCGGCGGCACGGACAGGCGCGCCACGGCGGAAATGACATCGCCGCGGCGGACAGCCGTCGCTTCGGCCGGCAGGCTGAGCCAAATCCTGTCCGGCGTCTGCCATCCGGCCATGGAACCGATCGCGACATTGTCCAAAACCAGCCGGCTGTGTCCGTCGGAAAATGAAACGACATCCGAAACCGTGCCGTTCAACGGTTTCATCCCCGTGCGCAATTTGATGCTGGGCGCGCTGAGGACGAAAGAACGCGTCTGGGTTAAAAAAAATCCACCGGCGAACAACGCCGGATACAGCGCACTCAAAAACAACGCTTTGTTTTTGCGGCAATCGAACAGCAAAAAGCACGACGCGATGAAAAAACAGGCGGGAACGGCAACGGGCGGTTCAAACGGCAACGCGAAATAACAGCCGATTCCCGCGCCGAACGCAACCGGCAGCCACAGCCCCAGCCGATCCTGCTGCGACAGGAAAAAGCCGTTCAAACGGCACACCGTTCGATCGAAACAATCTTTCAGAAACACCGTTCCCCCGTTTCACGTTAAAAGCGAAACCAGTATAACAAGCTCTTTCCCGTTTTTAAAATGGATTTTCCGCCCGCGTTATTATAGATTATTCCGGTAAACGGAGGGATGTTTGATGATACGCCGTCTTTTTTTCAGCCTTTTCCTTTTCGCTTTCGCCTGCTGCGCCGGCGCGCGGAACGGCGCGGCCGCCGTTGTCTTGGAACTGTTTGACGCCCCCGCCCCCGACGATCCGCTGTTCGCGCAAAAAACGGATGTCAGGAACGAAGACGCCTTTTTGAAATCCGTTTTAAAGGACGGACAGGAAGAAACCGCCGTGGAAATGTTGAACGACGCGTTGGCCGATTACAGGAAAAGTCTGAAAAACGGCGTTCCGGACAAAGCCGCGTTCGCCCGTTACATGACCGACCGCGACACGGTTTGCACCGCCTGCATGCGCGAAATCCTGACAAAAAATTACACGGAATCCCCCGAAACGTCGCTGTCGTCCGAAACGTGTCAGGCCGTCCTTTTGTCCGAAAAATTCCAAGACCGGCAGAGCAAGGCCGTTTACAAAACCGCCGACGGAACGGTTTTCGATTTCGCCGCATATTACGGCGGAGATGAAAACAAAGCCGAAGTCGTCATGAAAGTCCGCAAAGACGGGCAAACACCCCAACAAGCGGAAACGAAAACGGTCTATTTTCCGATGTGGCAACCCGACCGCGTCGGATTTTTCGATTTGAACGGCAAGCTGTTTGCGACCAACAGCGATCCGGACGCCCGCCGCTTCTCCGTCATGGAATTCGTCCCCGAACACCGCTATTTCAAAGACGTCTGCACCATTCAATCGCGCGCGTTCAACCTGAACATCACCACCGGAGAACAAGAGGACGTGTGCCGTAAAATTCTGGAAAAGAACTATACGACCGTCGCTTCAACCGACGCGCCGACGGCGCTGGGCAACAAATACGACCTGTATCATCAGCAAATGTGCGCCTTGTCCGTCGGATTGCAAATGCAAAACGAGGTGCATTTGCGCCGATGCCTGAATTCGGACGGCAAGGACGGATACACGATAGCCGAAGACACAACCGGCGGCGCGGCGGTGATCAGCGTGGATTACGATAACAACAACGTTTCCGAACCCTTGATCGTCGCGGAATACAACGCCCCCGGATGCCGTTACCGTCATTTGCGCGTATATGACGCGGACGCGCGCGCGACGCGCTTGATCACCACGGGGGAATTGAACGGCATTTACCGGCGCGGCAAAAGCGCGGGATACGCCATTTCATGCCAGAACGGTTCCCAGTCGATCGTCACCGTTGACAATGCGAACTATCTGCTGACATCCAACGCGGACGGCCCCGAACGGTTGGACGCGGTCATCACGCAATACCCCAATCCGTTCCCCGATTTGGAACATTACTGTTCCTTTTCGATCAAACGCGTGTATCAATAAACGGGACGCCGATGCTCCTTTATCACTATGCCGCGAAAGGAAACACCGTCGAGCGTGACGGTCTTTTATCGTTTGCCCGAAATCCGAACGCGGATTTAAGCTATTATTTCAAAAGATCCGGAAAAACGACACACGCGGACATCGTCAACTGGTTTGAAAGCAAATTTGACGGACGCAGCCGCGGAATCAGGGCTTTTCCCAGCCGCATACAACCGACGGAAAAATCCAAATCTTTGCAAAATTTTATTGAAAACGCCGATTTGTTCGCTATCGACATTAACGCGCTGGACGCTGCCGGCCTGTTGGAATCGGTGTATGTCAGTCCGTCGGTTACGGATACTCCGAATATCACGGATTCCGCCGACGCCGACGAAGCGTTGTATAAATTGCCCGACGCCCGATCCATTGACGCATCGCCGATTGATTGGAGCTTTTGCGACGATTCCCTCGGTCGCCGTTTCGCATATGTGCGCTATTATCTGTTGATTGTCAAAGACGGCGTCATTCCGCCGCGTTTTATTAAAAAACTTTCCGCCACGACCTCTGCGTTTTTTTGATTTCCGCCGCCGCAACGACATTCGGGACGCTTTGCGCGGCCGCGGCGATCCGTTTTTTCCGTCCGGCGTCATAAATCCCCCATAAAAATCCCGCGCCCTTTTACAAAAAACAACCCCGCAAGGGAAATCCTCGCGGGGTGTTTTTTTGCCTTGCCTTACACGGGGGGAAGCGGTTTCGCCCCTCCCCGCGCAAAGGATGCTCAGACGTTGCGGACGGCAGCCTGCGCCGCGGCCAAGCGCGCGATAGGCACGCGGAACGGCGAGCAGGAAACGTACGTCAAACCGACGCGGTGGCAGAAGTCGATCGTTGCCGGATCGCCGCCGTGTTCGCCGCAGATGCCCAATTTGATGTTCGGGCGGGTCTTGCGGCCTTTTTCGACAGCCATCTGAACCAACTGGCCGACGCCTTCTTCGTCAATCGATTTGAACGGATCTTTGGCGAAGATGCCTTTGGCGACGTAATTCGGCAGGAAGGATCCCGCGTCGTCACGGCTCATGCCCAGCGTGGTCTGCGTCAGGTCGTTCGTGCCGAAGCTGAAGAATTCAGCCGTTTCGGCGACCTTGTCGGCCGTCAGCGCGGCGCGCGGCATTTCGATCATCGTGCCGACCATGTAGTTGAATTTGACACCGGCTTTTTCCATGACTTCGGCGGCTTTTTTGTCGATAATCGCTTTCATCATGTCCAGTTCTTTCTTGGTGTCAATCAGCGGAACCATGACTTCGGGTTCGACCTGTTTGCCCAATTCTTTGGACGCTTCGACGGCGGCTTCAAAAATCGCCTGCGCCTGCATTTCCGTGATTTCGGGGTAGGTCAAGCCCAAGCGGCAGCCGCGCAGACCCAACATCGGGTTGGCTTCGTGCAGCTGGTGGACGCGCGCCTGAACGGCTTCCAGCGTGATGCCCAGTTCTTTGGCGATTTCGCGCTGTTCCGGTTCTTTCGTCGGCAGGAATTCGTGCAGAGGCGGATCCAGCAGACGGATCGTGACGTGCAGACCGTCCAGAGCCATGAACAAGCCCTTGAAGTCTTCGCGCTGATACGGCAACAGCTTCGCCAAAGCGGCGCGGCGCGCTTCTTCGGTTTCGGCCAAGATCATTTCACGCATATGTTTGATGCGCATCGGATCGAAGAACATATGTTCCGTACGGCACAAACCGATGCCTTCCGCGCCGAATTTGCGCGCGACCTGCGCGTCGTGCGGCGTGTCGGCGTTCGTGCGGACGCGCAGTTTGCGGACTTCGTCGGCCCAACCCATGAACACGCCGAAATCGCCGGTCAGTTCGGCGTCTTTCAACGCGACGGCGCCGTTGATGACTTCACCCGTGGTGCCGTCCAGCGTGATCACGTCGCCTTCTTTGATTTCGACGCCTTTGATGGTCATTTTCTTCGCCACGTAGTCAACTTTGACTTCGTGCGCGCCGCAAACGGCCGGCGTGCCCATACCGCGGGCGACAACCGCCGCGTGGGACGTCATGCCGCCGCGCGCCGTCAAAATGCCCTGCGAAGAGTGCATACCGTGAATGTCTTCCGGCGACGTTTCAACGCGAACCAGAACGACTTTCTTGCCTTCTTCAGCCCATTTTTCAGCGTCGTCGGCCGAGAAAACAACCTGACCGACAGCCGCGCCGGGGGACGCGTTCAAAGCCTGCGTCAGCAGACGGCCGTCCTTGATGGCTTCTTTTTTGGCTTTCGGATCCAAAGTCGGGTGCAACAAGTCGTCCAACTGTTTCGGTTCAACGCGCATCAAAGCCGTTTTCTTGTCGATCAAGCCTTCGTTGACCATGTCAACGGCCATCTTGACGGCGGCGGCGGCGGTGCGTTTGCCGTTACGGGTCTGCAGCATATACAGCTTGCCGTTCTGAATGGTGAATTCCATGTCCTGCATATCGTGATAATGCTTTTCCAGCGTTTCACGAATGTCGCACAGCTGTTTGTACAGTTCGGGCATCGCTTCTTCCATGCAAGGCAGATCGGAACCGCGTTCCTTTTTGCCTTCTTTGGAAATCTGCTGCGGCGTGCGGATACCCGCGACGACGTCTTCGCCCTGAGCTTTGATCAGGAATTCGCCGTAGAACGCGTTTTTACCCGTGGACGGGTCGCGCGAGAAGCAAACGCCCGTCGCGGAATCGTCGCCGGCGTTGCCGAACACCATCGTCTGAACGTTGACGGCGGTACCCCAATCTTCGGGAATGTCGTTCAATTTGCGGTAGTAAATGGCGCGATCGACCATCCAGCTCATGAACACGGCGCCGATGCCGCCCCACAGCTGTTCTTTCGGATCCTGCGGAACGGGTTTGCCGAATTTTTCACCGATTTTTTTGTATTCGGCGATCAATTCTTTCAAATCGTCAACCGTCAGATCGGTGTCGGATTTGTAACCTTTGGCGTCTTTCAAAGCCGTCAGGGCGTGTTCAAAGTTTTCGTGTTTGACACCCAGAACGACGTCGGAATACATCTGCAGGAAACGGCGGTAGGAGTCGTAAGCGAAACGTTCGTCGCCGGACGCTTTGGCCAAACCTTTGACGGTTTCGTCGTTCAAACCCAAGTTCAGAACCGTGTCCATCATGCCCGGCATGGAAATACGGGCGCCGGAACGCACGGAAAACAGCAACGGATCGTTCGGATCGGCGAATTTTTTGCCGACGATGGCTTCACAATGCGCGACGCCTTCTTTGACCTGTTCGGCCAAATCGGCGGGGAACGTTTTGCCGTTGGCGTAATAGTAGGTGCAAACTTCGGTGGAAATCGTGAAACCCGGAGGAACGGGAATGCCGATCGAGCTCATTTCCGCCAAATTGGCGCCTTTGCCGCCCAACAGGTTTCTGTCGGAAGCATTACCTTCGGCTTTTCCGTTGCCGAATTTATAAACCCATTTTGTCATGGTGGTTAGATATCTCCTTACCCTTCAATTACAGAAAAATCAGCGACGCCGCCCATCGCGCGCACTATCATCGACAGCAAACGCAAACGGTTGGCGCGACGCTGAGCGTCGTCACAGTTCACCTGAACTTTGTCAAAGAACGCATCAACGGGAATCCGCAGTTTCGCCAGATCCTCCATCGCGCCTTCGAAATCGTCCGAAGCGATCTTCTTTGAACTGTTTAACATAACTTGATCCAGCGCGTCAAACAAAGCCTGTTCCTGTTCGACGACAAACAGGTTTTTATCCGGCGTGTCGGCGTAGGAACATTTGTCTTTGCCCCCTTCGATGCGGACGATGTTCGCCGCGCGGCGGAACGCCGTCAGCAAATCCTTGCCGTCATCGGTCGAAAGCAGCTGCGTCAAAGCGCGGACGCGCGCGATCACGCGGCACAGGTCGATCAGGTCCAGATTGTCGTCCTGCGCCAAACCGTAAACCGCCGAAATATAGTCGTGGCGCACGCCGCGGTCTTTCATCAAAACTTTCAGCCTTTCGGCGATAAAGTTCAGCAAAGAAACCATCTGGCGGACGGACCAGTTGACCAACACGGTCGGTTCGGTGTTTTCGTTTTTCTTTTCGGATTCCGTCATCGCTTCGGCGATCGCGGCCTGCGCCGAATCGCCGTACACCGCGCGCGCGGCGTTCAGAATCTGAAACAGCGGCATACTGATCCTGTTTTCCAAAATCAGCCGCACAACCCCCAGCGCGGCGCGGCGCAGCGCGAAGGGATCCTTTGATCCGGTCGGTTTCCGGTCGATCAGCCAGAACCCGACCAAAGTGTCGATTTTGTCCGCCAACGCGACGGCCACGCTGACCGGCGCGGACGGGCAGGCGTCGTTGGGCCCCAGCGGCGAATAATGTTCGGCGACCGCTTCGGCGACCGCTTCGTTTTCACCGTCGAAACGCGCGTAATAACGCCCCATCACGCCCTGCAGTTCGGGAAATTCTCCGACCATGCCCGTTGACAAATCGGCTTTGCACAACAAAGCGGCGCGGTCGGCGTCGGCGGCGTTCGCGGCCGGAATGTATTTCAGGATTTCCGGCAACAAAGCGCGCATCCGTTCGACCTTGTCGGCGACAGAGCCAAGCTTTGCATGGAAAACGCGCGATTTCAGCTTTTCAGCCTTGGACGCTAGCGTCGTTTTGCGGTCTTCGTCCCAAAAGAAACGGGCGTCGGACAGACGGGCGCGCAACACGCGTTCGTTGCCCGCGACGATTTCCTTTCCGCCGTCGGCGGCTTTCATGTTCGCAACGACGATGAAACGCGGCGCCATTTTGCCGTTTTCGTCGGTCATGCAGAAGTATTTCTGGTTCGCGCGCATGGACGTGATCAGCACTTCCTGCGGGACGGACATGAATTCGTCGTCGATCTTGCCCGTCAGGGGAACGGGATATTCCGCCAACCCCGCGACTTCGTTCAGCAGACCGTCGTCCTCCAGCAGTTTGTAGCCCGCTTCCTTGGCCAAAGCGTGCGCGTTGTCCGCAATGATCTTCTTGCGTTCCGCGGGGTCGATCAGGACGAAAGCGTCGCGGATTTTCCGCTGATAATCGGCAAAGTCCTTGACCTCAATCGCGGCGGGAGCCAGAAAACGGTGGCCGTACGTCACGTTGCCCGATTTTACGCCCGCGAATTCGACGGGAACGACCGCACCGTCAAACAGACACACGATCGCGTGCAGCGGACGCACCCAATGTTCCTTGTGCGACGCCCAGCGCATGGATTTCGGCCACGGAAAAGTCGTCATCAACGCGGCGACAGCCTCTTGCAAAACTTCGGTCGTCGGCCGCCCCTTGTGCGACAGTTTCGCGAAATAGAACGTGCCTTTCGGCGTTTCGCGGACTTCCAATTCGTCCTTTTTCAAACCGACGGATTTCAAAAAACCGTTCAAAGCCTGCTCCGGCGCGGTGACGGCGGGGCCTTTGCGTTCCTCGACCAAATCGGCTTGCGACGCGGGCAACCCCTTGACGCACAGCCCGAAACGGCGGGAAGCGACAAACGAAACGGCTTCGTCGAATTTCAATTCGGCCTTTTTCAGCGCGTCCGTGATGAAATCGCGCGTGTGCGCCGCGGCGTCCGCCTGCATACGGGCGGGAATTTCTTCGGAAAACAGTTCAAGGAAAAATTCGCTCATCTTCTCACCCTTCCGCCTTCAAATGGCCGCGGCTTTTCAAATACCCCTCGCAGCATCCTTTTGCCAAAGCGCGCACCCGCCCGATATAGGCGGCGCGTTCGGTCACGCTGATCACGCCGCGCGCGTCCAGCAGGTTGAACACATGGGACGCCTTGATGCACTGGTCGTAGGCGGGCAAAGGCACGCCGTCGGCCAGCAACGCCTGACATTCCCGTTCCGCGTCCGCGAAATGGCGCAACAGCATTTCCGTGTCGGCGCATTCAAAGTTGTACTTGGAATACTGGACTTCGTTTTCATGGAACACGTCGCCGTAGGTCACGCCGTCGCCGTTGAAATCCAGATCATAGACGTTTTCGACGCCCTGAATGTACATCGCCAGACGTTCCAAACCGTAGGTCAGTTCGGAACACACGGGCGAGCATTCAAACCCGCCGACCTGCTGGAAATAGGTGAACTGCGACACTTCCATGCCGTCGCACCACACTTCCCAACCCAATCCCCACGCGCCCAGCGTCGGGCTTTCCCAGTCGTCTTCGACAAAGCGGATGTCGTGATGCGACGGGTCAATCCCCAGCACTTTCAGGCTGTTCAGGTACAGATCCTGCACGTTTTCGGGGGACGGTTTCAAAATCGCCTGATACTGGTAGTAATGCTGCAGGCGGTTGGGGTTTTCGCCGTAACGGCCGTCAACGGGACGACGGGACGGCTGGACATAGGCAGCTTTCCAATGTTCGGGCCCCAAAGCGCGCAAAATCGTCGCGGGGTGGAACGTGCCGGCGCCGACCTCCATATCATAGGGCTGCAGAATGACGCATCCCTGTTCCGCCCAATAGGCGTGCAGTTTCAGAATCAATGATTGGAAATCGCTTCCTGCTTTTTTTATCATCGCAAACTCGAGTACAACAGCGGTTGAAAACGTTTTAAAACTTTAGGAAAAATACTTCCGAATACCGCACAGGTCAAGGAAAATTCTCGGCCGCGCAAAGATAAAGTTGCCAAACGCGGCCGGCGGCTGTAATAATATCGGCGCACATCCGTTTTTCAAAGGAACCGCCCATGAAAATCAGCGTCGTCATTCCCGTTTACAACGCCGTCGAGGACGTTAAAAAATGTCTGCAGAGCGTCAAGGAGAATTTCGATTTCGCCGACGGCGAAGTCATCGTCGTCGATGACTGTTCCCAACCTGAAACGGCCGATTACCTGAAAGCCGAAGCTGCCGCGAACCCCGACAAGTTCACGCTGTTCCGCAACGCGGAAAATTCCGGCTTTCCCAAAACGTGCAACAACGGCATCGCCAAGGCCAAGGGCGAAATCGTCGTCCTGTTGAACAGCGACACGATGATCCCCGCGCGGTTTTGCGAAAAAATCGCGGCTTGTTTCGATTCCGACCCGCTGATCGCGGTCGCGTCGCCGATCGCGGCGTACAGCGGCAGCTATTTCATTCCCCTGCGCGACGGGGAAACGGTCGCGTCCATGAACGAAAAGATCGAAAAACTGCACAAACCCGCCTATCCCGCCATTCCGACGGCCGAGGGGTTTTGCCTGTGCCTGCGCAAATCCGCGCTGGACAAGTTCGGCACGCTGGACGAAATCTATGGCAAAGGGTTCAACGAGGAACGCGACCTGTCGTTCCGCATGGCGTCAAAAGGGCTGCGGTGCGTTTTGATCGACAACCTGTACGTTTTCCACAAACGCCACGCGTCGTTCGGCAGCGCGGAACGCAAAAAACAGCTGGAACGCAACGACAGGATTTTCAAAGAACGCTGGGGCAATCTGGTCAAGGCGGAAAAGGATTTCACCAAGCACCGCAACCCGATCGACGAACTGCGCCGCCAAATCCAGCCGAAGTATTTTAAAAAAGGTCTGTTCTGGTCGAAATCCGTCCTGCCCGATAAAACGGTTTGGCGCGTGTTCGGCGTCAAAATCACGAAAAAGCACACGGGGGGGGGGCGCCCGCCCGTTTAACCACAACTTTTGCGGCGTCCCTTTCCCGCGCGACCGCCCGTGCCGCGGCCGCTTTTAACAAAACAGAATTGTCATCTTCACCGCTTTTCCGCGCGAAAAGCGGTGTTTTTTTGTCCCGTCCCCGAATTGAAAGGATTTTTTCATGCCCAAGGTATCCGCTTTGCTTTGCGCGTACGACACGCCGGAACCCTATTTAAGGGAAGCGATCGAAAGCGTTTTAAATCAAACTTTTCCGGATTTTGAATTGATCGTGCTGGACGACGGTTCGACAAACGCCGATATTGAACGCATCGTCAAATCATATTCCGACGACAGGATACGTTTTTATAAAAACGAACGAAATCTCGGCATTTCCGAAACGAGGAACAAATTGGTTGATTTGGCGCGGGGCGAATATCTGGCCGTCATTGATCACGACGACGTGTCGCTGCCGCGCCGTTTTGAAAAACAGGTCGCGTATCTGGACGCGCATCCCGATACCGGCGTCGTCGGCGCGCAGGCCGAATTCATTCCGGCGAGAAAAGTCAAAAAACGTCCGACCGGCAACGAAAACGTCAAAATATCCCTGATGCGCCAATGCGTCATCGTCCATCCGTCGTGCATGATCCGCAAATCCGTGTTGGAAAAAACGGGCGTCCGGTACGAAGAACGCTTTTCCCCCGCCGAGGATTACGCGCTTTTCTGCCGTTTGATCCCGCACACGGATTTTTACAACATTCCGGACGTTCTGCTTTTATATAGAAAGCACAAAACAAACACTTCGGCCGTCCAAAGCGAAAAGATCAACCGCGCAACGGTCGCCATTCAAACTTTCGCGCGTTCGCAAAATCCGGAACTGGCCGCGATCGCGGACACCGAATGTGAAACCGTCGAAACTTTTCGCCTGTTCAATGTGTTGCCCGTTTTTTCGATCCGTAAAAAAAGAAACAGAAAAACCCTTTTGCTGTTCGGTTTCCTGCCAGTTTTCTCGGCAAAAACGAAACGGGGGACGCTGTCATGAAAATACGTTGCATCCAAAGCGCGATCGACCGTTTGCGGGGCAAAAAACATCTGGTTATTCCCGCGCCTTATTACAACGACAGAATCCCGTTGCCGCCGGAATACCCTGACATTTACAACGCGGCCGGCCGGAAAATGGAAATGTTTTTCATTCGCGACCGCCATTTTTCACACGAACCCTACGGCACTTTTTCGACGTATTTCCTATGGGACAGGTTCAACTGGGGACTGAACACGCATTTTTACACGGGAAAATCGGCGAAAGAAACCGTCGGCGCGCCCGCGTCGAAATACGCGTGGCTGTTGGAACCGCGCACGAAACAGCCGCAGGATTACCGCGCGTTTGAACAGAAGCGGTCTTTGGCGCGGGAATTCGACGCCGTTCTGACCTACGACGAACGGCTGCTGGATCTGTTGGACAACGCCGTTTTTTTCCCGAGCTGCGCCGTTTCGTGGGTGCGTGAAACGGACGCGGACATCTGGCGGAAAAAAACGAAAAACGTTTCCGTTCTGTCGTCGAACAAAAAAATGTGTCCGCTGCATTATCTGCGGCTGGCCGTCGCCTGGGAATGTAAAAAAGAGGGGTTGGCCGACACGTTCGGCACGTTTGACGGCGGCCGCGCCGTGACGATGGCGGAAACGTTGAAACCCTATCGCTATTCCATCGCGATTGAAAACCAGATTTCGGATTATTTTTACACGGAACGCCTGATTTCCGCCTTTATCACCATGACCGTCCCGATTTACGTCGGGGCGCGGAAAATCGAAAAATTTTTCAACCCCGACGGCATCATCCGCATTGATGAAAAGCAGGCCGCGAACATCAAAGACGTTTTAAAGCAATGTTCCGAACGGGATTATATGAACCGCCTGCCCGCCATGCACGAAAATTATGAAAAGGCGAAAGCCTATCTGAACCAGAACGATATGCTGTACGAAACGCTTTTCGTCAAACCGGAGCGGCGGACATTGCATTTCGACTTTTCAAACATCGGGAGCGCAAAATGAAAATCAGCATCATCATTCCGATTTACAACGCGGAAAAATATCTGACCGGATGTTTAAGCAGCATCGCCGCGCAAACATACCCCGATTTTGAATGTTGGTGCGTCAACAACGGTTCGACCGACGATTCATTGCGAATCATCAACGGCTTTGTTCAAAAGGACAGCCGTTTCAAGCTGATCGACCGCACGAACGCGGGAAAACAAGCCGCCGCCAGAAACGCCGCGTTGAAACGGGCGACGGGCGACGCCGTCACGTTCGTTGACGCGGACGATTACATCCACCCGCGAATGTTGGAATTGCTGGTCAAGGCGATGAACGAAACGCAATGCGATGTCGTCGGATGCCTGCCGTTCAACACAACGGCGCTTTACACGGGCGATTTTGAAACCGTCAAACCGTACAAAACAAAAATCTACACCGATCCCGTCACCGCCTTTATGACAAAAAGATGCGTGCCGACAACGGTTTGGGGGCGTTTGTATAAAAAAAGCGTCATCGCTTCGCCGTTTATCGAAGACA
>DJSW01000029.1 GCA_002439085.1 Alphaproteobacteria bacterium UBA6324
TTTATCCGGTCGTTCCGCTGCGCGCGCTGCCGTTCTATTGGATCGGAAAGCCCCGCTTTTTCCGGCATTACGGCCAGCTTTATTACGCTGATTCAGATTACGAAGACACGGACTTCGCCGTTTTTGAATTCGACACGGCGGCCGGAATATTCAAGGACGCCTGTCGGTTCACGTCAACCGTCACGGGCTGGGTTCCCGAAAAGGGCAAGGACAATCCCGTGTGTCAGGCCGTCGCCGCCAAAAAACACCAAACGCGCGAAACCGCCCCGATGGCTTCCGTCATCCCCGCGGAAGAATATCAAAAGTTCAAAACGATGACGTGCCAACGCACGAAAGAAGATCCCGAAATCGCGGCATGGCGCAAAGATGCGCTTTCGACGATCGATTGTTCAAACGCGGATAATCCGGCAAGTTATTTTCTGGCGTCGGAAACGACCGGAACGGGAGTCGGATTGAAAATCGACTACAACAACGACGGAAAGGACGAAATTCTGACGGGTGCTTATTATGCTTCCGGTTCGGGGGCGGGATGCGGCCACACTTTGTTCAGAATTTACGATTCCCCTGACGCGCCGACGCGGCTAATTACGAACGGCAAGCTGGGCGATGTTTATTTTCACGGCGGCAACACCGGCGACGGGTACGAGATTTCCTGCAACGGCGGCAAACAGGAAATCGTGACCGTCGAAGGCAAAAACTATCTGCTGACTGCGGACAAAACGGGACCGAAGCGGCTGGACGAAATCACGACCCTGCCGGACGGAACGAACAAGATCGAACAACTCTGCTCGTTCATTCCGGAAATGGGATATCAATAACCCCGCGGCGGGGACGGCCGCCGTTTCCGTGCCGCCGTCCCTCCCCCCCGAAAAAACGGATAAAAACCGGAAAAACGCTTCTCTTGCCATTCTGCTACCATTCTGCTATCATTCTGCTAATAACAAGTAGGAGAATATAATGCGCGAAGATGACAGAACCGAATTTAAAAGACAGTTCACGGACGAAATAAAAAAGACCGTCGTCGCGTTTGCCAACACAAACGGCGGAACGGTTTATATCGGCATTGACGACGACGGAACGGTTTGCGGCGTTGAAAACGCGGATGAAACGGCGCGCAAAATCACCAGTACGCTTCACGATGCCATTCGCCCCGATATCACCGCCCTGACACAAATTTCATATGAAAACAGAAACGGAAAAACCGTCATCGCCCTAATGGTTCAACGCGGAACGGCGCGCCCCTATTATCTGGCGGGAAAAGGATTGCGCCCCGAAGGCGTGTACGTTCGCCACGGTGCGTCCAGCATTCCCGCCGCGGAATCCGTTATTCGCGACATGATCAAGGAAAACGCCGTTTCGTTTGAAAGCGAACGCGCTTTGAACCAACAACTGACGTTCAATGACGCAACAGCCTATTTTCAAAAAAGAGGCATCGCGTTTGAAACGGCGCAACAGAAAACGTTAAAACTGATCGGCGCGGACGGGACTTACACCGTTCTGGCATTGCTTTTATCCGATCAATGCCCTTATTCGATCAAAATCGCACATTTTCAGGGAACAGAGAAAAACATTTTCCGCGACCGACGCGAAATCACGGGTTCCGTTTTGAAACAAATGGAGGAAGCCTTTGATTACATCAATAAGTTCAACAACATACGCGCCGAGTTTTCGGGATTGGAGCGCATTGAATCCTTTGATTACCCGTATGAAGCCTTGCGCGAAGCGTTGCTGAACTGCCTTGTCCATCGGGATTACGCGTTCAGCGGCCCCGTTCTGATCAGCGTCTTTGACGACAGGATCGAATTTGTTTCTTTGGGCGGATTGGTTAAGGGATTGAAAAAAGAGGACATCTTTTTAGGAATTTCCCAACCGCGCAATCCAAATCTGGCCAACGTCTTTTACCGTTTGAAATTGATCGAAGCCTACGGAACGGGCATTCCGAAAATAGAGGAAGCTTATAAAAATTCACCTTTTTCCCCTGTTTTTGAGATTTCGGACAACGCTTTTAAAACGACTTTGCCGAACATTCATTTCAAAACCGGTCGTCCTAAGCCGCCCGTCCGGCTGAATAAAACGGAAAACGGCATCCTCGGATTATTTGAAACGGCGACCGCTCTGAGCAGAAAAGATGTTGAACACGCCCTGAACGTATCGCAAGCAACCGCCGGAAACGTGTTGCGGAAATTGGAAAACGCGGGATTGATCGAACGGTCGGGAAACGGCAAAAACACGGTTTACCGCAAAAAGCCCTGACCCTTTACTTTCCGTTTGATTCGATATAAAAGGGGGATCAATGTTCTTAACCCTATGGCAGAGTATGAAAAAATGACTGACGAAACAGAAATCGCAATGACCGCCAACGCTTGGCCGTTTGAGGAAGCGCGCGCCCTTTACAATGAAAAGCTGGGCGGCAAAGTCCCCGAAAAGGGATACGTCCTGTTTGAAACGGGTTACGGCCCGTCGGGGTTGCCGCACATCGGCACGTTCGGCGAAGTCGCCAGAACGACCATGGTGATGAACGCGTTTAAAACGCTGTATCCCGACATTCCCGTGCGCCTGTTTTGTATGTCCGACGACATGGACGGGCTGCGCAAAGTCCCCGACAACATCCCGAACAAGGAAATGGTCGGGCAATATCTGGGCAAGCCGTTGACGCAAATTCCCGACCCGTTCGGCTGTCACGACAGTTTCGGGCATCACAACAACGAATGCCTGAAGCGTTTTCTGGATTCGTTCGGCTTTACCTATGAATTCAAATCCGCGACCGAAATGTACAAATCCGGCGCGTACGATGCGGCTTTGCTGAAAGTCCTTGAAAACTATGAAAAAATTCAGGCCGTCATGCTGCCGACGCTGGGCGAGGAACGCCGCGCGACCTATTCGCCGTTCCTGCCGATCAGCCCGAAAACCGGCAACGTCCTGCAGGTCGCGATGACCAAAATCGACAAGGAAAACGGCACGGTTTCCTTTATCGACGAAGACGGAACGGAAACGACCGTCCCCGTCACGGGCGGACATTGCAAGCTGCAATGGAAGGCCGACTGGGCGATGCGGTGGTACGCTTTGGGCGTCGATTACGAAATGTCGGGCAAGGATTTGATGGAATCGGTCAAGCTGTCGGGCAAAATCTGCCGCATTTTGGGCGGCGTCCCGCCGAAAAACCTGACGTACGAGCTGTTTTTGGACGAGAAAGGCGAAAAGATTTCCAAATCCAAAGGCAACGGCCTGTCAATGGAGGAATGGCTGAAATACGCGCCCGCCGAATCGCTGTCGCTGTTCATGTTCCAAAAACCGAAAACCGCGAAACGGCTGTATTTCGATGTGATCCCACGCGCGACGGACGAATATCTGAACTTCATCAACGCCTATGAAAAACAGACGGGCAAAGACCGGTTCAACAACCCCGCGTGGCATATCCACAACGGCAATCCGCCGAAACCCGAAACGGGGCTGTCGTTCGGCATTTTGCTGAATCTGGTCAGCGTCTGCCATTCCGACGATCCCGCGGTCATCTGGAAATACATCACGGGTTACGCGCCCGAAGCGTCGGCGGAAAAATGCCCGACTCTGGCGCGTCTGGTTCCCTACGCCGTCGCGTACTACAACGATTTCGTCAAACCGAACCAGCGTTACCGCGCGCCGCAGGGCAAGGAAATCGACGCCCTGCGCGAATTGAAATCCGTTTTGGAATCTTCGCCGGCGACCGCGACGGGCGAAGAAATCCAAACCGCCGTTTATGAAATCGGCAAAAAATACTACGCCGACGATTTAAAGGGGTGGTTCAAAGTCATGTACGAAACCCTGTTGGGACAGGAAACGGGTCCGCGCATGGGGTCGTTCATCGCCCTTTACGGCGTTCGGGAATCAATCGCGCTGATCGACGACGCGCTGAACGGCAAACTGGCGGGCTGAAAACCCGCGAAAACGGACAAAATAACGGCGGCCTTTCGACCGCCGTTTTTCGTATGGCGACTGCGGTCGGCGTTTAATAAAACTTTCATTTGGACGGATGTTTTTTCGGATACCCAAAATGTTTCATCCGTGCTATTATTAAAATATGTTTAAAGTACGCCATCAGGATGGAGGGTGTCATGATGAAAAGGTTTTTAACGGCGGCGGCGGTATTCGCCCTGTGTTTCGCGGCTTTGCCGGCCGCGCGGGCGGGCGTTTTTGACGACGCCGGTTCGTTCCAACTGGCCAAAGCGGTCAAATTGGGGCGCGGCGCGACGGTCACGTCCAATCTGGCCGGACAGATCGGCGGCAAAGCGGAAATGTCCACGGAAAAGGATTGCGATCCGAATTGTGCGAACTGCGACAAAAAAACGGGAACGTGCCTGCGGTGCGAGGAAAACTATTACCTGTACGACAACGCGTGCCATGATTGCCCGCAATACGCCAAATGCGACGGCACGTCCGATTTCACCTGCCCCGTCCCCGAATATTTCAAAGAAGGGTTCTTGTGCCACAAATGCGCGGAACTGATCCCGCATTGCACCGCCTGCGTCAATGAAACAAAATGCACAGCGTGCGAAGCGCCCTATGTCCTGTCCGACGACGGCACCGCGTGCGTCGAAGCGCCCACTTGCGCCGGCACGGTTGCCAAGGACGAATCGGTCGCCATGGCGACGGACGCGGCCACTTTTGCCGAAGCGTTGCAATCGTCCAAAAACGTGATTTTCATCGCCAACGACATTTCCGGCGCGACGACGGTGAATTTGGGATCGAAAAAACTGGTCGGCCCGAAATATTTTTCCGACATTGCCATGTGCAAAACCGAATCGACCCCGACCCTCGGATTCGGCGGATCGTCGAATTTGACCATGGCGGGCGGATCAATCGAACAGCTGTCCGTATCGTTTGCCACCCCCGACACCAGTGCGGTTTCCGGTTCGGGAACGATCAAAGACGCGACGGTCACATCCGGCAAAACGAAATACGTCATTACCGCGTCCGGAAAAATGACGTTGTCCGGATCGACGAAAATCGTTTCATCGGATGAAAAAACAACAGCCATTTTAGGCACGACAGCGTCTTCCGATACGTTTGAAATCACAAACGGCACGACTACTGTTGACGGGAAAGCCTCTTATTCGGTTTATATTAACGGCGGCACTCTGACCATCGCATCGTCCGGAACATTCAAGGCCGACGACACTTCATATTTTGGTGTAAATATGTACGGCAGCCAACTGGTTGCCAACGGCCCCGTCAAAATTTACGGAACGCACGCTTATGCGCTGCAGCAATGGGGTGTTCATTCAAAAACGAAACCGTCCATGACTTTGAATGCGTCGGGCAACGTGTTGACCTCTTATTACGACGGCTTTTATGCTACGGATGGAACAATTACGGTCAACGGTTCCACGACAATTAATTTCGTCCCTAATCCGAATTCATCCGACGGTAGCGAAAAGACCGGCTTTGATATGCACGAAGTGTACTCCAACAGTGTTATAGCCCTGAACATCAACGCTCCTGTCACGATTACGGGATTGACACGGCTCAACGATGATAAATACCCGTCCAGCACAGGCGACGAAATTCTGTATATGGTGGGCGGGAGCCTGAAAATCAATGCGGAAATCAACAACAAATCGGGAATCGGCAAAGTTTTGATCAACGGTGAAAACCAATCGATGTCCGCCAACGGCGCGATTTTGGGTGCCAGCTATCTGTTCGGTTACGGAAAACAATTCAATGTTTCCGCCGGCGCGCGGATGAAAATCGGCGGCGTTTGCAAAAAGGCGTCCTCGTCCGGAACGATAAAGGATGTCACCTATGACAAGCCCGCCAAAACGCCGCCTGCGCCGTTCAACAGCGGTTGCTGACCGGCCGTCATAAATTAACGCACCGCGGGAGTGGCTTCTCCCGCGGTGTTTTTTTTCACCGAAAGAAATGGATTTTCGACAAAAAATTTGCCATAATAATTTTGTTTTAAAACAGGACGCTTTCCATGACGGAAAAACGAAACAACAACCGGTACAGAATCACGCTTTATCTGGACACGCCGAAAGCGATGCTGAATCCTTTGCGCGACCCGCTGAAACACAGCCAGCTGGCCAGCATATTGAGCGGCAACGGTTTCGATGTCGCCGCCGTGACCGGTCACGCGTACATCGGATTGGCCGAAAACCCGATGAACGAGGAACGCTGGGGCTACGGCCCCGAATCCGCCAATCCCGTCAAACTGATCCGCGGCGTTCCGGGGGCGTTGGTGGAACACGAGGGATGCGATCCCTATAACGAAGCGATCACATGGAACATTTCCAAAAAACAATATCTGGCCGCGAAAAAAGCCGTCGAGGATTTGCAAAAAAATCCGGGGGAATATAAGCTGTTTGAAAAAAACTGCGCGACGGTCGCCTGTCAGATTTTGCGGGCGGCGAATGTTCCCGACCTGCCGACGGGGAAAACCGCCCTGACGCCGTTCGGATTGGTGATGAAAAAACGTTTGATGCTGGCCAAACGGCGCATTGAAATGATAAAATTCAAAACGAAAAACGTCGTCAACGCCCTGTTCGGCCGCAAAAAAGCACCGTCGGCGAAACTGTTGGAATCGTTCCGTTCCAAACCGATGCCCGTTCCCTTGAACATCGGCACGCGCGCTAGCCACATTGATTCCGCCGTCGGCAAAACGCGCCCGCTGGATATCGACCGCGTGCTGCGCAATTTGACACAATCGCGTTAAAACGCCCCGCCCGTTTGATTGATTTTCTATACACGCTTCACCGCCTTTATGCTATCTTTGAAACCGTTGATTTGGTTTTAAGGAGATATGAGCATGAATCCCCTTTCCTTTATGAAACGGGCTTTGTTGCGCGACGGCGTTGTCGCAATGGTCATCCTGACCGTCGGCGCGGGTAAACCGGCCAACGCGCAAGAACAGGCGAAGAGATGCGATCCGGACTGTATCGCCTGCGACACGCAAACCGGTTCGTGCAGCCAATGCGCCGCCGGATTTTTTCTGTTGGGAAACCGGTGCTATTCATGTTCCGAATCCATCAACAACTGCCAGCTTTGCTATAACGCGACCACCTGCACGAAATGCGAACCGCCCGCGTTGATGACCCCCAACGGTCAATGCAAAATCTGCACCTGCACCGACGGGACGCGGTGCAACCCGTACACGGTTCAATGCGACATCTGCTTTTCCGGCGAAAAATGCGGATGCCCCGGCGAAATGGTGTCGGACGGTTCCGGCGGATGCAAAGAGGGATGCACCCTGACGCCCGTCAGTTGCGTCGGCATCAACGGCGGCCGCGAATCCGACTGGCGCGTTGAAAAAACGGAAAACGGATGCGAATGCGCGACGGATAACAAATATGTCCTGCTGCTCGACCAACATCCGGACATAAAACACACGCCCGAAAAATATTATCGCGTCAAAGCGGTCAAAGATTTCGGCGACATCACAGCCGGAACATTGGGCGGATACATCGAAAGCGAAGCCAACCTGTCGCAAACCGGCAACGCTTGGGTCGGGTGCGACGACACGGGCTGCGCGATCGTCGGCGACGACGCCAAAGTCTATGACAACGCGCTGGTTTCCGGCGGCGGATCGACGGATTTCGGCGGGAAACCGGACGAATTTAGCGGCGCGACGCGCGTGATGAACGACGCGCAAGTCTTCGGCAACGCCAAAGTATTGCGCGGATCGTACATCTACGCGGGCAAAGTCTATGGCAACGCCACGTTCCACGGGACAGAGGTTTATCCGGACACCCCGTGGAAACCCGAAAACACCGGATACGCTGTATCGCGCCTGACAATCGCGGGCGAAGTGTTCGGCGACGCGCACATTTACGCGGGCGGATCGGTCGGCGGTTCGGGCGGCGTCAGCTCTGTCAACAACCCCAAGGTTTACGGTAACGCCATCATCGCCGGCGGCGACGGAGACAGGTTTTGTTTGGCGCGCGTAACACATTTGGGCGAAGTTTACGAAAACGCCAAAATCTTGCGGTGCAGCGAAATCAGCGGCGGCAAAGTTCACGGCAACGCGATCATCCGCAACCGTTTGTTCGGCGTCGGCGGCCGCGCGGAAATTTACGGCAACGCGATCGTCGAAGGCAACGCCATTGTCGAAGGCAACGCCAAAATGTACGGCAACGCCCTGCTGTCGCCGGCGGAAAGCACCGGCGGCGTCATCCCCTACCTGTGCGGCCGCGCCGTTCTGGCGGGCAACGCTAAAATAACCGCCGCGACAGGGGAAAAGAACTCGGTTTGCAAAGGCACCTATAAAAAAGGAACGATCAACTGGCAGGAAAGCTATTGCTCGTCCAAAAACTGCCCGCAATAACCGTTGTTTCGCACAGAGGAAAACAGGCTTTATTTCACACACGGGCGGGAAACTTTCCCGCCTTTTTCACAGGACGAAGCGCGCCGCGGACACCCCGTCCCCGCGCAACCAAACTTTTCCGCCGCCACCCACTTTGACAACAGAAAGTTTGAAAACGTTTTCAAACTTTTTGCATTTTTCAAAAGTTTTTGAATGTGTTTTCTAAAAAATACGCGCGATGACAATTCCGGATATAAAAAAGCCCCGAAATTCGGGGCTTTGTTTTTGGCGGAGGATGTGGGAGTCGAACCCACTCACGGGTTTAACCCCGTGTACGGATTAGCAATCCGCTGCATTACCGTCCTGCCCATCCTCCGTCGTGTTCTGTTCTAGCGAAAGTTTCGGCCGCCGTCAATAGAAAAAGCGTCATACGCCTTTACATTTCGCGGTGCAGCATCGCTTCGGACAAATGGGACGACACGCGTTCCGCTTCGGTCATTTTCTTTTCCGGATCGCGCAAAATGGACGCGCGCAGCTTTTCGTTCACGTTGGAATTTTCCGGCGTCCCGCCCAAATCGACCGTGACGGCCGCCCCTTTGGCGAACCGTTTGACCAAAGATTTATCGCTCAACTTTGTCATCTTGACTTACTTTCCTGCAATACTTTGTTGACCGTCGCGTTCGGCACGTTTTGAACGGCCGCGGAACGCGGAGCCGCCTGTTGAACCTGCTGCGCCGACGGCTGATTCATCGCCGTCGCCTGCAACGTTTGCATCAACGTCGGCTTTTTCGTCATGGACGCCAACGTGCTTTGCAATGTCGGCGGAGGGGGCGGTGGCATCACCGTGTTGTTCGTCGCTGTCCGAGGTGGAGGGGGCGGCATTACCGTGTTGTTCGTCGCAGTTCGAGGCGGCGGGGGCGGCGGCATCACATTGCCGTTCACGTCCGTCCGAGGCGGGGGCGGCGGCATCACCGTGTTGTTCGTCGCTGTCCGAGGCGGAGGAGGCGGCATCACCGTGTTGTCCGTCGCCGTCCGAGGCGGCGGAGGCGGCATCACCGTGTTGTCCGTCGCCATCCGAGGCGGCGGCGGCGGCATCACCGTGCTGTCCGTCGCTGTCCGAGGCGGAGGAGGCGGCGGCATCACCGTGTTGTCCGTCGCCGTCCGAGGCGGCGGAGGTGGCATCACCGTGTTGTTCGTCGCTGTCCGAGGTGGAGGGGGCGGCGGCATCACCGTGTTGTTCGTCGCTGTCCGAGGCGGGGGCGGCGGCATCACGGCCTTTGGCGGTTCCCCCTTCATTTTCAAATAGGCCGAAGCATCCATCCGGCATCTTTCCGCATGGGTGACTTCCATGGCTTTGCCTGTAAATTCATTGAAAACGGGCATGGAATCGACAGAGTTGTCCGTTTTGCCGCATCTGGCGTTGGCTTGCTTGACATCGTTATACGCCTTTTCCGTCAGCATCGTTTTTTGCGCCGTTTTCAGGTATTCACCGGAATCGCCCGCATACTGCCGACCGCGCACATTAAACAACGAAGCCGTCAAAACGTTCAAATCCTCGTCCGTCAAAGAATTCCGGTTTTCCCTGTTTTGTATGCGCCCCTGCTCCACGCCGGCGTAATAGTTATCGTAATAATTGATCAATCCGGCGGATTCGTACCACTTGTCCGCCCCTTGTTTCAACGTTTCGGGATCGTTCAGTTTCCCTTGGTTTGCCGCCTGCATCATAAATTCCGAAACGTTTTTGGTGCCGTGGAAACGCATGGCCTCGTACGGCCCTTTGTCACCGGCCAAAGCCATTTCCACATTGAATTTCGATTGAATGGCGACGGCGTCCGCTTCGATCGCGCGATTCACGATGGTGCTGGATTTAAAATCCAAACCGGCGAAATCCCTGAATCTTTCGGTAAATTGCGGAATCTGGTCGAATTGAATGGAATGACGGGATTCATGAACCAACGCGCTGCACATGAAATCTTCATTGCCGTTGAACATATTCATGCAAATTTCCCGACGGTAATTATCATAATAACCGCCGCGTCCGTCGCTTTCATTATACAAACGGAAAGTATGCCCCATTTCGCTGGCTTGCTGCAACGTGTCGCGCCCTGTCGGCGATTTGCACGCGCGGTTGATCATGCCGGCCAGCTGTGTAATATTCTCCTGCGACATTCCGGGGGCGAGCGTGTAGGGAAACAACCGGTTGCCCTGCCCGTCTAAAGCGTACATTACATTCGGATCATCCACCCGCGCGGTGTCGGAAACGCGCGCGGCCGCCGTTTGCGGTTGCTGCGGACGCGGATTGCCGAACGCTTTGTTCAACGTCCCCGTTTTTCCGACTCCGGCGTTTTCATCCGTCCGCGGCGGGGGCGGCGGCATTACGTTGCCGTTTGTGACCGTGTTCGTTTCGGCGCGTCCGCCCGTCAAAATGCTGTGGAACTGTTGACGCAACGCCGCCTTTTCTTCCGGCTGTTGTGTCTTTTGTTCCGGTGCTACGGCTTTGGCGTACAGCTTGGCTCTCGTCCCCCAAATCGCCGCCAAATCTTCGTGTGACCGGCCGTAAGTGGTCACTTTGCCGCCGTTTGCCGACTGTTGGGCGCGCAAAGCGTCCAGCCGTTTTTCATACGCGGCGCCATAAGCTGCGGCCTTGTCGTTTCCCTTAAAGGAATCTTTGGTGTCCGGCGCATACATATCGCAAATGATTTTCCATTTCGGATCGTCTTCCGGAATCGTAACGACGCCGCGCGGCGAAACCAGCAAACGCGCCGCCAGCGGGTTGTCGTTCGGGTTCATGTGGGCTTCCAAATCGTCCGACCATGTCGCCTGCCGTTTCAATCCGTTTTGATTGGTCGAATCCATAGCGACGTTTTGCATCCCCTCCAACCCGAAATTTTTAGTCAGCAAGGTTTTTGACGACGCTTTATAGACGCTGACGAAGCCGATATTCTCCTGCGTTCCATCGGAAAAAGTAACGGATTTCTTTCCCATGTCGCCGCTGCCGCCCGTCGTCGAATTTCCGGCGCCCGAATACATCATCGCATACCCCGGATTGGGCGAAGCGTAGGTGTACCCCGCCCTGCCGACGCGCTGTGTCGGGTTCATATAGGACGACTTTTCATCACCGGCTATAAACGATTGTCCGCGGAAGAAATACTGCGCCCCGTTTTCGTTTGCTTTGTTCAAACGTTCGGTGACGGCGGCCTGCGTATCCCCGTTGCGTCCGGCCTGTTCCACCGCTTTGGCGATGATGTCGTCGCGGATTTCCTCGCCGCTCATGCGGGCGTAGCGCACCTTGTCCTCGTTGGAAACGGTCGGATCGTTCATGACGCATTCTTTCAGCTGGCGCGGTTTATCATCCTTGTCCGCGACACGCTGATCCATTTGCCCCAACGTCATCGGTGTGATCGCGCCCGCGACCTGTGCCCCTTTGGTCGTTTGAACGACCCGTAAAGCGTTAACGATATTGTCGCGCGCCTGATCGGGTTCAAAAAACGGCGTCAGCAGTTCGTATTTGTTGGAAGAATCCTGCCCATGCGTCGAACGGCGAATGACGAACACGGACGGATCGGCGACCTTGTCCATATCCGCGCCGTCGGCGAAAACGGTTTTGAAGCCCGCCTTGTTCATGCGATCGACCAGATCCTGCATTTGTTCCGGTTTGTCCAGCACGATCGCCTGCGCGCACGCAACGGGTTCCGTCAAATTCTGCATTCCCAAAACGGGCGGCAGTTTAACCGCGCGCAACGCGTTGTCGGCGTAAAGTTCCCGCGCATACAGCAGTTGTCCCGCGTCATATTGGTACGACGCGACACTTTCGTCACGGATTTGTTTGCTTTCGCGATCCAGCTTCTTTTGCCAGGTCGCGACGCCTTGTTCCGCCGTCGGCACTTTGTCGTTCGCCCGCTTCAATTCCGCCTGCGCCTTTTCGATTTGCTTGTCCAAAGCGGCGGGATCCGTCACAAATCCGTTGATCCCTTTTTGCACGGCTTTCTTTTGGCTGTGATCGAAATCCTGCTGCTGTTTTTCGATTTTCTTTTTGTTTAAAAACAGCTGAATTTTTTCTTTGATGGAACGGGGCGCGGGCATTTCGGCCTTTTCGCCCTTTTCCATTCCCGCCCGCAAAGCGGCGCGCGCGGCCGATTGCATGGATTGCGGATACGCCGCGACCAAAGCGTCCATATCCGCGTTGACTTTTTCCGCTTCCCGTTTTGCGCGTTCCAAACCGTCAACGGCCGCCTGTTTTTCCTTTTGATCGTCCAAAACAGCCTGATTCTTATCAATCTGCGCCCGACATTCCTCTTGCTTGCGCACCAACCTGTCCGCGAAAGAGCGTTCCTTTTCCGCATACAGCATCTGCAGCGCCGTTTTTTCGTCCGGTTCAAAGAATTGATCCATGTCGATATCGGACAAAATATCGTGCGACGCCTGCGCCGCGTCCGTGTAATTTTGTTTGGCGGCGGACAAAACCGCGTCCCGATCAAAATTCGCGGAAAATTCAACCGACGGCGTTTCCTGTTGTTTTGAAGAAGATGTCATACCCTTGCCTCATATCTGACATATTGGACAAAAAACAGTTTACCGCAAAGCCCGCGTAAAAACAATCACAATCGGAATAAGGCTATGCTCCTTTCGACAGAAAAAGAGCGGAGAAGAAACTCCCCCGCCCCTTGTGTGAAAAGAACCGTTCAAACCGGCAGTTTACGCACTTTGCTGACCGGCGCGTAGTATTCGTGTTCCAATTCGTCGTCCAAAATTTCGGCGATCAGAACCTTGTCCTCTTTTTGCAACGAAGTCAGCGCCAGCGGCGACAGGTATTCCAGCAAAATCGCGCGTTTCCCGTCGCGCATCAGCAATCCCGTTTCCACGCCGTCAAAGAAAAACCGAGGGTGATCCGGATTTCCCGTGCGCGCCCGAATGCAAAACAGCAATTCGCCGTCCTTGTTTTGCACGACATCGTACAATCCCTCTTTTTCAGCCATCGCTTTTTCCTTCCGGTTGTTTTCGTCATCGCGGAACGGCAACGGATTGCCGCGCCTCTGTCGAGGCTCGCAATGACGGTGTTTTCTTTTCCGTCATCGCGAGTAGCCTTAAACAACGCGGCGATCCGTTTGCAGCGTTACGCGTCCAGTTTCTGTTTCACCAGCTGGTTCAACATGGCGGGATTCGCCTTGCCCTGCGACGCGCGCATCGTCTGACCGACGAACCAACCCAGCAATTTTTCCTTGCCGCCTTTGTATTCGGCGACTTTGTCGGGGTTGGCGGCGATCACGTCGTCGATCATCTTTTCGATCGCGGACGTGTCGGTGACTTGCTTCAACCCTTTTTCCGCGACGATTTCGTCGGGCGATTTGCCCTCTTCGACCATAAACGCGAACACGTCTTTCGCAATGCGCGAAGAAATCGTGCCGTCGTTGATCAAATCGACCATGCGTCCCAGATTTTCTGGTTTTACGGGGCTTTCGGAAATGGATTTGCCCTGCTTGTTCAAAACGGCGAACAGATCGCCCATGATGTAGTTGGCGACTTTTTTCGCGTCGTGGCCTTTGGCCGCGGCCTCGAAATATGCGGCGATGTCCTTTTCCGCGACCAGCTGGCCGGCGTCATAGGCGGGCAGACCGTATTCCTCGGTAAAGCGTTTTTTCTTCGCGTCCGGCAGTTCCGGCATTTCGCGGCGCAGGCGTTCAATCATCTCGTCGCTTAAAATCAGTGGAATCAAGTCGGGATCGTAGAAATAGCGGTAATCGACCGCCGTTTCTTTCGACCGCATGGATTTCGTTTCACCCTTGACGGAATCGAACTTGCGCGTTTCCTGAACGACGCGACCGCCGTTTTCGATCAGTTCGACCTGACGCATGGCTTCGTATTCGATCGCCTGCATCACGAAACGGATCGAGTTGACGTTTTTGATTTCGGCGCGCGTGCCGTACGGTTCGCCGGGGCGGCGCACGGAAACGTTCGCGTCGCAGCGCATCGACCCTTCGTCCATATTGCCGTCGCAAGACCCGATGTAGCGCACGATCGAACGCAGTTTACGCAGGTAAGCCCCCGCCTCTTCAGGCGAACGGATGTCGGGGCGGGACACGATTTCCATCAGCGCGACGCCCGCGCGGTTCAAATCGACGAACGATTTGCTGGGGTGCTGGTCGTGCATCAGCTTGCCCGCGTCCTGTTCCAGATGCAGGCGTTCAATACCGATGCGGCGCGTTTCGCCGTTTTCCAGATCGACATCAATATACCCGTCGGAAATGATCGGGTGGTCGGATTGCGAAATCTGATAACCGTTGGGCAGATCCGCGTAATAGTAGTTTTTGCGGGCGAAGATGGATTTTTTGTTAATCGTCGCGTTCAGCCCGAAACCCGTGCGCACCGCCTGTTCCACGCATTCGTGGTTGATGACGGGCAACATTCCTGGAAATCCCGCGTCAACAAAGCTGACCTGCGTGTTCGGTTCCGCGCCGAAAGCGGTCGCCGCGCCGGAAAACAGTTTGGATTTGGAAATGACTTCGCAGTGGACTTCCAACCCGACGACGATTTCCCAATCGCCCGTTTCACCTTTAATGATATAAGACATCTTATTTTCCTCCTACGCGCAGGGGGCGAACCGGCATACCGGACATGGATTCGATCGCGCCCGCGACCCGCAAAATCGTTTCTTCCTGAAAACTGTTTCCGATGACCTGCAACCCGATGGGCAGACCGTTGATTTCGGACGTTCCGGCGGGAACGCAGACGGACGGCAGACCCGCCAGCGACGACGGAACCGTGAACACGTCGTACAGCTGCATTTTCAAAGGATCGCTCGTGCTGTCGTCGTCTTTGCCGAACGCGGTTTCCGGCGCGGCGGGCGCCAGAATCACATCAACCTTTTTATAGGCTTCGGCGAATTCGCGGCACAGCAGACGGCGGACTTTCTGCGCTTTCAGATAGCAGGTTTCGTAATAGCCCTCCAGCAAAATGCAAGTGCCGATCATGATGCGGCGTTTGACTTCCTTGCCGAAACCGGCGGTGCGGGTGTTCGTGTACATTTCGTCCAGCGATTTGCCGTCAACGCGCAAACCGTACTTCACCCCGTCGTAACGGGCGAGGTTCGACGACGCTTCCGCCGGCGCGATCAGGTAATAGGTCGGCAGCGCGTATTGCGTGGACGGCAGAGAGATATCGACGATTTCCGCGCCTGCTTCGCGCAGTTTCTGCGCCGTTTTTTCCCAAACGTGGCGCACGTCGGCGTTCAGCCCCTTGTCGGGGTTGTATTCGCGGGGAATGCCGATCCGCAACCCTTTGACATCGCCGGTCAAAGCCTTTTCATAATCGGGGACGGGAACGTTCATCGACGTGGAATCCTTCGGGTCGAATCCCGCCATCGCGCCCAACATGATCGCGGTGTCGCGCACGGTGCGGGTCATCGTCCCCGCCTGATCCAGCGAAGACGCGAACGCCACCATGCCCCAGCGCGAGCAACGGCCGTAGGTCGGTTTGCATCCCACGATGCCGCAGAACGACGCCGGCGTGCGGATCGAACCGCCCGTGTCCGACCCCGTCGCCGCCATGCACAGCCCCGCCGCGACGGCCGCCGCGGAACCGCCCGACGAACCGCCGGGGATCAGGAATTTGTCGGGATTTGTTTTATCTTTGTGCGGATTGCGCACCGCGCCGTAATAACTGGTCAGGTTCGCCGTTCCCATCGCGAATTCGTCCATGTTGGTTTTGCCCAGCATCACCGAACCCGCGTCCTCCAGCTTTTGGGAAACCGTGGATTCATAGGGCGGAACGAAACCGTCGAGGATATGCGAACACGCCGTCGTGCGCACGCCTTTGGTGCAATACAGGTCTTTCATGCCGACGGGGATGCCGTCCATTTTGCCGGCTTTGCCTTCGGCGCGGCGTTTATCGGATTTCGCGGCGCGTTCCAACGCGATTTCGGGCGTTTCCAAAACATAGGCGTTCAATTCGCGCGCCTTTTCCATTTCCTTTAAATGCGCCTGCGTCAATTCGACGGCGGTAAATTCTTTTTTCGCCAACCCGTCCAGAGCTTCGGCGACTGTCAATTCAACTAAATCGGTCATGATTTACTCCACCACTTTGGGAACAAGGAAATAGCCATCCATTTCTTCGGGGGCATTCGCCAGAATTTCATCGCGGATGCCGCCGTCGGTGATCGCGTCTTCGCGTTCGCGCAAAGGCATATCCTCGACAACCGAATTCATCGGCAGAACGTCGTCGGTGTTAACGTCTTTGAGCTGATCGACCCACCCCAGAATTTTGGTCAGTTCCCCGACCATTTCGTCCATGTTTTCTTCGGGAATGCGCAGACGCGACAAAATCCCCAGTCTTTTGACCATATCCCTGTCGATTGACATAGGTGTACTTGCTCCTGTATTGTTAAAAAACAAAAACTGTTAGTGAAAGTATCATTTACGATGACGAACGGCAAGCCCGAAACCGTTACCCCGCCCGATTTTTTAACCCTGCCCGAATTTCTGGCCGCGGTGCCGCGCGGCACGTCGCTGGTCGGGTTGGACATGGGAACGAAAACGATCGGCGTCGCGGTGTCCGACACGCTGTGGATGACGGCGACGGCGTTGAAAACCGTGATGCGCAAAACATTTCAATACGACCTTGACGAACTGGCGAAGCTGTTAAAAGGGCGCGACATCGGCGGATTTGTTTCCGGACTGCCCCTGCAAACGGACGGACAAATCGGATCGCAGGCGCGCTACACGCTGGAACAGGCGGAAAAGATCGCGGCGCATTTCGGCAAACCCGTTTATTTCCAAGACGAACGCTATTCCTCCGCCGCCGTCGAACGCGTCATGATCGACGCCTACGACATGAGCCGCAAGAAACGCAAACAAAAACTGGACGCCGGCGCAGCGGCGTTTATCCTGCAATCGTTTCTGGACAAAGTCGCCTGATGCGGAAACGGCGGGAAAATCCCGCCGCGACGCTTCATTTTTCCGATGACCTCAACGCCCGCGCATCGCCGCGATTCGCTTTGCCACGGTCGGCAAAACGGTGGATTTTTCCCCGCGCACGGGCAAAGCCGCAACCGTTTTGTCCCCCGTCGCGGCCAGCGCATCTTTCATTTCGCGCGACACGGCCAGATTTTCGGCGCGGTCGAAAAATTCCTGCGAAACATAGGGCTTGCCCTGAAAACGGCAGAAACCGGCAATGTCCCGATTGGAAAGGGAAACCGTTTTTTCGCCCGTCCGTTCGCGTTTCGCCGCGTTGCGCAAAATCTGCGGCTGAAATTGTTTTTCATAGGCGTCCTGATATTTTTTGTATCCGTACCACGCCTGAAAACTCGCCCGCATCGCCTTGGATTCGTCGCCGGATTTTTCCATTTCGGCGGCATAGGCGCGCGTCATCGGCGATTCCATTTCCTTTTCAAACAAAGCGGGATTTTTGTCCCGCATCTGATAAGCGTAGGCGGCTTGATGCGCGGACGCGTCGGCCTCGAACGCGCGGTTCAGTTTGATAAAATCGCGGGCATTCAGCGCGTTGATCACGTCGCCGGCGTTTTTTGCGCCCGTTTTTTCGCACAAACGGTCAACCTGCAAAACGTGCGCGCATTCGTGAATCAAAACTGGGGCGAGTTCGGATTGGCGGTGAAAGGAATCCAGCCTGACCGTTTTTTGTTCAAAATCGCACGCGCCGTTCAACCCCGGCATCGCGTCGTACAGGAACGTATAGCCTTTGAACGCGACCTCGTTCATCACTTCGCGCCCTTTCGGAGCGTCATAGGCCGTCCGCAACAGTTCGCCGAAGTTTTCACGGTCGGAACCGTTCATCGCGAACAGCGACATATTCAGCTTTGACAGGCATTCAAAATCGTTTTTTTGATCCGTCATTCAACGCCCCCTGCCCTGCGCGGATTTTGCCAAAACGGCGGCGTTCGACCGCATTTTTGCCGGTTCAAGGATTTTTCCGTCCTTGTCGCGCGTCGCCATTTTGTCGATTGAGGTATCCGGTTTGGCATTCGGCACAAACTTCGCGTAATCGGCCAGAACGGCTTTGATTTCCTTTTTGGCTTCGGCGGTCAGCGCGTTCGGCTTGTCGGAATTCAAATAGTCCGCCGTCATATACGGCTTGCCCTGAAACACGCACAAATCGACAACGTCCTTGACGGGGTATTCTTTGGAAAAGAGCGTCGGATCTTTTTGCCGTTTGCCGATTTCCGCCATGGCTTTGATGCCGTTGTCCTTGTAGTATTCGTCGTACAAGTCGCGGTAGTACGGAAAATCATACCACGATTTGAACGCCGCCTGCATGGCTTTCTTTTTATCGCCCGTCTTTTCCAGTTCCGTTTCATACGCCGCCAGCATCGGATAATCCCGCTTCTGTTCGGCATAGACTTCGGGGGCGGTTTCCTTGCATTCATAAGCGAACGCCGCTTGATGCGCGCAGGCGTCCGCTTCAATCGCTTTGCGCATTCTGTACATATCGGCGACGCGCGTCTGTTCAAAAATCGGCGCGTTTTTCTTTTCCGAAGCGAACTGGATGCCGTGGCGTCCCTCGTGCACGACGGCGACCGCCAAAAAGTTTTTGGAACGCGCCGGATTCAACACGATCAGTCGGTCGTCGTAATTGCAAAAACCGCCGAAATTCGCCCCCAAATTCTGAAATTGGATTTTGTAGCCCAAATCGGACAGCGTTTCCAGTGTTTCGCGGCCGCTGTTCGTTTTGCCCAGCGTTTCCAAAATGTCGCCCAACAGCCGCTTTTCATCGGCGGCGGATTTCGCGGACGACGCGGCGAAAGTGTTCTGCAACGTTTTTTGCGCCTGCCGCACCTTTTCCCCGCAAGCGTATTTTTTAAAGGGCTTTTTCATAAACTTCTCGACCGATTCGGTCATCTTACCGTCCTTCATTTTTCCGCAAAGCCGCCGCGACCGCCGTGTTTGCCGTGTTCGCTTTGCGCTGCGCGGGGCGGGTGATTTTGCCCGTTTTGTCGCGTTCCGCCATCGCCCAAACGGATTCATCGGCTTTTACGCCGACCGTTTTGGCGTAATCCGCCGCGATTTTCATATACGCCGCCTTGTCCTTTTTCAAAACGGAAAAAGCCCGATCCGTCATCAGCATATCGACGGAAACATAGGATTCCCCCTTGTACAGGCAGGCATCCGCGACATCTTTGGCGGGAACGGTTTTGCAAAACATATCCTTGCGACCGCTTTTCTTGCCTTCGCCGGCGTAAAACGCGATTTCCCTGCGATACACATCATCGTAAAAATCACGGAAGTAATCATAACCGTACCATGCCTGAAAACTTGCCTGCATGGCTTTCTTTTCATCGCCCGACTTGTCCATTTCGGCGACGAAAGCGCGGAACATCGGCATATCGTTCTTTTCGGCTTCGGCATATACTTCGGGCAGGATATCGCGGCACTGACAGATGAACGCGGATTCGTGGGCGCAGGCGTCCGCCTCCATCGCGCGTTCGCGGCGCAACAACGATGCGACGGTCATCTGTTCGGCATTCGGCGTGTTTTCGGAGTCGCGCGCGCATTGAATCGCGTGCTGTCCCTCGTGAACGATCGTCTGCATGGCATAGGCGTCGCCGAACGTCGGATTGACGACGATTTTTTTACTGGTCGGTTCGCAAAAACCGCCGTAATCGCCCGTTTCAAACGCGAACGTATAGCCCAGTTCGGACAATTCGGTCAGGGTGTCGCGCCCCTTGTCCGTTTTCATCACCTGATCAATCAAGCGTTCAAATTCGGCGGATTCCTCTTTTTGTTTTTTGGAATCGGAAGCGGTGAACGCCGCGGTCAAAACCTTTTTCGCCTGTTGCGCCTTTTCGCCGCAAGCGTATTTTTGAACGTCTTTTTCCATAAATTCGGCAACCGATCCGGACATGGCACACCCCCTGAAAATGCAATCATGCAAAAAAGGATAGCACCAAACGGACGATTGTCAACCGTTTTTTTGTCTAAAACACCTGCCGCGCGCTTTGCGTCCGGCACGAATTTTCCAAAGCTTTCAGTCCGTTTTCTGAAACTTTGACGCCATTGACAAAAACGCCGCCTTTTTTAAATTCGACCCGCGCGACGGACGGAAATCCGATACGCAATCCCTGTTCAAAACCGGAAACGTCCCGCTTTAAATCCAGATAAACGGTCAAAGCGTCAAATTCCGAAACGGGAACGGCGTTCAAATCGGCGGGAACGACGGCCGCCCCCGTCGTCGAAACGCCCGCGACATAATCCGCGCCCCGCGTCAACCGCGCGCAATCGTCGGGGGAAACGGAAACGGCGACGCTTTGCGCCCGCGCCGCCGTTGATAAAACCGTCAGGCAGAAAATCAAGAATTTTCCCATTTTCCGCCCCTTTCCGTCACACCCGCACCAGATGCGTATCCACCATCGGACGGCGGCCGTGCGTTTCCATCACGACCTTGCGCACGGCGGATTTCACCGCATCGGCGATCGTCCGGTCGTCCTTGCGTTTGTCCGCGGACAACTGTTCGATCGCGTCTTTGACGCCCTGATTCATTTTTTCAAAAGCGGGATCGCCCGCCTCGATCAGCCCCGCGGCGGAAAACTGCACGTCGCCCAGAACCGCGCCCTTTTTGTTCAAAACGACGGTCGCGACGACCATGCCGTCTTCGATCATATGGCGGCGTTGTTTGATCACGCCGGCGTTCAGCGGAATGATCTGTTTTTTGTCGCGCGCCAAAACGCCCGTTTTCACTTCGCCGATGATTTCGGGATTTTCCCCGTCCAGCCGCAGCACGTCGCCGTCCTTTAAAATGACGGTCTTTTTCACGCCGCAGGCTTTGGCCAGATCGGCGTGTTCAAACAGGTGCGCCGCTTCGCCGTGGACGGGAACGGCGATCGCGGGTTTGACGAACCCGTACAGCTTTTCCATGTCCTTGCGCCCCGAATGTCCCGAAACGTGCACCAGCGCGTCTTTGGCGGTGACGACCTCGATCCCTTTGGCGATAAAGCGGTTTTGAATGTTCGCGATCGCCTGTTCGTTGCCGGGGATGACGCGCGAGGAAAAGATCACGACATCGCCTTTGACCGGCTGCACAGGTCCCGTGCCGTAGGATATGTTCGACAGCGCGGCTTTCGGTTCGCCCTGACACCCCGTGCAAAGGTACAACACATCGGCCGGATCGTGTTCGGCGGCTTCCTCGTCCGTCAGGAACACGTTGACGCTGCGGAAATACCCCGCCGCGCGCCCCGCGCCTTCGACCCGCCACAGCGACCGCCCCAGCAGACACACCGTGCGGCCGTTTTTTTCGGCGGCTTCGGCGATGCTTTCGATGCGCCCGACATTCGACGCGAAACACGTCACGATCATGCGCTTGCCCTTGTATTTCGCGAACAATTCCGTCAGCGATTCCCTGACCTGCGTTTCGCTGGGGATGTCGCCTTCGACGAACACGTTTGTGGAATCGCCGACCAAAGCCAGCACCTTTTCCTTTTTCAATGCGGCCAAAGCCTTGTAATCCGCTGGTTTTCCGACGACGGGATCTTCGTCGAAACGCCAATCGCCCGTGTGAAACACGCTGCCGCGCGGCGTTTTGATCAGCAGAGACGACGCTTCGGGAATCGAATGATTGATTTCGACCAGCTCGATTTCAAACGGGTTCAGTTCCAGCAAATCGCCCGTTTCAAACACATGAACGGGAACGCGCCCCAACAGCCCCGCCTCGTCCAGCCGCGTTTCCAGCATTTCCGCGGCGAACGCGGACACATAAACGGGACAGCGCAACAGCGGCCAGAACGCCGCGACCGCGCCGATGTGGTCTTCGTGCGCGTGGGTGATCACCAACCCTTTCAGCTTCGGCGCGATTTTCTGCGCGAACGACGGGTCGGGGTACAGCATATCAATCCCCGGCAGACGGTCGCCCGCGAACCCGACGCCGCAATCGACCGCCAGCCATTCGCCGTCGCAAGCGTACAGGTAAAAGTTCATCCCGATTTCGCCGACCCCGCCCAAAGGGACGAAAAACAGCCCTTCGTTCGGAACATCAATGTATTCAACCTCTTTTTCGCCGGACATAATACTTTCCAATTCTATTCCTGATCGCCGAAGAAAACGTCTCCGGCCGTTATTTTTACGATTTCGCCGTCTTTGTTTAGCAGAAGACACCCGTCTTTATCAAGCCCGTAAAAAGTCCCGCGCATTTTCCGGTTCGGCAGGTTGACGGTGACCGCCCCGCCGATGCCGTAGGCTTTTTGCTTCCACGCGTCCAGCAAACGGGCGGAACCGTTCGTTTTCAATTCGGCGTCCCATTGCGCGAAAGATTGCAAAAACGATTCCAGCATTTGGTCGCGCGTCACGGCGTACCCCTCGTTTTGCAACGATGTCGCCCGATACAGCATCCCCGTTTCGGGAAAGGAAACAATGTTGACGCCGACGCCGGCGACCAGCCTGTCCGCCCCGTCCGTTTCCAGCAAAATGCCCGATATCTTTTTCCCGCCGACCAGCAAATCGTTCGGCCATTTGCATTGAACGCCGATGTCGGGGCACAGGCGTTCCATCGCTTCGGCCAGCGCGACGGCGGTCAGGAAACTGTACATCCCCGCCCGCGCCAACGGGATTTTTTCCAGACAGATCGAAACGTACAGGTTGCCAACCGGCGACACCCACGGCCGCCCCAACCGGCCGCGCCCGCCCGTCTGCGCGTCCGCGACGACGGCGGTTTTGTCCGATCCGGACGGCAGGCTTTTAGCGTCCGCGTTCGTGCTGGCAGTTTCCTTTTTTTCAATCAAAGTCCATCCTTGCGGTAAAATCACGGGCATCCTCCCTTTAAAAACCGGTTGCGGCAAACATCAGCGACGACACCGCCGCCGACAAAACGATGACGGCTTTCATCGGCGCGGGCGCAGGCGACAGCTCGTCTTTCGCCGCCGCGGCGTACATCTGCCGGATCAACCTTAAATACACATACATCAACGGCATCGCGCCGAAAATCAGCAACAGGCAAAACAGCATCGAACCGGCCGCCGACACCGCGCGGTACGCATCGAAACGCGCCAGAAAACCGGCGAACGGCGGCGCGCCCGCCGCCCCCAGAAAGATCAGGGAAAACAACGCGCCGCGAACGGGCTTCGCGCGTCCCTGCCCCGCCAGAATCCGCATTTCCTCGATCAATTCGTCCCCGACGCGCAGGGACAGCATCACCGCGCACAACCCCGCCAGCAGCACCGTGTCAACCGCCGCCGAAAACAGAAAAGCCCCCCTTGCCGAAACGGACAAAACGGCCAAAGCCGTTCCGTTCATGGCAACCGCCGTGCAGGCGATCAACCGCTTGACGTTCGTCTGAACGACCGCCCCCGCGCCGCCGGCGAAAACGGACAAAACGGCCGCCGTTTCCAACACGGGACGCGCGTACCCCGCCAACCCCGCGAACGGAACGGACAGCAGGGCGGCCAAAGCCCCCAGAACGGACAGCCGCGCGGTCAGGGCGAACATTGCCGTCACGGGCGACGGCGCCCCCTCGAACACGTCGGGCAGCCACAAATGAAACGGCGCGACGCCCGCTTTGGTAAACAACCCCGCGGCAATGAACGCGCCCCCCCACAGCAAAACTGGCAGAACGCGGCTTTTGTCCGCGGCGGCGACGGCGGCGAAATCCACCGTCCCCAAACACGCGTAAACAACGGACACGCCGAACAGGTACACCCCCGACCCCAGCAGCGTTACGACCGCCAGCTTGGCGCCGGCGGCGGTGGAACGTTCCCCCTGACGTTTATAGGCGGTCAGGAACAACAACGGAAAAAAAGCCAGTTCCATCCCCAGAAACTGCATCAAAAAATTGTCCGCCCCGACGGCCAGCATCATACCGGCCGTCGAAAACCCGACCAAAGGCGCAAACTCGAACCGTTCGTATTTCTTGTACTTCAGCCAATCGGCGCCGAACGCCAGAACGGCGACGGCCGATCCGGTCAAAATCCGTTTCAGCGTCACGACCGCCGCGGCGAACGGCGCGTCCGGCGTTTTGATCAAAAACAGCAAACAGAACGCCGTCGCCAATCCGGCAAACACCGCGCCGTCGGCCGTTTTTTTGGCTTTTGACGGGGCGGCGCACACTCCCGCCGCAATCGACAGGACGGTGCAGCACAGCAAAACGGTTTCGGGCAAAACGGGCATGATTTGCAACAACGCCTGATTCATTTCAATTCCCCTTTCCAACGGCCATACCGGCCAGATCGAACAGCCCCTGCGGCATGACGGACAACACCGCGAACACCGCGCCGCAAAACACCGTCGCCACCTTTTCGCGCCAGCTCATGTCCGGCAAGGGATAGGGCGTGACGGACGGTTCCCCGAACAGCAGGCGCGTGAACAGTTTGAAAAACGACGCGTAGAGCAAAACGACGGAAAACAGCAGGAAAAACGCCGCCGCCGCGCTTTGGCGGAAAATGTCGATGAAAATCAGAAACTGCCCCGTGAACGGCATCAGCGGCGGCACGGCCAGAACCGCCAGACAGGACAGGAAAAACGCCGTTCCCAAATACGGCAGCGATGTCATGATTCCCGTCGGATTGCGGACGCCCGCGTTTTTAAACCGGACGGTCAGCGCGCCCGCCGCCATCAGGTAGATCGACACGGCCAGCCCTTGCGCCACGCATAAAAACAGCACGCCCCGCAACGTTTGCGGCGTTATGGCGAATACGCCGGCGGCCAAAAAACCGACCTGCGCCAAATGAGCGAAACCGGCCATTTTTTTGGCTTCCGTCTGTTTCAAAGTGATCAGCGCGCCGTAAAACGCCGAAAACACCGCCCACGCCGTCAAATACGACGCCCATTGAGCCAACACCGTTTCCGCCGCGGGCAAAGCCAGCCGGATGTACGCGTAAAACGCCAGCTTTGAAAAAACGCCGCACAGCAAAATCCCCGTCGGAACGGGTGCTTCGGCCTGCGTATCGCTCAGCCACGCGTGAAACGGGAACAACGGCGCTTTGAACGCCAGCATCCCCAACATTCCGGCGGCCAGCCACGCCTGATTTTCCGGCCGCGCGGCCGCCAAAGCCACGAAATCAGCCGCCCCCGCCCGTCCGGACAGTTCCATCAAAACGAACAGCAGACACACCGCGCCGGCCAAATCGGAAAAGCAGAACTTGTACGCCGTATAAACACGCTTTTCAACGCCCCAGACCGCCGTCATCAAAAACAGCGGAAAAGCCGCGGATTCCCAGAAAACAAAGAACCTGAACGCGTTTTGCGCGCAAACCGCCGTCAACATAAAGCTTTCCGCAATCAACGCCAGACAGCAAAATTCGCGCACGCAAAACGGCACATGACGGCGGACGACGGCGACCGACAAAACGGTCAAAAACGAAATCAGCAACACGAAAATCATACTCAGCGCGTCGATCCCGACCTGCCATTCCGCATGGGAATCCGGCGCGATCCGGCGCGCGAACAACGCCGCAAACGACAAACCGAACGTACACAGCGCAATCAGCAAAGCCACATGGCGGCTGTTTTTCGATACGACCCGATCGTCCCCGCGGACGAACAAAATGAACAGCGCGCCCAGCAAAGGCAATCCCAAAACGACGGCGGGCAAAGAAAAATCAGTCACGGCTCATCCTCCCGCCACGACGGGCATCAAAGAAAATATCAGCAAAAACAGGCCGGCCGCGAACCAAATCAAAAAAACGGACGGCTGTTCCGAATGGAATTTCTGCGACCGTTCGGCCGCTTTTTGAAACATCTTGGGCAGTTTTTCGGTCAGCAGTTCGGCCGACGCGAAACGCCACGCGAATTCGGACAAAGCCATGAACGGCCGGACGAAAACCGTTTCATAAAATCCTGCCAATCCGCCCCCCTGCCGGAAAAACGACACAACCGCCCCCGCGTTTTTCCCCGCGTGTTTTGAAAACAACCACAGCCCCGCCGGCAATCCGGCCGCGCCGGCCAGCATTAAAACCAGATCGGCGGGGGACGGCGTTTCCGCCGGATTCGGCAAAATCGACCGCTCGAACACTTTGTTTTGGAAAAAGGACAGCAACAACAGCACCGCCAGCGGAATCATCTGCGTTTCGGGCGGGCGGAAAGCACCGGACGGCGCGAGGGTCGATTTGGATTCGCCCGTGAAAATCCGGCCGGTCAGACGGGCGATCGCGAACGCCGCCGCAAACAGCCCGATCGTCAGAAACGCGCCGGTCGCCGCGCCCTGCCGCCTTAAAACGGCGTGCATATCCCAAACGACCGCCGAATTGCCGATTTGCGGAAATCCGACACAGCACAGCCCCAGCAGAATCATCATCCAAAACAGCGCGGGCAGACGGCGTTTCAACCCGCCCATGCGCGACACGTCCTCTTCCCCGCGCAGGGCTTGCGTCACGATTCCGGCGCACAGGATCAGCCCCGTCATCGGCGTGATCAAAGCGATATAGGCGCAAAACGCGGCGTCCCTGCCGATCAATCCGAACGCGGTCAGGACAAAACCGAATTGCGCCATCAACAGCTGGCACAGCGCGATTTTGACATTCGTTTGCACCGCGGCCGTCAAAACCCCGCCCGCCGCCGTCAACGCGCCCCAAACGATAAATACGGTTCGCGCCGTTTGATCGCTTTCGACAAACGGGAAAAAGACGTACAGCACATAAACGCCGACGCCGCCCAGCGCGGCCGGTGCGACGAACGCCAAAGCGGGAACGGAAATCCCCGCCGTCTGCGCGATCAAAATGTTCGCGCCGAACAAAAACAGCTTGGCCGACACGCCCGCCAGCACCAAAACGGCGAAAACAGCCGCGCCCGAATCCTTAAAAACGGTCAGGGATTCCGGCGCGAACGCCGCGACGGACAAATCCCCCGTCCGGTTCGCCAGCATAAAGCACGCGCACAGCAGCGGCACGTCGCACAGCGTGTGCCAGATCAGGAAACTCACCCCCGACCGGCGGACGGCCTGCTGTTCGTGAAACAGCATCAGCAGCATATAGGAAAACAGCGCGGACAAATCCCATCCGGCGAAAAACTGGAACATATTTTTCGCCCCGACGCCGATGATCAGGCACGATGTCAGCCCCAGCAGAAACACAACAAACCGGTTCATTTTTTCCGCCGGCAGGAAGTTTTTGGAATAAATCAGGCACATCAGCGCGGAAAAAACGATGAACACGGCCAGAAAGATTTCTGCCGTTTCCAAATGCAAACGCCAATCGTACACTTTGCCGTCAAACCTCAAAAACGGCAGGATCGAAACGCTGTAGGTTTTGCCGTGGAAATGGTTTCTGAACGCCATGGAAACGATTTTCAGAAACGACACGCCGATCGACGCCGTGCCGATTTCCCACGCGAACGTGCGTTTTTTCAAAAACGCGGCGGCGAAAATGTAGCACGCGGCGAACAGCGGCAGCAAAACGGCGTAAAACATCCTATCGCCCCCCCTCTTGCGCGTTGTCGCGTTTTTTGAAATACAGCAGGAAAACCGCCAGCGTCGCGACGGTTTGCAAACCGGTCAGGCACGCCGTGAACAGCGCGAAAATCAATCCGGACGCGTCGTGAAACAGTGCGCTGCCCATCGAAAAATTGAACAGCGATCCCAAAAACACCAGCTGCGCCGCCGGCAACAGGCGCAGCAAATTCCCCCTGTGGCGCAAAACGCCCCACAACCCGCACAGCACCAGCAAAAAACCGACCGTCAAAATGACGGGAACGTCAACCGTCATGTCAGCCGCCCTCCTTTTTTTTCACCAGCAAGGCGGACGCGCCGACCGCGCACGACAGGATCAGCACGGCGAAAACCAAAACGCACGAACCGTATCCGGTGTATAAAATATCCCCCAAAACCGGCAGGGAAAAGTCCGTCATCGTCCGTTCGCCGACTTTGTACGGTTTGAAAAACAGGTACGCCGTCTGCGCCGCGGCGGCGGCGAAGCAAATCAAAGCGGCCTTCGACTGTTTTTCCCAAACGGCTTTGCGCGCGTGACGGGCGTTGAACACGACCAGAACGAACATCAAAAACACCAGCATGGACGCCACCGACATCGACAAAACGGCGAACCCGACGAAACCGGCGTTCAGCCCCGCCAAAATTCCGGCGACGGCCACAACCGCCTGCATATGAAACAAAACGGCGTAAAAAACGCTGGACGTTTTCACCGACATGAACGCCGCCCCCAAAACCAAAACGGCAAAGACATAAAACTCAACCGCGTACATCCGTCCCGCCCCTTTCAAACGACAAAGCCCTTTTCGGGCACGCTTCGACGCACAGACAGCAACAAACGCACCTGTCGGCCGCCGGAGAAAACACAAACCGTCCGTTTTCCGCCGCGGATCGAACCATCGCCGCGGCCGGACACACGGCTTTGCACAGCCCGCATCCCGCGCATTTTTCCGCATCGACGACGGGCGGCCGCAGGGACGAAACGGCCTGTTCGCGGTCGCGCCCGATGAAACGTTTAAAAACGCGCCGCGCGGCGATCAGCAAAGCGCGTCCCGCGCCGGTGAAAGGAAAAATCATCCCGCCCCTCCTTGCCGCACGAAATACAAAACGACCGCCGTTCCCGCCAGCCACGCTAAAGCCAGCGGCAGGAACGCCTTGAAACACATATTCATCAACCGATCCGTCCGCCACGCGGGCAGCGCGGTTTGCATCAACGTCAAAACGAACACGATCGCCGCCGTTTTTCCCCCCAGCCAAACAACCGCGGGAACGCCGTCTATTCCGAAAACGGGCAGAGTTCCGCCCAAAAACAGAACGGCGCCGGACACAGCGCACAACAGGGTCAGCACATCTTCGCCGATTAAAAACAACAGATACGGGAATCCGCTGTATTCGGCGTAAACCCCGCCCGCCAAATCGCGTTCCGATTTCGGCGCGCCGAACGGTGCTTGCGCCGTCAACATCGCGACGCACAGCAGATACAGGACAAACAACGGGAAATGAACGAACGCGAACCACGCCCCCGCCTGCGCTTGAATGATCCGGTACAAATCGCCCGTTCCCGCCGTCATCAGCACCGTCACGAAAACCGCGGCCAGTATCAGCTGACAGGCCAGCGACTGCGCGATCAGCCGCACCGCCCCGAAAAAACCGTAGCGCGTCGCCCCGCTCCACCCGCCGGCGATAAAGGCGTAGGTCGTGCATGACGCGACGAACGTCAGGTACAGCAACCCGAAATCGTAATGCGGCGATTCCCGCCCGTTGACCGGCAGAACGAAAAAGAAAAACAGCGCGAACACCAACGCGAACAACGGCGCGGCGATATACAGCTTTTTCCGCGCGCGTTGCGGAACGGCGTTCTTTTTCAACGCCGTCACGCACACCTGACGACAGATTTGAACCAATCCGCGCGACGGCCGCATTTCGACGGCGGCTGTGACTTTTTCACGCCCCCATCGCATGATCAAAGCGGCGGTCAGGATCAAAACGCACCACCCGAACGCGCGCGCCGAAAAAACGGCGGCCGGTATCAATTCCCGCAAAAAGGAAAGCGTTTCAACGGAAATCCTGTTTAAAAAGGCGTTCATGTCCGCGCGTCCCCTTTCCCCGTTTCGATCAAGGTGTCGTCGATTTTCCCCGCCGTTCCGAACGGTATGTTTTCGGCGGAGTTTGTTTCGCCGCGCTTATAAAAAATAACGTTTTCGCCCCCCAGCCGGTCGCGTATTTCCGCCAAATCGTCGTAAGGCAGCGGCGCCGTCCCCAAAAATTCCGACAACGCGCGCGGGATTTTCCAGCTTTCGCGCGATTGGCCGACGGGCGGGGCAACGACAGCGGTGCTTTGCGCCGCGCCGCGCATATTGACATAGGTCGCCCGCTTTTCCATAAACGACAGCGACGGCAAAACGACATCCGCCGTCAACGCCGACGCCCCCGCGCAAATCCCCTGATAAACGACAAAAGCCCCGCCCGCATCCGCGCGGGTGAATCCGTCTTCGTCAACCAGATAAACGAAATCGAACGATCCGGCGGCGATTTCCGGTCGCAGCGGTTTTTCCGCGACCGCCCCCAGTTCCAGCGCGCCCGCCAGCCCCGTGTTCGTGTTCAAATAACCGTACCCGTTCCAATCGTCGCGGATGACGCCGTATTTTTCGCAAATCCGGTAAATCAGATCCATCAAAGCGGGCGCGTCCGCGCGGTTCAACACGCCGTCACCGACGACGAGCATCGGCTTTTTCGCGTTTTGCAGGGGGGACGTCCGATCCCCGTCCAGAATTTCACGCAGCTCGCGCGGCTTTTTCCCAGCGACCGCGCAAAACGCCTCCGCCTTTTCCGCCATGCCGACAAACGCCGCGGGCATCGGGTTGCGGCGCAGGGCAAACCCCGCCGGCGGACATTCCCGCAGCGGGTTCGTTCCGACGACCAGCAGGCCGTCCGCTTCGGCGATCCGGTCGAACGGCGTGTTGAACAGCCACGATTGCCGGCTGTTCAAATCCAGCCACAGCGGCCGCGTTCCGGCGTCAACGGCTTTCGCCCCGACCAGCCCCAGCAGATCCCTGACGGCCAAAACCGTTTCGCAATCCGCGTACCGGCCGAACAAAGCGGCGATCCGTTCCGGCGCGGTCTGCCGCATTTTCGAAGCAATCGCGGCCAAAGCCTCCGTCCACGAACATTCGGTCAGCCGCCCGTCGATTTTCACATACGGCCTGTCCAGCCGGTTGCGGCGCAGCCCGTCGAAACAGTACCGCGCGGCGTCCGAAATCACGCCGCCGCCGCTCGCGCGGACGCGCGCGATCGAACCGTCCGCCGATTTTTCGATTTGAACGGGCGAACCGAAGCCGTCGGTCACGTCCACGCTGTCGATTTTAACGTCGCCGGCGTCCCTTTTCCCGTCCCGCGTGTCGATCAACGCCCCCGCGGGGCACAGGTCGGCCAGCGTCCCCGACAGCGGAAAGGGCGGGCAAGCCGCGGGCGGCATTCCGGATTGATCCGACACGCCCGCCTGTTTCAAAAAATCGACGCACCGCCCGCATTTGACGCATTTCTGCGCGCAAACCGCCACGTTTCCGGTCAAAGGTTCGCGTTTGCCGTCGAAAGCGACCGGCGGCAAAGCGGGACGGAACAGCGCGCAAACTTTCTGAATTTCGCAATTTCCGGCTTTGACGCACGCGGCGCAATCCGCAGGATGATTCGCCAGCAATTTTTCCGCGGCGCGACGGACGGCTTCGTGCCCCTGCGGCGTTTGCGCCAATTCGCTTTCCGGCGCGGCCAAAACATCGTTGATCGTCAGTTCGCTCATCGGTCAACCTCCGTCGTTTGAACGGCCAAAGACCCCAGTATGACGCGAACGTCGGCCAAATCGCACCCCTCCGTCAACCTATTCAACGCCTGCATCACTGGAAATCCCGCCGAACGGAAACGGCACCTGTACGGCCGCGCCCCGCCGTCGGAAACCAGAAACACCCCGAATTCGCCCGACGGCGATTCCGTCGCGGCGTAAACTTCGCCGGCCGGCGTTCGCATCCCGTTGCCGTACAGTTCGAACCGGCGGGAAAGTTCCGTCAAACCGCCGTCCGTCCCGACATCGAAATCGGGATTGACCACTTCGCCCGCGGGCAGATGTTCCGACACATAACGGATGATCGTCATCGACTGATAAATTTCAAACAGGCGCAGCAAATAACGGGCGTAGCAATCCCCCTGCGTTTTCAACGGGACTTCAAACGGAACGACGGCGTAGGCTTCGTAGGGTTCCTTTTTCCGGATATCCCAATCGACGCCGCACGCGCGCAGGTTTACGCCGGAAAATCCGGCGGCCAAAGCGTCCGCGGCGTCAATGACGCCGACCCCGACCGTGCGGGATTTGAAAACCGCGTTTTCCGTCAGCAGATCCTCGATTTCCGACAAAACGGGCGGCAATTCCCGCGTCAGCCATTGAAACAGCATCTCCGGCGTTTGCGGCGCGACATCGTTCGCGATTCCGCCTGCGCGGATGAACACGGCCGCCGGACACCCCCGACAAATCACGTTCAGCATCGCGCCGATCCGTTCCGACGCCCGACGCGCCAAAGGTTCGACGACATCCGTTCCCGTATCCGCCGCCAAATTTGCCGTCGCCCGCAAATGCGACAGAATCCGCCCCGTTTCCGCCAAAATCATCCGGACGGCGACCGCGCGTTCCGGCACTGTCGCGCCCGTCAGCCTTTCCGCCGCCAACGCGTAGGCGTGCGCGCAGGAAAACGGCGCGGAACGGTTCAGCTTGTCCGCCAGAACCAACCCCTGTAGCAGGGTCTTTCCCTCCGCCAGTTTTTCAACGCCGCGATGGGAAAAACCGATGTGCGGATCAATGCGGCGCACTTTTTCCCCGTCCAGCTGCGCGACCAGCCGGCACATTCCGATCCCCGCGGACGGTTCGGGCGCGATGTTGGCGAACGACACGCTTTGCCACGGGATCATGCGTCCCTCCGGTTCAAATCGACGCCGAACAAAACGGCTTGACGCCCGTCGTCGCGTTTTTGACGGACGAAGCGGCCTTTGGATTCGTCGAAAACCAGCCTGTCCGCCGGACGCGCGTCCTTGCGCAAAGGGTGGCCGGACATATCGTCGGGCAGCAAAAGCCGGCGCATATCGGGGTGGTTTTCAAACGCGACGCCGAACATTTCCCACATTTCGCGTTCGTACCACGCGGCGTTCGGAAAAACGGGACAGGCCGAGGCGACGGCGACATCCTCTTGCGTCGCGCAGACCAACCGCAACCGCCGTTTCATCAGCGGGCTGAGCAAAAAATAATTCAGTTCAAAGCAATCCGGCCGATCGGGATAATGCACGCAGCACGCGTCCGTCAGCTGCGTGAAACGGCAGGCCGGATCGTCGCGCAAAAAACGCATCACGCGCAAAACGGCCGCCCGCATCACGCGCAGCACCGTCATGCCGGAAAAAACGCCGACATCGCCGATGTCCTGCCGCGCGAAATGCAAACGGACGTATCGGGCGAACTCCTCTTGCGATTTAAACAGCGCGTCCATGCTCACCCCTCTTTGATTTCACGGCGGATCAGGGCGCGCAAACGGCCGATTCCGTCAATCAAAGCGGCCGCGTCGGGCGGGCATCCCGTCACGCAAACATCCACGGGAACGATATCCGCCGCCCGCGTCACGGCGTAGGAATCGCCGAACACCCCGCCGGTGATCGCGCAGTTGCCGAAAGCGATCACATATTTCGGCGCGGGCATCTGGTCGTACAGGCGGCGCACGACCGGCGCGGCCTTTTCCGTCACCGCGCCCGCAACCAACAGCACATCGGCGTGGTGCGGGTTGAACACGGGCGTTTTGCCGGATCGAACCAGCGGTGCAAAACACGAACAGCACCCCGTCGCCGCGGCCAGAACGGCGTCGGGGTCGGAACACGCCGCCGCGGCCAAAGCTTTGAACGCGACGGCCGCGAACCCGTGTTCGCGCAGGCAATCCGTCCAACCGCCGCTCATTCCCATTCCAGCGCCCCTTTTTTATATTCGTAAAAATAGCCGACGCCCCACAACCCGACAACGGCCAAAGCGGTGAAAATCTCCGCGCCGCCGGACAAATGCGGCGACATCGCCCACGGCAGCAGCAATAAAAACTCGGCGTTGAACAAAACAAACAGCAGGGCGATGAACGCAAACCGCGCGGGAAATCGTCCGGCGCCGTCCGACAAAATATGAAAACCGCCCGCATAGCCGTCGTTTTCAACCGTAACGGCCGACCGTTTGCGAAACACAAAACCGGTCAGCCGCGCGGCGATTTTCAACGCAACCAGACCGGCCAGCAAAGCGGCCGTAAAAAAAATCAGAAAATAAAAGTAAGCGTGCGTCATGTTTTCCATAAGAATACGGTTTACACCAAACACGCCGTCAGATCAACGCCGACCGGACGCAGTGCCGCGTTATTGCGGCAAAGCCGGCAGGTTTTCGGGCGACAGAGGCAGTTTTTTGACGAATCTGACGGGCACTTCGTATTCGCGCATCAATTCGCCGCCCTCGAATTCGACGACCAGAACGGATTCCGCCTTGGCCAGCGGGGCGCGGGCGTCGGGGTGGATGAAATCCAGCGTGATGGAAAAGCCGTGTTGACGGTACAGCAGGGCGTGCTTTCCGCCATCGTAAACGATTTGCGGATCCTCCGGTTCGCCGGCGCGCGCGCGAATCGAAATCAGCAAATCGCCCGCGCCGTTCTGCAGGATGTCGTAAAAGCCCTCTTGTTCGGGACCCGTTTGTCTTTCGGCCATTCTTTCCTCTTCGGGTTCGCTTTGTGAACCGCCTTGAAAAAACTCTCTCACGGTGCTTATAACATCATTTTGGACAGAACGGCAAGTTTTTTTTGTTAAATACCGTCAACCGGCCGCGTTTTCGCCGCCGCGCGGCCGCATTTTTCAAAAAACGGCGGGGCTTTTCCGTTTTTCTCTTTACCTTGATTCCTAAAATATGGTATGCAACCGCTACACCTAAATTTTTATCAACAAGGACGAATGAAGTGACGAATAAAACGACACAAAGCAACACCCCCGCCCTGCCGAAAGTGACGGCGGAAATGATTGCCGAAAAAATCGAACGCTTGATGAAATACACCCTGTGCAAACAGGTGCGCGAAGCGTCGAAAGAGGATTTGTTCACGGCTTTGGCTTTGGCGGTGCGTGAAATCGCCGTTGACCGTATGTATGAAACGGCCAACAGATACGCCCACGCCAACCCCAAACGCGTTTATTACCTGTCCGTCGAATACCTGCTGGGTCGTTCGCTGGTGAACAATTTGGACAATCTGGGCATCCACGACCTGCTGGATCAGGTGAAACTGGACAACCCCATTCCCCTGCGCGACGTAATCGACTGCGAATACGATCCGGCGTTGGGCAACGGCGGTTTGGGTCGTTTGGCGGCGTGCTTCATCGATTCCATGGCGACGTTGGGGCTGCCCGGGTACGGTTACGGTCTGAACTATCAGTTCGGCCTGTTCAAACAGGTTTTTGAAAACGGATATCAAAAGGAAATGGCGGATTCGTGGATGGACCGTTCCTCCCCTTGGCAGATCGAACGCGCCGACCGCATTTGCCACGTCCCCGTTTACGGCCGTCTGGTTTATGAGGAAGTCAACGGCGAACGCCGCCCGCACTGGGTCGATACCGAAACGCTGGTCGGCGTCCCGTACGATATGCCGATCGTCGGTTTCGGCGGCAAAACGGTGAACTACCTGCGTCTGTTTTCCGCGCGTTCGTCCAGCGAACTGGACATCAAAACGTTCAACGACGGCGGTTACATCAAAGCGGTTGAAAAGAAAATCAAATCCGAAACGATTTCCAAGGTTCTGTACCCGTCCGACGCGGTCGAAGCGGGCAAGGAACTGCGCCTGCTGCAGCAGTATTTCTTCGTTTCCTGCGCCTTAAGCGACATCATGCGCCGTTTTCTGGAAACGAACACGGATCTGCGCGATTTCCCGAAAAAAGCGGCGATTCAGCTGAACGACACGCACCCGACGCTGGCGATCCCCGAATTGATGCGCCTGTTGATGGACGTTCACGGTTTGGATTGGGATACCGCGTGGGAAATCACGGAAAAAACGATGGGCTACACGAACCACACTCTGCTGCCCGAAGCGTTGGAACGCTGGTCGGTCAAATTGCTGGAAAAAGTTTGCCCGCGTCATTTGGCGATCATCTACGACATCAACGACCATTTGATGAAACAGGTTGCGGCGAAATACCCCGGCGACAACGGCAAGCTGTCCCGCATGTCCATCATTGAAGAAGGCGACACCAAAAAGGTTCGCATGGGCAATCTGGCGATCGTCGGTTCGCATTCGATCAACGGCGTCGCGGCGATCCATTCGGAACTGGTCAAGAAAAACTTGGCGCCGGACTTTTATGAAATGTGGCCGGAACGCTTCAACAACAAAACGAACGGCATCACGCCGCGCCGCTGGCTGTTGAGCGCGAACCCCGAACTGGCCGACCTGATTTCGTCGAAAATCGGCCGCGAATGGATCACGCATCTGGATCAGCTGGTCAAAATCGCACCGTTTGCCACGGATTCCGATTTCGTGCGTTCGTTCTTCCGCATCAAAAAGGACAACAAGGAAAAACTGGCGAAGATCATTCTGAACACGACGGGCAACATCGTCGATACGGATTCCCTGTTCGACGTTCAGGTCAAACGCATTCACGAATACAAACGCCAGCTGTTGAACGCGTTGAACATCATCTACAACTATCTGCAGATCACCGAAGACGGCCTGTCCCTGTCCAGCCCGCGCACGTTCATTCTGGGCGGCAAGGCGGCTCCGTCTTACGACTTTGCAAAGTTGACGATCAAGCTGTTCAACAACCTGTCCAAGGTCATCAACAACGATCCGCGCGTCAAGGATCAGATGAAAGTCGTCTTCATCCCCGATTACAAAGTGTCGATCGCGGAACGCGTGTTCCCCGCCGCCGACGTGTCGGAACAGATTTCGACCGCGGGATTTGAAGCGTCCGGCACGGGCAACATGAAATTCATGCTGAACGGCGCGCTGACGGTCGGCACGCTGGACGGCGCGAACGTCGAGATTCGCGACGAAGTCGGTCCCGAAAACTTCTACCTGTTCGGGTTGACGACGCCGGAAGTCAAGAAAATCCACGACGAACATTCGCACCGCCCGTGGGATCTGTACAATTCCGACACGCGCATCCGCCGCATTATGGACGCGCTGAATTCGGATATGTTCTGCCCCGGCGAATCCGGCATTTTCCAGCCGATTTTCGACAACATCATGGGCGCGGACTACTACCTGTTGCTGGCGGACATCGGTTCGTACATCGACACGCAGGCGCAGGTGGCCAAAGACTTCTTGAACAAAGCGTCTTGGGGCAAGAAAGCGATTTTGAACGTCGCGCATTCGGGCAAATTCTCGTCCGATCGCACGATCGCCGAATACGCCAAAGACATTTGGGACGTCAAACCCGTTTTGTAAGAAGACATCAAATTAAAAAGCCCCGCGTTTGCGGGGCTTTTTTTTCTGTTCGGGAAAGACAGGCGAACCGGACACCCGCTCCGTCCCCGCCAAAACAGGCTTTAAAGAGTCAAGCGGGTACTGGCCGTACGGGCGGTACTGCCGTACGGGCGTCAGTTTGATGAACCGAGCAACCCGCACCGCCCTCACCAAAACAGGCTTTAAAGAGTCAAGCGGCAGGAAGCGAGAAGCGCAGGTGTGATGCGTACATACAGGTACGTGAAAACCGAGCATCACAGCTGACAAACCGATTGACCTTTAAAATCGGTTTTAGGTTTTAAGCTTACCAGATAAAAGCAGGCAACACAGCCTTCGCCACACACTCGTTCTGCGATAAAAGAGAACGGACACGGTCGGCGTCGGGCTGTTGACCGCGGGAAACGCCCAAGTCTTTGGCGTGGACGCCGCCGGCGACAAAGAGGGCGTCCAATCCGGCCAGATTGGCGCCGAGAATGTCGGTTTGGACACAATCGCCGATCACGGCGATGCGGGAACGGTCGGCCTCCAACCCCTCGACGCAATAGTTGAAAACGGAGGGATCGGGCTTGCCGCGCCAAAAAACGGAACCGCCGATTTTCTGGTACTGCGCGGCCAGCGCGCCGGCCGCCATGCAGGGAACGCCGTCCTTTAAAAAGAACGAATCGGGACAGGCGCAAACCATGGGCAGACGGCGGGATAGGCAGACTTTAAAGAACGGTTCGTATTTTTCCAACGTGTCCTGCGTGCCGAACGTTCCGGTGACGAAAATGAAATCGGCTTCGTCAATGTTGGGAACGGGGACGTAGCCCAGATCGGCGAACGGCTGCCAACAGTTTTCGGGCCCCAGATGAAAACACTTGCGCCCCAGATTGGCGAAAAACGGGTCGATGCGGCGGCGCATTTCGTGATAGACGATTTCGCCCGATGTCAGAACGCCGTGGTACAGATAGCGTTTCACCCCCATGCGTTCCAACGTTTTGATCATGTCGGCGCAACGGCACGGCGCGTTCGAGAGGAACACAACCTTTTTCCCCTCGTCGCTCAGCTGGCTGAGGGCGTTGAACACGCCGAAACAGAGCCGTTGTTCTTCGTACACGACGCCCCACAAATCGACGATGAACGCGTCGTACGCCGCGACGATGCCGCGCAATCCGGCGATATAGGGTGTTTCGTTATTCAAACGGGCGTCTCCGAAAACTGGGGTTGTCATGGTGTTAATATACCACGCCCGCCCGCGTTGTCAAAGGCTGCCTTTCGTTTTCCGGCGTTTTGTTTTTTGCGCCGCGCACGGCTTGTCCGGCAGGCGTTTCAGATCCGTCAAAACGGACAGCAGACGGTGCGTCCCGAAATTCTGGACGATTTGATCGCTGATCCCGTTGTCGTAGGAATACAGCGACACTTCGTAGGCGGGCGCGCCGTCGGCGGCGGCGGGGACGGCGAATTCTTCAAAAAACGCCGTGTCGAAGCGGTAGGCCTTGCGATTTTTGATCAAAGCGACATCCCCTTTGACGGCGGGCGAGGAAAAACCGTCCGCCGCGGTGACGGCCGTGTTTGTGGAAAACAGGGATTCGGGGCGCGTACCGTCGTAAACATAGGAAAACACGGTTCCTTTTCCCGCCCGCGCGGCATCCAGCAGACGCAGCGTCTGCTGAACGGGAAAGGCGACGCTTTTGGGCAGGACGGCTTCGGACGCCACGGGAACGGTCAGACGCACACGCTTTTTGCCGGCGTCGCACACGGCCGTTCCGGACAAATCTTTTCTGTCCGCCCCCTTTTCGCGCACATGAACGGTAAAGTCAAACCGGCAGCCGTCCGCGCTTTCCCGCGTCGTTTGTTTCCAATTCGTCGTGTCCAGCCCGATCTGTTCATATCCGACATCTATGGAAAACACGGATTCCGTTTCCCAAACGCCGCACACCTTTTGAATTTGATAACGCATTTTGCCTTTGGCCGTGACGACGCCCGTCGCGCCGCCCGCCGTCGAATAAAGCGATATGTCGTAACTTGCCCGATGCGATTGCAATCCGCCGTCCGCCCGCGCGAACGCGGCGGGAAACATCAGAAACGCGGCGAAAACAATAATCCTGATCACGGAAAAGACCTTTCGTTTTGCGGCATCATAAACGAAAACGGTTCGGAATGATAGCCCCGAAAACAACAAAAGCGCACGCGCGCCGGACACCCGCCGGCGGTTATGGAAACGCTTGAGTTTTTGCAAAAGAGGTTATACTCTGGATGAAAAATGTTTTTTGTTCGGAACCGGCATGATCACATTAGAAAACGTCACGCGAAAATTCGGATCTTTCACCGCCGTCGATAATCTGTCCCTTCATGTGCCGAAAGGGCAGGTGCTGGGATTTTTGGGACCGAACGGCGCGGGAAAAACGACGACCATGCGCATGATTTCGGGATTTCTGACCCCGACCGCGGGAAAAATAACGGTTTGCGGATGCGATGTCGCCCAAACCCCCGTCGAGGTCAAACGCCACATCGGCTATATGCCCGAAGTCGCGTCGTCCTACAACGACATGACGGTTCTGGCGTTTTTGAATTTCATCGCCGAAGCGCGCGGCCTGTCCGGTTCGGCCAAAGAAAAGGCCGTTGAAAAGGTCGTTGCCGACATTTCCCTGTCGAATGTCCTTTACCAGCCGATCGAAACGCTGTCCAAGGGGTATAAACGCCGCGTCGGTTTGGCGCAAGCGTTGGTGCATGATCCGGACGTGCTGATTTTGGACGAACCGACCGAGGGGCTCGATCCCAACCAAAAACGCGAGATCCGGACGCTGATCCGCCGTTTGCGGGAAAACAAGGCGATCATCATTTCCACCCATGTGCTGGAAGAGGTCGAAGCCATGTGTTCCCGCGCCGTCATCATTGATAAGGGCAAAATCGTTCTGGACGACACGCCCCGATCGCTGATCAGCCTGTCGGAAACCCACCAGACGCTGTTCGTCCTGATCCCCGCGTACCAACAGGAACGGGCGCGCACCGTTTTCGACGAAATGACGGTTCTGGACATCGCGGACGTGCGTCAGGAAACGGGCGACGCGTTCATGTTCACCCTGAAACCCAAGGGGCGCGATTCCGTCACCGCCGACGTGGTGGAGGCTCTGCGCCGCCAAGACATCAAGATACTGGATTTGTTCATTGAAAAAGGCCGGCTGGAGGAAGTGTTCTACGCGTTCACGTCGCCCGACCGCGAATTGAAAGACCCGCACGCATGAGATCCCTGCTTGTATTGACGAAACGCGAATTCGCCGGATATTTCACAACGCCGGTCGCGTGGATTTTTTTGATGATTTTCGTGTCCCTGTCGGGATTGCTGACGTTTTACGCGGGGGATTTTTTCGGCCGCGGCCAAGCCGACCTGCAATCGTTTTTCCTGTTCCACCCGTGGCTGTACGTTTTCCTGATCCCCGCCGTTTCCATGCGTATGTGGGCCGAGGAACGGCGCAGCGGCACGATCGAAATGCTGATGACCCTGCCCGTTTCGACCGGCGATCTGGTGCTGGGCAAGTTTTTCGCCGCGTGGATGTTCGTCGGTGTCGCGCTGTTTTTGACACTGCCGATGTGGCTGACCGTCAACTATCTGGGATCGCCCGACAACGGCGTCATTTTGATGAGCTATCTGGCCAGTTTTTTGATCGCGGGGACGTTTTTGTCCGTCGGGTCGTGCCTGTCCGCCTGCACCAAAAGCCAGATCGTCGCGTTCGCGTCCACCATGATGGCGTGCGTTCTGCTGACGTTTCTGGGGTCGGACGCGCTGATCAACGCGTTGTCCGGATTCGCGACGGAAAAGGTGTTGAAGCTGTTTCAATCGTTCGGTTTCCTGATCCATTTCCTTTCCCTGACCCGCGGCGTTCTGGACGTGCGCGACCTGCTGTTCTTCGTTTCGTTTTCAAGCGTGTTCCTGTTCGCGACGGTGATCGTGCTTGACCATAAAAAGGCGGTGTGACATGAAAATCAACGTTCGGGACAGAAACTCTTTGGGCGTCGCCGGATTGGTCTGCGCCGTCGTTTTGTTTTTCTGCGTCAACCTGATCGCCGCGTTTTTGATGAAAAACTACCGCCTCGATCTGACGCAGGCGCAGCTGTATTCCCTGTCGCAAGGATCGCTGAACGCCGTCGCGCAGATCAAGGAACCCGTCACGATCCGTTTCTATCTGTCGGACAAGCTGGCCAAAGTGTCGCAGCTACACGCGACGTACGCCGTGCGCGTCGTCGAATTGCTGGAACAGTACGTTTCCGCGTCCGACGGCAAAATCAAGCTGGAAATCATTGATCCCGAGCCTTTTTCCAAAAAAGAGGACGAAGCGTTGGGCTACGGGCTGAAAGGCATCCCCGTCGGCGATTCGTCCGAATACGTTTACATCGGCATGGTGCTGTCGAATTCGTCCGACCGCCGGCGCACGATCGCGCTGCTGGACCCGTCGCGGGAACGGTTTTTGGAATACGACATCACGAAATACCTGACCGACCTGACCCGTTCCAAACGCCCGACCATCGGGATCATCAGCACCCTGCCGATCGACGGGCAGGGCGAACCGCGGCAGGTTTACCCGAAATACCGCCCCCGCTGGGCGGTGATGAACGTCATCCGCGACATTTTCAACGTCCGGTTCATTTCGCGCCAAACGCTGGACATTCCGGCGGGCATCGACGTTCTGATGCTGGTCAACCCGAAAAAATTCAGCGAAGAAACCCTGTACGCCATTGACCAATACATCATGCGCGGCGGCAATATGTTGGTGCTGATCGACCCGTTTTCACAGGCGGAGGCCGCTTTGGGCGAAGTCCCCTATTCCATCCGGCCGGACATGGACAAGCTGTTTTCCGACTGGGGCGTATCGTTCGACCCGACGCAATTCGTCGCGGACGCCGTTCTGGCGCGCACCGCTGCCCACAACGACGGCGACAAAACCGCGCAGGTCAAATATCTGCCGTGGTTGGGCGTCACCGAAAACCACCTGAGTCCCGAAGACCCCGTCACCAACGCGGTCAGCTCGCTGAATCTGGCCTACGCCGGAACGTTTGCCGTCACGAAAAAAGTGGACGGCCTGACCGTCACGCCCCTGATCTTTTCATCAAAGGATTCGCAGCTGATGCCGACGGTGTTGGGCGTCAATCCCGATCCGGCGGAAATGCTGCGCCAATTCAAACCCAAAGGCCGCAACATGGTTTTGGGGCTGCGGATCAAGGGAACGCCCGCCAGCGCGTTTGACAAGGCGCCGACGCGCAACTTTTTGAAACAGCGGCCGGAAGCGCACATTGAAAAGGCCGTGTCGCCCGTCAACATCATCCTGATCGGCGACAGCGATTTTCTGGCCGATTCCCTGTGGACGGAAAAATCCGACATTCTGGGCGTGGAACAGCTGTACCCGTTCGCGGGCAACGCCGACCTGACCGTCAACGCGCTGGACAATCTCAGCGGCGCGGCGTCGCTGATCGACTTGCGGTCGAAAGCCGAATGGCGCCGCCCGTTCACCGTGATCGAGGAAATGGCGCTGCAAGCCGGAAAGAAATACCGGCAGGAGGAAACGCGCCTGTTCGACGAATTGCAAACCGCGCAAAACCGGCTGCAATACCTGACGGAGCGCGCGCCCGACAGCGGCGGCGACATTTTATCGCGCGAGGACAAATCGGAAATCCAGTCGCTGAAAGAACGGATTTTAACCCTGCGTGCCGACCTGCGTTCCGTTCAAAGCGTGCTGAGCCGCGACATTTTCGCCCTGCGTTCGACGATCATCCTGCTGAACGTCGTTCTGGTGCCGGCTTTGTTGATGGCCGTCGCCCTGTTTGTCGTCTGGCGTCGGCGCGTCAGACGGACGCAATCCCGATAGAATAAGGAAAGCCGCCCATGAATCCGCGCTCGTTTTACAAACTGTTCGCCGCGACCGTCGTCGCTTTGATCACGGCCGTGTGCGTCTGGATATGGACACCCGACCATTCCGTCGGCGAATTTTTCGGCGAACCCCTGTTCCCCGGATTGATCGACAAATTGAACGGCGTCGAAGTCGTTTCCATCGAACACGCCGGCACGACCAAAACGTTCATGCGCGACGACGCGGGCGGGTGGATGCTGACCGAAGCGGACGGATACCCCGCGGACAGGGACAGAATCCGCAATATGCTGCTGGGGCTGGCGGGATTGGAAAAGGCGGAACCCAAAACGGCGCTGCCTGAATTTTATCCCGATTTGCAGGTCGAGGACAGCACGGACAAAAACGCGAAATCCTATCAGGTTTCCCTGATGGACGCCGAAGGAAACGCCGTCGCCGCCCTGTTGGTCGGAAAGCACAACGACAGCTTGTTCAAAAACGGTCAGGGATATTTCGTCCGTCTGCCCGATGACGCGCGGTCGTGGCTGGTGCGCGGCGACATCGACGTGACGGGCGACCTGCGGTCGTGGCTGAACACGCGGCTGCTGCCCCTGCCCGCCGGACGGATCGCGTCGATCACTTTCGTGGACGGCGGCAAAACGCGCGAGGCCGTCTATAAGCGTTCGTCGCCGGACGCCCCGCTGCAACCCGCGTTTTTATCGGACGGCCATTTCATCATCGACCCGACCTTTGTGAAAAGAATGGAGGAAACGCTGGGCGCGTTTGAATTTGACGATGTCGCCGTCCGGCCGGCGGATTTGAAAACGAAGACACCGTTTTCATCCGCGATGATCGAAACGTTCGACGGATTGAACATTTACCTTTTCCTGTATTTGAACGATTCAAGGCCGTTCGTCGCCGTCGCTTTTTCGGCCGCGCAGGACGCCGCGCAGGATGTCAAGAAAGAGGCTGCCGATCTGGAAAACCGGCATAACCGCTGGCTGTACCAAATGCCGCGCGAAACGGCGACGGCGGTTCTGCCGTTTCTGACCGTTCCGGAACCGGAGAAAAAAGCCAAACCGGCGGCGGTCAAAAACGCGCCCGCGGCATCGGCGAAAAAACGGAAAAAAGGAAAATAAGGGATCAAACGATCCACACCGTCGCGGCGGCCGCGGCATCCAAAACAACGCTTCGGCCGTTTGTTTCAAACGCGTATTTGTTTTCGGCTTCGACGAACCGGACGTTGTCCAGACGCGCGCCCTCGACAACGCCGGATTCGGCTAACCGGCGGCGGATGTTTTCATCCCCCGTCAACCGGTTGACGCATCCCGACGCCGATGCGGCCACCGTCAAAGGAGCGGGCAGCCGGACGGCCGCGTCCAAAGACCGGAACAGTTCCCGCGTCCAGACCTTTTGATTCGCCTGCGCGTCCTGTAAAAAATCGACCAGCCCGAAAAACCGTTCGGCCGCCCGCCCGTCCAGATGATGTTCGATCAAACAGGCGATTTCCTCACCTCGTCCGGCGTCCACCCCTAAAAAATCATGGAAAAACGAGGTTAGCCGTTCGTGTTTCATATACACGCGCCACCCGATCCGGCGACCGTCCGGCGTCAGCTGGATCGCGCCGTAGGATTCGTGGCGCACCAACCCTTGTTCCGCCATTTTTTTAACGACGGTCGCGATCGTTCCCTTGGTCAGTTTCAAATGATCGGCCAGCGCCGTCACGGTTTGTTTCTCCCCGACCGTTTCCAAATGGAACAGGGTTTCCAGATAATCCTCCAATCGCGAAGAAAGTGCCGCCATGACCGATCCTTTTAAACAAAGTGTGATCACAATCATACTGAAAACCCGATTGAAAATCAAGGAAACCCGCCTTACAATCAAACAGCGGAGGAACGGATTTGAACATACGGACGACACCTTTTGAAACGGACGGGCTGACCGGATTGAAAATCGAACCGGACGGCGGAATCGTCGGCAAACTGATTGTTTTGCTGCACGGATACGGCGGGGACGCCGCGTCGAACGCCGCTTTCGGCGAAAAGCTGGCCGCCGCCCGCGCGGACGCCGCCGTCGTCGTTTTGGACGGAACCGCGCCCGTGCCACCCGAAAACGATCCGTCGCGGCGGCAATGGTGGAATCTGGACGAAACGCGGTTCGACGGCCGCTTGTGTTCGTTCATGCCGTATCTGGCGCGTCCCGAACAGCGTGAATTGATCGCACGAACCGTTCCGGAAATCCACGAAACGGCCATCCGGCTGAACCGCTTTGTTTTAAAAACGGTAAAAGCATACGGATTGAGCGCGCGCGACTGTTTTCTGGCCGGCATATCCCAAGGCGGCATCACCGCGTTTGAAACGGCGCTGTTTTGCGACGGGTTGGAAAACCTCGGCGGATTGATTTCGATCGGATCGGGCATCGTCGGCGCGGACAGATTGCGCGACCGCCCTGCAAACGCCGTCCCCGTCCTGCTGGCACGCGGCGTGCGCGACGAAATATTCCCGAAAACGGTCGATTACTTTTCCCGCGCCGTTTTGCGGGAATCGGGGCACCCCGTCGAACTGGCCGAAGCCGACAGCGCGCATTTCGGATTGGAACACGCCGTTTGCGGCGCGGTTTGCGATTTCATCAACCGGCATTGTTAAAAATTTCATAAAAAACGAAAACCCGTTCTTGACTCTCGGCTTTGAACAAGGTATATGGAGTTACTCGATTTGATTAGATAAACGGAGTTGTCCATGAAACGTACATATCAACCCAGCAAAATCGTCCGGACTCGCCGTCATGGGTTTCGTACCCGCATGGCAACGGTTGGCGGACGCAAGGTTTTGAACAATCGCCGCCGCAAAGGCCGCAAGCGTTTGGCCGTGTAATCATCCCCGCGGGATACAGCGGGTATGCCAAACAAATTGGTATTGATAAAGAAAAGACCGGACTTCCTGCACGTCACCCGAAACGGGTTTAAAGCGGTGAGGTCCGGTTTCGTATTGCAGGCGGCGAAAACGCGGCGCGTATTCAATCCGCCCGTTTTCCGAATCGGATACACGGCGACCAAAAAAATCGGAAACGCCGTTTGCCGCAACAGGGCGAAACGCCGTTTGCGCGCCGTTTGCGCCGCTTTGCTGCCCGTCGAAGCGGTCGCCGGATACGATTACGTCGTCGTCGCGCGCTTCGCCACGATCGACATCCCCTATAAAAAGCTTTACAGGGATTTCAATTTCGCCCTGAAAGAAATCAAACAGGCCATCCATGACAGCGAAACCGACACGGGAAATCAGGAATGACGGCGACGGCGGGGACGCCCCGTCTTTTGCCGCTGTCGTTCTGACGAAACTGGTTCAGTTTTACAGAAAATTCCTGTCCCCGCTGAAACCGCCGTGCTGCCGTTTCACGCCGACGTGTTCCGCCTACGCGCTGGAAGCGTTGCGCGTCCACGGCGCGGTCAAAGGAACGTGGCTGACGGTCAAACGCGTTTTGCGGTGCAACCCGTTCGGCGGGTCGGGATACGACCCCGTGCCGCCGAAAACGGAAAAACCCGCCTTTGCCGTCAAAGGCCGCCGGACGTTTTACGCCGTATGCTTCACCGTTTTCGCCGCCGCCCTGTTTTCCTGCGTTTTCGCAGCCGCCCTGCCCGACGCCGCGCCGCGGGAATCCTCCGAAGCGGCCGTCGAAACCGTCGAACCGTCCGCGCGACAAAAAAATAACGCGCCGACCCGTTTTTTAATCTGGCTTATCCGGCTGTATCAGGATAAGATATCGCGCTTTATCCCCGGCAAGTGCCGCTATACGCCGACGTGTTCCGCCTATGCCGTACAGGCTTTGGAACGTTTCGGCGCACTCAAAGGAACATGGCTGACGATCAAACGCGTTCTGAGCTGCAATCCGTGGGGCGGATCGGGATACGACCCCGTTCCCGAAAAGTAAAACCGCAAAAACATTAGGTGAACTGATGGAAAAAGACACATTTGAAAAACGCAATTTGATTTTGGCCATTGTTTTTTCGGCCATTTTCCTGTTTGCCGTGGACGCGGCGTTCCCGCCCGCGCCCCAACCCGCCCCTCAACAGACGGTTGAAGCGACCGCCCCCGCGGCGCCGAAACCGGCCGCCGGACAAATCGCGGAACAATCCTATGCGCCCGCGCCGGCCGCCGTCAGCAAAACGGAAAAAAAATCCGCCGCCGTCAGCCGCGAACAGGCCGTCAACGAATTTCGCCATGTCGCCGTTAAAACCCCGTCGCTGGCGGGTTCTCTGCGGTTGAAAGGCGCGCGTCTGGATAACCTGTCTTTGACGAAATACCGTGAAACGCTGGCCGAAGACAGCCCCCACATCGCTTTGCTGTCGCCCGTCGGCACGTCCTATCCGTTCTTTGCCGAATTCGGATGGGTATCCGCGGACGCGCTGGCTTTGCCCAATTCGGAAACGGTGTGGCACACAAACGATACGGAGCTGACGCCCGAAAAACCGTTGACGCTGACATGGGACAATCAGGCCGGACTGCGTTTCATCCGTCAGATTTCCGTTGACAAAGACTATATGTTCACCGTTTCCGACCGTATCGAAAACTACGGCGAAAAAATTGTCACCCTGTTCAATTACGGATTGGTCGGCCGCACGAACGTTCCGCCGTCCCAGCGCGGCGCCGTGCTGGAAGGCATGGTCGGCTATCTGGATGGTTCGCTGAAAGAATACGCCTATGACAAAATGAACAAAGAAGAAATGGCGTCGTTCAAAACAACCGGCGGCTGGGCGGGCATCACCGACAAATACTGGATGGCCGTGCTGGCGTTCGATCAGGCCGCGCCGAACGTCACCGTCAAATTCAGCGCGCAGGATCTGTCCGCCGGCAAACATTATCAGGCCGATTACCTGATGCCGCCGACGGTGATCGAACCGGGGCAGGCCGTGCAGACGACCGGCCGGTTGTTCGCGGGCGCGAAGGAATTGAAGCTGATCGACGGCTATGAAAAGGATTTGGGCATCAAACGTTTCGATCTGACGGTCGATTTCGGGTGGTACTATTTTCTGACCAAACCGTTTTTCTTCATCCTCAGCTGGTTCAACACGCTGTTCGGCAACATGGGGTTGGCGATTTTGTTCTTCGCGTTCCTGTTGCGTCTGGCGTTGTTCCCGATCGCCAACAAATCGTTTGAAAACATGGCGCGGATGAAAGATCTGCAACCCAAAATCGAACAGCTGCGCGAACGCTGCGGCGATGACAAGATGCGTTTCAATCAGGAAATGATGGAACTGTACCGCGTCAACAACGTCAATCCGGCGGCCGGCTGTTTGCCGATGCTGATCCAGATTCCGGTGTTTTTCTCGCTGTACAAAGTACTGTACATCTCCCTTGAATTGCGCCAAGCCCCCTTCTACGGTTGGATTCACGACCTGTCCGCGCCCGACCCCAGCTCCGTTTTCACGCTGTTCGGCACGCTGAACTGGCCGATTCCCGCGGCGCTGGACATCGGCGTGTGGCCGTTGCTGATGGGCGCGACCATGCTGCTGCAGCAGCAGATGAACCCCAAAACGCCGGACAAAACGCAGAACATGATCCTGACGTTCATGCCGATCATGATGACGTTCTTGCTGGGACATCTGGCGTCTGGTCTGGTGATTTACTGGACGTGGAGCAACATCCTGTCCATGATGCAGCAATACGCCCTGCGCTTTAAAGCCAAAAAGGGGAAAAAGGCGTGACGGACGGAACGAACACCGACGAACGGCAAGCGGCCTTGATTGAAAAAGGCCGCCTGCTGTTCCTGAAAGACTGCGCGTTCATGCTCAGCGTCGCGGATTTGAAACAGCTGCCCGCGGGCAAAGAACCGGAAATCGCGTTCACCGGCACGTCCAACGTCGGCAAATCCAGCCTGATCAACGCGTTGACGGGACGCAAAACGCTGGCGCGCACGTCCAACACCCCCGGCCGGACGCAGCAGCTGAACTTTTTCGATCTGGGCGGATACTTGCGGCTGGTGGATATGCCGGGGTACGGATTCGCCAAAGCCCCCGTCGAAACCGTCCGCGCGTGGCAGGAACTGGTCACCCTGTATTTGAAAGGCCGCCCGAACCTGCGCCGCGTCTGTCTGCTGATCGACAGCCGCCACGGCGTTAAAAAGGCCGATTTGGACGTGATGACCGTTTTGGACAAGGCCGCCGTCGTCTATCAGGTCGTTTTGACCAAAACGGACAAGATTTCCGTCGGCGCGCTGAAAACCGTCACCGTGAAAACGCACGAAATTCTGGCCAAGCACACGGCCGCCTATCCCGTCATTTTTCCGACCAGCTCGGAAACCAAAGCGGGCATCGCCGAACTGCGCGCCGAATTGGCGACTTTGACGGCGTTTTGACCCTTTCACTTGAGTTTCGGAACGCAGTCCGTTAGAATACGCGTGTCAAAACGGGGTTCGCCGATGTTAAAAAAAGCCGTCGTTTCTTTCGTTCTTTTCTGCCTGACCGCGTGCGGCCACACGGGGCGGGAACACGCGAAATTCATCGCCGCCGTGCAAAACGGCGATTTCGACGCGGCCGTGCGCGTGGCCGCGGACGACGATTTTTACACGGACAAAGCGTCGCGTCTGGTGCGGTTCCTTGAATTGGGATCGATGCACTATTTAAAGGGCGAATATTGCCAAGCGTTGGAAAATTTCGATCAGGCGCGCGACCTGTCCGTCCGGCTATATACGACCAGCGTTTCCAAATCCGTCGCCGCGCAAATCGCGGGGGACGGCCTGATCCCGTACAAGGGCGAAAAATACGAACTTTCCCTGCTGCGTTTTTACCAGTCGCTGACCCATTACCGCCTGTATGAACAGGGATACTGCGAACCCCGCGTCGTCAATGAAAACGGCGAAGTGAAAACTGTTGACCGCAAAGACTTTTCCGAATCCGAAAAACGGCTGCATTTCAACGCGGCGCGCGCGTCGATACTGGATTGGAACAGCCTGCTGACGACCTTTACGAACGAATCCGACGATCCCAAAGCGTTCAAGCAGGATATGCTGGCCAAAACGTTTGGCGCGGAAATCCACGACATTTACGGATCGACCGGCGACCGCCAGATCGCGCGTCAGCTGTACAAGGATGTCGCCCGCCTGCTGGATTCCGTTTACGCGGACTATCCGTCTTTCGCGGGGGAAAACGCCGCCGCGCTGAAAAAATACGCCGAAGCCAAGGGCGCCGACCTGTACGCCGTCCCGCCGCGCAAGGAAAACGTCAAAATCGTTTTGAAAACCGGCCTCATTGCCGCGAAAAAACCGGAAAAGGTTGACTTCACCATTCCGTGGGCGGCTTTTCTGGCGGCCGGATCAAACAACAACCTGTCGTCGTGTCTGGGGTACATTTTGCCGGGGCAGCGCATTTCCTTTGAAATCCCGTCGATGTCCGAACCGGAAAAAGCCAAAGAATACCGCCTGACCGTTTCGGATAAAAACGGCCGAACCGTTGTTGACAAACCGTTCGTCCTGACCGATCCCGTTTCCGAAACGGCGTATAAAGAATATCAAAACGAACGCGCGGGCATCATCGCCGAAAAAGGAACGCGCCTGACTGCGAAATATGCCTCCGCCGTCGTGTCCGCCTGCTCTGTTTTCGACCCGAACGACGGATTGAAAATTCTGTCGGCTTATGCGGCGTTCGCGACGTCAGCCCGATTGATCGAAGCCAGCGAATACGCCGACGTGCGGTATTGGGGATTGCTGCCCGACGCCGTTTTCCAACAGTCCGCCGCCTTGAAAAAAGGCGAATACACCGGAAAAGTCCTGTCAAACGGAAAGGAATTGACCGCTTTTCCCCTGACGATCAAAGATTCCCGCGCGGTTTTAGTTGACCTGAACCTGCCAAACGGGTGAAAATGCAATTACAGGTAATTAACAAAGGAGATTTACCCATGAAAAAACAACTGCTGACCGTTTCCGCCCTGTGCCTGCTGGCCGCCTGCGCCGGATTCAAGCCCGATTATGTCAAGACGGACGGTTCCGAAAAATCCGTTCCCGCGTGGACGCACCAGTCCAAAGCGCACAAGATCGATTCGTCGTCCGAAGCCAAAAAGAACCGCTATTTCGTCGCCGACGCGCAAAACGTCAACCAGCGTCTGTGTCTGAAAGCCGCCGAAACCCGCGCCACACAAAAAATCGCGTCTGAAATCGCGCAGGAAATCATGGGCGCATTCGAGGAAAGCAGCGCATCCCAGAACGACGACGCGAATTCGCGGATGAAAGACACGCTGCAGCAAAACATTCAGGTCAACCTGCACGGCGTCGTTGTCGGTGAAAAATATTGGGAAAAACGCGCGTACAAAAAGGAAATGGGCGCGGAAAAGGACTACACCGCCTATAAATGCGACGTTGTTGTGAAAATCACCAAAGCCGCTTTGGCCGACGCGCTGGAAATGTACAAAGCCAAAACCGTGCGTACACTGAAAGGCGAAGACAAGGCCGCCATGTCGCAGGCCGTTGACAACTACGTCGCCGATCTGCGCGCCGAAAATTGATCACGGAACGCACATCCATGATGAAACGGTTATTTTCAACGGCCGTCGTTCTGGGGCTGGCCGCTTGCGCGTCGGCTCAGACGGCCGATAAAAAGCCCGAATGGATCAACGACCCCTACGCCGTCTGCGCCAAGGACGAATTGTGCGCCGTCGGCACGGGGACGCGCCCCGCGTTGGCGGAAGCGTCCGCCCGCGCCGGATTGGCCAAGGTGTTTGAAGCCCGAATCAAATCAACTTTTGAATCCGAAGAACGGCAGGACGACACCGGTTCGTATTCCAAAGCGCGCGATTACGTTTCCGAAACGGCCGACGTTTTGTTGAACGCCGTCGAGATCCGGAAAACGCATACGGACGGCAAGGACGTATATGCTCTGGCTGTTTTGGACAAACCCGTCGCCGCCCGCATGACGCGCGAGGAAATCTTTGACACTGACCAGAAAATGGCGGCGCTGCTGAACGAAGATTCGCCGGCCGCCGCGCTGAAGCTGGAAAAAATGTACGAACAACGCCGCGGTTTGAACCAACGCTATATCGTTTTGACCGGTTCGCCGATGGCCGAAACCGTCACCTATAATCAGGTGTACGGCAATAAAAAGGCGCGCGTCGGCAAACATAAAATCTTTTTGACGGTCGAAGGAAAGGCCGCCAAATCGTTTGATCAGGCCGTCCGCAGCGTGTTAAAGGAAAACGGTTACACGTTCGCCGGATACGCGTCGGAACAAACGCCGAAAGTCGTCGTGTCCCTGCAATCCGAACGCCGTTTTTTGAAAATCGAAGGCTTTGTCAAATACGATTTCCACTTTACGATGAAAGCACCCGACAAAACAGGCGCCGTCGTCGAAGTGCTGGCCGCGACGTTCACGGAATCGGGATTGAGCGAAAAGCAGGCGTACGCGCAGGCTTTGGAATCGCTGAAAGCCTACCTGAACGAAAACATTTTGAATTTGAGTTTCTAACAAAGGAAAGCATCCCATGAAAAAATCTTTTATCGTCCTGCTGACGGCGTCCGTTTTGGCGCTGCAGGGATGTTCCGGGTTCAAAGCCGAACGCCTGTCCACGGCCGAAGGCGACGCCAAAGCCATGGAAATCACAGACGAATGGCTGTTGACGGACACACAGAACACCATCAAGGAAATCATGCAGAAAATGGACAACAACCGCGGATTTCAGCGTTACCTGAACACCCTCGGTCACCGTCCCAAAGTATTCATCGCCGAAGTCCAGAACGAAACGTCGGAAGCGTATTTCCCCATTGACGACATGAACGACGAATTTTTGCAGCAAATCTCTGAAACCGGCGATTTCCGGCTGATCGACGCCGCCGCGCGCGACCGCATCTTGAAAGAAATCCGCTATCAGAACGAAGGCATGGTCAAAACGTCCGACATCCGCAAAATCGGCAAACAGACCGGCGCGGAACTGCTGATTTTCGGCGCCGTCCGCATGAACCCGAAAACCCTGAACGGCAAAACGATCAAGGAATACACCGTCAACCTGCGCTTTACGGAAATCGAATCCGGCGAAGAAGTCGCCCGTATGCGCGCTACGGTTTCCAAATATTCCAAACGCGGCGGTTTCGGCTGGTAATCCCCGCCGCTTCCGCAAAACCGAAAAGCCTTTCCCGTCGGGAAAGGCTTTTTTTTCATATCCGGACAAGCAACCCTGACTCGCATATCGCCGATTGACAAAAACCTTTACTTTCACAATCAAAACGGATAGCATTTTCCAAAATCATCCGTTTTATCTATATTTCCGGAGGAGGGAAAATCATGGAATTCGATTGGAGCCGCATCACCAAACCCGTATTGGAAAACAAAGATGGCCTGTTGGCGGAAAACGCTGATGCTATTCCCAAACTATGCAAGAGTGACGACGCTTCGGAAACGGAAAAAAACAAAGTCATCTGTATCATCGGCGATCGCGGATGCGGTAAAACGTCCCTGCTGCGTTCCGTTATGAAAGAGCTGAAGAACCAAAAAACAAACGGCAAGGACTCCGATTTTTATGTCACCAACCTAATCGACCCCAGCATTTTCGACGATTCCCTGTCCATCAACGAATTTTTCATCAGTGTACTTGCTGATGAAATCAAAAATACTCCTGTGGACGACTGCCGTTCCGGTTGGAACAGCGAACGCAATAACAATCGCCTTAATTTTAACAACAAGCTGGATGAAATCATGAATGTCATCGCGGACCTCAAATCCAACAAAGAACGTTTTTACGAGGAACGCCACACCGCCGACATTGTTTCCAGCATCCAAAACCGGTCGAAATTCAAACACCTGTTGCATGAATTCATCGAATTGTTTTATGCGGTCAAAGGATATTTCCAAAAACCAAAAATGGTCGTTTGCATTGACGATCTGGATCTGGTTGAAAACAAGCATATTTACCAAATGATCGAGGACATTCAAAAATGGCTGAACGGGAATTGCATCGTTTTGCTGGCGTTCCGTGAAATCCAGCTGTTGAACGCCATTCAAGACCACCTGATCACGCAAAACACACAGCTTTTAGAAAAAAACATTTTTTCGATGGCGGAAATCAAAGACCAGTCATTGCAGTTTTATGAAAAACAATTCCCCGTTTCCCGCCGTTTTTACCTGCGCGGACAACAAGAATTTTTCAGCGAATCCCCCGCGACGGTTTTACATCCTTTTTTCAAAGATACAACATCTGAATCCGAATTTTCGGAAACGTTGAAAAAGGATTTTCCCAATATGGATCTGCACGGTCTTATGTCAAAGCTGGTGCGCGACAAACTGGCTCTGCCGTTGGATCCGATTGATGAAAAGGAAAAAGTTCACCTGATCTATCCGAACGGATTGCGCGAAATTCTGGCGTTCATCCGTATGATGATGGAAATGAAAGAGATCCGCAATAATGATGAATTGTTAAAGGACAATTTAAAAGAAAACCTGAAAATATACCGGAACTATATCCTTTATCGGGCGAAGGTGAATCTGAACACAAAATATTTTCCTATTTTAGATGAATGGCTGAAAACGAGCGTAAAAAATAAAAACTATTATATTTGTTCCCAAATTAATTTAATTTTGAAAAGCGTATCAAAAGGGCTTAACTTTCCATCAGAAAATGGATTTTTGGTGATTGAATCCGTTCAATCCTACAACGTCACGGTCGGCGACGTGATACGTTTTTTGAATGAATTGAAAAGCCGCTGCGCCTTTGACGAAGACATCATGTATTTTTGTTATCTTATCAAAGTTTTATATTCCATTGAACTGCTAACCGCATACTTGGATTTAAAGGCCGAAGATTTAAATAAAATCGTCGATGCCCCTGCTGACAGTGATGAGGATGAGGACGTCGGCGATAACGCCGAGGAGAATGAACGCAACAATAAAGAGAATGAAAGTAGCGACACGAACAATAAGAAAGAAGAGATCAACGCTACCCGCGAAAGTGACGAATTTTGTTTTCCGAACACACCATACAGCGAATTGATCAACTGCACATTCATGCCAAATGATTTCCAATATGTGCCTATATGGCGTTCATCCAATGCAATTGATTATATCTCAATTTCAAATGATGAAAATGAAACCGAAGTAGAAAGGAAAAAGAAAGAACTACAGGAATTTGCCGGACAAATTGCCTATTCCCGTATTATGAGAAAAAGCCAAATTTGGGATGAAACACGGCCAGAATCATCCGGAACCAGCGGATTCTACAGATTCAGACCGCTGTATCACGACCAGATTTTCCTGCCGTCCGAAATGGAAAAGAAAAATAAAATCAATTACCGCGCGGATCCCTTTTCGGCCGTTTTGAAAAAATCCTATCTGCAAACGGCGGAACAAAACAAAGCGTATGTGTTTTATTCGCTGTTTGACGTGGACGCGTTTATGCGGGTAACTTTTTATAACAAAAAGAAAAAAGGGTATCGTGAATATATTTACAGAAAGATCAACCGGCTTCTCTGTAACAAAACCGATGGAGAAATGCATTCCCCGTATGAAGAAGCGTTAAGACTGTCGATTTCACATCTTTATCCTATCGAGCTTTCCGTCAAAGAAGTTTTTGATGATAAATTTATTAACTTGATTGCCTCGGTAAAAGAGTATCCTCCAATCTCTCCCAAAAAAGAGAACGTTGAAAAAACGGAGATTGAAAATAAGAACGTTCCCCTCACTCTCTCTCCCTTTGTAAAAAAGAGCGTTGAAAGACTTCTCAAACAAAACATCAACGTATGGCGTGAATGGGCGGGAATCATCTGCAGATTTTCCGAATTGACCGCTGAAGACAAAGTGCGTGCCCAAAAAATGCGCAACAATCTCAACCTTAAAAACCGTCGCAAACTGTGGAAATCGGACATTGCTGATTTCACCTACTTCCTTGAAAAATATCCGAAATTGGCGGATATGCTGCAATGAAGAATCTGGAACGTCTGATCCGTTGTGTTTATAAGGACGCCGATTTCGACCGGTTGTGTGAAAGATTTTCCACAACCGGTTACCGGCCGGGGACGGCGTTCGACCTTTGCGAATCCGACGTTTACCAATCGATTGAAAAACGGTATCTATATCTGTACCCGTCCAATTATTCGCCGGCGGTTTTGCGAAACATTGTGTCAACGGTAATCGGCGACAAACGACCGTTTTTCGCAGACGAGCTGTTTAAAATCGCGGCCGACAGATTGTTGATCGAAAAAGACGGCCGCGTCGAAGTCAAATTCGACGATCTGTTGGTTTGGAACGATTTCATCAACGTCGCGCCGCCGGATGTGTATGTCGCCGCCCGCGCGCCGCGCTGCCAAGAACGATGTTTTCTGATACGTCACGACAACGAACGGCTTTACCGTATTTTGCAGCGTATCGGCGTCGCCGAAAACCATATGCACTTGAACGCTTCGGGCTATTCGACGGAACTTAACCGATTCGCATTCATATATAAGGAAATTGTCGCGGGCAAGAAAAATCCCGAGCATAAGAAAAAATCTGCACATAAAAAGAAATTCGACGACCTTGTTTATTTGAAAACAAAAATGCTTCGCCTGTTTTTGGAAACGTTTCTGCAAAACGAAGAAGACGAAAATGTTTCACAAAGCCTGATGTCGGTTGTAAAAGCCAAATCCTATATCGAATTGGAGCCGTACAAAACCGATTTTGACGCGATGCGGCGGCGTTTGTATGAAACACATTCGGACAAAATGAGCAAAGGTCTTGAAACGGTATATTCCATTGAACGCGGCTTTTTACGGAAATGCTTTGAAAATATCGCGGCCATGCCTTTGTTCGTCAGGGATTTGTTCAACCTGTATCTGGTCGGATCGACGCAAATCCATTTTCAATTCGCACTGGACAACACCGGCATGGGGTTTGAAAAATTCCAAGATCGGCAAGACCGCAAAGATTTGTACGCCGAACGTTTCAATAAAAAATGGAACGACCTGCTGTATCAAAGCGTCGCCGACAAATATTCGGAAGAGGATGTTGTTTCATCCATTGAATGCCGGATTACACCCCGATCCGGCCGCGCATTGGAAACGCTGGACGATTCCTTGCGGCAGGCTTTCCAAAACGCCAGCGGCAAAAAAGACAACGTCCGGTTGGGGTATATTTTTCATTTTATCAAACGTCAGCCGGACAAAAAACTTTCCGCCTGCGACGCGCGCCGAAGACAAGAAAGGGAGCTGGAAAAACATACGCGCCCCGTTCTCAAACTGCTGCAATCGGGATATTCCCGTTTATTGATCGGCATTGACGCGGCCGGCGACGAATTGAACGCCCGCCCCGAATTGTTCGCCCCGCATTTCCGGCGATGCCGCCAGATCAAGCCGGATTTGCATTTCACCTATCACGCGGGCGAAGTGTATGTGTCGCTGTGTTCCGGATTGCGCGCGATTTATGAAACGGTCGAGTTTTTGAATTTTCGCCGCGGCGACCGGTTGGGACACGCGCTGGCCTTGGGCGCCGATCCGCAGCAGCTGGCCGAAACCAGAATGAGGCGCGTTGCCATTCAGACCGGCGAATATCTGGACAATCTGGCGTGGATGTATTTCATGCTGATCCAAAGCGGCGACCATCCGGCACAGGCGTTCCAGCTGGCCGACCGGTTCAACACCGTGCGCGATTTGCTGTTCGGCGGTCGGGAACCGTACAGAAACATCGACATCGGAACCTATGTTTCATCGTGGCATTTGCGCGCCGGCGCGTCGGCACTTCATTTCGACAGCAACACCCCCGTCCGTTTGGTGAAATACGATTGGCGGCAAAACGGCGAATGCGAATTTTACGATGACGCGCTGCAAAACGAAACGGCGCAAAAGCTTCACTTTACATATCTGTATGATGACACTTACGCCAAACTGCGTCAAAAAACCGTCATGATCAATGCGGACGGATTTTATCTGGACTGCCTGCGCGTTTGCCAAAACCTGTTAAAGAAAAACATCGCCGACAAAGGAATCGCGGTCGAAGTCAACCCGTCGTCCAACCGCAAAATCGCGCCGATCGACAATTTCGCCGACCTGCCTTTGTTCCATTTGAACGGCCACCGGCTTTATTCGCTTGAAAACCGGCCGGATTTCGACATCCCCGTATCGGTTAACACAGATGACAGCGCCGTGTTCCAAACGAACATGGGCATGGAATACGCGATCGTCGCCAAAGCATTGGACGAAAGCGGCGTCCGGCCGGAAGAAATTTACGATTACATCGAATATCTGGGCAAAAATTCCGCGGAACAGAACTTTGCCAACACCGGCCGTTCGTGATTTTTCCCGCTTGACAGCGGCGGGCGGAAATCCTATCTTTCCGCCGCTTAGTCACTGGGAGGGTTGGATTATGACCAGAAAAACCAAAGGCGTGATGCTGGGAATCGCCGGAACGTGCGCGTACGGGACGAACCCGCTGTTCGCCCTGCCGCTGTACAAACTGGGGTTCGGCGTCAATTCCGTTTTATTCTACCGTTATTTGTTCGCGCTGATCCTGTACGGGTTGTGGGTGACGGTCGTTAAAAAACATTCACTGAAGATTTCGGGACGGCAAGCGTTGTTTCTGATCCCGCTGGGCGTTATTTTTTCGATGTCGTCGCTGACCCTGTTCATGAGCTACAATTACATCGGCGCGGGCATCGCTTCGACCATTCTGTTTATCTATCCGATCATGGTCGCGATCATCATGTCCGTGTTTTTCAAAGAAAAGCTGTCCATGCGCACCATTGGCGCGATCGTTCTGACCACGGCGGGCATTTCCATGTTTTACGAAGGAAAAAACGGCGAAACGCTGAATATGTACGGTTTCTTTTTGGTGATGATGTCGGCGCTGAGCTACGCGCTATACATGATCGCACTGAAAAAGTTGCCCGCCCTGCACCACATTCCTTATACGACGCTGACGTTTTACGTCATGCTGTTCGGCATTTTCGTTTTCGCGTTCAATCTGGCGACGGGGGCGGAGCACATCGCGCGGCTGGACACGCCGTTCATTTGGGGGTGTGTGCTGGGCGTCGCGCTGTTCCCGACGATCGTGTCGCTGGAAACGATGACGATCACGATCAAGTTGATCGGCCCGACGCTGTCGGCGATTTTGGGCGCGCTGGAACCCGTGACCGCCGTCGTCATCAGCGTTGCGTTGTTCGGCGAAGCGATGACGTTGAAAATCGCGGCGGGGATCGTTTTGATTTTGTCCGCCGTGTTCCTGATCGTTTGGAAAGGCAAAAAGAAAATCAAGGCGAAAGCCTGAAAAAACGAAAAAGCCCCGACAATGAAGCGGGGCTTTTTCTTTATTTTTTCTGCGGGCGGCGGGAAATCAGCCCTTGACCAGACCGTGTTTTTTCTTGCCGACGGACAGTTTGATTTGGCCGTCTTTCAAATCGGCGACGGTCAGGACGATGTTTTCGCCCGACACGGCCGCGTCGTTGATTTTCACGCCGTTTTGCGCGATCAGGCGTTTTGCCTCGCCTTTGCTGGCGGTCAGCTTCAACTGCACCAACGCTTCGGTCAGCGGCAGGTTTTCGGCAAAGGCGATCACGGGCAGATCGCCGCCCGCCGCGCCTTCTTCAAACGTTTTGCGCGCGGTTTCCGCGGCGGCCGCGGCGGCCTGTTCCCCGCGGCAAAGTTTGGTGGCCTCGAACGCCAGAATCTTTTTCGCTTCGTTGATTTCCTTGTCTTTCAACGATTCCAGACGGCGCACCTCGTCCATCGGCAGGTCGGTGTAAATGCGCAGGCATTTGCCGACTTCGGCGTCGCCGATGTTGCGGAAATACTGGTAGTAATCGTAGGACGACAGCTTTTCTTCGTTGATCCAAACGGCGTTGCCTTCGGACTTGCCCATTTTCTTGCCCGACGAATCCGTCAAAATCGGGCTGGTGAATCCGAACAGCTCGACATCGTACTTGCGCCGCCCCAGCTCCGTTCCCGACGTGATGTTGCCCCACTGATCCGACCCCGCGATTTGCGCGCGGCAACCGTATTTTTCATACAGCTGGCAGAAATCGTACCCCTGCAGCAGCTGGTAGTTGAATTCCAGAAACGTCATCTGCTGTTCGCGTTCCAAGCGGGTTTTGACGCTTTCCATCGTCAGCATCCGGTTGACCGAGTAATACGTCCCGACATCGCGCAAAAAGTCCAGATAGTTGACATCCTTGAACCAATCGTAGTTGTCGGCAATGATCGCGCCGTTTTCCGTGTCGTCGAAACGGATGAATTTGGCATAGGACGATTTCAGCCCCGCGATGTTGTGCGCGATGGTTTCGGGCGTCATGAACGGACGCAGCTTGTCTTTGCCCGACGGGTCGCCGATGCGCGATGTCGCGCCGCCGACCAGCATGATCGGCCGGTTGCCCAGTTTTTGGAACCACCGCATCATCATCACGGGCACCAGATGCCCGACGTGCAGGCTGTCGGCGGTCGGGTCGGAACCCAGATAGCCGACGGCGGGTTTTCCCGTTTTTTCGCATTCGTACAGATAAGCATCGAATCCCTCTTCGTTGGTGCACTGGTTGTAAAAACCGCGTTCGGTCAGGATACGCAAAAATTCGGATTTGAACTGAGTCATCAATAAACGTCCCGTTTGGATTTTATTAAACTATTTTGCCTATATTTAACAGCAAACACCCACGAACTCAACAGCTAAAGAAGGGAAAGCATGGAAGTCATCAAGCCCTTGACGGCTCTCGGATTGATGAGCGGCACGTCGATGGACGGCGTTGACGCGGCGTTACTGGTCACGGACGGCGTTGACATTTTTGAATACGGCAAAGCGTTGAACCGCCCCTATGACATGGATATGCGCGCCGGCCTGCGTTCCGTGACGGGACGCGACGCGTGCAAGGACGCCGACCGTCTGCGGGACGTTGAGCGCAAAATGACCCTGTTCCACGCCCAAGTCGTTTCCGAATTGCTGGATTCGGCCGGTTTGCGGGCGCAAGACATCGACGTTGTCGGCTTCCACGGTCACACCGTGTTTCACGACCCCGCGGAACACTTGTCCGTCCAAATCGGCGACGGCGATCTGCTGGCCGCGCAGACGGGCATCCCCGTCGTCAACCGGTTCCGCAATTCCGACATGGCGAACGGCGGACAGGGCGGCCCGATGATGGCGTCGTACCACGCGGCGCTGGCGCGCGATTTGGAAAAGCCGGTCGTCGTTTTGAACATCGGCGGCGTCGCAAAGATGACGTGGATCGGCGAAAACGGCGAACTGGTCGCGTTCGACACGGGGCCGGGGAACGCGCTGATCGACGATTGGATGATGAAAAAGCACGGCACAAACATGGATTTCGACGGCAACATGGCCGCCGCCGGAACGGTCAACGAAAAAATCGTCGCCGTGATGATGAAAGATCCCTACTTTGCCAAAAAACCGCCGAAAGCTTTGGATCGCGACGAATTTTCCAAAAAGGTCATGGACAATCTGGAAAGCGAAAGCGTCGCGGACGGCGCGGCGACCCTGACCGCTTTTTCGGCGCAGGCGGCGGCGCGGGCGGCGGCGGATTTCCTGCCCAAACCGGCTAAGCGGTGGATCGTTTGCGGCGGCGGCGCGCACAACCCGACGCTGATCCGGATGCTGCGCCAACGGACGGGCGCGGAGATTTCGCCGGCGCGCGAAGTCGGTTGGAACGGCGATTTTCTGGAAGCGCAAGGCTACGCCTTTCTGGCGGTGCGGTCGCTGTTCGGGCTGCCGATTTCGTTTCCGGCGACGACGGGCGTGCCGCATTCGATGTGCGGCGGAACGCTGCATCCCGTTCCGGAACCGGCGCGGGAACGCAAAGGCAGATAAAACCTTTATTTTCAAACGGTTGCGTTTTACGCCCCTTGACAACAAAACCCCTTGACCCCATAAGGAAAAGGGAATAAACCTCATTTGCTTTGGTAATTTATCCTTTGACGGTTGAAAGGACTGGTACGATGATTGACGAAGAAGATTACGGCAAAATCATAGAGGCGCACGCCCATATCGGGACATGGTGCGCGGACAACGCCGATTTTACGGAAGAAACGCTGAACGATGTCATGGGCGAACCGTTCACCGTGTCGATCAACGGCGAGGAAGAGGAAAACGAGGTCGTCGCCATCATGGTTTCCAACATGAGCGGCATTGATTTGAAACCCGACGGATCTCCCAAAATCACCGAAGACGAAGCCAACACCGAAATGTTGGACATCGCGCGCGAAAACCCGAAATTCAAACCGCTGATCGTCGGCCAGCCGGGGTACGGCGACGCCGCCAATCTGGCGCGCATGATCGAACGGCGCGGCGATGAGATTTACGGCATCAAACTGCACCCGAACACATTGGCATTGGATGCGAACGATCCGCAATACGAACCGTATATGGAAGTCGCGCAGGAATACGGCCTGCCCGTTTTGTTCCATTCGCAGGACAACTATTCCGACCCGCTGTACATTTTGGAAACGGCCTGCAAATATCCCGAAGTCCCCACCATCATGGCGCACATGGGCATGGGCGGCGACGACAATCATTGGTACACGTTCGGCATCATCCAAACGGCATTGTTGACGCAGACGGCGAATTTGTACGCCGACGTGTCGTGGATGTCGCCCGAAATGATCGTCGCCGCGTTGATGCGTTCGGACGAGGAAACGATTTACCACCTGATGTTCGGGACGGACATTCCGTTGGGCCCCTACGCCGACCCCGCGACCTATCCCGCCCGCGTCAGCGAAGTCAAATCCGCGATCGCCGCGTCGTTTGACGAAGAGGACGCCCGCGAATTGATTCACCGGTTGTTTTACCAAAACGCTTACGACCTGTTTTTGGCCGGACGCGAGGATTGATCCGTTGAAAAAATCCCTTAATTCATTTTAAGGGATTTTTTTTATCCGGCGGCGCAAGTTTTTTTCAAAACCGCCGTTTATCATATCAGAGCATTACGGAAAGGGACGAACGGTTTGACTGACGAAGAATTGATGTCCGCCATCGCGAAATCGAATGAAACGGCGTTCAAGGAATTGTTGGATCGTTATTCCAAACGGATTTTCGCGTTCGCGTGGCGTTTGTGCCTCGACCCGCAGCAGGCGGAAGATTTGACGCAGGATGTCTTTTTCAAAGTCTGGCGTAGCGCCGCGGAATGGAAACCGCAGGCAAAGTTGGAAACATGGCTGTACCGCGTTTTGTACAACCGTTTCATCGACGCGCGCCGGAAAGCGAAAGGGACGACCGAAGAGCTGTCCGACGACATCCGTTCCGGCGACGACACGCCCGAACAGGCTTTGATCAAAAAAAGCCGCGAACGGGCGGTCGCAACGGCCGTCAAAGCCCTGCCCGACCGGCAAAAGGAAGCGTTGATCCTGTGCTATTATCAGGGGCTGACGGCCAAAGAGGCGGCCGAAGTCCTGTCCGTAACGCAAGGGGCTTTGGAATCTCTGCTGTTCCGCGCCCGCCAGACGTTGAAAGAACAGTTGGACGTATAGGAGGCTGACATGACATTCGATCGTTTTAAAAACATCCTCCGGCGTTCCGGCGCGGCCGATCCGGTTTCCGCCGGCGACGGCGACGCGAAGCTGAACGCCATACTGGATTTGTGGCGCGTTCCTGATTGCGGCGAACTGACCGCCCGCATATACGCGGCGGTGACGGCCGACGAACGGCTGCGCCGGCAGGTCTTTGTGTTCTGGCGGTATTCGGCCGTGTTTTCGGCCGCGTTCATGATCGGCGGATTTTGTTTCGGACTGTACAGTTCGCATCTGGACCGCCTGAACACCCAAAGCTATTTCAACACGATTTTCGATATCGGATACTGACACCCCGCAACAGGAGTAAAAGACATGAACAAGAAATTTCTGATCCTTCTGGGCGTATCTTTGGCGCTCAACTTTGTTTTCATCGGGTACGAAGCCGGCCGACTGGTTTCCCGCCCCGCGTTCCCCAACATTCCGGCGCGCCGTCCGTCGTTCGTGCCGCGCGATGCCCACAACCGCCCCGATTTCAAAGGAAAACCGTTTTTGCGCGACGCGTTCAAACAGGCCGTAAAAGAACACGGCAAGGAAATGAAAGCCGCCCGCGCCGCAATGGAAAAGGTTTTGAAAACCGACCCCTTTGACGCGGAAAAATTCAAAGCCGCCATGGCCGAAACAAACGCCGCCCGCGCCGCGATCGACGCCGCCGTTCAGGAAAATATGCTGAAAATGCTGTCCGAAATGACGCCGCAGGAACGCGCCCGCTTTGCCGACGATTTCGCCCGCGCCGGAAAAGGAATGCCGGAACGCCCGCGCAAACCGTTCCGCCACCACCCGCCGCGCGGCGGTGAACCTTTGCCGCCGCCCCCGCCGCATCATCCGTAAACGCGGCGCGTCGGCGACAAGTCAGGCATACTTTTCCGTAAACGTTTCCCTCCTCCATATACATCGTTTCGGGAAAGTATGCCTCTTTTTTCGGTCATAAATCCCGATGCGATTCAAGCACAAAACGAAACAACTTTAACGTGTTTCGTTTTCAAAATTTGAATCATAGGATTAAAGTTTTCTTTTGTTCTTCATCCGTTCCCAGTTCCTTAAAAAAAACGCTCTCGACTCGTTGATTCGTTTACGGATTCAAAAACCCCTTTGTTTGCAAGGCTTCCGAGTCGTTTTTGCGATTCCGGCGGCGCGCTCCTACAACTTTTTTTATATTCCGGATCATTTTTTGCTGGATTTGCCGATTCGCCCCTATATATAGTGAAAAAACAAAGCAAGTTACGTTAAGGATCCGTTATGGGAACAACCCCTTCAAAAAATAAAGTCATTCCTCTGGTGCTGGACGAATCTCTTTATCAACTGATTGAAACACAAGCACATTTAGCGGGCGAAACGCTGGAAAACTTTATTTTGGACAGACTGAACGATTCGATCGAAGCCTGGACGGATTATTGTTCGGCCGTTTCCATGCTGAACAACGAAGAACAGGAACATTTCCATTTGCGCGTTGTTGATCGCGTTGATTAAAAACGCCGCATTGTTCATAAAAAATCCCCGTAAAAACGGGGATTTTTTATTGCGGCTCAGCGTCCCGTATGCAACAGGTTCGACACCTGCGCGATCCATTCGGACACCCACACCGTGATATAGGGAATGTTCAGCGCGATGATGTGTTGCGTCAACTTGAACAACAGCGTCAAAACGATCGCCGTTCCGATCGTCAACCCCAACCCTTTGGCCAATCCGGACAGGAAATTCAACCAAAACAGCTTTTTCGGATTGTTGACCAGCTCGATATATTCCAACAAACGCGCGCGGCTGAATTCGTCGTACAGCCGTTTCACCGTTTCAAAAGATTCTTTGGAATAATCCCGATCCGGCTTTTTATCCTCATCCATTTTCCGCGCCCTGAAAAAAATTTTTCAACAACGGAATCGTTTTATCATTTTTTCGCGCTTTCACCAAAACATTTAACGGAAAGCATGAAAAAAGCCGCCCTCCTCCCCGTTTCGGAGAGGAGGAACGCACCTCGGGCGAAATGGGTCAGTTCGGCATACAACAACAGCCGTCGGCGGATAATTTCATATCGTCCGGACAGGAAATGACCGAACCGGCTTCGCAGGCACCGTTTTTCAATTTGTACCCGCCGTTGCATTTTGTGCAAACGCCCGACGAATTGCATTGCGCGCAATTCGCGGGACAGGCGACCTTTTTGACGCATTTGCCGTTTTGCAAAGTGTAGCCGCTGTTGCACACCGTACAGGTTGACGACGACGAACAAGAGGAACAGTTTGAAGGACAGGTGATGGTTTTGCGTTCACAGCTATAATATTCATATTTCGTTCCGCTGACGAGGTCGGTGGAGTATTTTTTCTTCAATTCATATCCGGCTTCGCAGGAATCGCACGAATCCGAAGTGGCATATACCCGCCACGTTTTGCCCCACTGTGTGCTAGTATTCCACATACGAAATCCATGGCAAGTTAAACAACCCGAGCCACACCAATGACACGTTTCTTGCGCTTTACACGCGTCCGATCCGTCACATCCTGCGGCTTCATCTTTTACATAAAGAAACTGTCCCGAACCACACGACAGTGCTTTCGCTTGTGTCGCGAACAATAAAAACAGACCGAATATCAATAAAAATCTTTTCATAACTCCCTCCCTTTTCCCAGGTACAAAAATGACCGCCGAAAGCGGTCGGGGAGTTGAAAGATCATATCCTATGAAATGATATTCCGACCTTTAAAGCCTTGCGAATGACGGGGGCTTTTGGACATACGCCGAAATCTCCCCGACCTGATGCAAAGTCGGGGATATATTCCGTTTTCGCGTTTGCGCGAAACGGTGACGGCGCCTATCGCGCGCCGCATAGGATAAAAGAGCCTTTCACAACTCCGCGCCCGCTAAGGCACTTTCCGCGCGGACAATTCCGCGCGAACACATTCAGGATACCCGAAAATCGGACAAAAGAAAAGCGGCAAAATCAATGCCGCTGTGCGCAAAGCCTTTCTTCCAAGGCGCGGATGTTTCTCGCCGACTGTTTGAAAAGTATGAATAAAAACGATTTTCAGGATGATTAAAGGATTGCTCAACCGGTTTTTCGCCGCCGCCGGAAAAACATATGGCGGGAACGAAAAAAGTATCAGGATTACCGCTTCGGCTGAAGCAACTGTGCCGGTTCGAATCACCTGTTCACAGGCTATTCCTTTTTTCTCCGCCAACGGCGGAGAAAAACCAATTCCGCCTAAACTCGGCCGCGACTGCCGTCTTGCCTCGTTAAGGCTCATTGATAAAACACAAAAAACACCCGTTTTAGGGTGTTTTTTGTGTTTTATTGGTCGGAGCGACTGGATTTATTCGGAGCGTTCCGCTCCTCACCCTGCGGGCCGCCGTTCCGGCGTTGCCTGCGCTGACGCTCCGGCTGAACCAGCTCCGCCGGTTCGAATCACCTGTTCACAGGCTATTCCGTTTTTCTCCGCCAACGGCGGAGAAAAACGGAATGGTCGGAGCGACTGGATTCGAACCAGCGGCCTTTTGATCCCAAATCAAATGCGCTACCAGACTGCGCTACGCTCCGTTTATCCGTTGCCCATATCTAACGGGTGGAAGAGTGTTTTTCAAGTTTAAAAAAAGCGTGTTCAACCAGATCGCCCGTTTTAACGCCCGTTTTGGCGCAAAAACCGGCCTTGACCTCCAAAACCGCGCGGACGCTATCCTGCGACCGGATTTCGTCGTGGGAAAAGGGAACCGTGTTTTCGACAATCTCTTTGATTTCGCCGCGGCGATCAATGAAAATCATATCCAGCGGTTCCGGCGTGTTCGCCATCCACATTCCGATCCGTTGATCGACGGGGAACAGGAACAGCATCCCCTGATCGTCCCGCAATCCCGTGCGGTACATCAACCCGCGTTCCCGTTTCGCGTTCGTGTCCGCGATTTCGACCGTCAACGCCGTCGCCGTCCCGTCCTTGCGCACTATTCGGGCGCCGTCCTTTTCAAAAACGACGGCGGCGGACGGTTGCGACGATTTTTCCGGCGAACACCCCGCCAACAAAGCCAGCCCTAAAATCAAAACAAAGCGTTTCACGGCAACCTCCCGAAAAAAAACGGGTCGCTTGAATGAAACGACCCGTCCGCGGTTTAATCATTTGGAAAAGGGCGAATACGTCTTTATATTGACGGATTGATCTTTTTCCTTGTCCTTTTTTTCTTCGGCCTTTTTCTCGCCGGCTTCGTCCTTTTTGTCGGCGGCGGCGTCAACCGCGCCGGCTTCGGCGGCCTTGCGCTGTTCCAGCATTTCGTTCAGCTTCAACATTTCGGCGGCCGTCGTGTCGATCGTCTTTTCGTCCTGCGTCGCGGGCGAAACCATGCGCAGCTGCGTTTTGCCGTCAACCGTCGTCAAATCGACCGTCGATTTGTTCTGGTAATCCAAGAACGTCAGGGCGGAAGCGGACGGCTGCGCTTTCAACGCCACGGCCGAACCGACCGTTTCCGTCAAAGCCATAATCGCCGTGTCGCCCGACAGATCCAGCGTGGATGTCGAACCGTCCACCGTGACGGACGAATTGCCCGTGCTGATCATATCGAACGACGCTTCGCCCGAACCGGTCAAGCCCAGATAGATGTTGTTTTTCTTCGTATCGTCCGTAATGGCGATGGAACGGATGGAATCGGTCAGCCCCAAGCTGATCTTTCCGGCGTAAACGTCCGTCAGGGACAGGGTGGCGTTTTTGCGGTCAACGGCCATCGCGGCGATCGGGTATTTGTCTTTGTGCATCATGGCGAACGAAGTCGTGTCGTTGTCCGCCGTCCAAATGCCGCGGATGTTGCCGGCGGCATCTTTCAACATAAACACTTCGGCTTCGACGACGACGGGAATGCCGGCGTCGGCCTTGCTGATTTCCTCGTCCTTTTTCTGCTGGGCGAACGACGTGTTGACCGGCGCACCCGCCAATCCGGTGTAAACGGCGAAACACGTCAGTCCCGTCACCAGATATTTCAAGGTACGGTATTTCTTTTCCAGCAGTTGAATGCGCAATTCCAAATTTTCCATCGCTCCGCTCCATCGGATAAAAGTTTTATTTTTTAAAGATTAAGGGCAAGTTCTTAATTATCTATGAACAACCGTTTTCCGCGGCGCGTTATTTTTTCCGCGGAATCCACTTTTTCACGGCGACGGCTTTGCCCGTTTGCGACCGCAACACACGCGTTTGCGACGCTTCGCCGGATTGGATGCGTTCGTCGCGGCCTTTCTCGCCGGCGTAATACGCGGCCAAAGCGGCCTGATCTATTTCGGTCATGTTTCCGGCGGCGAACGCGTCGGCGTACGGGGCGTGCGTCGATATCAACCGACCGAGGTAATCCGCCGAATACGCCCCGAACCGCGCCCAAACCGTCTGCAGGAACGATTGCGTTTTCCGATCCATTGAACGATAGGATAAAACCGGCCGGCCGGACGCATAAACCCGATAGGAGGACGGTTCGACGGGCCCCGTTTCCGTCGCCAGAAAAACGGCTGGAATGAAACGCTTTCCGTCCGTCAGCGCCGCGTAATACCCCTGACACAGGTACATCAGGCGTTGCATTTTCATCGGCTGCAAATATTCCCCGTCGTTCAACGCCGTGTCCAAAAACCATTCGGCCACATCAAAAACAGACTCCGTGGACGGTATTTCCATTTGAAATTTCTCCGGATTTCAGATAAAAAGGGATAAATGCGCAAGTTTTATCAAAGCTTTAACGTTATCGGATAAAGAAATCGTTAAAGCTCGTCCAAGGGGGGACTGTTTTTCATGGAAAACAACGACAACACCAACAATCCGGCCGCAACGCCCGCACCCGCGCCGCGTCCCGCCGGCACCAAAGCGCCGCTGGTCAAACGGATCAAAATCCCGACCGTCCGCCCCGCCGGAACCCCGCCGCAAGCGGCCAAACCGGTTCAGCCCGCTCAACCCGCCGCCGCGCCCGCGGCGACTGCAGCGCCCGCCCCCGCACAGCCCGCCGCTACGACGGCACCCGCGCAACCCGCCGTTGCCGCAACAGCCGCACCCGCTCAGCCCGCGCCGGAACCGGAACTGCCCCCCGAAAACAAAAGCCAAGTGGCCGAACAGCCGATCGAGGCCGAGGAAATCGAAAAAAGCCCCGCGCGCAAAAGACGGCGCGGCTCTTCGTCGGCGACCGTCCCCTCCGCGGCGGACGAAGCCAAAAAGAAAATGGAAGCGCAGCTGAAAAAAACGAAAATCAAAGCGCGTTCCTTTTTGGCGAACAAATGGAACAAGCTGGCGATTTTCATCGTTTTGCTGGGCGTGATCTGCTACGGCGTGTATTCGTCCCTGCCGACGATTGCGGAAAAGAAACTGCCCGAAATTTTCGCGGCGAACGGGATGCCGTTCAAATCGTTCCGGTTGAAACAAATCACGATCGACACGATGGAATTGACGAACGTTTCCGATTCGTCGGGCACGCTGTCCATTTCCAACATGACATTCAACTACTCGCTGTACAGCCTGTTTTCCAACAACATCATCCGGTCGATGGAATTGAACGGCGTCACGATCAACGGCGAAAAACGTAGCGACGGGATTTCTCTGGGCGCGATCGGCGGATTGATCGCTTCGCCCGTCAACGCCAAAAAAGGCAAGGAAATCACGATCAACGCGCTGAAAGTGACGAACGGCCGTTTTGTCATGTCCAACGACGCGCCGCGTGAAAAAATCGTCAACGAATTCGGCGAAGAAGAGGAAGTCGATAACACGATCTATGTCAATTTCACCGCCGACGGCACGTTGGGCAAAACCGGCCTGACCATGCGCGTTTCAACCGATTACGCGACGCCGCAGATGAATTTGAAAACACAAACGTCGTTGAGCAAAACCGCGCTGGCGTCGCAGATCGTCGCGGAAATCACCGAAGGCGATTTGATGAAAGACGGCGAAAAGACCGGTTCCGTTTCCGGCAATCTGGAAATCACCGTCAACGGCGGCGTTTTGACCAAGGGACAGGCCGATCTGACGCTGTCGTCGTCATCGCAAAAGCTGAAATTGAAAGCCGACGTGACCCCCAAGGACGACGCGTTTGACGTGGTGGCGGATCTGAGCCGGTCGTTTGAAAACCCGCAGGACGCCGCCGGAAAGTTTGTCGGTGATTTGAATTTGAAAGCGTCGAATGTCAAAGTGAAAGGCACTTTCAAAAAATTCGACGGCGAACTGCCGCTGCAAATCGCGGCTTCGTCGCTGACCAACGGGAAAATGGCCGTCCGCGATTTGAAAACCGACGCCGACCTGTATTTTTCATGCGCGGACGCGAATTGCACGGTAAAGCTGAAAAAACCGATGAAAGCGGGATTTTCCAGCCTGCAGGCGAACGCCTATTTCCGACAGATCAAGCTGTTCACGCCGCTGGAACTGACGATCAATCCCGACGCGAACGATCCGTTTATGACTTCGACGGGCGGGGAATTGCGCTTCACGCTGCCGCTGTCCGCGTTTTCCACGCACGTGTTCATCGCGGACAACACGGCCAACACGCAGGTCGCCGTCGCGGTCAACGGGATGAAATCGCATTTCGGCTATAACGTGTTTTCCGGCGCGTATTCCGGCGACGCCACGTTCGCCCAGTCCGGTTTCGCCAACAAGGATCTGAAAATGACCGGCATTCAGGGCATCGCGTCGTTCACCAAAGCAACATTGCCGGACGTCCGTCTGCGCGTCGCCAAGGCCGAGCTGACGCGTCCCGACATCCTGCCCGCGTTTTCCGCCGACCTGCGTTTCCGCCCGATGAGCCAGAGCGAATTCGGCATGGACGCCAACTTCTCGATTCAAAACGGGCTGGTGACGGCGACGGCAAACGGGTCATATACCCTGCCTTCGCACGAATGGAATATGTACGCGGTCGTTCCCAAATTCATCCTGTCCGACAACGGGCTGACTTTGGAAAGCGTCCTGCCGTTCATGAAACCCTATCTGCCCGCGGACACGCGCGGCGGTCTGGCCGCCCGAGGCCGTCTGTCCGTCAAGGACGGCAAAGTCGCGGGGCCGATCGAAATCCTGTTGGAAAACATGGAAACGGCGTGGAACGGCATCGGAATCGAGGGAATGAACGGCGTTCTGACGTTCTCGTCGCTGTACCCGTTGGAAACGCCGGCGAACCAGAAACTGTACATCGGCGCGCTGAAAACGGGGCTGCCGATGCAAAACGCGCTGTTCAATTTCCGCGTCGTCGCCAATCAGGGAATCGAAGTCGCCAACGCGCGCATGAAATACGCCGAGGGTCAGTTCAAAACGATCAAGCCGTTCTTCATCCCCTACGAAGGCCAGACCTCGCAGATTTTGCTGGAAGGCAGCGGCATCAACCTGTCGTCCGTGGCAAGCAACCTGAAATCGAACGCGCTGCAGATCGACGGCGTGATGAATTCCGAATGGCAGCTGTCCTACACGGGCAAACAGCTGAACATCGTCAAAGCGGTGCTGACATCGAAACTGCCCGGCACGTTGCATTTCGCCCCGTCGGCCGCGACGGCGAAAAAGATGAATCCGCAGATGCGCGATTTCCTCAAAGACGTCATCGTCAAAAAGATGAAAGTTACAGCTAAAGGCCAGATGGACGGACCGGTCGCTTTCAATGTATCAATAACGGGACATTCGCCGTTGGACACAGAGGAAGCGGATCAGGACGTTTCTTTCGATTTCAAGGGAAGTTTCAAAAACCTCTTGAAACAGGAAGGCGGATTGATGGAGATCCCGTCCGACATTCTGCTGTCGTTGCAGGATTACATGAAGAAATAAGAGGGGCTGATGAAATTCGGGGAGTTTCCTGTATATGACGCGTTGGGCGTCGAATTGACCCATTCCGTCAAATGTCGGGAAAAAACCCTGAAAAAAGGCCACATCCTGACATCGGCCGACATCGGTTTGCTGCAATACGCGGGCGTTAAAACCGTCGTCGGCGTGCAGTTTTCCGCGCAAGATGTCATGCCGCAAACCGCCGCGGACATTTTGTTGAAAGTCATGGCGGGCGATTTTTTGCGCTACACCCTGCCCGACGAAACGGGATACAGCGAAATTTTCGCGGACACGGACGGCGTTTTCGTTTACGAAACGGAACGCCTGCACCGTTTCAACGCGAACAGCGAAGGCGTTTCCCTGATGACGGTGCAATCCTACCGTCCCGTTTACAAAGGCCAGTTCGTCGCGAATTTGCGCCTGTTTGAACCGGCTGTCACGGCGCAAACGCTGAACGAAGCGGTCACGAAAATATCGGGCACGGGATCGCTGTTGAAAATCGCGCCCTACGCTTTTTGCAAAATCGGATTCATCCGAACCGTCACCGACCCCGCGCACGTCACACCCTTGGATGAAAAAGAGCTGGCCGCGCGGTTCGGCGTGTACGGGTTCGAGGTTGTCTGTCACGATTTATGCGAACACAATTCGCAGCGGCTGGAAAAAGCCATTCGCGACGCCATTGACGCCCGCGCCGAAATCGTTTTGATCGAAAGCCCCCACCCGCCCTTGCACCGCGACGATGTCGTCCCGACGGCGATCAAGGAATCCGCCGGCGACATCGACAGGCTGGGCTGGCCGGTCGATACGGGGCTGTCGCTGGTCATCGGGCATAAAAACGACGTGAAGCTGCTGGGGTATTGCACCGACGACGCGGACAAACCGGCGTTGGACACGCTGATGCGTTTTCTGGCGACGAAATCCCTGCCCGACGCGTCCGTGTTCCCGTCCTTGGCCGAAAACAGCCTGTCCCTGCAGCGGCAGGCGAAACGCATCACGGCGGAACAGGCGGAAAACTCGGTCGCCGTCGGTTCCGTGTCGGACAGCGAAAAAATCGCCGTCGTCATTTTGGCGGCGGGGGCGTCGCGGCGGATGATCGGATCGAACAAGCTTCTGGAACCTTTACAGGGGCTGGCGATGATCGAACACGCCGTGCGGTCGGCGCTGTCGTCAAAGGCGGATTATGTCGTCGTCGTCACGGGACACGACGCGAAATTCATTGAAAAGCGGCTGGAATCCTACGATGTCAAAATCGTGCGCAACCCCGATTACGTTTCCGGCGTTCTGGGGTCGATCCGGCTGGGACTGGCCGTCCTGCCGCCCGACATCGCGGGCGCGGTCGTTCTGCCCGCGGATATGCCCGCGTTCACGGAAGAATACATCGACCGCATGATCGACGCGTTTGACGCGAAAGCCAAACGCCCGCCCGTCGTCATGCCGTCGTACAACGGCGTCCGCCACAACCCCGTTTTGTGGCCGCGCGACCTGTTCAAATACGTCAAGATCATTCCCGAAGATTCCCATTGGACGCCGGCGCTGATCGAACATTCGGACTATATCCGCGAAATCGAATTGAAAGACGACCTGCCGTTGACGGACATCAACACGCACGGCGATCTGGAAAAATACAAATCCCGCGCGGATCTGGTGTCCAGCGCGGAACAGGATCTGTTCGCGTTGGAAAACGGACGGTAAAAAAACTTTTGCGCAAAGATTGCGTTCGCCCCGCCTCTCCTGTATCCTTTTCGACAGGTTATCCGTTTGATTGGAATTGCATAATGGCGGCGGCGCGAAACGTTTTCAAAACATCACTTGTCCTTTTCATCCTGATTTTCGCGGCGGCCTGTTCGCCGGAAAAAAAGCATCCGTGGTATGAAACGGTGTCCATGTACCACGTTCTGGTCAAATCGTTTTACGATTCCGACGGCGACGGCAAAGGCGATTTGAAAGGGTTGACGCAAAAGCTGGATTACATCAAAAGCCTGAACGTCAACACGATCCACCCCCTGCCGCTGACGCCGGCGCTGAACGTCCCCGAAATGCCGCGCAGCCAATACGGGTACGAAATCACGGATTTTAAAAACGTCCACCCCGATTACGGCACGATGGATGATTTCAAAACCCTGACGAAAGAGGCGCACAAACGCGGCCTGCACGTCGTTTTGGATTTCATCACGACCGTCATTTCCGTCCGCCATCCCTTTTTCCAAGACATTCTGACCAACCCCGACAGCAAATACAAAAGCTGGATCATCACGGCCGACGAAATCCCCGCCGGCGAATGGATGAATTTCAACGATTACGCGGAACAGTTCAAATCATCCGCGTGGAAACCGCTGCCGTTTGGCGGATATTACTATTCCCTGTGGGGCAATTCGCCGTTTTTGGATTACCACAACCCCGCTGTGCGCGACTACATCCTTTCCGTCGTCGATTTCTGGCTGGACGCGGGGGCGGACGGTTTCCGCATCGACGCGACAAAGCATCTGTACATTAACGGCGCGGGGGAATCGAAACAGTACCACCAGCCCGAAAATTTTGAATTTTGGAAAGAGCTGCGCCGCCACATCACGGAAAAGCACGGCACGGACAAAGTGTTGATCGCCGAAACGATCCCCGTGCCGAACAACATCGCCTATGTGACGCCGAACCGCGAAATGTTCGATTTGATGTTCGATTCCACGTTCATCAACGACATCTACCCGTACAGGAAAACGGACGCCGATTTGCTGTATTCCGCGCCCTATCTTCATTCGTTTTTCGGCAATCCCGACGTTTTCAAGCTGACGCCGTTAAAGGACAGGCTGGTTTATCATTCGGATCACGACGGCGCGCGGCTAGCCACCCGATTGGCCGACCCGACGCCCGACCGGCTGAAAATCGCCGCATCGATCCTGCTGCTGACGCCCGCCCACGTCAAGCTGTACGCCGGCGACGAAACGGGCATCAAAGGGTTTTCGGATTTCAAGGATTTCAAAAACAAATGGTTCCACGCGACCGTGGCCACCATGGCGTGGGACAATTCCAAAAACGGCGGATTTTCAACGTCGGACGCACCCGTCGTGCCGGTCACGGACGATTATGCCGCCGTCAACGTCAAATCGCAGGACAAGGATGAAACGTCCCTGCTGAACCATTACCGCGGTTTGCTGAAACTGAAAAACAGCCGCCCCGATTTGTTTTTCAAAGGCGAACGCGCCGCGCTGAACGCCGCCAACGACAAGGTTTACGCCTATCTGTTAAACGGCGGGGACGCGACGGCGATGGTGCTGATCAACCTGTCCGGCAAACCGGAACAATTCTCGATCGACCTGTCGGCGTTCCGCCCCGACGGAATGAAAAAACTGTTCGGCCGCGGCAAAATCGACATCCGGACGGACGACGGCGTTGTGCGGGGAACCGTGCCGCCCCGCGAAACGTTCGTGTATGAATTTAAAAAATTCGACCGAACCGCCTTTCCAAAAAAACGCGACGCGCTGGGTGAAAAGGCCGTCCGCGTCGCCGCCGATGAAACGACGGTGTCCGATCCCGCCGCGGTTTATATTCTGAACCCGCCCGAATCCGGCGCCGTCCTGCGCCTGTTCAAAGGACAGGGGAAAGCCGGACTGACCGCCTATTCCGTTTACGGCGCAAACAAGCTGTCGGAAACGTTCGACGGCGTTTTGGACACGACGGACGGCGACGTGACGATTCCCGTTTTGGCGGGGACAACGGACGTGATCGCCTTTTCAACGTCCGGCATCCGGTTTCGGGTGGAAAACGCGCCCCCCGCTTCGGCCGTTCCCGAAAACCTGACGTTGCTGGCCGAAAACGGTAAAAACAAAAACCTGCGCGCCCTATATACGGGAAAAGACGGCAATTTCCGCTATTTCAAAATTGAACGGTCGGCGGAAAACGCCCTGCCGTTGAACGGCGGAGTGGATTTCGTTTTGTTCGTCAGCTCGCTTGACCGCCCCCGCGTCCAACACAAGACAACCTTTTGGCATTTGCCCGAAGTCGTGTCCCGCCGCCCCGTTGACGGCATGATCTTGTACGAACGCCACATCAAATACGGCCGCGTCCAAACCGACATCAACGCGATGCGCAATTTCGGCGTCGCCGCCGTCGGCAAATCGTTCATTTTTGAAACGCCGGACGCGTTTTACGTCATGATCGCCGACGGTGTCCTGCCGCGCGGCAAAATCGCCGTCGCTCCGTTTGTCTGGAGCGCGGGCGGACGGTGGGGCGAACGGCCGCCGGAAACATTCCCCGTTGTCGAACGCCTGCCCGACGACGGAACGAAGACGCGCAAACCCGATTTGATCGAAGATTACTTGGAACTGCCATGACGCCTTTAAGCAAATACGGGCGGCAAATCGCCGTCCTGTCCGTCCTGTTCTGGATCGTGCTGTTTCTGATCAATTTCGGACACGGCGCGGGGTGGTCGGGCGTCTATTCGATTTTGATCAAGAAAACCAGCACGCAATCGCTGTCCTGCTTTTTCCTGTTTTCCGCGCTGGGTTCGTTCGTTTTAAACCTGATTTTGATGTTTTTCGCCGACCGCGTCGCCAGTGAAAAGCTGGTTCAGCTGTCGTTTATCGGGTTTATCGCCGTGCTGGCCGCCGATTTGGCCGTTTTGCGCGCCGAACCGTCCTTTTCCGCGCCGTGTTTCAGGGGGACGCTGATCTTTCTGGCGGTGTTGATCATCTCCGTCCCGTCGGTGTTCATCATCCAGACGTGGAACCTGATCAACAAAACCTTTTCCCCGAAAAGCGCGGCCGACATCTATCCCCTGTTGACGACCGCCCCCCTGATCGGCAGCATCGCGGGCGGATTCGCGGCCAACCGGATGCCGAAATACGGACCGACGGAATCGCTGGTCGCGACGTGGGGTGCGTGCATTTTGATCGCAATCGCCGTCACGGCCGTATTGACCCGCCTGTTGAAACAAAGCGGCGTCACCGGCGGACAAAACGCGGAAAAAACGACGCCGGCCGATTTGGCGCGCAATTTCAAAGACGGATTTTTCCATTACAAATCGTCGGCATTCGCCCTGCACCTCAGCGTCGTGTTCATATCGTTCTGGCTGGTTTGCACGATCATTGATTTCTGTTACGCCAAAACGCTGGATAAAACCTACGCGACATCCGAGGAAATGGCGTCCTTTTACGGCGGATACACGACCGCCGCCAACGTCACCGCCCTGCTGATTCAAACGTTTCTGGGGGCAAAGCTGTTGAAAACGACGGGCGTGCGCAACGGGTTTTTCTTTCTGCCCTGTTCGCAGATTCTGTGCTTCACCGTCATGCTGGCGGCGCCGGGGCTGTACCCGATCGTCGCGGCCATGTTCATGCAAACGCTGATCGGTATGTCAGTGCAATCCAATTCCGTGCAAGTGTCGTTCAACGTGTTCGCGCGCGACATCCGCGGCAAGATCCGCACTCTGCTGGAGGGCGTGCTGAACCCGCTGGGCGGCGTGATCGGGTCGGTAATCCTGATCGTGATCGGCAAGCTGTCCGAAAACGACGCGCTGATCGTTGAAAAGATATTGCCCTATATCGGCATCCTGTTTTCCGCCGTCTGGCTGGCGGCCGTTTTCAAGATTCGGAAAAGCTATCCGGCGGAGGCGGAAAAAACGGCGCGCAGCCCCGACCCGCGCGATCAAAACGACGCGGCCGAAGCGTTGCAGATCGAACGGTCGGCTGCCGGATTTTGGAAAAAAAGCGCGAAAGATTAGACAAAAAACTTTTCAAACCGCTTTTTTTCTGCCACAATGCGTTAAAGTTTACAAAGGATCCGTCATGTCAAAACAACAAGAGCTGGAAGCCGAACGTTTCATCCACCGCGCGATGCAGTACCTGAAATCGACCTTTCCCGAAAAAACGCGGGATATGGACGACGAATCGTTGAAAAACAAGCTGATCGACGATTGCCAGACGGCGTTGGAACACGGGTTCGACACGGAATCCGACATGATGCTGGTCGTCGATTTCCTGTGGCGGCTGCCCGCGGATTACGCCGCGTCGCCCGAATACGAATGGGTGGCGGAAATTTTGGCGTCCGCGGATATGGACAACGAAATGAAAATCGACGCCCTGCACGACGCTTTGGCCGCGGTTGAAGCTTTGGCGCAGACGGAAAACGAGGGGGACGAACATGAAGAAGACTGAGGCGACCGGCGAAAACACACCGTGCAAAGCGACCCTTTACGTCGAATCGCCCGCGGCGATGATCCCGCCCCATTTGAAAAACGCCGTCATGAACCGCGAAGGCGATGTCGGCGCGACGACGGGACACGCGTTCATCGGCATCACGGACAAAGACGGCAAGGAAACCGTCTATGGATTCCATTCCGCCGCCGGATTGCCGGAAAACGCGGACATTACGCTGGGAACGCGTTTGAAATTCCTGCTGTCCGGCAAATACGACGGCTTTGTCGGCGACGATTCCAAAGAACCGTACGACGACAAAATGGTCTATCACATTTCCCAAAAACAGTATGACAAGATCAAAGCCTACGCCGACGAACAAAAGAAAAACCCGCCGAAATACCAGATTTTTTCCGGCAACTGCGTCCTGTTCGCGTACAAGGCGATGAAACAGGCCGGATTGAAACTGCCGCCCCAGCCGTTTTTCCACAATCCCGCCGCGGCCGTTCTGGGCATCCGCATTTACGGCAAGGCACAAAAGATCAAGCAGAAACTGGGACAGGCGGCCGCTAAAATTCTGGGGCGTTTTTCCTCCACCCGCAAAATATCCAAAGACATTTTGCAAGAGCTGAAGAAAAAACCGTCCAAGCAGGCTTTCGGCGTCAAGGCCGTCACGGAATCGCTGGCAAAAAACGCGGCCGCTCTGCGCAAAAAAATGGCGGGCGGACGGTAGGCTTTTTTTATTGAAACAGACGACGCCGGTCTTTACTTCGACCGGCGTTTTTTGTTACTTTTGAACAACTCAACTTTATCGGATCGTGCCATGCCCGCGAAAATCATCACTTTCGGCTGCCGTTTGAACACTTTTGAATCCGCCGCCATCGGTCAGGAACTGGAAAATTGCGGCCGCGACATTGTCGTCGTCAACACCTGCGCCGTCACGGGCGAAGCCGAACGCCAATGCCGCCAAGCCATCCGCAAAGCCAGACGCGAATACCCCGACGCCTTTTTGGTCGTGACGGGATGCGCGGCGCAGGTTCACCCCGAACTGTACGCCCGTATGCCCGAAGTCGATCGCGTGCTGGGCAACCGCGAAAAGCTCGACCCGAAAAACTTTTTGCCGCAAAACGCCGCCGTCGCCGTGCGGGACATCGCCGAACCCGCGGACATCGCCGCCGCCGAACCCGTGTTTTTCGACGGACGGTGCCGCGCTTTCATCCAGATACAGCAGGGCTGCGACAACCACTGCACGTTTTGCATCATCCCGCAGGCGCGGGGAAAAAGCGTCTATCTGGACGCGGAAAAGATTTTGCATTACGCGCGCGCGCTGGTCGAAAAGGGGTACGCGGAAATCGGACTGACCGGCGTTGACATCACCGACTATCCCGACTTTGCCGGACTGGTCGCGGCGTTGATGAAAACAGACGGATTGAAACGCCTGCGGCTGGGGTCGCTGGATCCCGCGTGCTTAAGCGACAGGCTGATCGGCCTGTTCGGGGAATCGGACGTGTTGCAGCCGCACATCCACTTGTCCGTTCAATCCGGCGACAACATGGTGTTGAAACGCATGGCGCGCCGCCATACGCGCGAAGATGTCGCCGCGTTGTGCGAAAAGGTACGCGCCGTCCGCCCCGACGTTGTTTTCGGCGCGGATTTCATCACGGGATTTCCCACGGAAACCGACGCGATGTTCAACAACACGGTCGATCTGGTCGAACGGGCGAACATCACGCACCTGCACGTTTTCCCCTATTCCGAACGCAGCGGAACGCCCGCCGCGAAAATGCCGCAAGTCCCCGTCCCCGTCCGCAAAGAGCGCGCCAAAATCCTGCGCGAAGCCGGAGAACGCTTGCTTTTTGATTATATGCAAGGCAGAATAGACTCTACGGCCGTTGTTTTGTACGAAGCGGATCAAAAAGGGTTGTGCGAACACTACCTGCCTGTTCACATCGACGGCGATTTCACCGCGGGGCAATTCGTCCCCGTGCGTTTGACGGGCGTCCGTCAGGCGGGTGTTTTTGAAGGGAGCGCGATTTAAACCATGACCGGTTGGCTGGAACGGATAAAACAAGGATTGTCGCGCACGGCCGCGCCGCTGGTTTCCGGCATCGGCGGATTGCTGACCAAACGCCGGTTGGACAAAGACACTTTGCAGGATATCGAAGACCTGCTGATTATGGCCGATGTCGGCACGAAAACGGCGGCGGCGATGACGGCCGAGCTGGCCAAGGACAAATTCGACAAGGAAACGACGGACGAAGAAGTGCGCGCATTTTTCGCCGATAGAATCGCGCGGAAACTGGAACCTTTCGCCAAACCGCTGGCTGTCGATCCGGACAAAAAACCGTTTGTCATCCTGATGGTTGGCGTCAACGGCGCGGGCAAAACGACGACGATCGGCAAAATGGCGCGGCAGATGAAGGAAAAAGGCTTGAAAATCAGCTTCGCCGCCGCCGACACGTTCCGCGCGGCCGCGGTTGAACAGCTGAAAGTCTGGGGCGAACGGACGGGATGTCCCGTCGTTTCCAAACCGACGGGGGCGGACGCCGCGGGGTTGGTGTTCGACGCTTTGGCCGCGGCGAAAAAAAACGGCGACGACGTTTTGTTCATCGACACGGCCGGACGGCTGCAAAACAAATCCGAATTGATGGAAGAGCTGCAGAAAATCGTCCGCATCATCAAAAAACAAATTCCGGACGCTCCCCACGCCTGCCTGCAGGTGCTGGACGCCACCGTCGGCCAGAACGCGCATTCGCAGGTCAAACTGTTTTCCCAAGCCGTCCCCGTCACGGGATTGATCCTGACCAAACTGGACGGCACGGCCAAAGGCGGCGTCGCCGTGGCTTTGGCGGACGAATTCAAACTGCCGTTGCACCTGATCGGGGTCGGCGAACAAATAACGGATCTGCACCCGTTCAAGGCGCGCGATTACGCCGCGTCCCTGATGGGGTTGCCGGTAAAGGAGGATGAATGAACCGCGCGAAACAACTGGGGACGGGCGTTTACATTTCGGTGCAGGAGGCCGCTCCCGCCGTTTTGCTGGTCTTGTGTTCGTTCTTCAAAACGTTCGCCGTCGCCGCCATGGACGCCGGATCGTCCGTTTTGTTCCTGAACGCCTATGCCGGTCATTACATCGCGCAAACGTTCGTCGCGACAGCCGTTTTGCTGGCCGTTTTATGGCCGGCTCTGGCGTCGCTGCGGGGACGGAAAACCGCCGCGCCCGCCCTTGTTTCCGCCGCGGCCGCCATTGTCGGGCTGGTTTTGTACGCGGCCGTTTCGCTGTCGTCCGCCAACGCGCCCCGCGCGTGCGCCATGGTGTTCAAGGACGCTTTCCGCGTCGTCGCCGAAACCGCGTTTTGGATCGCCGCGTACCGTTACGGCCTGTTCAATGCCAAAACCAAAACACTGACCGCCGTTTTAGGGGCGCAGGCTTTGGCCGCGTTCGCCGCCGGCGCGTTCATCCGCGGCTTTGCGCCGGAAACGTCCGTGCTGGCCGCTTCGCTGGCCGTGTTGACCGCCGCCGCTTTGCTGAAAGTGCTGATCGACAACGGGTCGGTGCCGATCGCCGAAAAAATCGCCGTCAAAAAACAACAGATCCGCCGTTCCGGTTATGATACTGTGCAAAAACGGCTTTATCGGCGTTTTTACATTCTGGCCGGCGTTCTGTTTTTCGCCGCGGGCGTTTTCAACTATTACTTTTTAAACCTCACCGCCCTGACGTTTGACGGCCAAACGGTTCAAATGACGCGGACATTCGGCGGGGTTTACGCGCTGTCCGGCATTTTGACCGCCGCTTTCATCGCGCTGGCGGCAAAAGGGACGGTGTCCGTTTTCACAATCCTGTACCTGTTCCCCGTGATTTTGCTGGCGGCGGCGGCCGGCGGGTGGTTCGCGATGTTCCCCCTGATCGTCGCGGGCAAGGCTTTGCTGGAACTGACGGCGGGCGAAGCGCGCGAAACGACGTTGCAAACCGTTCCGTTGGCCGTGTCCCTGCGTTCCGGTTTCCGGACGACCGTGATCCGGAAATCGGCGGTTGAACCGCTGGCGTTGGCGTTGTGCGGCGCGTTTTTATGGTACGCGGAATCCCACATCACGGAACAACGACTGATTTGTTTCATGGCAGTGCTGGCCGTCATTGTCGCCGGCGTCATTTACGCCGCGCGCGCGACATATCTGCGTTTGGTTTTGAACCAGTTGGAATCGCATTTATGGCGCGGCGGCCGTTTGATCCTGACAGGCAAGCGAATTAAAAAGTATTTGAAAAGCCGTCTGGACGGCCGCGATTCACAAGAAGTACTGTACGCTCTGCGCGTCATTGAGGAATCGCGTTCGCCGCTGTTCGTCCAAAGCCTGAAAACGGCTTTGCGCCACGAAAACGCCGACGTGCGGCTGTACGCCCTGTCGCGCATCGAAAACGCGAAGCTAACAGCGGCCGTTGATGTCGTCCGCGACATGGCCGAAACGGATTTCAGCACCAAAGTCCGGCGGGAGGCATGGCGCATCCTGTGCCGTCTGGGCAACGGCGACGACCGCGCGAAGGCCGTTTCCCTGCTGCCCGATCCCGATTTGTGCGAAGGTGTTTTGACCGGCCTGCTGGCCGCGGGGCGCGAAGGCGTCTTTTCCGCCATTGAACACGTCGCGGCGTTAAGCGTTTCATTCGACGCGCCGGCCAGATGTCTGGCGGCCAAAGTGTTGGGCAACGCGGGCAACACCGCTTTTTACCACCCGTTAAACGACCTGTTGAACGACGACGATCCGACGGTGTGCCGCGCGGCTTTGGACGCCGCCGGAAAGCTGCTGATAGTTCCGCTACTGCCCGCCGTGATGGAAACGTTCCGCTTTCCCGAATTGCGCGAAGACGGCGTGGCCGTTTTGCTGCAATATGGCGACAAAGCCTTGGGACAGATTGAAAAAGTGATGACGGACGCGCGCTATCCGGTTCAATTCCGGATGCTGCTGGCCAGAGTCGCCGGAAAAATCCCGTCCGTCGCGTCGGAAAAGCTGTTGTTCAAACATATCGGCATTGCCGACCGGCGCGTGCGTTTCAACGTATTGAAATCGTTGGTTCTTGGCGATTTCAAAGCCGCGGGTAAAAACGTCAGCGCGGTGCGCCTGTGCCTGTACGACGAAATCGAAACCGCGACAGGGTTGCTGGCCGCCATCGCCGTTTTGGACACGAACAAAAACGACGCGTTCACGCGCGCTTTGGACATTTTGAAATCCGCGCTGAACGGCGAAATCGAATACATCAAGGAACGCCTGTTGCTGCTGCTGGCTTTGCTGCAGCCGTCGCCCGCGATCAAAGAGCTGCTCGGCCGATACGACACGGCGCAGGACGACAACGGGGAAACCGTCAAAATCGTTGACCGCGTCCTGTCGGGCGAATTGCGGACGCTGTGCCTGCCTTTGTTTGAAAAAAAGACCGTGCGCGAAAAACTCGCCCTGCTGCGCCCGCATTTTTATCCGCCCGTTTTGTCCGTCGCCGGACACGTTTGCGACATTTTGAAAACGCCCGCCGGCGAATTGACCGATTGGACGCGGGCGTGCGCCGCCTGCGCCGCGGGAACGATCAAGGACAAAATGTTCATTGACGCTTTGGTCGTTTTGCTGACCGACGTCGATCCCATCGTGCGGGAAACGGCCGTCTGGGCGATCGGCGGGATTTTGCCCCGCGATGAAGCCGCCCGTTTGATTTCCGGCTGTCTGACCGACCCGTGCGCCCCCGTCGCCCGCATGGCGCGTTTCATCACGGACGGCGCGGGACATATCGCTTTTTAAGGAGTACCGTTTATGCTGTTGACGCTTGAAAAAGTATTGGTTTTAAAAAACGTGCCGCTGTTCGCCGGCATTCCCGAAGCCGCCCTGTCCGACATCGTCGCCGCGGCGGAGGAAACGGCCGCCATGATCGGCGCGGACATCGTCAAGGCCGGCGAACCGTGGAACGATATGTACGTCATCCTGCAGGGGCAGGTCAGATTGCACAAAGATGGCAAAACCGTCAAGGAATTGAACGCGTTGGACGTTTTCGGCGAACTGGCCGCGCTGGATCAAACGCCCGCGGACGTAACGGCGACGGCGGTCGAAGATGCGTCGTTTTTCAAAATATCCGGCACGGCGCTGTACCGCCTGATGAACGAACACAAGGCGTTGGAACGCAATATCATCAAAGATTTGTGCAAACGCATCCGCAAACTGCGCGCCGAACGGCAACAGGGGTGAACCGCGCTATTTCCCGAACGAACCGACGGCGGATTTACTGACCAGCGATCCGCCCGATCCTTTTTGAGATGTCAGCAATTCCGTGATTTTCACGCCGATATATCCTTCGTCGGTGACGATCACTTCGCCCTTTGCGATAGGGATTTCGTTGGCCAGAATTTCAACGGGGTCGTTCAACAACTGGTTCAATTCGACGACCGCCCCGCGCCCCAGTTTCAGCAGCTGGTAAACACGCAACAGCGTGCGCCCCAAAACGACGGACAGATCAACGTTGACCTCCATCAACGCTTCGTCGCCGAAAACGCGCTGCAACACGGTGTTGTCCGTTTCATCCATTTGTGTCATCGTTTTTCCATCCGTTAATTGTCAAAGGCCGCCGCCATCAGCCGGCGGGTGTAGGGTTGCTGCGGGTTGTCGAACAAATCGGGGTTCGCGCCCGATTCGACGATCCGTCCGTCCTTCATCACATACACGTATTCCGCCAACGCTTTGACGACGCGCATATCGTGGCTGATGAACAGATATGCCATATTATACCTTTTTTGCAGGTTTTTCAAAAGTTCTATCATGCGCGACTGCACCGTCACGTCCAACGCGCTGGTCGGTTCGTCCAAAACGATCAGCCGCGGCTGCAAAACCAGCGCGCGCGCCAACGCGATCCGCTGACGCTGGCCGCCGGAAAACATATTGGGATAGCGGTTCAAAACGTCAACGTCCAACCCGACATCCTTGACCGCCTGTTCGACGGCGGCGCGTCTTTGGTCTTTGGACATATCCTTGCGGTGGACGTTCAGCCCTTCGCCGACGATTTGCGCAACCGTCATCCGCGGACTGAGCGAGGAGTAGGGATCCTGAAAGACAATTTGCATCCGCGGGCGCAAACGGCGCAGTTTTTCACCTTTCAGCATTGAAACGTCCGTTTGGCCGAAAACGATTTCCCCCGTTGACGCCTGCAATTTCAACAGCGCGAACCCCAGCGTCGATTTGCCCGATCCGCTTTCCCCGACCAAACCGACGGCCTGCCCCTTTTTGATCGTCAGGGACACGCCGTCCACGGCGTTCAAAACGGACAAGGGTTTGCCGAACAGGCTTTTTTTCAACGGGAATGATACTCTGACATCCCGCGCCGACAGCAGCGTTTTCGCCTGTTCCGAGCAACGCACCGGCGCGCCGGACGGTTTCGACGCGACCAGCATTTTCGTGTACGGATGCGTCGGATTGTTCAAAACGGTGGAACAATCGCCGCTTTCGACGATTTGCCCGTCTTTCATCACGCACACGCGGTCGGCGATCCGCGCGACAACGTCCAGATCGTGCGAAATGAACAACATCGCCAGCCCCAGCCGTTTTTGCAAAGACGACAGCAGTTTCAGAATCTGCGCCTGCACCGTCACGTCCAGCGCCGTTGTCGGTTCGTCCGCGATCAGCAAATCGGGATCGTTGGCCAAAGCCATCGCGATCATCACGCGCTGGCGTTCCCCGCCGGACAATTCGTGCGGCAATGCGTCCAGCCTTTTTTCCGCATCGCGCAGCCCGACCGTTTTCAGCAATTCGACAACGCGGTCGCGCGCCTCTTGCGCCGTTGCGTCCGTGTGCAGCAGGATTGTTTCGGCGACCTGCCGTTCGATCGTGTGCAGCGGGTTCAGCGATGTCATCGGTTCTTGGAAAATCATGGCCGCGCGGCTGCCGCGAATATCGCGCAGGACGCAATCGTCCGCGCCGATCAGCTCGCGCCCGTCGAATTTGACCGATCCCGTCGGATGCGACGCGTGCGGATAATCCAGCAACTGCAAAACCGACAGCGCCGTGACCGTCTTTCCCGATCCGCTTTCCCCGACCAAAGCCAGCGTTTCCCCTTTATTGATTTGAAACGACACACCGTTGACGACGGGCGGATTATTGCCGAACCGGACGGACAGGTTTTGAACGGACAGCAAGCTCATTTGTTTTTCCTCGGATCAAAGGCGTCGCGCGCGGCTTCGCCGATAAACACCAGCACGGTCAGCAAAAAGGCCAGCGACACAAACGCCGCGGCCGCCAGCCACGGCGCCTGCAGGTTTTCTTTGCCCTGACGCACCAAATCGCCCAGCGACGGCGCGCCCGCCGGCATCCCGAACCCCAGAAAATCCAACGCCGTCAGCGACACGACCGCGCCCGACAGAATGAACGGCAGATAGGTCAGCGTCGCCACCATCGCGTTGGGGAACACGTGGCGGAAAATGATGACGAAATCCGGCGTTCCCATTGCGTAAGCCGCCTTGACGTAATCGAAATTGCGGGCGCGCAGAAATTCGGCGCGCACCACGGGAACCAGCGTCGTCCATGAAAACAGCAACAAAACGAACAGCAGCGTCCAAAATCCGGGGGCGATGATGCTGGAAACAATGATCAAAACGAACAGCTGGGGCAGCGATCCCCAGATTTCCAAAAACCGCTGGGCGAACAAATCGACTTTGCCGCCGAAATACCCCTGCACCGCGCCGGCGAAAATGCCGATCGCCGACGACAGCGCCGTCAAAATCAGCCCGAAAAACAGCGACGACCGCGTCCCGTAAATCAGCCGAGCCAACACGTCGCGCCCCAAATCATCCGTCCCCAACCGGTTTTCACGACTTGGCGCCGACGGGGCGGGCGACGGCAGGTTGTAATTGATCGTGTCATAGCTGAACGGAACGGGCGGCATGATGAAAAACCCTTTTTTATTGATGCGGTTCTGCACATAGGGATCCCTGTAATCCGCCGCGGTTTTGAACTTTCCGCCGAACGTCGTTTCCGGATATTCGTGAAAGATCGGAAAATACCACCCGCCGTCGTACCGCACGACCAGCGGTTTGTCGTTCGCGATGAAACCGGCGGCCGAAACGAACGCCAAAATCACGCAAAACAGGATGAAAGCGTAAAATCCGCGCCGGTTCGATTTGAATTTGCGCCAACGTTCACGGTTGCGTTCATTCATGGCGGCCTCCGAAATCTATGCGCGGATCGACCAGATGATACGTCATGTCGCAAATCAGGTTCAGCACCAGCCCGATCAATCCGAAAATGTACAGCGTCCCGAAAATCACGGGATAATCGCGGGTCATGACGGATTCAAAGCCCAGCAGCCCCAACCCGTCCAATGAAAACACGACTTCGATCAGCACCGACCCCGTGAACAGCATTCCGACCAGAACCGCCGGAAAACCGGCCAGAACGATCAGCATCGCGTTGCGGAACACATGGCCGTACAAAACGGCCGTGTTGTCCAATCCCTTGGCCTTGGCGGTCAGGACGTACTGTTTTGAAATCTCTTCCAAAAACGAATTTTTGGTCAGCATGGTCAGCCCCGCGAAACCGCCCGCGACCATCGACCCGACGGGCAGAACCAGATGCCACAGGTAATCCTTGACCTTGTCAACCGTCCCCATTTGATCCCAGTTTTCCGAAAACAGTCCGCGCAGGGGAAACACGTTCCAATACCGCCCGCCGCAAAACAAAACGATCATCGCCATCGCGAACAAAAAGGCGGGAACCGCGTATCCGACAATGACCGCCCAGCTGGTCGCCGCGTCGAATTTCGACCCGTCGCGCACGGCTTTGGCGATGCCCAGCGGCACGGAAACCAGATAGATGATCAGCGTCGTCCACACCCCCAGCGAAACCGACACGGGCATTTTTTCGCGGATCAGATCCGTCACGGGCACGTCGCGGTAAAAGCTTTTGCCGAAATCGAAACGCAGGTAGTTTTTCATCATGGTGAAAAACCGCGCGTGCAAAGGTTTGTCGAATCCGAACTGAACCTCCAATTCCCTGATCAAAGCGGGATCTAGCCCCTGCGCGCCGCGGTATTTCGATTGCACCGCGAAATCCTGCCGCCCCGTTCCCGCGCCGATCATGCCGCCGTCGCCGATCGTTTTTCCCGCGCCCTGCCCGCTTTGCAGTTTCGCGACGACCTGTTCGACGGGCCCGCCCGGGGCCAGCTGGACGAACAGGAAATTCACGGCCATGATGCCGAACAGGGTCAACGGGATCAAAGCTAGACGGCGGATGAAATAACGCAGCATCAGAACCACTCCCTTACCTGTTGAAACACCGTTTTTTCCCGTCCGGCCGTCCGGTAGCGGCCGCCCGCGCGTTTTTTACGCAAAGCGTCGTCCTTTTTGCCGTCGATCCACCAGCTCATCAGCTGGACGCCTTTCATCGGCAACGCGGCGGGTTTGCCGAATTTGTCCCAATACACCAAACGCGTGGACGGCACATACCAATGCGGCACGACGTAATATTCCCACAACAGCACGCGATCCAACGCCCGAACGGCCGCGACCAGTTTTTTGCGGTCGGTCGCCTCGACAACCTTTTCGATCAAATCGTCAACGACGGGGTTTTCGATGCCGGCGTAGTTCTGCGATCCCGCCGCCGCGGCCGCTTTCGACCCCCAGAAATACCGCTGTTCGTTCCCCGGCGAAGTCGATTGCCCCCAGATGTTCACGATCATGTCGTAATCGAACGCGTCCGTCCGGTTTTTGTACTGCGTCGTATCGACGGCGCGCACGACCGCCCGAATCCCCAGCCGTTTCAGGATGCGCACATACGGCAGCGCGATGCGTTCCCATGCGGCCGCCGACGCCGAATCCAGCAGGATCTCGAACGCAAACGGCCGCCCCCGCGCGTCTTTCAAAACGCCGTCCTGTACCGTCCATCCGGCTTCTTCCAACAACTTGAACGCGCGCTCCAGCTGCGGGCGGATGTTGCCGTCGCCCGCCGTTTTCGGCAGGGAGAAAGGCTTTTTGAACACCTTTTCGGGCAGTTTGTCGCGATACGCGTTCAACAGCTTCAGCTCTTCGCCTTTCGGCAATCCCTTGGCCGCCAGCTCCGAATTGTCGAAATAGCTTTGCGTGCGTTTGTACAGCCCGTAAAACAGGTTTTTGTTCGACCATTCAAAATCGAACGCCAGCCCGACGGCTTCGCGCACGCGGCGGTCGGCGAACAACGGCCGGCGGGTGTTGAAAACGAATCCCTGCATTCCGGACGGCAGACCATGGGAAAACTCGCCCTTGACCAGTCCGTCCTTTTGCGAAAAACCGTCGTAGGCCGACACCCATTTTTTCGCTTCGTTTTCAACGCGCAGGTCGAACGCGCCCGTTTTGAACGCTTCGACGGCGACGGTCGCGTCGCGGTAATAGTCATAACGTATCCGGTCGAAATTGTTGAATCCCCTGACGGACGGCAGGTCTTTCGCCCAATAGTTGGGGTCGCGTTCATACACGACATAACGCCCCGTTTCAAACGCCGCGACCTTGTACGCGCCGCCGCCCAACGGCGGTTCCAGCGTCGTCGCCGCGAAATCCCTGTTTTCCCAGTACGCTTTGGGCAGCACGGGCATCTGTCCCAAAATCAGCGGCAGTTCGCGGTTGTCGCCGGCTTTGAACGTGAACAGGACGCGGCGCGGGGATTCGGCCGTCGCCTTTTCAACATTGCCGTAGTAATAGCGGTACATCGGCAACCCTTTGGCGCGCAGGATGTCAAAGGAAAAAACGACATCGTCCGCCGTCACGGGCGATCCGTCGGAAAACCGCGCCTTGCGGTTCAGGTTGAACGCCACCCACGACCGGTCTTTGGGCATTTCGACCGTTTCGGCGACCAGCCCGTATTCGGAAAACGGTTCGTCGGCGGATTCCACCATCAGCGTGTCGAACAGCAATCCCGTGCCGGCCGCGGGAACGCCTTTGATCGTAAAGGGGTTGAACGTGTCGAAACTGCCGAACGCCGCCATGGTCAGCGTGCCGCCCTTTGGCGCGTCGGGGTTGACGTAGTCGAAGTTTTTGAAATTCCACCCGTATTTCGGATAGCCGTGCATCGCCACGCCTCTGGCCGGCGTCGCCTGATATTGCTGCGCGGCGGCGGGCAGCGCGGCGAATAAAACAAACAAAATCGGCAACAGCTTTTTCACGGGTTCAAAACCTCCGCCGCAGGACGGATCAAACACGCGTCCCCGACCGCCAATATCCGGCCGTCGCCGTCGTTTTCCGGCGACAGCGGACGCCCCGTCCAATCGGTCATTTCGCCGCCCGCGCCGCGCACGACTGGCACCAACGCCGCGTAATCGTACAGCTTCAAATCGGCTTCGCACACGATGTCGCCGCACCCCGCGGCAACCAGCCCGTAACCGTAGCAATCCGTGCTGTAGCGCGCCGATTTCACCCGATCGCGCAGGGCGTCGAACCGTTTTTTGTCGTCCGGCTTCGCGAACATCGTCTTGTCCGCCGTCGAAAACAAAACCGCCCGATCCAGCGACGCGCATTTCCGCGTTTGAACGGGCCGGCCGTTCAGCGTCGTTTGCCGTCCCGCGACGCCGACCCAGCGTTCCTTTGTAAACGGCTGGTTGATCACGCCCGCGACCGGAACGCCGCGGCACAGCAAAGCGACCAGCGTCCCGAACAACGGCACGCCCGCGATGAACGATTGCGTCCCGTCAATCGGATCCAACACCCAAACGTATTCCGATTCCGCGTTTTCCGCGCCGTATTCTTCGCCGACGACGCCGTCGCGGGGAAATTCCCGTTTGATCATTTCGCGCATTGCCCGTTCGGCGTTTTTGTCGGCGGCCGTCACGGGGGTCGAATCGGATTTGTCCGTCACTTCGACCGGTTGGCGGAAAGCGCGCATGATCACGTCCGCCGCCGCGTCGGCCAGCGCGCAGGCGAAATCGGCGCGATCCTCATACATACTTTTTCATCCATTTCAGCCCGTCGGCCGTTTTCAGCCGCGGCGTGTAGGAACACCCGACGTGCCCCCGATACCCCTGCGTTTCCAGCGACGACAGGATGTAATCGTAATTCACTTCGCCCGCGTCGGGTTCCGCGCCGGACGGAACGCCCGCGATGCGGACGTGGCCGATCAGGGAAATCAGGGAATCGATCGTGTTGCCCAATCCGCCCTCGGTCATTTGGGATTGATAAACGTCAAACAGATAGGCGAACGCCTTGTCGTCGTTCAGTTCGTCCATCAGTTCCAAAACCTCCAGCGTCGAAGCCGGATAGAAATCCGGATTTTCCGTCGGATTTTTAAATCCCAGCAAAATCCTCACCCCCGCCTGACGCGCGCGGGGCGCGGCGGCGTGCAGTGCTGAAACGAAAGCGTCGCGGGCGGCGTCGAACCGGTCTTCGTCCAGCGGGCGGCCGGCGATGTGGATTTGTTTGCATTCCAGAAAATCCGCCTTGTCCAGCAAAGCGTCGAACGCGTCCAAAAACGCGCGTTTCGATTTCGCGTCAAACGCCAAAGCCGATTGCTCCGCCGGCATGGTCAAAACGGACAGCTTCAGCCCATTGTAGGCGGCCGCGTCCCCCAATTCGCCCAATCCGACGCCGTCGGGCATCGTAAATTCAACCGATGAAAACCCCGCGTCGCGCGCGGCCTTGCACCGCTGCAAAAACGGGATTTCCGTAAACAAACGATCTATATCCGCGCAAAAAGAAACCATTTCACCCCACCATTTCCTTGATTTTCGCGGCCACGTCCGCCGCCGCGTTCAGTCGTTTTCTCCCGCCGTTTGAAACGGGAACGGGATTTTCCGTCAATTCGACGGCGTATCCGTTTTGGTACAGTTCCCGATGCAGCAGGGCGTGTTTCTTCCCGACCGTCCCCGCGGGCGCGTAAATGTAAACCGGCGCGCCGGCCGCGCAGGCTTCGGAACACATGGAAACGGAATCGCCCGTCACGATGATGTGATCCGCCAGCGCCAGAAAACCGAAGTACGGGTTCTCAATCTCTTTGTTGCCCCACCCGTAAAAGAATTTCGGATCGGGCAAAGCGTCGCGAATGATCTTTTCCTGCTCCGTCCCCGTGCGGCGCGATGTCGTGACCAGAAACGACCCGCCGCCCAACGCCCGCGACAGGGCGGCCGCGCGCGCGGCCAGATCGCGCGCCATTTCCGGCGTGAACGGTTTGTTCTTTGTCGCGCCGCCGACGATCAAAGCGATACGCGGTTCGGGCAGATCGGCGAAAACCTTTTCCCATTTTTCGCGTTCGGCGGCCAGCCGTTGCGGCGTGATGCGGTGCGGCGCGCCCGTCGTGCGTAAAATGTTCGGACGCGCGGCCTTGCACCCGTCGTGGTTGGGCAGGACGACCAGATCGAAATCGCTTAACCCGATCAATCCGGGGAACATGATCTGAACGATTTTCGTTTTCCCGCCCGAAAGCTTTTTGATATGGCGCAACAAAGGCGCGGCGCGCCGTCCCGCGGCGATCGCCACGTCGGGAAACGGCGGTTTGATCCCGTCAACCGTTTCGCGCGTCACCCCTACGGTTGACGATCCGCGCAAAGCGTTCGGCAGCAAAACGGCCTTGGTGTATCGAACTGTTTTAACGGTCGGCGTCGCGCCCATGGCTTCGGCCGTTCCCATGGCCTGCGCGGTGTTTCCGGCTCTGTCGTCGGCCAGCACCCATACTGTTTTATCCGTCACGGCATCCTTCTTTTGTTAATGAATTTCAAATGAATTTCACATAGAATAACTAAAATTCTGACAAAAAAACATCAAGAAAGTTTCCTTTCATGGTCAAAAGAGCATATTTTTGCGTCCTGTGGTGCTTTTTGACGCTGGCCGCGCCGGCGGCGGCGCAGGTTCCGGCGCAAATCCCCGACGATTTCGACCCGCTGGAGGAACGGTTGAAAATCGAAGGCGCGTACATTCCGAATTATCGCGAAATGATGCGCGATGTCGTCGTCGCTTTGGGGCAGTACGCGCGCGCGACGCGTCCGGAATTCAAGGTTTTTCTGGACGGCGGGCTGGAATTGATGACGCGCGGCGAATGGGAAAACGATCTGGACGACCTGCACCGCGCCGAAATGGCGGGGGCGAAAACAGACGACGAACGTTTTTTGCTCAAACTGTTTTCCCCCGAACATCCCGTCGCGGCGGGAACGCCCGTGCGCCGATACATTTCCGCCGTTGACGGCGTGCTGCTGACCAATGGCGTTTGCGGCAAGGCAAAGGACAAACCGTCCGCCCGCGTTGAAAAAATCATCGCCGATTACGGCCTGTCCGTCATCGCGGCCGAACATTGCGCGACGGAAAAGGAACGCGCCGCCGCCGTCGCCGTTTTGGCCAAGAAAAAAATCCCCGTCCACGCGGACACGGACAAAACGGCCGCGTTCGACCGGATTCCGGCACGAACCGCCCTGTTTTTGGAAAATCCGGACAACGTCGATTCCGTGGCCAAAGTCCGCAATATGCTGATCATGACGAACACGCGCCGCTATTCCGACAAGGATTTGTGGGTCAAGGCGCTGGGCGCGACCAATTACGATTTGCTGGTCATCGAACCGTTTTTCAAATCGAACATCCCTCTGACAAAGGACGAGGTCAAGGAAATCCAATCCAAAAAGCTGGGGGCGCGGCGGCTGGTTTTCGCCGTTTTGAACATCGCCGTGGCCGAAGACACGCGCCTGTATTGGGAACAGGGGTGGAAAACCGGCGATCCCGCGTGGCTGCGGTTCCCGTCGAAAACGAACCCCGCCGGCGTCATCGTCGATTATTGGAACCCCGCGTGGAAACGCATCGTCGGCATTTATTTCAAAAGCATTATGGAACTGGGATTCGACGGCATCGTTTTGCAAGGCGTTGATGAACACAAAACGTTCGAGCGCATCATCCCGATCGACTAGAACCTGAAATAAATGAACGGGTTGAACGTCCCCGCGCCGATCACCGTCACCGACAGCAAAAACAACGCCAAAGCGACCGCGCGCGCCAACACCGGATGTTTGTTTTGCGCGGTGAAAAAGTCTTTGGCGACCGGCGCGGACAAAACGGCCGCGAAGGCAAAGGCCAACGCCTCTTCGCCGTCAACGTAGTAAACGAAATCCAGCGCGGCGTATTCGTCGGGGATCAGCCCCAGCATTTTTTTGAAATAATCGACCGCGGCGGGCAGGCTTTCCGCCCGAAACAGCACCCACCCCGCCAAAACGGCGGCCAGCGTGTAAACCCGCATGAAAAAGTCGCGCGCCCGTCCCCGTTTCGCCGTGTCCAAACCGGCCAGCTTTTCGCAAACGATCAACGCGCCGTGGAACGCGCCCCACAAAACGAACGTCCACCCCGCGCCGTGCCACAATCCGGTCATCAAAAACACGAACATCAGGTTGAACGCCGTGCGCGGTTTTGACACGCGGTTGCCGCCCAAGGGAATGTAGAGGTATTCCTTGAACCACGTTGACAGGCTGATGTGCCAGCGGCGCCAGAATTCCGTGATCGACCGCGACACATAGGGGTGGTCGAAGTTTTCGGGGATTTTGAACCCGAACATCCGGCACAGCCCGATCGCCATGTCGGAATACCCGCTGAAATCGTAATAGATTTGGAACATATAGGCGATCGCGCCCGCCCACGCGACCGGCGTCGAAACATAGCGCAAATCGCCGCCGAACACTTCGTCCGCCAGCATCCCCAGCGTGTCCGCGATCAGCATTTTCTTCGCCAGCCCGCCGATAAAGCGCAGCGCGCCGTAATACACGTCGTCGATATCCTCGGCACGGTCGTCGATCTGGCCGGCGATGTCGTGGTATTTCACGATCGGCCCCGCGATCAGCTGGGGAAACAGCATGATGTACAGCGCCAGACGGTACGCGTCCTTTTGCGCCGCGACCTGACCGCGGTAAACGTCGATCACATAGGACAGCGCCTGAAACGTGTAAAAGGATATCCCGACCGGCAAAACGATGTAAACCGGACCCAACCGCGCGCCGAACACGGCGTTGACGTTTTCCACAACGAAATTGAAGTATTTGAAATACCCCAGCGTCCCCAGATTCGCGGCGACGGTCAAAAACAGAACCGTCTTTTTAAACCGCGTCGATTCGATCAGCCGCGCGCCGGCGTAGTTGACGAACACGGACGCGATCATCAAAAAAACGTACCACGGTTCGCCGAACGCGTAGAACAGAAAGCTGGCGACCAGCAGAACGTCGTTTTTGAACCGCTTCGGCGCCAAAAAGTAAACGGCGGCGACCGCGGGCAAAAAGATGAACAAAAACGTCATGGATGAAAACAGCATTTTTTCAATCCTTAAAAAAGACTTTCAATTCGTCAAAAGCGGTTGATTGAATCATCAAAACCAGCACATCGGGCTTGGCGGACAAAACTTTGTTTTTCGTCATCGTTTCCGTTTTTCCGGTTTCCTTGACCGCCGATGCAAAACTGTACGACAAAATCGGTGCCATCTGGTTGACATGCGACGTTCCCAACAAATACAAACGGTGCTTGCCGTCGCGGTTTTTATAATAGACGAAATCGGGATACGATTTGGTGATTTCGACCCTGTCCGGCCGTTTGTATTCGTAAAACGGGTACGGCGCGGACAGACGCTGACATTCGTCGTCATCCATGACCATCAACGCGACGCACGACCGCGTCATCCGTTTCCACCCGTCGCCGCCCGCATTGCGGATGTCGGGACGCAAAACAACGTTGAAATCATTTTCGGTCAAAACTGGAATGTCAGGAAAATCGCGCCTGATCCGTTCCATCAACAGCCGGTAGGTGAAAAAAGTCCCGTATTCGGTATAGTGGTGGTCGTTTTTATACGCGACGGGATATTTCGCGTTTGCCGCCGCTTCGATCAATTCCCGCTTCGGATAAACGAAATCGACGCCCGTCCTTTGCCCCAGCCGTTTCAGCCAATCGTCAAACGCGGCCGTGTCCCGCGGCGTGCCACGTCCCAGTTTGTCGAACAAAACGTCTTCCTTGACGGGCAGGATGACGACATACATTTTGATGCCGTTCCGCTTCGCCCATTTGCGCAGATTGATGAATTTTCCGACAAACCATGAAAAGCGTCTATTTAAAAAGCCGAGGTATTCCGGATCGTTCGCTTTCAAATCGGGCTGGCGGAAAATATAGCCGTCCCGCCCGATAAAGGCCTTGGACGTTTTTAACCGAAAACGCAGCAGTTTTTGCACCGCGTGGCGCGCCTGCAACGTTTGCAGCCGGCCGAAAAAACGGTCGTTGAACCAGAATTCAAAATATTTGCCGAACGACGGTTTGACTGCGCCCTGACCGTATCGGCCGCTCAGTAGCAGTTCCGGCCAAGCGACCAGCCGCCTGTTTTCCAGCTTTGATTCCACGCGCCGGTCGATATGCGAAGCGGGCACGCACAACATTGCGAACAATGTGATTAAAAACAGCAGCTCGCCCGTTTTTCCGCGTTGCGCCAACCGTCCGGCGAACGGCCCAAAAGCCCCGCCGAACCGCCATCCGGCCATCGCGCCGACCGCCGCGATTGTCAAAAGCACCCACCAGCAAATGTCCGAACCGGCGGGCAAATGTCGGCGGTGTTCAAATTCTATCACCGACCTGTCCCCTTTTTTCATCGAAAACCGGTATTTCAGCGGATCGATATAGCTGGCCGCCTGCTTTTCCTCAAACTCTCTTTCGCCATCCAGATAAAAATTCCTGAAATCGACGTTCAGACGCCGCCCTTTCTTTTTCGGACCGGAAAAAATGACCGTCGGCGAAACTTTTCTGTCCGTTTCGACGACGATCCGCGCTTTGGAGTAAGTCAGGTTCGTTTTCAATGCGAAACGGAAACAATCGTTTCCGTCAACAACACGGTAGGGCGGATTTTTTTTGAATGCCGCCCCTTTGACGGACAGCACTTTGACACTGTGCATCCGTTTTTTCGGCACACAGAACAGGAAATCGCCGTTCCGGTCGGTCAGCGATTCGGCGGCGTTGTTCATCAAATACAGCCGCCGGCCGCAGACGATCGCGGCGAAAGCGAAAAATATCGCAAAGAACACGCGGCTTTTCATTCCCCCTCCTCCGGCGCAAAAGCGCGTCACACGGCCAAGGCCAGATCCTCGATCACGAACTGGGCGGCGCCTTCGCCGCGGAACGTGTCCGGACGGATGTACCCCGCCGCGTGGAACAGCGTCCCTTTGGCGTTCAAGAGCGACGTGCCGACAATCGAATCCGCCGCACGAAAAGCGATCGCGCGGATGCGGCTTTTCCCGTTGCGGCCGACAAACGTGCACGAAACGTGCCCCGACCCGACGATCCGCGCCCCCGAAACCGCCACGTCGGGCAAAGCGAAACGGGGTTCCGGATTGCCTTCGCCGAACGGTTCCATGGCGCTCAGCGTTTCCAGCAGGCCGGACGAAACGGCGCCGACATCAATGACGGAATCAATCGTGAAATCCGCCGCCTGCCGAACCGCCGAACCGTGCGTTTTGAAATAATCGACCAAAAACGCCTTGAACTCATCCGCCCTGTCGGCGTTCAGCGAAAATCCGGCCGCCATCGCGTGACCGCCGCCGGCCGTCAAAATCCCTTTTTCCTTCGCCGCCAAAACGGCCGCGCCCAAATCGGCACCCGCGACGGAACGCCCCGACCCGCGCAGCTCGTCCCCGACCCGCGCCATGACCAAAGCCGGCAGATTGTACCGTTCTTTCAGCCGGCCGGCGATGATGCCGATCACGCCGGCGTGCCAATCGTTGCCGGAAACGAAAACGACGCCGTCGTGTTCCGGCCTGCTTTCGACCTGCGCGATCGCCTGTTTATAGATGTTTTCGCACATTTGCCGGCGCACGGTGTTCAGCTCTTCCAACTTTTGCGCGATGTCGGCGGCCTCCGCCTCGTCCGCGGCGCACAACAGCTTCATGCCCAGCGACGCGTTGCCGATCCGCCCGCACGCGTTCAGGCGTGGCCCCAACACGAACCCCAGATGATAGGCTGTCGGCTTTTCCTTGATGTTCGCCAGATCGGCCAAAACGCACAGCCCTTTGTTGCGCCGCTGCGCCATGGCGGCCAGCCCCGATTTGACAAACAGGCGGTTCAGCCCGCGCAAAGCGACCACGTCGCAAACCGTCCCCAGCGCGACCAGATCCAGCGCGTTCATCAAATTCGGCTCCGGCCTGTCGGGGGTGTAAAAACCCTTTTCCCGCAACAGCCGGTTGACCGCGACCAGCGTCATGAAAACGACGCCGACGGCCGCCATTTGACGGCACGGGTTGTCAACGGGTTCGTCCAGCCGTTTCGGATTGACGACGGCCGTAACGTCTGGCAAAACGACATCGGGTTCGTGGTGGTCGATAACGATCACATCCACGCCCTGCCGCATCAAAAACGCCAGCGGATCAAACGCCGTCGTGCCGCAATCGACCGTAACAACCAACTTCACCCCCGCATCGACGAATTCGCGCATTGCCTTTTCACCGGGGCCGTACCCTTCTTCGCGTTCGGGGATTCTGGTCGCGACATCGGCGCCGACCTTTTTCAAAAATCGGGTCATCAGCGCGCCGGATGTCGCGCCGTCCACGTCGTAATCGCCGAAAACGCCGATCTTTTCACCGTTCATAACGGCTTTGGCAATGCGTTCGGCCGCCTTTTCCATATCGCGCAGGATGTACGGATCGGGCAGATGATTGCGAAAAGACGGCGACAGAAAAAACGAAACGTTTTCCGGCGCGACATGACGTCCGGCCAGCAATCGCGCCACGATTTCCGGCACGGCCGCCGCGCGGGCGACGGATTCAACCGCGTCCTGCGACACGTCGCCCGCCGCCCAAAATTGAGAGGTCAGCGAATTTTCAACCCCTAAAACCGCCGTCCGTTCCGCCATGTCACAACCGTTCAATTCTGATCATGCACGGTTTGCCCGAAACGCACGGCAACCGTTCGATTTCCGACAAAGCCGCCGTCACCGCGCTTTCTTTCGACCGATGGAACGTCATGATCAGCGGCACCGTCCCGTCCGGACGGCGTCCGCGCTGGATCATCGACGCGATCGACACGCCGTTAACGCCCAAAACGCGGGCGATGTCGGCCACCACCCCCGGACGGTCGTCCACCTCGAACCGGACATAGTATTCGCCGACGCGTTCCGACAGGGGGACGACATCAACCGGCCGCACCTCTTTGTTCGCGACGTTCAGCAAAGGCAGCCCGCGGTGCATCGCCGCGTCCGCGATGTCGGCCACCACCGCCGACGCCGTGGGGCGTTCGCCCGCGCCACGCCCGACAAACATGGTGTGGCCGATGAAATCGCCCTCAACGACGACGGCGTTGAACACGCCGTCCACATGGGCGATTTCCGCCGTTTGCGGGATCATGCACGGATAGACGTTCAGCGAAACGCCGCCGTCGCACCGCCGCCCGACGCCCAACAGCTTGATTCTGAAACCCAATTCCTCGGCGAAAGCGATGTCCGTGTCGGCGACGGAACGGATGCCCTCGACGCTCAACGCCGCCAGATCGACCGGCATTCCGAACGCCAAAGCCCCAAGGATGCACGTTTTGTGCGCCGTGTCGATCCCGTCGATGTCAAAGCTGGGATCCGCCTCGGCATACCCCAGTTTCTGCGCGTCCGCCAAAACGTCGCCGAACGGCCGCCCCGTTTCGCGCATCACCGTCAGGATGTAATTGCACGTCCCGTTCAAAATGCCGTAGATTTCGGAAATCCGGTTGCCGACCAACCCTTCGCGCAACGATTTAATGATCGGAATGCCGCCGGCGACCGCCGCCTCGTACCCGAAAAAGACGCCGCGTTCCTCCGCCAGACGCGCCAATTCGTTGCCGTGATGCGCGATCATCGCTTTGTTCGCCGTGACGAAACTTTTGCCGCACCCCAACGCCGACCGGCACAGATCATACGCGATCCCGTCCGCCCCGCCGATCAGTTCGATCACCACGTCGGCGCCCGTTTTTTCAACCATTTCCCGCGCATCCGTGTAAAAGGCGGTCGTTTCCGGCACGCCCAAAGCCCGCGCGCGATCCGGATTCAAATCGGCCACGGCGGCCAGTTCGATCGGCCGGCCGCACCTTTTTTTCAAAACATCCTTTTGTTCCAGCAGCAGCTTGACAACACCGCCGCCGACGGTTCCCAATCCGGCCAAAGCGACCTTGAACGCATCCGACATATTCCACCTATTCCACCTATTCCACAATAAACACATCAACCGAAGATTCGGATTCCTCCGCCGCGGGCGGAATCAAAACAAAGCCGTTTTCGCTTTCCGTTTGCGCCGGCGGCGTCAAAACGGGCGCGGCCTCTTTTTCCGGCGGCGTCAGAACGAACGTTTCCGGTTCGGGTTCCGGCCACGTCAGCATCGGCGCGGGCGCGGGTTCAACCAGCGGTTCGTCAGCGACGACGGGACGCGACGGCTGCGGCATCGGCAAAGTGACCGGCACGGCGGCCGCGTCGTTTTTCGGCACGGGTTCGACGGCGGACGCAGGTTCAACCGCGGGTTCGGATTTGGACGGCGTCAGCGGAACAATTTCCGGCATCGGCGTTTGCGCCGTTTGCGGCTGTTCCGCCCGCTCCTCGCGTTTTTCCGCCGCGACGACCTCGACCATTTCGACCTGCGCGGGTTTGGGCGCGATGATTTCGGCCAGCATCTCGTCATCGGACATGGCGGCCAAACCGTCCTTTTCCTGCTCTTTCAATTCCAGCGGGCGCACGACATCGGCTGCGCGGCGTTTCGCTCCGCCGTACACGATTCCGGAATCCGGCGCGTTCAACCCCTTGCGCAGGGCGATTTTCTCTTTCGATCCGAAACGGCCGGCGTGTTCGTACATTTTATCCGTTTCGGCCGGCGCCCGATAATCCCCCTTGTTCACCGTCGCGGCGGAAACGTTCACGTCCAGCATTTCATCCACCGTCCGCCCCGGTCTGTCGTCGGGCGTCACGGGAACCATGTCCGGTTCCGGCGCGGCGAAACTGTCGTCATAACCGAAAAGTTCCGCGTCGTTCGCGGACGAACACGCGCCCAGCATCAAAAGGCAAAGCCCGAAAACCGTTTTGGAAAACGTCGAAAAATGCGCCATATCCCCCACTCCGCATAAAAAAAACAACGGATTCATATTACAGGGGCGCGCCTGAAATCGCAAGCAGACTTTGGAAAACAGTTTTTCAGAAAAAACAGCGCGGCGTTTTCGCAAAATCCGGCGCAGACAAAGCCTTTGAAAAAAAAGTTGTGGACAAACTGGACAAATTGTTGACAACCGCCGCCGGACAAGGTATTCTACCGGATTAAGAAGATTATAAGTGTAACGATAACTAGAGAGTCGCTAAAGGCTCCGGAAGGTGGAAAATGACACAGGAATTCAATACGGCGGATATGCCCAAGGCAACCCTGCATGAACATATCGAAGGAACCGTCACGCCCGAAATGGCGGAAAAACTGGCGCAGCGTCATCATGTCAAGCTGCCCGAAAATTTCGTGATGAAGGACGGCGAATATAACAAAAGCGATTTCCCGAACGGTCGGTACGCGTATGACGAAAGCGATTTCTGGGCTTTCATCAACACCTACGACACCGTGGCCGATTTGATGCGCACGCCGCAAGACTATTACGACGTGACAAAGGATTACCTGTCCAAAAACGCGGCCGAGGGCGGCGTTTACGCGGAATTGATCGTTTCCCCCATGCACATGGCGACCGAAGTCAACCCCGAAACGGGCAAGGCCGAGCTGTCCGCCCCGCGCTATCACGCCATGCTGGACGCGATGACCCGCGCCGTTGACGAAGTCAAAGAGGAAACCGGACTGGAAACCCGTTTCATTGCGACGGGCGTGCGCAATCTGGGTGCTGAAAACGTGACCGAAGTCGCCAAATTCGTGCGCGACAACCCGCATCCGCTGGTGACGGGATTCGGCATCGCGGGCAACGAACGCGCCGGCGAATTCAAAGATTTTGCCGAAGCTTTGTCGATCGCCAAATCGGCCGGATTGAAACTGGCCGTCCACGCCGGCGAAATCCGCGGCCCCGAAAGCATCCGCGACGCCGTCAATCTGGGCGCGTCCCGCATCGGCCACGGCGTTTCCGCGCCGCAAGACCCCGCTTTGGTCAAGGAATTGGCGGAAAAGAACATCATGGTCGAGGTCTGCCCGACATCCAACCGCATTTTGGTCACGGATTTGAAAGGCGATCTGGCGAACCATCCGGCGCGCAAACTGTACGACGCGGGCGTTCGCATTTCCATCAACCCCGACGACGGCGGCATTTTCGGCACCCGCACGGGCAAGGAACACCGCATCAGCGCGAAGGAATTCGGATTTTCCAAGGCCGAAATGTTGGACATCACGCTGTGCGCGGTTGAAAATTCGTTCGCCGACGTGAAAACCCGCAAACAAATCAAGGAAAACGTCTATAAAACCATGACGGCCGACGACCGCAAGGAAATGAAAGAACTGGCCGACAACGCGAAAAATCCGTACCTGAAACAACGTTTGGAAACCCGCGTTGTTGAAAGCGAAAAGGTCGCCAAGAAAATGGAAATCCAGCAGCGGCGCACCAAAACGATGAACGCGATGCGCGCGTCCCGCATGGCTTTGTTTGCCAAACAGGCGCACAACCGTTGATTCCTTAAACGCAAAAGACAACCCCTTGACCGTCACGGTCAAGGGGCTTTTTTTTATCACGCGGCGCGCGGTTTATTGCCCATCCGCCCGTTGTTCCCGTCCGCCCGTTTGCCCGTCCGCGGCCGGCGTGTATTCCAACGGCGGTTCGCCGGCGTGACGTTCCACCCAGATGTCGATGTATTTGTGGATCAGCTTTTCCACTTCCTCTTTGTTTTTAAAGCGTTCGTTGAATTTCTGCGCGAACACGCCTTTGTACGGACGACACGGCGACATTTTGGAAAACGCCATAAAGTATTTGATGTGGCGCAAAACCTTTTTGCCGAAATGCAGTTTGTCTTTGACCTGAAAACGCTTGGCTTCCGCGTCGGCGGCGTAAGGGCTGGTGATCATGAAATCGGCGTCGCCGGACAACAACATTTTAAACGCTTCCCGCGGCCCGTCCACGACGACCAGCTTCGTATCCGTCGGCAATAATCCGCGAATCAGCGGTTCAACCTCTTCTTCGCGCCGGACGACGCCTTTCAGTCCTTTCAATTCGGAAACGTCCTGCACGTCGATCGGTTTCGTTTTTCGGGAAACGGCGATGAACGGATTGCCGAAATAGGCGGGATAGATGTAATCCTGCCCCGACTTGCCTTCATCCACATAATAGCTGGAAAACAGCAGATCGACCTTGCCGTGCAAAACGCTGCGCTGCGCGTCGTTGAACGTATCGAACGCCAATTCCCTGACATGAATGACATTGATGTCTTTCAGCGCCTGTTTCAGCGGATCGAGAACAAATCCGTGATAAGCGTAACGTTCGCCGCCCGTGTCCCGCAAAAAGGTTTGATCCAGTTCCGCCCACGAAAACGGCGGATAATCCTTGAATCCGGCGATCCGGAAATCCTGCCCGTTGTTGCTGGCACCGCAATCGTCAACCGGATACGGGCTGCGTTTTTTAACGGCGGGCGCGGCGGCGGCCGTTTGCGCGGCGAAAAGGGCGGCGGCCAGAATCGTCAGAAAAATCCGTGTTTTTTTCATGTGTTTCATCCTCGTTTTATGAAAAACGCGTTGTCGGGTTCAACGCATCCTTAATCTTTTCATTTCTATAATCTAGCAAAGTTTTTTGATTTTTAACACACTTTAGGTTATCCTGATTCTGTTTTTTCCAAGGAGCGTCCCGCATGAACACCAACCCGTATATGACCACCGAATCCTCCGCCATGCCGCAAAATGAATTGGAAGCCCGCGCACTGATCCGCACGGCGTCGCGCCTGAACGGCATCAAGGAACGCTGGCCCGTTCCCGCCGCCGAATTGAACGAAGCGTTGGATTTGAACCGGAAGCTGTGGACGATTTTGGTGACGGGCGCAACCGAAGAATCCAACCCTCTGCCCGTTGAAATCAAGCAGAACATTTTTAATCTGGCGCATTTCATTTTCAAACACACGTTCGCCGTCATGGCAAAACCCGAAGCCAAATCGCTGGACATCCTGATCAACATCAACATGAACATCGCCCGCGGGCTGAACGAACAGAGTCTGCGCCGCGCCCAACAGGCCGAATCCGCCGCCCCCGCGCAGGGTTAAGCCTTTTCGCCGCCGCACGCGCCGCACCGCGAACACCCGTTGCAACATATCCGCCGCCCGCATTCCGCGCACTGTTTCCCGAAAAACGGTTCGTAGCGTTCCGCCGTCCCGAATAGCGACGGCTGCGGAAGCGTCAGTTTAAAGTCAATGGACTTTCCCTTGAATCCCAATCCCGATTTGAACGCCATCCGGCTTTGCAAAGCCTTGTCCGGCATATGGTAGGTTTTGCCGTCCTTGATGAAATTCGTTCCCGTTTCGACAAAGCAGAACGTCACGTTCGCCGCCGCGCATTCGTCACGCAAGCTTTTCACCCATTCATAACGCAACGGCCGCGCCCCGTCGTAGTTTTCACCGCCCGCCAACACCTGTTCGATTTGTCCCGCGGGCAGATACCGCGCGATCGAAACCGCCCCGATAAACGGCGCGGCCATAATCCCCTTGTGTTTGAACGGCAAGTCGAACAAAACCGGTATCCGTTCGTCCGCGCGCGCCTGATTTTCGCACGTCACGTTAAAAAACACGTTTTCCCAACCGTCGCCCCAATCCGACGGCAAACAGTCCGCCACGCGTTCGGGACGCTTGGTCAGCAAAAAGAACACGACATCCGGCCTTTGTTTGATGACGCGCCACGCGTCGGCGCGCCATTCGTCCGCTTGCGGCAAAAAGAAATCGGATGTCATGCATACGCGGATATGTTCGCCGCTTTTGATTTTATAGTTTCCGGATCTGTCCTTGGCCAACGGATAGTCGAAATTGTTTTGCACTTTGAACACGCGCGATCCGTCCATTCCGCGCTTGGCATCCAAAAAATACATATAGCAATGAGCGCAGCCTTCGCTTTTTTTCACACAGCCGTGCCACGGATTCCAAATATCGTGCATCGTTTCCCCGCATATAAGAAAGCCGCAGATTTTCACCTGCGGCTTTCTTATGGTGGAGATGAGGAGGATCGAACTCCTGACCTACGCATTGCGAACGCGTCGCTCTCCCAGCTGAGCTACACCCCCACGACGGTTTGTAATATTCCCCAATCCGATGCAAATGTCAACACTTTATTTTGCAATTTTTTTAAAATTCGTTTGTTCCAAAAAAACTGACAAATTTACAATCCCCAATTTTTCAACGATTGTTTTTTCGCCGGAAAAGGCGGAAACCCCCAATCGAATACGACCGCCTTTAATTTGATAACCGGCGGCTTCTAATATTGTCGGAAATAAATCCAAATGAGAAATTATCCTATCCCGCGGAAACCGCGGCAACGCGTTGATGAACACATTGTAAATACCGTTGTTTTTCGACCAATCGGCCGCATCGGACAAATGATCGCCCACAATCACAACGACCGTGTCTTTACCGAACGGTTGTCGTTCCACCCAATCAACGAAATCCTGAGCCAAGACCGAAGCCCGTTTTACCCGTTCCGACAAAGGTTCCGTGTTTTTCTGATGCCTGAAATGGGTATCCAGAGTCATCATAACCGCCAAAAACGGCGATGTTGTGTTTTCCGCCAAAAACGACAACCGCTTTTTGAAAAAAGAATAGGTATCGGCATCGGATCGAGCATATCCCGCAGAATCAGTTAAATAGCTTTCCTTGTCAGCCGGCATATTTTCAAAACCAAAGGTCTGCTCTTTTTCAAAGCCGTTTTGCAACAAAAACTTTCCCGTTGCCGAAAAACGCAATGCACCGCTTTGAACAAACAAAAGCCGGTACCCCCTGTTTTTCAAAAACAACGGCAACGTTTCCAAATATTCATCGTCAGCATAAACGGCAGGAAAAGCATACCATCCCGTCGCCAGAGCGGACATCGTCCATCCGGCTTGTTTAATTTGGCGAAAGTGCGCTTTTTGATGTTTTTCCTGTAATTTTTTCAACTGATTTGCCCAGCCGGACATCGCATACTTTTCATTCATGCTTTCCAAATACAGCAGAATTAGATTCTTTGGACGTTTCGGGGAAACAATCTCAACATCTTTCAAAGCGATACAGTTCTGAAGGATAAAATTCGATCTCTCGTTTTTATTCGTATGAAAAACATCCGTCATGCGGAATTGATTATCTGCATATTGCAACGCGGCAATTGCCATGGCCAAGCACAGTAAACGGAAAAACAAAAACGGATAAAGGTTTTTCGTCTTTTGCGCCAAAAACCGTGCCGTCAATGTAAAAACAGCAGAAATTCCGATCGCGCCGCAAAGGTATTTTACAGGCGCCGCCCCTAACCAATCGGGATCCATCCCGCCAGAATAAGTTTTTACGACCTGCATTATTTGTAAAAAAGGCATTTGGAAAAAATACCGCGACATATAAAAGATAACGGCCGTTACACACAGACACACACTCTGTTCCGCAAATACGTATTTTACGTTTTTCAGCGACAGTGTTGCCGCGATGTATCGCATTCCGCCCCACAGAAACAAGACAAAAAAGATCTTTTCCCCGACGGATGACGGCATAAAGAAATAACCACTGTCATATTTCAAACCGATATCTTTGACAGCAAGCATTCCGAAAAACAGAACGCAGAACGTCCAACGCCGTATAAAAAAAGAAGCGGCCGGCCGCAAAAAAGCCGTCAAACACCCCATCACATAAACAGGAAAAAAGGGAACCGCCCCCATATCCGGCGAAAAATTCAGATAAACCAAGAAACTTAACGGAAAATACAACGCGGCGGCTTTTATACAGGACGTAAACGACTTTAAGAAAAAAGCGACAAAAGCAAACAAACAAAAAACGACATAAAAAGCGAACAAAAAAAGACCATTCGCATATCTGCTTAGAATTTTTACATTTTCGACTCGGACACTGTCATCGTTTGATCCGATTAAAAAACTTTCCTGTCCGTATGTTTTGTATCCGAAAAAATAAACTTCCAGCTTCTTATTGATGTAAACGAATAAAAAATCTCCATATTGAATTATTTTAAATTCGTTTTTAGCATATGGCAGACTGATTTCTTTTGAAAACCTATCTTTCTTATAAACCGCTGAAAAAAAACCTACATCAATACTCCCCGCCGGCGTGGAAAAAATACGCGCCGATGTTTCCGGCGATGTCACCGACACGTCAAATGAAAAAATAAATTGTTTATCCGCCGCCGTTTTTTGTGTTAATGTTTTAACATCAGTCAAATACTTTGTTTTCAGCAACAAAGAATCCGTAAAAAAACATAAAAAAAACGGGAAAATAAAAAACAAAACCGACAGCGAAAAACGCCATCGGTTTTGTTTTGAAATAAACAACGGTTTCAAACTTGTTCGCTTTCCATGATCGCGGAATAGATCGCTTCGGCGTTATCGCTGCCGCGCAACATGGTGCAAACCTTTTCATCGCGTAGCAACCGCGACGCCTTGGCCAAGGCGGTCAAATGATCCCCGCCCGCGTTTTCCGGCGTCAACAGCAAAAACATCAAATCCACGGGACGCCCGTCCGGCGAATCAAAATCGACCGGCGACGACAGGCGGGCGAATTGGACGTACAGCTTGTCCAGATCCGTCATTTTGCCGTGCGGAATGGCGACGCCGTGACCGACGCCCGTCGATCCCAAACGTTCGCGTTCCAACAAAACGTCCAGAATGGCGCGGTCTTCCAATCCCAACCGTTCGGCCGCGAAAGACGCCATTTCCTGCAACGCCTGTTTTTTGCTCGTCGCTTTCAGATCGGGAATGATCGTCTGCGGCGTCAACAAATCTGAAATCAGCACGTCAAGCCTCAGTTCGCCTGCGGATCGACCCAACCGATATTGCCGTCGGCGCGGCGGTAAACCATGTTCAAACCGCCGTGGGCGATGTTTCTGAACATCAAAGCGGGCAGATCGGCCAAATCCATACGCATGACGGCGCCGCTGACCGTGCACAACGGCAGTTCGGATTGCATTTCGGCGACGACGACGGGCGCGGATTCATCCTGCGGCAGGGAATCTTCGTCCGCTTCCTTTTCCGGTTCGATCACGGCGAAGTTGACCGTTTCGGCGGTCGCCTTGTGGTCGGTCAGGCGTTTTTTATAACGCTGTAGCTGTTTGGCGATGCGGTCGTTGGCGGCGTCAAAGGCGGCGTAGGCGTCGGCGTTCGAGGACGAGCCCTGAATCAAAACGCTGCTCATCGGATGGGCGGAAATATCCGCTTTGATGAGGTTGCCTTCTTTTGAAAAAGCGACGGAAGCGTTCAAAGGCGTGTCAAAATACTTTTTGACGGTATTTTCGATGCGTTCTTCGACATAAGAGCGCAGACTGGTACCGATGTCGATCTGTTTCCCTGTAATAGCAATTTTCATAGTGCCGTTCTCGTTTGTTAAATGTTAAAAACCTTAGCGGATTTTCCGCCTGAAACGAAAAGGTACGACCCTATGCGCCGTAAGTCAAGAAAATGTTACACGCCTGCGGGAAAATTCAAGCTTTCAGCCGCTTGTCGCGTTTGCGCCGCGCGGATGTCGGAATCCCCATGGCTTCGCGGTATTTGGCGACGGTGCGCCGCGCGATTTCGATGTTTTCGCGTTTCAACAAAACGACGATGTCCTCGTCGGACAGGACGTTTTGCGGCGTTTCCGCGTCGATCAGCTCTTTGATCCGGCCGCGGACGGCCTGCGCCGACACCTGATCGTCGCCGCCGCGCGTTTCCAGCCCCTGCGAAAAAAAGTATTTCAGTTCAAACACGCCGCGCGCGCACGCCAGATATTTTTGCGCCGTCACGCGGCTGACCGTGCTTTCGTGCAAACCGGCGGCCTCGGCCACGTCGCGCAGCACCATCGGTTTCAACGCCCGTTCGCCGTTCAAAAAAAACTCCCGCTGGCGTTCGACGATTTCGGTCGCGACCTTCAGCACCGTTTCCGCGCGTTGGTTCAACGCCTTGACCAGCCAGTTCGCGGCGGACAAATGCTGCGACAGGAATTTTTTGGCCGCCTTGTCCGTTCCGGCCGCCTTTGCCACTTCGGCCGCGTAAGTCCGGTTGATCAGCACGCGCGGCAACACGGATTGGTTCAGTTCGACGATGAAATCCCCCGCTTTTCCACGGCGCACCAGCACGTCGGGAATCACGGCGGCGGGCATTTCCGCGTCGCACGCGCCGGCCGGTTTCGGATTCAGCCGTCTGATTTCCGCGACCATGTCCGCGATGTCGTTCCCGTCCACACCGCACAGTTTCGACAGCTTTTTGTATTCGCGGGCGGCGACCAAATCCAAATGTTCCAGCATCACCGCCATGGCGGGATCGAGCCGGTCGTTTTCCCGCAGCTGGATTGCCAGACACTCGGCCAGATTGCGGGCGAAAACCCCCGTCGGGGAAAATCCCTGCAGCACGGGCAGAATTTTTAAAACCGTTTCCGGCGGCAGAACGTCCGGCGCCGTGTCGGCCAGCCACCCGTTCGCGTCCAGCCGTTCCAGCAAAACGAAAGCCGCCCGCCGGTCGTTTTCATCACGAAAAGCCATATTGATCTGCGACACCAGCCGGTCGTGCAGGGACATCCGCGGCGCGGCGCACAAATCGACGGCGGAAACACTTTCCCCGTCATAACCGGCGGCGCCCGCCCCCGTCCATCCGTCCATTGAAAAATCGAACGGTTCGTCCGGCGTTTCCGGCCGCGCGTCCGCCTGTTCGTAAAAGCTGTCCTCTGTCGGAACGTCGTTCGTGTCGGGCGGCGCCTCTTCCTGCCCCGTCGAATCCATCAAAGCCGGCATTTCGCCGTATCCGGAATCGTCATCCGGCGCGGCGGGAACATCATCGCCGCCGTCCGTTTTACCCTCGCGTTCCAAAAAAGGATTTTGTTCCAGTTCCTCGGTAACGGCCGTTTCCAATTCCAGCGCGGACATTTGCAACAGCCGGATCGCCTGCTGCAGCCGCGGCGTCATCGCCAGATTTTGGGATTGCCGCAGATCCAAACGGGGGGTTATGGCCATCGTTCGTCCCCTTGCGCCGGATTAAAGCGCGAATTTTTCGCCCAGATAGACGCGGCGGACGTCTTCGTGATGAATGACATCCTGCGGATTGCCTTCCATCAAAACGACGCCGTCATGCAAAATATAGGCGCGGTCAATGATGTCCAACGTTTCGCGCACGTTGTGGTCGGTGATCAAAACGCCGATCCCGCGGTGTTTCAAATGGGACACCAGATCCCTGATTTCCCCCACGGATATGGGGTCGATCCCCGCCAGCGGTTCGTCCAGCAAAATGAACGACGGCGACGATGCCAAAGCGCGGGCGATTTCAACGCGGCGGCGTTCGCCCCCCGACAACGCCAAAGCCGGCGCGCGGCGCAAATGGGCGATTGAAAATTCGTTCAGCAGCTCTTCCAGCATTTCTTCGCGCCGATCCCAACGGGGTTCGACAACCTCCAAAATCGCGCGAATGTTGTTTTCGACGTTCAGGCTGCGGAAAATGGACGCCTCTTGCGGCAGATAGCCGATTCCCAAACGGGCGCGGCGGTACATCGGCAAAGCGGTGACATCGACGCCGTCAACGGTCACGGTGCCGGAATCAGGCGTGATCAAACCGGTGATGCAATAAAATGATGTCGTTTTTCCCGCGCCGTTCGGCCCCAACAGACCGACGGCCTCGCCGCGATCAACCTTGAACGACACGTTGCGCAAAACGGGACGTTTTTTATACGCCTTTGACAAACAGGTGGCGCGCAGCCCCATTTCTGTCGATGCGGCCAGACGCGGCGGCGCGGCGTTATTGTTCCCCTGCAACTGCGGGGTCGGAGAGTTTTTCGTTTTTTTTGCGTCCGTCACCATTGTTGTCCTTCAAAGCGTCCGGTGCCTGCCGTTTTTCGGTCTTGACCGGCTTTTGTTTGCCGTCGGGAACGAAAACGCCGCGCACCTGCTTTTTAGATTTACCCTTTTCCGTTTGCATTTGCAAGCGGCTGACGCCCGTTTTCATATTTATATCGGCGACTTCGCCGACAATAAAGTTGTTGCCTTGGGAAATTTTGACGTTTCCCTGCAACGTGGCCGTTTCCCGATCAACCAGATAAACGCCGGAATCGCCTTGCACCTTTTCCTTGTCATTGGTGATGACAACGTTGTTTTCGGCTTCAAACCGTTCGACCTGCGATTTGCCGTCCCGCTTGACGAAATAAGCTTTGACGACATCGGCTTCCAACCTGCGCGCATCCTTTTGCGCCATGACGTTGCGGCGCGCGACGGCCATATCCGCGTTTTGCCACAGTTCCAACACTCTGGCGGTCATCTGTTCACGACCGGCGACCAGCTTAACCGGATTTCCTTTAAGAATGATTACCGATTTTTCAATTTCGTACACCGCGGAATCCGCCCAAACGGATTGTTTCGGCGTCGTGATGACGATGTTGCCGAACGCCCTGACCAGATAAACCTCGCCGTCTTTGCCGTTTTCGCCGTCCTTGTAATAGGCGGTGATCTTGTCCGCCCCCATGGCCGTGTCGCCGCGCACGACCAGCGCCTTTTTTTCCGCCGTCAGCGTTTTTTTGTTGGCGTCCCATTCCAGCCCGCCTTCCGATGTCAATTCGACCTGCTGCGGTTTTTCCGCCTTTTTGGCGGACGCGACACCCGTCATCGTTAAAACGGCCAGAAAAGCGGCGAAAAATATTTGTTGATTGCGGCGCATTTCACTCTTCCTCGTTGTCGGGATAGAAAACGGCCTTCGTCCTGCCCGTCAGGCGGACGACCGTTCCGTTTTTCGTGATTGAAAATCCTTCGGCGCGGGCGAATCCGGCCGGCGTGCGGACAAACACGTCCCTGTCTCCCCGAACATTGCGGTTTTTCATGTCGATCAACGCCTGCGTCGTTTCGATTTCGTCGCCGGTTTCGGTATAAAGGTTGACTTGTTTCAGCAATTCCATCGTGTCGTCCGCCTGCGAATAGATGCCCGTTTCGGCGTCCAAAGCGTACCAACGGTCGCCTTTGCGCAACAAATCAGCCTTGATCCCGTTCAGCTGGACGCGGCGGGTGTCGCCCTCCAGCTCATAAGCGGTCTGCGCCGTCATATTGAACGGTTCGCCGGCCGCGTCAACGGCGAAAAAACGCGGATTGACCATTGCCTGATCGTCGGGCAGTTTCAGCTTGTCCACCTCTTCGGCGATCAGGGAAACGTTTTCCTCCTGCTGTGCCATCATTTGCGGCCACAGAATCACCAACCCGACCAAAACGGCCGCCAAACTGGGGAACAGAACTTTCAGGGAAACGACCAGACGGCTGTGGCGATTCATCCGCTTTGTCTGGCGACGCTGCCAATCGGCCGCGCCCGCCGTGCGGGTTTTGCCCCACTTGACATCGCTGATATCGACCACCTTTCCGACCATCAGGCGACTCCGGCGCGCAGACAGTCGTGCATATGCAACAATCCGACCGGACGATTGTCCGCGTCAAGGACGAACAGACTGGTGATGCCCTTGCCCGTCGTATTCATAACGCGCAACGCGTCAATCGCCAATGTCTGCGCCGTCGTCGTTTTCGGCGTGCGCGTCATCACGTCGCCGATCGTTTTCGTCAGCAAATCGGGCGCCATGGCGCGGCGCAAGTCGCCGTCGGTGAACACGCCGCAGAATTTGCCCGCATCGTCAACCACGCCCAGACATCCGAATCCCTTGTCGCTCATTTCAACCAAAGCGTCCGCCATATTCAAATCCGGTTTAACCAAGGGCATTTCATCGCCCGAATGCATCAAATCGGCGACCGTCAGCATCATTTTGCCCAGTTTGCCGCCGGGGTGGCGCAGTTTGTATTCGTCCTTGGAAAAATTGTGCATTTTCAGCAAAGCGATCGCCAAAGCGTCGCCCAGCGCCATCATCAGCGTCGTCGAAGTCGTCGGCGCCATGCCGAACGGGCAGGCTTCCTTGATCGGCGGCAGGCACAACACAACGTCGGACTGACGCCCCAACGTGCTGTCGCGTTTACCGGTCATGCCGATGATCTTGATGCCGAAACGGCGGCAGAACGCGATGATGTCGCCCAATTCGGGGGCTTCGCCGGAATTGGACAGCGCGATCACGATGTCGTCGGGTTCGATCATGCCCAAATCGCCGTGGCTGGCTTCGCCGGGGTGGACGAAATACGCCGTCGTCCCCAACGACGACAGCGACGCGGCGATTTTACGGCCGACGTGTCCGCTTTTGCCCATGCCGGTGATGACGACGCGCCCCTTGGCCGCGTTGATCGCGTTCACCGCTTGAACGAACGAATCGTCCAGACTGTCGGACAGCAGTTTCAAGGATTCGCTTTCCAAATCCAGAACGTAATGGGCTGTTTGCAAAAGATCGGCGGAGGTCAGCATCGAAAAATCCCCGTTGAAAAATCAGTGAACCAAAACATCGCAGCAATCAAACCCCGCGATGTCCATCATGCCGACGTGCGGCAGAAAATCAAAACACGCCCGCGCATAGGCCGCGCGCCCTTCGCGTTCCAGCAAAGCATCCAGCTTTTCCTTTAAAGCGTGCAGGTACAAAACGTCGTTCGCGGCGTATTTCAGCTGTTCTTCGCTCAATTCGTCCGCCCCCCAGTCGGAACACTGCTGTTCCTTTTCCAGTTCGACGCCCAACAGGGACGAACACAGCGATTTCAGGCTGTGCGACGGGGCGTTCGTGCGGGCGATTTTGGACGCGACCTTGGTGCAATAGACCGGCGCGCACACGACCCCCAGATACAAATACAGCGCCGCGACATCGAATCGGGCGTATTGAAAAATCTTTAAAACAGAGACGTCCCGCAGCAACGATTTCAGATTCGGCGCGTCATAGCACCCTTTTTTGAAACGGACGATGTGGGCGTTTCCCTTGCCGTCCCCCAGCTGAACCAGACACAGCCGGTCGCGGTGCAATTCCAACCCCATCGTTTCGGTATCGACGGCCACGGCGCCCGAAAAATGAACAGACGCGGGCAAATCCCCTTCGTGAAAGTAAATTTGCGTCATTGACTCCATTCCCCTTTCGTCCAAAAAAGAAAGGGGCTGAAAACCGCCCCTTGCCTTTAGAAGCTTGTCTTGGTGCCCAAAATAGGACTCGAACCTACACACCCTTGCGAGTACTAGCACCTGAAGCTAGCGCGTCTACCAATTCCGCCATTTGGGCAAAACAAGCTACAGCCGTTCTTTTATTACGAAGCGAACCGTTCGTCAACAAAAAAAATCAAAAAATATAAAAAAGATAAATCCCCAGCGCGATCCGGTACGCCGCGAACACCGCGAACGAAGAGTTTTTCAGCCATTTCATCAAAAATCCGATCGCCAGAACGCCGCCCGCGAACGACAGCAAAACGCCCGTCCCGATTTCCGGAACGGACAGCGTTTGCGATTCGGCGGCCGTCAAAAGCTTTAAAACGCCCAGTGCGCCCGCCGCGCCGATCGTCGGAACGGACAGCAGCATCGAAAAACGCGCCGATTCCGCGCGCCCGATTCCCAACGCCCGCGCCGCCGTCATCGTCACGCCCGACCGGCTGACCCCCGGAATCAGCGCCAGCACCTGCGCCGCGCCGATCAGCAACGCTTGTTTGACCGTCATATCCGCGACATTCCCCTCCGTCTTGCCGGTTTTGTCCGCCAGATACAGCAAAACGCCGAAAACGATCGCGGTAACGGCGATCACCCGCGGACTGCGGAAATTTTCCTCGATATAATCGTTGCAAAAGAATCCGATCAGGAACACGGGGACGCACGCGACGCCCAAATTCAGCGCCAAGCGCGCCCGCGGCGTCGAAAACGCCCTTTTCAGCAAATCCAACCCGCCCAAAACCGCGGCGGCGACATCCCGCCTGAAATACAGCGCGACGGAAAACAGCGTCCCGACGTGCAACGCGATATCCGCGGCCATTCCCTGATCCGGCCATCCGAACAGCCGCGGTGCCAAAATCAGGTGCGCCGACGAACTGACCGGCAGAAATTCGGTGGCGCTTTGCACCAAAGCCAGAACGATCGTTTGCAGCATGGGCGTATCCTTTCATCACATTGAATAATGACGCGGACACTGTGAAGTTTTTTTTCAAAATTTACAAGCTATAAACCATTTTTCGATAAAAAATAAAAAGGACTGTCGTTATTTTCAGGAAATCCGCCATGTACACGCTTTACCATCATCCGGCCGACCCCTTTTCCCGCAAGGTGCGTCTTGTGCTGGCGGAAAAGGGGCTGGAATTCACGACGAAAACCGAAGAACCGTGGAAATACCGGCCGGAGTTTCTGGCCATGAATCCGGCGGGCGAAGTCCCCGTGCTGGAAGAACCCGACGGCCACATCCTGTGCGGCCACCGTCCGATTTGCGAATACATCGACGAAATCACGTCGCGCCCCCTGTTCGGCGCGTACGCCCGCGACAAAGCCGAAGTCCGCCGCCTGTGCGATTGGTTCGACGACAAGTTTTTCCACGAAGTCACTTATTATCTGGCCGGTGAAAAGATTATGAAACGGCTGACGGGCGGCGTGCCGGATTCCGACGCGATCCGCGCGGGGAAAACGAATCTGGCCGGACATATGAATTATATGGAATGGCTGTTGAAACAGCGCAACTGGTTGGCCGGCGAAGCGTTTTCCATGGCCGATTTCGCGGCGGCGGCGCAATTTTCCGTGCTGGATTACATCGGCGAAGTGCCTTGGGACAAAACGGAAAACGGCCTGCCCGCGTTCGAGGAAACGAAAAACTGGTACGCACGCGTCAAATCACGCCCGTCGTTCCGTCCCGTTCTGGCCGACCGGATCACGGGCGTCATCGCCGCGCCGCATTACGGGGATTTGGATTTTTAAGGATACCGCCATGAAACGCATTTGCCGACTGTTCGCCCTTTGCCTGTTGCTGACCGCCTGTTCTTCGCCGACGCGCGTTTATTATTGGGCGAAGGACAACACCGGCGCGGACAGGTTCGTCAGCGACCACAACAAATGTCTGAGCCAAGCCGATTTCTGGCCGTGGCGGCGCATCAGTTTCGACCCGATGTCGCCCGAAACGTTGGATCTGCGGTTGAATTTGAAAGACGGCGGCATCTGGGCGAACTATTCCCCCTACCCCGGCGCGATGCCCGTTTTCGTCAACACGGCCACCCCGTCGAAAACCGTCATTTACTGGCGTTACGCGCGTTGTATGCGCAAAGCCGGATACCGCGAACGCCGTCCCTACGGCGGCCCGCTTTAACTTTGAAACGAATCGGAAAGAATCATGACTGATCAAAAAAAGACACCCGTCATCCTGCAAATCCTGCCGCGCCTGGAAACCGGCGGCGTCGAACGCGGCACGACCGAAATCGCCGCCGCGATCAAAGACGCCGGCTGGACATCCGTTGTCGTTTCCGGCGGCGGGCGGCTGGTGCACGATCTGGAACGCGGCGGAACGGAACATATCACTTTGCCCGTTTATTCAAAAAACTGGTTCACCATGCGCCGCAACGCCGCGAAGCTGGCGAAAATCATCAAAGAAAAGAACGTTGACATCGTTCACGCCCGATCCCGCGCGCCGGCGTGGTGCGCCAAATGGGCGTGCGAAATGACGGGCGTCCCCTTTTTGACGACGTTCCACGGCGCGTACAACATGGGGCCGTTCAATATTAAAAAAGGATACAACAAGGTTATGATCGACGGCGTGATGACGATCGCCGTGTCGAACTTTATCAAAAGTTACATTCTGGAACACTATCCCGAAAAGGATCCGGAAACGATCCGCGTCATCCACCGCGGCGCCGACATCGACCGGTTCAACACGGCGCAAGTGTCGCAGGAACGCATGATCGCCCTGTCGCAAAAATGGCGTCTGCCCGAAGATTTGCCCGTCATCATGCTGCCCGGCCGTCTGACCCGTTGGAAAGGCCAGATCGTCATGCTGGACGCTTTGGCGCAAATGAAACACAAAAACGTGCGCTGTCTGTTCGTCGGTTCGGATCAGGGGCGGACGGGATACCGCCGCGAACTGGAACGGAAGATTAAAAAGCTGGGGCTGACGGGCGTTGTGCAAATGGTTGACCATTGCAGCGAAATGGACGTGGCCTATATGCTGTCCGACATCGTCGTGTCCGCCTCCACCGATCCGGAGGCGTTCGGCCGCGTCGTCCCCGAAGCGCAGGCGATGGGGCGGCTGGTCGTCGGTCCCGACCACGGCGGCGCGACGGAAACGATCCGCGACGGCGAAACGGGATTTTTGTTCAAACACGGCGACGCCGCCGATTTGGCGCAAAAGCTGGACGCCATGCTGGACATGACCGCGGAGGGGAAAAAGAAAATGACCGAAGCCGCCGTCAAAAGCGTACGCGACGATTTTTCCAAAACGAAAATGTGCGAAAAGACAATCGCCCTTTACCGTGAAATCATCGAAAAGGCGAACGCGGACAAATGACGGCGAAGCGAAAGGGGATTTTCGTCTTTTTCCTGTTTTTGATCGCGGGCGGGCTGGTTTCCGCCGTCCTGCGCCATGAAAACACGTGGGATTTGTACAATTACCACTATTACAACGGGTTCGCCCTGCTGAACGGCCGCGTCGGGTTCGATTTGGCGCCGGCGTTCATCATGTCGTTTTTCAACCCGCTGGCGGACGGCGTCGTCTATCTGCTGATCCGCGCGTTCAACGACCGCGTCCCGCTGTACAGTTTCTTTACGGGGCTGTATTTCGGCGGGCTGATGTACGTTTTGTTCCTGATCAACCGCCTGTTTTTCGACACATCGACGCGCAGGGGGCGGATCGCGGCGGTTTTGTCGCTGTGCGCCGGCGCAACGGGGTTTGCAACATGGTTTCAAATCGGCAGTTCGACCAACGAAATCCCCGTTTCGATCCTTGTCCTGACCGGTGTTTACCTGTTATTGAAGCTGATCGCCACTCCGACAGGCGCGGCAAACTTGAAAACCGTATTCATCGCGGGTATGCTGCTGGGATCGGCCGCGGGGCTGAAATACACGTCGGCGATTTACTGCCTGACATCGGGGATCGCGTTCATCCTGTTTCGCAATCGGATTTCGTCCGCCTCCGTCAAGGCGCTGCTTTTGTTCATCGCGGGCGGACTGACCGGATTTCTGGCGTTCAACGGATACTGGATGTATCTGATGTACAAAAACTACGACAGCCCGTTTTTCCCGCTGTTCAACGCGGTTTTCAAATCCCCGTGGTTTCCGGAAATCAACACGCGCGACCAAATCCACGTCGCCGCCCGATCCGTCGGCCGCGCCCTGTCCGTCCCGCTGGAAATGATCAATCACACAAAGAAAAAAGAACTGGTCGGATTTTACCGGTTCACGGACGCGCGGTTTTATTTCATGTACCTGTTCGGCGCAATTTTCCTGTGTTCGAGGGCGTTTGAAAACGCGCCGAAACCGCGGCCGCAAACGTTGTTTTTGATGACGTTCGCGGGAACGTCGTTTCTGGTTTGGCTGTTTTTCTTTTCCATCATCCGCTACGTCATCCCGTTTGAAACCGTTTTGCCGGTGTTGTTCGGAACCGCCCTGCTGTCCGTCGCGCCGAAATCGAAAAAACTGTTCCGGCGCGCCTATGTCCCTTTGTGCGTTTTTGTCTGCGCCGCGTTGCTGGTCACGCCGTTTGCGTCGGAAACCAGCCACCTGCGCGGCCGCAAAAGCGTCATCGCGTTTCCGAACGGGTTTGACATTCCGGACAATTCGCTGATTTTCATTTTAAACGAACCGTCCACGCATCTGGTCGTCGATTTGCTGAAACGGCATCCGCGGTCGCGGGCGCTGAGCTTTTCGACGCAAATGGATTCGACATGGGCGATCGCCCCCTACGGCATTACGGGATACGGCAAGTTCAAGGAAAAAACCGCGGAGGTCATCAACAACCACGACGGCGCGTTCGTCGCGGTCGGGCACACGGCCTTTCCCTTTTTGAACGACATCTGCCGGCCGTTGAACGCGCTTTCCGTCGTTTCGGGGGAAAAGCCGCTGTTTTACTTCGCCTGCGTCGGCGACGAACAAAGTATGCTGAAAACGTTTCCCAACCTGTATATGGGCATTATCGACGGAAAAAAAGCGGATTAGGTCTTGAATACGGGACAAAGCGGAATTACAATGCGCGCATCTAAAACTTTAATATGAAAGAAGACTGTTTTCATGGTTTCGATTAAACTTCCCGACAGCTCGGTGCTGTCATTCGACGGAGCGACCGACGGGGCGCAAATCGCCGCCAAAATCGGCGCGGGACTGGCCAAAGCGGCTTTGGCGATCAAAGTCAACGGCAAACTGCAGGATCTGGCGACGCCGATCGCGTCCGACGCCGACATCGACATCATCACCGCGAAATCGCCCGAAGGGCTGGACATCATCCGCCACACCTGTTCGCATGTCATGGCGCAGGCGGTGCAGGAACTGTACCCCGAAACGCAGGTGACGATCGGACCGGCGATCGAAAACGGCTTCTATTACGATTTTGCGCGGGAAAAACCGTTCACTTTGGCCGATTTGGAAGCCATCGAAAAACGCATGGCGGAAATCGTGGATCGCGACGAACCCGTCGTGCGCGAGGAAAAATCCCGCGAAGACGCCATCGCTTTCTTTAAGAAAAAAGGCGAAAAATACAAAGTCGAACTGATCGAAGACCTGCCCGCCGACGCGGTGATCAGCTTTTACCGTCAGGGCGACTTCATCGACCTGTGCCGCGGTCCGCATCTGCCATCCACGGGCAAGGTCGGCAAGGCGTTCAAATTGATGAAGGTCGCGGGCGCGTATTGGCGCGGCGATTCTTCGCGCGAACAGCTGCAGCGCATTTACGGCACGGCTTGGGCGGACAAAAAAGCTCTGGACGCCTATCTGGTTCAGCTGGAAGAGGCCGAAAAACGCGACCACCGCAAGCTGGGACGCGAAATGGATCTGTTCCATTTCGAGGACGTCGCCCCCGGCGACATTTTCTGGCACCCGCACGGCTGGACGCTGTTCCAGACGCTGATCAACTATCTGCGCAAACGGCAAAACGATGTCGGCTATGTCGAAATCAACACGCCGCAGATTATGGATCGCGTTTTGTGGGAAACGTCGGGGCATTGGGACTGGTACCGCGAAAATATGTTCACGACCACGATCGAAGACCGCGTTTTCTGCGTCAAACCGATGAACTGCCCCGGCGGTATTCTGGTGTTCAAACAGGGCATCAAATCCTACCGCGACCTGCCGCAGTACATCGCCGAATTCGGCCGCGTCCACCGCTACGAAGCGTCGGGCGCTCTGCACGGATTGTTCCGCGTTCGCGCGTTCACGCAGGACGACGCGCACATTTTCTGCACGCCCGAACAACTGGAAGACGAATGCCAGAAGGTCGTCCGCCTGATGCTGGACATCTACGACGCGTTCGGATTGAAAGACGTCAGCATCAAACTGTCCACCCGCCCCGCCGAACGCATCGGCGCCGACGAATTGTGGGACAAGACGGAAACCGCGTTGGCGCAGGCGTTGACCGACATGGGGTACAAATACACGCTGAACCCCGGCGACGGCGCGTTCTACGGCCCGAAACTGGACTTCAAGGTCAAAGACGCGATCGGCCGCGAATGGCAGCTGGGCACGCTGCAGGTTGACATGAACCTGCCGGAACGTTTCGACGTTTCCTATATCGGCGAAGACGGCGAAAAACACCGCCCGATCATGTTGCACCGCGCTTTGTTCGGTTCGCTGGAACGCTTTACGGGCATCATGATTGAACATTACGCGGGCAAATTCCCGTTCTGGCTCGCCCCCGTTCAGGCGGTCGTCGCAACGATCACCGACGACGGCGACGAATACGCGGCCGAGGTTGTAAAAGCGTTGAAAAAGGCCGGCATCCGCGCCGAAATCGACCTGCGCAACGAAAAGATCAGCTACAAGATCCGCGAACATTCGTTGAAAAAGGTTCCCGTCGTGCTGGTCATCGGCAAAAAAGAAGCCGCCGACAAAACCGTCACGATCAGACGTTTGGGACAGGAAAAGCAAGAAACGCTTGCACTTGGCGACGTAGTTGCTAAACTGACCGCCGAAGCGGCGTGGCCGCATATTGAAGACTAACCTTAACTGATGGAGGCTTTTTATATCTACCGATACGACACAGGCATCGCCCACCCGTGAGGGGCCGCGTGCCAACAAAGACATTACGGCGAGAGAAGTCCGCCTGATCGGCGCCGACGGCGAGAACGTCGGGGTTGTTTCCGTGCGCGAAGCGTTGCGCATGGCCGACGAAGCGGGTTTGGATCTGATCGAAATTTCGCCGAACGCCAATCCGCCCGTTTGCAAAATTCTGGATCTGGGCAAATACCGCTATGAACTGCAAAAGAAAAAAGCGGAAGCCCGCAAAAACCAGAAAGTTGTCGAAATCAAGGAAATCAAGCTGAGTCCGAATATCGACACGCACGATTACGAAGTCAAATTGCGTAACGCGCAGCGCTTTATTTCCGAAGGCAACAAAGTCAAATTCACCCTGCGTTTCCGCGGCCGTGAAATGGCGTATCAGGAACAGGGCGAAGAAATCATGGCGCGCGTTGTCGAAGATTCGGATTTATACGCCAAAGTCGAACATCCGGCGAAATTGGAAGGCAAACAGATCACCATGGTGATCGCGCCGAAATAACGCCGCCGCGTTTTGAAAAACCCCGCCGCCGCGCGGGGTTTTTTATTGCCTTTTTATCGCCGCCGTTTCGTGAAAAACGCCGCCCCGACGTTCGGACACACAAAAAAGCCCTCCGGACGGGAGGGCTTTTTCCGAAAACGTCGCGATTATTTCGCGGTGACTTTGCCGTCGGCGCCGAATTTGACCGGCGTCTTAACGATCTTGGCTTTTTTGCGCAGTTTGGCCATCGTGTCTTCAACGGTTTTAGCGGCCTGCATCTGCATCAATTCGCGTTCGACTTCCTCGAATTTCGGGGGTTCGGCCAAACGGCGGGGGCCGGCTTTGATCACATGGTATCCGAATTTCGTTTTGACGGGCTGTTTGGAAATTTCGCCTTCTTTCATGGCGAAAGCCGCTTCGGAAAATTCGGGAACCATCAATTCACGCGAAAAATATCCCAGATCGCCGTCTTTCAGCCCTTTGTTTTCGGACAGCTTGTTCGCCAGTTCCGCGAAATCGGCGCCCTTTTCCAGCTGTTTGATCACGTCGCGCGCTTCCTTTTCCGTTTTCAGCAGGATGTGGGCGGCGGACATTTCTTCCTGCGGGGGATTATCCTTTTTGAACTGTTCGTACAACGCTTCCAGCTTTTCCTTGGTCTGTTCCTTTTTCGCGCGCTGTTCCAAATAGTAACGCGCCAGCAGGGATTTTTCAAAATCCTTCAGCATCTTTTTGTATTCGGGCGTTTCCTGCACCTTTTCGGCCTTGGCCGCGGCGGCGACAACGTTCAAATCAATGATGTTGTCCAGCAAGGGTTCGTAAACGGTTTCCAACGGCATGGCGCCCAGCTGCGGGTTCGACGAACGCGCGGTTTCGATTTCGGACAGCGTGATTTTGTTGCCGTCAACCGTGGCGACGACCAGATCCGTCGCGACAGCCGCCGCCTTTGACTTGGCGGCCTGCGCCGGCATCGCGAAGCACAGGACGGCCAAAGCGCCGGTGATAACTTTTTTGGACATTGTTTCAACCTTTCTTGCAATGTTGGTTTTGACTGACGGATATCATACCACCTTTCAAAAACGGGTAAAGATTTAAAATTCCGCCGGACGCCCGAAAAATATGTTTTTTCGGCGGGGATGCCCAACTGAACGATTGACACGCGCGGCTTTGTGGGCTTAACTTGTGTGTTTTTATTTTATTATAAAGAGGTTTTGTCATGATCGGTTCTTTGATGCGCAAAATTTTCGGCAGCGCGAACGACAGGTACGTCAAGGGTTTGTATAAAACCGTCGCGAAAATCAACGCGATGGAACCCGAAATCGCGGCGTTGTCCGATGAAGAGCTGAAAAACAAGACCCCCGCGCTGAAACAACGGCTGGCCGACGGGGAAACGTTGGACGACATCCTGCCCGAAGCGTTCGCCGTCGTGCGCGAAGCGTCCAAACGAACCATCGGATTGCGCCATTTCGACGTCCAGCTGATCGGCGGCATAGTTTTGCACCGCGGACAGATCGCCGAAATGCGCACGGGCGAAGGCAAAACGCTGGTCGCGACGCTGGCCGTTTATTTGAACGCGCTGACGGGCAAGGGCGTCCACGTCGTCACGGTCAACGACTATCTGGCCAAACGCGACACGGAATGGATGGGGCGCATCTACCGTTTTCTGGGCATGACGGTCGGGTCGATCCTGCACGATATGTCGGACGAGGAACGCCGCGCCGCCTACGCCTGCGACATCACTTACGGGACGAACAACGAATTCGGGTTCGACTATCTGCGCGACAACATGAAATTTTCGATCGACGACATGGTGCAGCGGCCGTTCAACTTCGCCATCGTTGACGAAGTGGACTCCATCCTGATCGACGAAGCCAGAACGCCTTTGATCATTTCCGGTCAGGCCGAGGATTCGTCGGACAAATACATTCAGGTGGACGCGCTGATCCCCAAGCTGAAACCCGAACATTATGAAAAGGATGAAAAGCAGCGCACCGTTTCCCTGACCGAAAGCGGCACCCTGTACATGGAGGAATTGCTGCAGCAGGCCGGATTGATCACCGGCGCCATGTACGACGCCGTGAACGCGCCCGTCATCCACTATGTCGATCAGGCGTTGAAAGCGCACAAAATGTTCCAGCGCGACGTCGATTACATCGTGCGCAACGGTCAGGTCGTCATCATCGACGAATTCACCGGCCGCATGATGGAGGGACGCCGCTATTCCGACGGCCTGCATCAGGCTTTGGAAGCCAAGGAACGCGTCAAGATCCAGCCGGAAAACCAGACGCTGGCGTCGATCACGTTCCAAAACTATTTCCGCCTGTATCCGAAACTGGCCGGCATGACGGGCACCGCGATGACCGAAGCGCCCGAATTCGCCGAAATCTACGGGTTGGAGGTCATCGACATCCCCACGAACAAACCGTGCATCCGCATCGACCATCAGGACGAAATCTATTGGAAGGAAGACCAGAAATTAAAGGCCGTCATCGAACTGATCAAGGAATGCGCCGCCCGCAAACAGCCCGTTCTGGTCGGCACGACCTCGATTGAAAAATCGGAACAGCTGGCCGACCGCCTGCGTCGGGAAACAAAGCTGAAATTCAACGTTTTGAACGCGCGCCACCACGAACAGGAAGCGTACATCATCGCACAGGCGGGAATGCCCGGCGCGATCACAATCGCCACGAACATGGCCGGCCGCGGCACGGACATCCAGCTGGGCGGCAATCTGGAAATGCGCGTCGAACAGGAACTGGCCGACGTGACCGATCCCGCCGAACGCGAACGCCGCATCGCCGAAATCAAAAAGGAAATCGACGAAGGCCGCGAAATCGCCATGAAAGCGGGCGGTCTGTACGTCATCGGCACGGAACGCCACGAAAGCCGCCGCATCGACAACCAGCTGCGCGGCCGTTCCGGACGTCAGGGCGACCCCGGCGCGTCGAAATTCTTCCTGTGCCTGCAGGACGACCTGTTGCGCATTTTCGGCGCGGACAGGATCGAAAAATTCCTGAAACCGCTGGGCGGCATGGACGACACGGACGTCATTTCCAGCCCGTGGATTTCCAGAACGCTGCAAAAATCGCAGGAAAAGGTCGAAGCCCGCAACTTCGACATCCGCAAAAACCTGTTGAAATACGACAACGTGATGAACGACCAGCGCAAAGTCATTTACGACCAGCGCAGGGAATTGATGATGGCGGATTCGATCACCGACACGATCAAGGATATGCGCGACGAAATCATCGCGGCGATGACCGAAACCTATACGCCCGAAGACGCCGCGGCCGACGATTGGAACGTCGCCGCGCTGAAAGAGGACGTCGAACGTCTGCTGGGGCTGACTTTGCCGATTGATTCGTGGATCGGCGAAGGCATCGGAACGCAAGAGCTGACGGAACGCCTGCAAAAGGCCGCCGACGAAAAAATGGCCGCCAAGCGTCGGCTGTTCGGCGACGACCTGATGAACATGATCGAAAAGAACATCACTTTGCAGATTTTGGATCAGGTTTGGAAAGAACACCTGCAGGTGTTGGAATATATGCGCCACACGATCGTTTTGCGCGCCTACGGCCAAAAAGACCCCTTGAACGAATACAAAAAAGAGGCTTTTTACCTGTTCAGCGGCATGATCGGCAATATGCGCGAACAGGTGACGCAGTTCCTGACGCACGTCGAACTGGCGCCCGAAACCGTCGAAGCGATTGAGGAAAACCGCCGCCGTCAGCAGGAAATGACCGCGCACCACGACGAATTGGAAACCGACGCGTTCGGCAACCCGTCGGCGTCGCAGCGCGAAATCGACCGCGAATTGGACAGAAGCCCGTTCAAATACACGCAATCCGACGAAATCGACCCGAACGACCCGTCCACATGGGGCAAAGTGTCGCGCAACGCGCCCTGCCCGTGCGGTTCGGGAAAGAAATACAAACATTGTCACGGCGCGATCGCCTGACATTCCGGTACGGGTAAAACACGGCCGCCGCGCCTTTGACAGGTTCGGCGGCTGTTTTTTTTTCATTTCAAAGCGTCAAAGATCTGCTTGGCCAGCGTCGGGCTGATCCCATCGACTTTGGCGATTTCGTCGGCGCTGACGGCTTTGATCGCGCGCACGGATCCGAAATGCTGCAGCAACGCTTTTTTGCGCTTTGCCCCGATCCCCGCGATGCCGTCCAAAGCCGACACCAGCGTGTCGTTGCGCCGTTTGATCCGGTGCGTGCCGATCGCGAAACGGTGCGCTTCGTCGCGCAGACGCTGGATATAGTGCAACAGCGGATTGTCGAATTCCAAATGCAGCGGCGGCCGGTCGGCGAAATGCAGCGTTTCCTTGCCCGCGTTGCGGTCAACGCCTTTGGCCACGCCGACGGCGACGACATCGGGGACGTTCAGTTCTTTCAGCACTTCCAACGCCACGCGCAGCTGAATTTCGCCGCCGTCAATGAACACGACATCCGGCAGATTGTGTTCCGCCAACCCGCGTTTGAACCGGCGGGTCAGCACTTCGCGCATCATGCCGAAATCGTCGCCGGGGGTGAACGTGTCCCACGAAATGTTGAATTTGCGGTACGATTTCTTGTCAAACCCGTCGGGCGTCGCGACCACCATCGCACCGACCGCGCTTGTCCCCTGAATATGGCTGTTGTCGTAGGTTTCGACGCGTTCGATCGGGTGGTTGATGTGCAACAGTTCGCGCAACTCCTCCAGCAATTCGGCGCGCGCCGCCCCCTCGCACCGGCGGCGGATCAACGCCTCTTTCGCGTTCATCAAAGCACGATCGACCAACCGTTTGCGATTGCCGCGCGCGTTGTCCGTCAGCTTGACGGCCGCCCCCGATTTCGCGCCGAACGCCTGCGCGACGACATCGGCGTCGGGCAGCGCCGTTGACAGCAGAATTTCCCGCGGCGGCGTGTGCGTCATATAAAACTGGCCGAGGAAAGCCTGCAAAACTTCGCCGTCCGTCCGCCCCGACGTTTGCGCCGGAAACGCCGCGAAATTGCCGCAACTGCGCCCGCCGCGGTAAAAAAACACCTGCACGCAGCTTTGTTCCTTGTCCGTATAAATCGCCGCGACATCGCAATCGGCGATGCCGTCCAAATCGCTGCTTTGCATTTGAATCTGGTTCAGGGCGCGGATGCGGTCGCGCAAAACGGCCGCCTGTTCGTAACGCATTTCCGCGCTGGCCTGTTCCATTTGGACGGCCAGCCGTTCCTGCACCTTGGTGCTTTTGTTGCGCATAAAGGCGCACGCTTCGTCAACCAACCGCATATAATCCTCGCGCGCGATCATACCGGCGCAGGGCGCGCAGCACCGTTTGATCTGATGCAGCAGGCACGGGCGCGTGCGGTGGTAAAAAACGTTGTCGGTGCAGGATCGCAGCAAAAACACCTTTTGCAAAACGGCCAGCGTTTCGTTCACCGCCAGAACCGATGCGAAGGGCCCGAAATATTCGCCCTTTTTCGTCCGCGCGCCGCGGTGTTTCATCACCTGCGGCCATTCGTCACGCGTCGTGATCAGAATGTGCGGGAACGTTTTGTCGTCTTTCAACAGGATGTTGTAATAGGGCTTCAACCGTTTGATCAGGTCGTTTTCCAACAGGAACGCTTCGGCCTCGGTCGTCGTTTCGATGATTTCGATCCGGTCGATCTGGGAAATCATGCGCTGGATGCGCATACACGTCCGTTCGGGATGCGCGTAGTTTTCCAAACGCCGGCGCAAGACTTTGGCCTTGCCGACGTACAGGACTTTTCCGGCCGCGTCCAGCATCCGGTAAACCCCCGGCCGTTCCGGAAAAAACCGCAAATGCGCCGCGACATACGCCGCCCCTGTCAGTTTTGGCGCGGATTCGTTTGATTCGTCGGCCTGAAAAACGGCTGTTTTTTCATCTATCATATTGAATTAAAACCTTTTTTCGCAAATCCTAAACAAATTATGAAGTTTTCCCCAAACCTGTGGATAACTCTGTGCAAAGTCTGATTTTATCCCCCTTGACCAAAGGGTTTCCCTAGCTTTTCATCACATTGCCTATTTTATAGGCAAAACCCGTAACATATTGATAATTTGTAATTTTTTATAATCAAGTATTATTTTTAATTTTTTTTCATAACTTTTTCTTGATTTATTTTTCCGGTTGGAATAGCCGCGTCCTCCTGTGGATAAGTTGTGCGTAAAACGGATGACTCGTTGACAGGCAAGGGCTACGGGAAAAAAGGGAAGACAGACTCGACTTTTCACTTCCTTTTTTCGGCGTCCAAATGCAGCACCTGCCCCGATACGACCGGCGTTTGCGCCATAAAACAAACGGCGTCGGCCACACGGCGGACGCCGTCGGCGTCCCCGATCTTTTCCGGAAAATCGACGCCGTTGACGCGCACGTTGTCCCGCAACGTCCGCGCCGCCATTTCGATCAATCCGCCGATTCCCGACAAACTGAACGCATTGACGGACAATTCGTCGGCCGGACGCGGAAACACCGCCAAAAAACAGCCGTTTTTCCCTTTCGGCAAAGCCTTGGCGAACGAACGCAGCAAAATGAACGGCGCGCGCGCGTTGACGGCCGAACATTCGTCCCACCCCTGCGGATTTTCGCCGGCGGCCGCGACGGTCGCGCAACTGACCAACAGATCCGGCGCGCCATACGTTTTCGTCACAGATTCGACCAGATCGGCCGTTTCGTCATAGGATGCGAAATCCGCGCGGAAATAGGCCGCCTTGACCTGATACGTCCGGCGCAATTCCTCGACCAACCGCGCGGCGTCGGCCGCGGCGGTATGGCAATGCACGATCACGTTGTACCCTTTCGCCGCCAACACGCGGGCGACTTCCGCCCCGATTTTGTGCGCGCCGCCCGTGACCAGCGCGGTTTTCGCCCCGCCCTTAAGCTGCGGTTTTTGTTCGGGTTCGACCGCGGCGGCGACGGGACGCGTCAAAAACGACGGCAGTTCATCCTGCGGTTCGGCGGGAGTGAACAGCCCCTCCGTCAACGGTTTGACCGCGGCGGGCTGTTTGACCGACGGCAGTCCCGTCAGCAACGGCACAGGCAAAACACTGTCGGACAGAATGTCCGATTCGCCGGATTGGACGATTTCGCCCGATGCCGTTTGGTACGTCACGGAAACGGGGCTTTTGGCCGGTGCGGAGGCTTCCGTCCTGATTTTCACACAGGACAGCAACGCTTCATACACCGCGGGCGTCCCCTCGCCCGTCAGCGTCAAAACATTTCCGGCCGTTTCGATCGAAAACACCGTTCCGACGGCGGGCAGGCTTTTTTGCCCCTCAAATCCGTCCAGATACAGCGTATCCTCAAACTCGTCCGGAATCCGGACGGTCGCGGATGATATCGTTTGATCCGGCACGGGCAAAGCCGCGTTCACGATCCGGTTGCGCGTCAACGCCTGAAAATTCCGTTCCCCGATTTGCAGGTTCAGCGTGATTTCCGGTTTTTCGGGATGCGCCGCATCCGTCAGGAAATTCAGCGCGACCGAAGCGTTTTCCTCTTGCGGCGCCAGCAAAAAACGGTGCGATGCGTCCGGATTCATTTCGGGGTGCAGACCGTATCCGAAGCTGTGGAAAACGCGGCCTTTGACCACATGAATGCGGCCGCTGTTGGATTGCCAGACCGGCACGGGCGCGGGCGTTCCGGAATCGGCCGGCGTCGCCTGTTCAACCGTTTCGCCGTTTTTTTGCCAAACGATTTCGCCCTGTTCCAAAACGGGCGCGGCGTCCGGTTCCTCCGGCCGTTTCAAAAACAGCCAAAACCCGTTGCGCCCCGCCGCGGCGTCATTGAACCACGCGGCGTCCCTGTTCAGCGTGTTGCCGTTTTCGACGACGAAAAAGACGGGCGTTTTTCCGGTCAGCCTGTTGCCCAAAAACACCGAACTGACATTCGGAATCAGTGTGTCGCCGACGTTCGGGAACAAAATCCTGATATCGTGAAACGCGCCCGCGTCCAACGTGTAAAACCCGACCATGTGGCCGTTCGACCGCGCTTGGGCAAAAGTGACCTTGACGGGCGCGCCGTCGTTCACGCGCAACAAAGAGGCATCCGGAAAAACAGTTTTACGCACGACCGCCCCCGCCGTTTATTTGCGCATCGGACGGGTCGGCAGAAAACGCCGGAACAGCACCGTAACGCCCGCGTACCACGGGAAATAGCGGATTTTAAACCCTTTTCCCGCGTATTGATAACACGCGGCGGCGCAGGCCTGCGGATTGATCGGGCGTTGGAAAAACGATTTTTTGCGTTCGCCGACCGTGTCCCAATCGTCCGTTTTCACCGTCGTCACGGCGACATGGCTTTGCGCCATCTGCGCCTGAAAACCCTGCAGCCAAACGTGCAAAGCGGCCTTTGTCGAACCGAACGCGTAGTTGTCTGGCATCCCGAATTCCCCCGCCGTCGAACCCATGACGATGATTTCGCCGCACGCCTGTTTTTGCAAAACGGGCGCAACCGCCGACAGAAAATAAACCTGAGAGAAATAGTTGATTTGGAACATATTTTTAATTTTGCCCAAATCCTTGCCGCATTCCTTTTGCGAATACGCCGTTTCCAGCGACGAAAACACGCTGATGATGTTTTTCGCCGCGGATTCGCATTGTTCCACCACTTTGGAAAAAGAATCCGGATTGGCCGTGTCCAGCGCGATCGTCACGACATCCACGTCGGGATAGCGCGCGCGAACGTCCTGCGCGGCCAAAGTCAAATCCTCGCCTTCGCGTCCCAGCATGATGACATCGTTGCCGTCCTTTGCCGCCTCGCGGGCGAAAGCGCGGCCGATCACCCCCGACGCCCCCAATACAATCCACGTGCGTTTATTGTTCATCTTTCCTCTCTTTCGCGAACAGGCGGCGTCCGAAATCCGAATCGAACTTTTTCTGCGGATCGTACAAATCCCGCGCCTGAATGAATTTTTCCAGTTGCTGCTTGTACATCAAAACCAGATTGCGCGGTTCCATCAACGCATCGTCCTGCACCGACACACGGCCGTTGTGTTCGCCGACAACCGTGATCAGATGTTTCAGGAAATCCTCCAACCCTTTGCGGCGGATGAAATCCATGCTGATCGTGTACCCGCGCAAAGCCGACCCCAGATACGACAGGTCGTCCTGTTTTGTCAGCACCAAAACCGCGCGGCACGCGCCGATTCGGGATTGCGACAATTCGGTCAGAATGCGGCGGATCGCCTGCGGCCCTTCGGCTTCGGAAAACGAAGCCTGCAGCTGATAAACGCCCCTTTGCGAAAACACGCGGATGTTGTCCAGCGGATACAGGAACGATTCGTATTTTTCCACGCGCTTCCCGTCCTTTGACGCGAAACGGTAGCGCAAATTTTTCACAAACGGCATTGACGCCAGATGCAGCGCGAAATGAGGCAGGGGCAACCGGAATTTCGGCAATGAAAACAACGGCACGGAAACCGGTTCGTCGGTAAAAGACGCCGATGTCAGAACGGCGCGTCCCACGGCGTCCGCGCGCGCGGCCGTGTCAATCCACACCGAACAGAAATCGGCGTTTTTGCGAACGGATTTCAGCGATTCCATCAATTCGTTCAAATTGGCGACTCGGCGGCGTTCAACCAGAACGTTTTCCTGCGGCCGTTTCGCCAACGTAATGGAAATCAGAACGATCGCGCCGACCAATCCCTGTCCGCCGACGACGGCGCGGAACAGATCCGCGTTTTCCTTCGGGCTGGCGCGTTTGATCGAACCGTCGCCCAACACGACATCAATCCAATTGACCGATTTCGCCAAAGACGTTTTTTGATGCCCGTTCACGCCCACGATGTTGGCGGCGATCGCCCCGCCCAGCGTGTGGCGTCCCGACCCCGTCGCCGTGGCCAGCATGAACCCGCGCGGAGCGTACAGCTCCGTAATCGTGTGCAGGGTCACCCCCGGTTCGCAGACCAACTCGCCCGTTTTTTCATCAAACGACCGCACGCAATCCAACCGTCCCGACATCATCACGGCGCCGTCCGTGTTGATCGCCTGATCGGCGTAGCTGCTACCCGATCCGCGCATAATGACGCCGTTGTGTCCGACCTGTTCCAAATATTTTGGAACATCCGCGACACGATCCGGCCGGCAAACCTGCGAAACGGCCGAATTTGTGCGGCCGCGGCCGCGCAGTTTCATTTCATACCAGTGCATAGTACGCAACTCCTTGTCAAATCAAGCAGTAGTGTACCCGAATTTTAAACGGAAATGAAGAGGTTTAAACGTTAAAAACGACTACGGCCGGACGCTGTCCAGATACGATTTCAAATCGGCCGCCAGCGATTTTTCCGGCCGCCCGCCCCAAATGCGGATGATTTCCGCCGCGGACAACGCCGCCAGCTTGCCGGCCGCGGGCAGGCTGAACCCCTGCGCCAAACCGTACAGGAAACCGCCCGCGAACGCGTCGCCCGCGCCCGTGCTGTCAACAATGGACTGGTGGTTTTCGGACGCGACGGTTGCCACGCCTTCGTCGGAAAAGATGCACGCGCCTTTCGATCCGCGGGTCATGGCCAGAATCTGCCCCCTGTCCGCCAGAACGTCCATAAAAGCGGTGATATCCGTCGTTTCGCGGTCGATGTCGAAACAGCCGCGGATCTCGCGTTCGTTGCCGATCAGAATGTCGGCCTGCGTGCGGATGGTTTCGATGACCTCTTGCACGGCGACGGCGCGGAAATTCAAATCGTGCATATTGAAAGCGACCCTGACGCCCGCGTCTTTCGCGGTTTTCAACGCCAGAGAAACGGCCGAACGGGCGCGGCGGGAAACCAACATCTGCCCGTCGATGAACAGGATGCGCGAATTACGGATTGTTTCAACGTCAATGTCGGCGTCGTCGATTTCCTCGCACACGCCGAAATTGAACGCAAACGTGCGGTCGTGATCCGGCGTCACCAACACCAGACATCTGGCCGTCGCGCGATCGATGTCGCGGTCGAATTGCACCAGAGGAACACAGGATTTGACGCCGTCCTTGTCGAAAGCGGCCTTGAAATTCTCGCCCGTCGTGTCGTTGCACGCCTTGCCGATGAAAGCCGCCCTGCCGCCCAGCGACGCGACCGTCGCGACGGCGTTCGCCACCGTTCCGCCGGGGATGACGCGGGAATCCAGCAGGTTTTTGCGGATTTCGCGCAAAACGGAAATGGGCAGGACGTTGCCCTGTCCCTTGGTCAAAGAATAATGTTCCAGAAAATCTTCCGTAACATTTGCCACGACATCGACAAATGCGGTTCCGATCGCGGTCACGTCAAAATTGCTCATAAGGAAACTCCGTTTTGATTCGCGTTATCGGGATTCCGTTATATCGGCTGACACGTCAAAAGGCGAGTCAAAAATACACAAAAAAGCGTGCGGCTTTTCCGTCCCCTTACAACAGGGTCAGCTCCTCTTCCGCGGATTCTTTCCCTTTCGGCGACGGCGCGGGGCGGCACACCAGCGTCAGCTTGCCGTTTTTGGCCGTCAACGTCGCCGTTCCGCCGTTTTTCAGGTTGCCGAACAGGATTTCGTCCGCCAACGGCTTTTCGACGTTTTCCCGTATCACGCGCGCCAACGGCCGCGCCCCGTTTTTCGGATCGAACCCTTTGTCGATCAGCCATTCGCGCGCCGAAAAATTGACCGCCAATTCGATTTTCCGCCCCGCCAGCCGCGATTCCAGCTGGGAAACGAATTTGTCCGCGACCCGCCCCATGATTTCGCGGTTCAGCCGTTCAAACGGCACGATCGCGTCCAAACGGTTGCGGAATTCCGGCGTGAACAGGCGTTCGATCGCCTCTTTGTCTTCGCCCGTGCGTTCCGCGCGCCCGAACCCCATGGCGGGTTTGGCCATGTCCGCCGCGCCCGCGTTCGTCGTCATGATCAGGATGATGTTGGAAAAGTCGATTTTCCGGCCGTTGGAATCCGTCAGTTTTCCGTAATCCATCACCTGCAGCAAAACGTTGAACAGGTCGGGATGTGCCTTTTCGATTTCATCCAGCAGCAGCACGGCGTAAGGGTTGCGGTCAACCGCGTCGGTCAGCAGCCCGCCCTGATCGAAACCGACGTACCCCGGCGGCGCGCCGACCAATCGGGACACCGAATGTTTTTCCATATATTCGGACATATCGAATCGCAACAGCTCGACGCCCAGCGTTTTGGCCAGCTGGCGGGCGACTTCGGTTTTGCCGACGCCCGTCGGCCCCGAAAACAGATACGACCCGACCGGTTTTTCCGGATCGCGTAGCCCCGCGCGCGCCGTTTTCACACCGGAAACCAGCGTTTCGATCGCCTTGTTCTGCCCGAAAACGGTCAGCTTCAAATCGCGTTCCAGCGACCGCAAAGCCTCGACATCGTCCGCGCCGACCGTTTTGACGGGAACGCGCGCCATTTCGGCGACGACCTGTTCGATATCGGACGCCGTGATCTGCTTTTTCCGGCGGCCGGACTGCAAAGCCCTGACCGCGCCGGCTTCGTCCAGAACGTCAATCGCCTTGTCGGGCAGCTTCCGGTCGTGCAGATAGCGCACGGACAAATCGACCGCGGCCTTGACCGCTTCGGCCGTATAAACGACGCGATGGTGTTTTTCATACGCGCCCTTGATTCCGCGCAGGATCGCGACGGTTTCGTCCGCCGTCGGTTCCTTGATGTCGATTTTCTGGAACCGGCGCAAAAAGGCGTGATCCTTTTCCAAATGGTTCCGGAATTCCTTGTAGGTCGTCGAACCGATGCACCGCAATTCCCCCGATGTCAACACCGGTTTCAACAAATTCGACGCGTCCATCGTCCCGCCGGCCGTCGCGCCCGCGCCGATGACCGTGTGAATTTCGTCGATGAACAAAATCGCGTCCGGATCGTCCCGCAAATCGTCCAGAATATTTTTCAGCCGTTCCTCGAAATCGCCGCGGTAACGCGTGCCGGCCAGCAACGCCCCCATGTCCAGCCGATAGACGACGGCGTTTTTTAGCAAAGCGGGGACTTTGCCGTCAACGATGCGCGCGGCCAGCCCCTCGGCCAGCATGGTTTTCCCGACGCCGGGGTCGCCGATCAGCAGCGGGTTGTTTTTCGTGCGCCGGCACAAAACGCGGATCATGCGCGCCAATTCGTCCGCGCGGCCGATCAGCGCGTCGATCTTGCCCTCTTTGGCCTTTTCGTTCAGGTTTTGGCAGAAATCCTCCAGCCCTTCGCCGCCGTCGTCGTAATAATCGTCGTCGTCCTCCTCTATGCCGGAAATCGGCGAACTGCGCGTCAGGTAGGTCACAACGTCCATTTTGGTCAAACCATACTTTTCCAGCAGATAGACGGCGAAGGAATCCTGTTCGGAAAACATGGCGGCGACGACGTGGGCGGCCGTGACGACATCGCGCCCGCTGGATTGCACCTGCACGGCGGCGCGCTGCAAAACGCGTTGAAACGCCAGAGTCGGCCGCGGATCGCGCGGATTCGTTTTTTGCACCAGCGCGCTTAATTCCGTATTGATGAACGCGATCAGCTCCTTGCGCAAACCGGACAGCGGCGAACAGTGCCGTTTCAACAGCGGCCGCGATTCGGGATCGTCCGTCGCCGCCAACAGCAAATGTTCCAAAGTCGCGAATTCCTGCCCCCTTTCGGCGGCCAGCAGCAACGCCTGCTGCAACGTTTCTTCCAAATTCGGGGAAAGCATTTCCGTCAAGCCTTTTCTATTTCACAACGCAGGGGATGCTGGCTGCGGCGGGCGGCTTCGACCACCTGCGCGGCCTTCATTTCGGCGATTTCAAACGTGTAAACGCCGCACACGCCGACGCCGGATTGATGCACTTGCAACATGATTTCGGTCGCTTCTTGCAACGTGCGGCCGAAAATGCTTTGCAACAGGGAAACGACGAAATCCATCGGCGTGAAATCGTCGTTCAGCATGACGACTTTGTACATTGACGGCCGTTTGATTTTCGGCTTGGTCAATATGCCGTCCCGCGGCTGTTCCCGTTCCTGCGTTTTTTTCGCCATGATCGCCCCTTTCCGTGACAGACGTTATACACTTGCGCGTCCGCGTATGCTACGCCTGTTTATATTAAGCATAAATTAACGCAAAAGCCTTAAAGTCCGTCCGTTGGGCAAAAAGGGGAAAAATGAACGCCGCCGTTAAAATTCTGACCGCCGTTTTGTTGACGTTCGCCGCGCCGGCGATGGCGCAAACGCGCACCGCGTCCCTGCTGGTCGAAGCCGAAACCGGCCGCGTCCTGTTTTCCGAAAACGCGACGGAAAAGCGGTATCCGGCCTCTTTGACGAAAATGATGACGCTGTATCTGGTGTTCGACGCGCTGGAAAAGGGCGAAATCCGCATGGACCAGCTGTTCACCGTTTCCAAAAAAGCCGCGGGGATGCCGCGTTCCCGCATGGGGTTGAAAGAAAACTCGACCATTTCGGTTGAAAACCTGATTTTCGCGATGATTTCCCGATCGGCCAACGACGCCGCCGTCGTCGTGGCGGAGGGGCTGGCCGGTTCCGAAGCGCAGTTCGCCGATAAAATGACTCGCACGGCGCGCGAACTGGGCATGAAAAACACGCGGTTCAAAAACGCGTCCGGCCTGCACAACAGGGATCAGGTCACCACCGCGCAGGACATGGCGATCCTGTCCAAAGCGCTGATCCAGCATTTCCCGAAATACTACAAGCTGTTTTCCGTGCGCGGTTTCCGATACGGCCGGCGGTATTACGGCAACCACAACCTTGTCGCGCGGTTTTACAAAGGCGGCGACGGATTGAAAACCGGATACGTTGACGCCGCCGGATACCACGTCGTCGGGTCAGCCGTGCGCGACGGCAAAAGGTTGATCGGCGTCGTCATGGGACGCAATTCCGTGCGCGAACGCGACCGCCACATCTTCAAACTGCTGGACACGGGGTTCGCCGCGCTGAAAAACAAAACCGCGCCGGTGAACACGCTGGACGACGCCCCGCTGTTCGCCCCCGCGCGGGAACAGACGGCGGACGAAAGCGAAAAGCAGTACCGCGACCGCCGCATCCAAGCCCGCAAACTGTCCGAATCGCTGGACGCGATCGCTTCGCTGGAACAAAGCCTGCAAACGAAAGAGGACGGAAACGTCGTGAAAAACGCGATCATCGACTGGGGACGCAAAAGGCCGTAACCCATGGAAATGCCGTCCGTTTTGAAACAGGCGGCGGAACGTTTGGTTTCCGCCGGAAACGCCGCGAAAAACAACGCGCGGGCGATCAGCCGCCGATACAGGGACGAACGCGCCGCCGACCGCACGATCGTTGACGCGGACGAAGCAGCCGCCTACGCCGTCGCCAGAATGCCCGCAACGTTCGGCGCGATTGCTTTTGTTTTGCAACAGCTGAAAGGAACAGGCCTTGCCCCCGAAACGCTGACGGACGCCGGCGCGGGAACGGGGGCGGCCGTTTGGGCGGCGCAATCCCTGTTCGATTTGAAAAGCGCGCTGTGTCTGGAACGCGAACCGGCCATGCGCCGCGTCGGGGAAAGCTTGACGGCGGCGGGCGGCGATTTTTTCACAGCCCCGCCCGAATGGCGCGGTTTCGACCTGACCGCCGACGCCGTCGAACCGGCGGATCTGGTGACGGCGTGCTATGTGCTGAACGAACTGCCGGACGGGGCGCGCGCAACGGCGTTGCTGAAATTATGGGCGGCCGCGCGCCAAGCTTTGGTCGTCGTCGAACCGGCGACTCCGACCTGTTTCGACCGGATGAAAGTGTTCCGGACGGTCTTGATAAAAAACGGCGCGTTCATCGCCGCCCCCTGCCCGCATCAAAACGCGTGTCCGGAAAGCTGGTGCCATTTCGCGCGCCGCGTCCAACGGTCGAAACTGCACCGCGTTTTGAAAAACGGCGACGCCCCGTTCGAGGATGAAAAGTTCACTTACCTGATCGCGACGCGCGAACGGGTCGCGGCCGCCTCCGCGCGGATATTGCGCCGGCCGAAAATCGAAAAAAACAAAGTCGTTTTGACGCTGTGCGAAGCCGGCGGCGCGCGCGAACGGACGGTTTTCAAAAACGAAGCGGATTACAAAGCCGCGCGCAAATCGGATTGGGGCGACGCCTTTATTTCCAATCCGTGACGGCGTCGGCGCGCATATGCCCTTTTTTACATTCGGGGCAAAGGACGGCCTGATTCATTTCCAGCTTTTCCAAAACGCGCCCGCAATCCAAACAGGTGAAATGCGGAACGTAATCGTCGTTTTTGAACAGGAAATGATAGGTGAACCGGTTGTACAGCCGCGCGCAGTGCGGGCAGTAATAGGGCTGATGCTCCCACGTTTTCAAAATGACGGGGCGGTTTTTGCGGATCAGCGACCGGATGAAATCGACTTCGTGCGGGTTGTCAACGATGTATTGGTTGAAATTGACGCCGACCTCGCGTTCCTCTTCGGACGCGAAGTTTTGCGTCCCCAGCGCCAGATCGGTTTTGCCGATTCCGTATTTGCCGACGAATTTGAAACCGCAATGCGAACAGGTGAAATCAACCAGTTTGCCCATAAAGCCCTCCCCCTTTGAAAAAACACTTGCGACTGTGGCACATTTTCGATCTTTTCTCAAGCCCGACGGCTGTTTTTCGGTTATTTTTTTAAAGAAGTCTTTTTTTGTCGCCCCCAAATGTGCTATACAGGAAAAAATTTGTTTTCAATCTCTCAACTGTTCCTTAAAGGAGGATTCATGGTTTCCCATAAAGATTTAGCCAACGCCGTGCGTTTTCTGGCCGCCGAGGGCGTGCAGAAAGCCAATTCCGGCCACCCCGGAATGCCGATGGGCATGGCGGACGTCGCCACGGTTCTGTTCACGAAATTCCTGAAATTCGACGCCAAAGCCCCGCATTGGGCGGATCGCGACCGTTTCGTCCTGTCCGCCGGCCACGGGTCGATGTTGCTGTACAGCCTGCTGTACCTGACGGGTTACGAACAGGCGACGCTGGATCAGCTGAAAAGCTTCCGCCAGCTGGGTTCGCGCTGTGCCGGCCACCCCGAATACGGCCATTTGGAAGGCATTGAAACCACGACCGGCCCGTTGGGACAGGGCATTTCCACGGCCGTCGGCATGGCTTTGGCCGAAAAGCTGCTGGCCGCCCGTTTCGGCAAGGATGTCGTCGATCACTATACCTATGTCATTTGCGGCGACGGCTGTTTGATGGAAGGCATTTCCGAAGAGGCCATTTCTCTGGCCGGACATCTGCGCCTGAACAAAATGATCGTTCTGTGGGACGACAACAAAATCACAATCGACGGTTCGACGTCCGTCGCCACCTCGACGAACCAGCGCAAACGCTTTGAAGCCAACGGCTGGAACACCGACGAATGCGACGCGTACAACCCCGACGAAATCGCGGCCGCGATCGCGCGCGCCAAAAAATCCGACAAACCGACCCTGATCGCGTGCCATTCCGTCATCGGCTACGGCGCGGCCAAGGAAGGAACCAGCAAGGTTCACGGTTCGCCCATCGGAACGGAAGACCTGCTGGCCGCCCGCAAACGCTTGGGCTTCGAGTATGCTCCGTTTGAAGTTCCCGAAGACATCCTGAACGAATGGCGCGCCGCCGGCAAACGCGGACAGGCCGAACGCGAAGCCTGGGAATCCCGCTTCGCCGCCATGGATCCCGCGAAAAAGGCCGAATTTGACCGCACCGTCCTGCACCACATCCTGCCCAAGGACTGGAAGGAAAAGATGCAGGCGTACAAGGAACAGTTGCTGGCCGACAAGCCCAAGGTCGCCACGCGCAAAGCGTCGCAGATGGCTTTGGACGTTCTGGTTCCGGCGATCCCCGAACTGTTGGGCGGATCGGCCGATTTGACCGCGTCCAACCTGACGAACGCCAAGGCGTCCGTGTCCGTCACGCCCGACGATTTTTCGGGCAACTATATGCACTACGGCATCCGCGAACACGCGATGGCCGCCGCGATGAACGGCATCGCCCTGCACGGCGGATTCATTCCGTATTCCGGCGCGTTTTTGGTTTTCATGGACTACCTGAAACCGTCCCTGCGTCTGGCCGCGCTGATGGGCATCCGCACGATTTACGTTCTGACGCACGATTCGATCGGCGTCGGCGAAGACGGCCCCACGCATCAGCCGATTGAACATCTGGCCAGCATGCGCGCGATTCCGAACGTCAACGTATTCCGTCCCTGCGACGTGATCGAAACGGCGGAATGTTGGGAACTGGCGATCGAATCCGAACACACGCCGTCCGTTTTGGCGTTGTCGCGCCAGAACCTGCCGACGCTGCGCGAATCCGTCAAGGAAAACCTGTCCGCCAAGGGCGCGTACATCATCCGCGATTGCGAAGGCGCGCGCGACGTGACGCTGATCGCGACGGGTTCCGAAGTCGAAATCGCCGTCAAAGCCAAGGATTTGTTGGCTGAAAAAGGCGTCAAGGCCGTTGTCGTTTCCATGCCCAGCTGGGAAATGTTCGACAAACAGGACGCCGCCTATAAAAAAGCCGTTTTGGGCGATTGCCCGCGCGTCGCGGTCGAATCCCAAGGCGCTTTCGGTTGGGAAAAATACACCGGACTGGACGGCGCGATCGTCGCGATGCGTTCGTTCGGCGCCTCCGCCCCCGCGGAACAGCTGTACGAACATTTCGGCATCACGCCGAATGCCGTCGCCGCCGCCGCGATGGGTTGCTTGAAAAAATAACATCGGGAAAGGAGTTTTATAAAACCATGCCTATGATCACTTTACGCCAGCTGCTGGATCACGCCGCCGAATACGGTTACGGGATGCCCGCTTTCAACGTCAACAACATGGAACAGATTCTGGCCGTCATGGCCGCGGCGAAAAAAACCGATTCGCCCGTCATCGTCCAGACATCCAAAGGCGCGCGCGGCTACGCCGGCGATCCGATGATCCGCCATATGGTCGAAGCCGCCTGCGAAATGTATCCCGACATCCCCGTCTGCCTCCATCAGGATCACGGGTCGTCCGTTGAAACGTGCGTCACGGCTTTGGCCAACAGCTACACGTCCGTCATGATGGACGGTTCGCTGAAGGACGGCAAGCCCGCTTCGCACGAATACAACGCCGAAGTGTCCGGAACGGTCGCGAAATTCGCGCACATGATCGGCGCGTCCGTCGAAGCCGAACTGGGCTGCATCGGTTCGCTGGAAACCGGCAAGGGCGAAAAGGAAGACGGTCACGGATTTGACGGCGCGATCGACAAAAAACAGCTGTTGACCGACCCCGACGAAGCCTATGATTTCGTCAAGGCGACCAATATCGACGCTTTGGCGGTCGCGATCGGCACGTCCCACGGCGCGTACAAATTCACGCGCAAACCGGACGGCGCGATCCTGTCGATCGACACGATCAAGAAAATCCACGCCAAAATCCCGACGGTTCATCTGGTCATGCACGGTTCTTCCTCCGTTCCGCAGGAATTGCAGGACATGATCAACGAATTCGGCGGCAAGATTCCGCAGACCTACGGCGTCCCCGTCGAAGAAATTCAGGAAGGCATCAAGTACGGCGTGCGCAAAGTCAACGTCGATACCGATTGCCGTATGGCGATGACGGGCGCGATCCGCAAAATCTTCGCGACGAAACCCGACGAATTCGACGTCCGCAAATACATGGGTCCCGCGATGGAAGAAATGCAGAAAGTCTGCGAAGCCCGTTACGAACAGTTCGGCGCCGCGGGCATGGCGTCCAAAATCCACGCGATCCCGATGTCGGAAATGGCCAAACGCTACAAATCCGGCGAATTGGATCATATGCTGTAATCAACGGATTGCACAAAAAAAGCCCCGCCATTGGCGGGGCTTTTTCATTGCGGGACGTTTTATTCCTCTTCATCCCCGTATTCGTCATCTTCCCCGTCGGCGGACGGCTGTTGCCGCGCCGGAATGTTGCCGTCGATATTGAACAGGCAAAAACCGTCAACGCAGCTGCGGCTTAATCCGGCGACCGGCGGGCAATGGCTGTTTTCCGTGCATTGAACGCAGGTGTAGGGCAGGGATTGGTACGGCTGCGGCGTGCAATAGGGCGCGGCAGGCGGACAAACGGCGTTCAAGCAGGGATCGACGGCTTCGGGTTCGGTGCAAAAATGATCCGCGCCGCAAATCATGCCCTGCGGACAATGGTAGTTATTGGCGCATTGAACGCACAGATATTCGTGCGGAGCGTCGCTGCCCGCCGGAACGCAATGCTTGCCCGTCGGACAGGTGTTGCTTTTGCAGACGTTTTCGCATTGCAGAGAGCGGCACGCCTGATCCGCGGCGCAATCGCCGTTTTCAAAACATGAAATCGTCGGCCTGATCTGCCCGCCGCCCGCCGCGCGCGCATTGACGCCCTGCCGCCCGCCGTTGACCATATCGCCCAACTTGACCACTTTCGCATCCGCGTTTGCCGCGCAAAACAACGTCAACAGCCAAACAACCGCCCGAATCCCCATTTTTTCATTCCTTTCGCGCCGTCCATGAAACCGCTTTGCCTTTCATCATAAATGAAAAACGCGCAAAGCAAAAGGGGCTTTGTCGCCAAAGCCCCCTTGTTCCCGTCGGAAACGGGATCAGATCAACTTCAGGTCTTCTGCGGAAGTGCGGTCTTTACGGGTAACCAGTTCATAGCTGACTTCCTGATCTTCTTTCAGGGTGGTCAGGCCGGCTTTTTCAACAGCGCTGATATGGACGAAAACGTCTTTGGAACCGTCTTCGGGCTGAATGAAGCCGTAACCTTTTGTTCTGTTGAACCATTTGACTTTACCGTTAGGCATTTGAGATCTCCTATAAAGAAAAAAGAAACCGTCGTAAAAACGGAAGAGTTTATATTCGCCCCGAAACGGAACGACTCACTATGATCACGCCTTTCGGCCGACACCAAAGCAGAGGAGTATAAAATCTCAATAAAAAAGTGTACGCCTTTTAGTGCCGAAAACAAGCTTTTTATCCCGAAATATACAAACCGGACGTTTTGGGGCTTTATTTTTCCGCCGTTCAAATGTAAAACAGGAAACAGCTTTACACTTTAACGTCCGGCGGAAAAATATGTGCACATTCATCCAAACAACCGAAGAACTCAACCGGCTTTGCGCGCGGCTGGCGGAACACCCGTTCGTCACCGTTGACACGGAATTCATCCGCGAAAAAACCTATTGGCCGCAACTGTGCCTGATCCAGATCGCGTCCGTGGACGAAGCCGCCTGCATTGACCCGCTGGCGCCGGAAATCGACCTGTCCGCCCTGTTCGATTTGATGCAAAACCAAAACGTCGTCAAAGTGTTCCACGCCGCCCGACAGGATGTCGAAATCTTTTACAACCTGACCGGCAAGACGCCCACCCCCCTGTTCGACACGCAGCTGGCCGCCATGGTCTGCGGTTTCGGGGAATCCGTCAGCTATCAAAATCTGGTGCAGAAACTGGTCGGAATCGAGCTGGACAAGTCCATGCGTTTCACCGACTGGTCGCGCCGCCCGCTGACCGAAAAGCAGATCCGTTACGCGCAAAACGACGTGACGCACCTGCGCGACATTTACAAAAAAATGCTGGACATCCTGAACGAAACCGGCCGCGCGCACTGGGTGGACGACGACACGGCGTTTCTGGTCAATCCGAAAACGTATGAAAACGATTCCGCGCTGGCGTGGAAACGGTTGAAACTGAATTCGACCAAGCCGCTGTATCTGGCGCTGTGTCAGGCTTTGGCCGCCTATCGCGAAGACGAGGCCAAGCGCATGGATCGGCCGCGCCGTCACATCATGCGCGATGAAATCCTGTTGGAAATCGCCGCGGACGCCCCCGACACCGCCGACGAAATGGCGAAAATGCGCGGCCTGCCCCAAGGGTTTGCCAACGGCCGCATGGGACGCGACATTTTGAAAATCATCGCCGAAGTCAAATCGCGCGATCCGTCCACCTATCCCGTTTTGCCCAAGCCCTACGAACTGCCGAAATCGGCGCGCTCCGTTTCCAAAATGTTGCGTCTGCTTTTGATGATCAAGGCGGCCGAAAGCGATGTCGCGGAACGGTTGATCGCTTCGCCCGACGAACTGGACGTGCTGGCGGGCGAAAAGAATCCCGACCTGCCCGTTTTGAAAGGCTGGCGGTTCGAGGTGTTCGGCCGCGACGCGCTGGAATTGAAAGCGGGCAAGATCGCTATGAAATACAATCCCGACCGCCGCCGCATCGACATTATCAAGGATTGATCATTTCCAACCGATCCGGACGCGGGCGAAATCCTTTGATTTGTCCGGCGTCGCGATCCGGTGCGTTGTCGTCAGGCCGTCGATTCGCGTGAACACGGCGATTTTGTCGTCGATCCGCGCCGGCCGTTTGAACGCGATTTCCATTTCGGCGATATCGTGTTCCTCGACATAATCGCGCGCCAATCCCTCCAACGCCCACAGCGGATAAACCGCGTTGTTGACGTGGTCGTTGATATCAATGTCGTCGTAGCGCACGCAAAATTCGACCGCCGCGTCGTCGCGTTCCGGCAGGGGAACGGCCGGAAAAGTCGTGTCGATCACGCGTTCGTCATGTAAAACGTAATCCGTCAGGTTTTTCGCCACGGACACGGGACGCATCGTTTCCAAACTGATCAACGCCCATTGGCTGGACGCATAAAACAGCGTTTCGCCCGACGTGGTTTCGGCTTTGAATTCACGGATGCCGCTGACCGCCGTTTTTCCCGACGCCCACGTTGACAGCGCGAAGCTTTCCCGCCACGCGGGCAGCCGGTTGATTTTCAGATGATAGTTCGCGCCGACCCACCCGATTCCGCGCGACAGGCAGAAATCGTATCCGACGCCCAAAGCGTCGGCGTGTTCGTCCGCGACATCCTGAAACAAATTGAACAGGCAGTGCAGGCGCAGCCGTTTCGCGCGGTCGCATTCGTAAATTTTGACGGTGTGCGGACGGGTCAGCGTTTCCATGGCATTCTCCTTCGTTTCGGTTTAGAATAGTTGCGTCAACCGGCATTGTCAAAGGGGCTTTTTATGGACGGACGGGAATTTTGGAACGCCAACTGGGCGAAATGGTCGCGGGATTTCACCCCATCGCCGTTCGCCGTCAAGGCGTTGAAGCTGATGAAAATAAAGGATTTTCACGACGTTTTGGATTTAGGGTGCGGCACGGGCGGCAACGCATTGTTTTTCGCCGCGAACGGGATGAACGTCACGGCCTGCGACGTTTCCGACACCGCCCTTGAATCGGTCGAAAGCTTCCGTCATCCGAAAATCGAAACGATGCGCGCCGACATGGCGGCCGCGGATTTCGGCAAGGAAAAGTACGACGCGGTTTTCGCCTGCCTTTCCCTGCACTATTTCGGCGACGCCGTGACGCGGCGGATCGTCGCCGGCGTTCGCGAATCCCTGCGCGCGGGCGGGTTGTTTTTCGTGCGGTGCAAATCGGTCAAAGACCCGCTGTTCGGCGTCGGCGAACGGGTCGGCGAAAATATGTACCGCGCGGAATACGTCCGCCATTTCTTCACCCCCGAATACATGGCGGACGCGCTGTCCGGTTTCGCCGACGCCGCCGTTTCGGAATCGACGGGCGATTACTTCGGCGACTGCGCGTTCGTTGACGCCGTCGCCGTCAAAGACGCGTGATCGCCGCCGATCTTAACCGCTTGACTTCGGGCGGGCGGGTGGTTATAAAAACGGTGAAGGCTCATATAATTCCACCCGTCGGGGGAAGTTTCTACTGAACTAAGTCCGTGTTCTGCTATGAGTGTCCGAAAAGCCCGTTTTGGCGGCTTGCGGACATTTTTTATGCTTTGCAAAGGATCGGATCATGACTGTTCAGGTTATCAAAGGCCACATCGTCCACGCCCCCGCGTTCGGAAAACTGGATGTTTTGGAAAACGGGTGCATCGTATCGGACGACGGCAAAATCGCCGGCGTTTTTCAGGACGTTCCCGAACAATACAAAAACGCGCTGACGGTCGATTACGGCGACCGGATGATCATGCCGTCGTTCGCCGACACGCATATGCACGCCCCGCAATACGCGATGCTGGGCATGGGAATGGATCTGCCTTTGCTGGACTGGCTGAACACCTACACGTTCAACACCGAAGCCGCGTTCAAGGATACCGCCTACGCCCGCGAAGTGTATCGGGCTTTGGCGCGCGAAATGATCGCCAACGGCACGACCCGCGTGTGCGCCTTTTCCTCTCTGCACCGCGAATCCACCATGATTTTGATGGAGGAATTTGAAAACGCCGGCCTGACGGGGTACGTCGGCAAAGTCAACATGGACAGGAACTCCGGCGACGCGCTGACCGAAACGACCGAGGAATCCATGCGCGAAACGCTGCTCTGGCTGGACGAGGCATCGGACAAATTCGACCACGTCAAACCGATTCTGACCCCGCGGTTCACGCCGACCTGCACGAACGAACTGATGGCTTTTCTGGGCAAGCTGGCGGCGGAAAGAAACTTGCCCGTCCAATCGCACCTGTCCGAAAACACGTCGGAAATCGCGTGGGTCAAGGAATTGCACCCCGATTGCGCCCAATACTGGGAAAGTTACGCCAAATACGGGCTGTTCAACGACCGCACCGTGATGGCGCACTGCGTCCATTCCGACGCCCGCGAACGCAAAGCGATGAAGGACAACGGCGTGTGGGTCGCGCACTGCCCCGATTCCAACGTCAACCTGATCAGCGGCACCGCCCCCGTGCGCCAAATGGTCAAAGAGGGCGTGCGCGTCACGCTGGGGTCGGACATCGCGGGCGGCGCGCTGTTGGCGATGAACAAAGTCGTCACGGCCGCGATCCGCGCGTCAAAGGTCAAACGCATCGAAACGAATTGGACGGACGATTTCCTGACCGTCGCCGAAGCGTTCTATCTGGGCACGACAGGCGGCGCGAAGTTTTTCGGCGCGGGCGAAGGATTCGCGGCGGGCGACGAATTGCACGCGATCGTCGTTGACGACGCCGACCTGCCCAAACCGGCGAAAAAACTGTCCGTCGCGGAACGGTTTGAACGCGCGGTCTATTTGATGGACAAACACAACATCACCGCCGTTTACAGTGCCGGCCGACAGGTGAAATGAGCAAAGAACAAAAAAAGAACATTTGACAGCTTTCTTTTTTTTTAATACATTTAATTTTTCTACAAGATAGGGAGATTAAAATGCGTATCAAAATGGCGGAATTATTTTGTGGAGCGGGTGGAATTGGCTTGGGCGCGACTTTGAGCCATGTAGGAGATTTATCATACGAACATATCTGGGCAACCGATTATGACAAAGATGCCTGCGAAACTTATCAGTATAACTTACACCCCCAAAAAATAATTTGCCAAGATATTCGCAAGCTTGATTTTGAAAAATTAAAGCAGTATGGGAACATTGATTGTTTGACATTCGGATTTCCATGCAATGATTTTAGTGTTGTCGGAGAAAAAAAAGGTGTAGATGGTGTATTTGGAGCTCTATACCAATACTGCGCCAAAGCTCTTCATGTATTCAAGCCTAAATTTTTCGTTGCAGAAAACGTAGGAGGATTAAAAAATGCTAACGAAGGAAAGGCATTTAATAAAGTTTTATCTTCTTTTGAAGAAGAAGGATATAAACTTTTTCCAAATTTATATCAGTTTGACAAATATGGCGTCCCCCAAAAAAGGCAACGAATAATAATAGTCGGCATTAGAAAAGATTTGCCATACCTGTTTAAAATACCATCTTATAAAAAATACGAAAACGTAGATATTTCAGTACGTACTGCACTGAAAGATGTTGAAAATGCATTGTATAATAATGAGCGAACGAAACAATCACCAATTGTTATAGAACGCCTGAAATATATAAAAGAAGGGGAAAATGCATTTAACTCAAATTTACCTCCTGAATTACAATTAAATATTAAGGGGGCTAAAATAAGCCAAATTTACAGACGATTAAAAGCAGATGAACCATCCTATACTATTACTGCAAGCGGTGGCGGAGGTACACACGTTTATCATTATGCCGAGAACAGAGCTTTAACAAATAGAGAACGAGCTCGCATACAATCATTCCCTGATGATTTTATTTTCAAAGGATCAAAAGAAAGTGTCAGAAAACAAATAGGGATGGCCGTTCCTCCACAAGGGGTTAAAGTAATTTTTGAAGCACTTTTAAAAACGATAGCCGGTATAGACTATGATTCTATTCCTGGAAAGGTTTGAATATGACACAATTACTAAAAAACGATGATCTATTTAGAGAGGCTTTAATCAAACCAGCTTCTTGCTCTGATACATTTATAACTTTATCTGGATTCGCAACCCCTGGCATGGTCATGACGCATCGAGAAGCCTTAATAAAAAAAGAATTATCTATCAAAATGAACGTTTTTGTAGGAATGGTTTCTTTTTCAGGAATATCTGCATATCATCATGAAAATTTCAAACGACTTATGACAGATTATACAGATACATTTTCATGTTCTTACTTATATAAAACTGTTCATTCTAAATTGTTTTTATGGTTAAAAAATGGAAAACCAATTATTTCATTTTGCGGCTCCGCAAACTATACAACAAACGGCTTTTTAAGCACTCAAGAAGAACTCTTAACAGAGTGCAACCCAAATGAAGCCTATGAATACATACAACACTTTGAAAATGAAAGCATCTACTGCAATCATCCCGAAGTTGACGACAAGTTTTGCATAACGGACCGTCCCTATAAGAAACCAAATACACCTACCAAACAAAATAAAAAAGTCATTGACACTATCAGATTGCCTTTATTTTCTGAAAGAACAGGGAAGATACATGAAAAAGCTGGATTAAACTGGGGACAACGAACTGGGAGAGAACCGAATCAAGCATATATTCCTGTCCCGAGGGACAAAGCTCAGAGCGGATTTTTTCCCGAACGTGGAAAATACTTTTCTGTTTTGACGGATGATGGTATTCCTTTTGTATGCACAATTGAACAAGAGGGAGATAAAGCATTATCAACGCCCCAAAACAACAGCTTATTGGGAGAGTATTTTAGAAACAAATTAAATGTTCCCCTTGGTAAAAAAGTTTCATTAGATGATTTAGATCGCTATGGATCAAGATATGTTACTTTTTCAAAAATAGATGATGATGAATATTTAATGTCATATGAAAAAGACACAAAATAACTTTCGACCACGCGTTGAAAAAGGATTTGTGATGTTGGGAGTCACGGACGGCGAACTGGCCGTTTTGAAAAGCATATTCGCCCCTTATCAATCGGCGTACCGGTTTGAATGTTACGTTTCGCGCGTCAAGGGCGGATTTGAAAAAACGTCGGATTTGGACGTTATGATCACGGGCGCGGACGCCGTCCCTTTTGATGTTCTGGATGAAATCAAACAAAAGTGCGACGACAGCGTCCTGCCCTATATCGTCAATTTTTGCGACCGGCGCAGGGTGTCCGAATCGTTTTACGAATCCGTCAAAAACGACCTGACCGCCCTTTGACGCGCCGCTTCAGCCCTGCTCGAAAAAGACCGGCGGAAAGACCAACTCGGCGTCCAGCCGCGCCCCGCTGTTTTGCAGATCGCAAACCATGAAACATTCCGGCGGGATTTCCATCGCACACCGCAATCCGAACAAAGCGGCCGGACGATATCCGAATTTCGGATAGTACGCCGGATGCCCGACCAGTACGGAAAAGCCGAAGCCCGCTTTTTTGGCAGCACTGTGTCCGGCTTTGATCAGCGCGCCGCCGATCCCGCGGTTTTGGCGTTCCGGCGCGACGGCCAAGGGCGCCAAAATCAGCTGCGGCGTTTTGGCGATTTCAAGCGTTGTCAGCATAACGTGTCCGACAATCCGGCCGCCGTCTTCGGCCACCAGCTCCAATTCGGGAACGTATCCGCCGGTTTTCCGCAACCGGCCGACAAGGTTCTGTTCGTCGCCGCTCGCCTGTTCCATTCCGGCGAACGCGCGTTTGACGACATCGTAAATTTCCGCGTCGTCGGCGGATGTTCTTTGTCTGATGATCATTTCAAATCCTTTCATCTGTTGTCGGGTTGGGGACGCACGGCGGCCAATCCTTTGGCCGTGACGCGATAAGGTGCGCCCTGTTTTGACGAAATCAGCCGTTTCGCGCGCAATTTCATAAAAACAGCCATTGTGCAATCGACCAAAACGAAACCGTCGCGGTTATAGCAAACGATTTGCGTGATTTTGCCCCGATTGTCGCGCGTGTGGACGATGCGCCCGCCCTGTGCGAGGACGTGCAGCGTCCTTTGTTCTGCTTTGGAAATATTCATATCGGAATTCCGCAATCAAAAAAATAAACACCTTGACGCGGGCGAAACGCCTGCGCCGTTCATTTTTTCCGGTAAACAAGGCTGTCAAAGCCCGTTACCGACCGATTGCAATTCCCGACATACACCCTCTTGTGCATAGGATTAAAACGGAAAGATTATAGCACGGAAAATAAATTTATCCAACAAAGAACATATTGAAACCGGCCGGATCAGACATCATATTTCTCGCAGGTTTAATTTTTCGGGAGTTTGAAATGATCATTGTCGAATCCTCCGGCTTCAAACCGAACAAAGGTTTGCTGTTTTTCGGAATACTGATGATTTTGGCGGGCGTTTGGGTCGCGTTGAATCCGGACGCCGTTTTGTTGGCAACGGCGCTGTATCTGGGCGTCGCGTTTTTGTTGGGCGGCATCGGATACCTATCCGTGTTCGGAACCCTCAAATCGGGCGGATTTCTGGCCTTGGGATTGCTGGACATCATCGTCGGACTGGTGTTGATCACCAATCTGGGCGTGACGGCGGCGTCGCTGACCGTTTTGTTGGCGTTGTGGGTGGTTTGCGTCGGCGTCATCCAAATCGCGTTTGCCATGGACGTCCGATCGGCCGGTTTGAAATCGTGGACGTGGACACTGTTTTCCGGCATTGCGGGATTGGTGTTCGGATTGCTGATCCTTGCGCATCCGGCGATCGGTGCGTTTACCATTTCGCTGATGCTGGGAGTGTATCTGATCCTGTACGGCGGTCTGAGCGTCGCCGAATACGCCACCATGAAAAAAATGACGGCCGCTTAAGAAAAAAGGGAGGCGAAAACCTCCTTTTTTTTACTGATACCGCAACGCTTCAATCGGATCCAGTTTCATCGCCTTATAGGCCGGAAAGACGCCGGAAACGACGCCGACGACCAGCGCGACCGTAAACGACAGCACCACCGGCCACAGGCTGAACGGCACGCGGACATCGTACCAATATCCGCCCAGCTGCGACAATCCGACGCCCAAAACCAGCCCGATCGTGCCGCCGACCATGGATATCAGGACGGCTTCAAACAAAAATTGCAGCATGATCCACCCGTTCGGCGCGCCCAAAGCTTTGCGGATGCCAATTTCGCGCGTGCGTTCGGTCACGGAAACCAGCATCATGTTCACGATGCCGATCGCCCCGACGACCAATGAAATGGACGCGATCGCCGCCAGCAGAATCGACAGCACCGTGCCGACCAGCCGGATGTTTTCAACAAATTCGGCGATGTTGAAAATGCGGAAATCGTCGGGATCTTCATCCTTGATTTTATGGCGGGCGCGCAAAAAGCGCGAAATGCGCCGTTCGACGACGTTCAGGTTTTCCGTTTCCGAAAATTTGACGGCGATATGATTGACGGCGTTCAGTTTGGCGTATCGGTTGAACCGGCGTTGAACGGTCAAAAGCGGCATCATCACGGACGAATCTTGATTCGCGCCGCCGGAATTCGACCCTTTTTCCTTTAAAACGCCGACAATGTTGAACGGCTGGTTGCCGATGCGGATCGTTTTGCCCAGCGGGTCTTCGTAGGGATAGAGTTCGGAAACGACTTCGGCGCCGATGACGACGTTCGTCGTCCCGCGTTTGATGTCCTGATCGTCCAACCCGCGGCCGGCGGCGATTTCCCAGTTGGCCGTTTTCAAATAATCCGGCGTCGTGCCGATGATTGAAACACTCCAGTTATTGGGACCGTTAATCGCTTGCCGGCTGGTTTGCAAAACGGGCGCGACGACATCCATGCCGCGCAGTTTTTTCATGGCCAGCGCGTCGTCCAAAGTGATCGATGTCATTGGCCCCGACGTTCTGACGGCCGCCTTGGGGCGTTGGGAATGGATGATCAGCAGGTTCGCCCCCATCGCGACGAACCGTTCCTGAATGATGTTTTGCACCGTCTGGCCGGCGGCGACCATCATCACGACGGCGCACACGCCGATGATGATCCCCAACGTCGTCAAAAACGACCGGAGTTTGTTTCCCGTCATGGACAGGCAGGCTTCGTGAAAAACGGATCTGATCATCATTTCTGCTGTTCCATATAAGCTTTGACATCCCCGTCGTAAGCGATCCGTCCGTCAACGATTCTGACCAGACGTTTGGCATAGGCGGCGATGTCGGGTTCGTGCGTGACCAGAACGATCGTAATGCCGTGATCGCGGTTCAGTTGCTGCAAAAACAGCATGATTTCGTCGCTGGTTTTGCTGTCCAGATTGCCGGTCGGTTCGTCGGCCAAAATCATTTCCGGCGCGTTGATCAACGCCCGCGCGATGGCGACGCGCTGCTGCATCCCGCCGGATATCTGGTTCGGATAGCGGTCGGTAAATCCGCGCAGCCCGACCAGCTCCAGCTTTTCAACGGCGCGTTCGATCCGTTCGGCCTTGTCCGTATCATCGGCGTAAATCAGGGGCAGCGCGACGTTGTCCGTCAGCGTGCGGCGCATCAACAGGTTGAACCCTTGGAAAACAAACCCGATCATCCGGTTGCGGATATGCGCCAGTTCCGCATCGGACAAAGCCGAAACCTCTTTGCCGCCAAGGATGTAAGTCCCGCTTGTCGGCCGGTCAAGACAGCCCAGAATGTTCATAAACGTGGATTTTCCCGCGCCGGACGGCCCCATGATTGCGACGAATTCGCCACGTTCCACCGTCATATCGACGTGTTTCAACACATCCTGCTTCATACCGCCGGCCATAAAGTAGGTTTTGCACACGTCTTTGATTTCAATGACTTTTTCAGGCATGGCGCGCGATCCCCGTTTAATCCTGATTTTCCGTCAAATCCTCTAAAACGACCTTGTCGCCCTCTTTCAACCCGTCCGATATTTCCGTGTCAAACAGATTGGAAATACCTTTGGTGACGGTGCGGGCGACGGGAACGCCGTTTTCCAGCACATACACGATCGCCTGATCGGGTTTCAAGGATTTGCGTTCGCGGATAATGCGGCGTCGTTCCTCGTTCGACCGGCGGTTTCCTTTCTTTTTGGTTTTTCCCCCCTTTTCCGCGGGATGGAATTGGAATGCCATGTTCTGCAATTTCAAAACGTCGCGCTTTTCCTGAACCGTGATCGTGACATAGGCCGTCATGCCGGGCAGCAGGCGCAAATCGTCGTTGGAAATGGAAATGACGACCGTGTACATAACGACTTTGGAATCCTCCGTCGGCTGCAGGCGGACTTGGGACACCGTGCCTTTGAACGTGTCGGACGGAAACGTGTCAACGGTGAAATCGACCGGCAGCCCCTGTTTGATCTGGCCGATGTCGGCTTCGGAAATCTGCGCCTCGATCTGCATTTTCGTCAAATCCTCGGCGATTGTGAACAGTTCCGGCGTTTGGAACGACGATGCGACGGTCTGGCCTTCCTCGACCACGCGGGTGACGATGATGCCGTCAACGGGGGAAACAATGTTCGCGTATCCCAGATTGCGTTTGGCCTTGCGTTCCTGCGCGACCGCCTTGTCATACGCGGATTGCGCGTTCACGGCGGACAGCTCGGCTTCTTCGGATTCATAGCGGGCGATGAAATTCTGTTTAAATAGTTCGCGGTTGCGTTTGGCGTTCAATCGGGCGTAATCCAGCCGCGCTTTGGCGTCGGTGACGGCGGCGCGCGCCTCTTTCAAATCCTCTTCCAGCGTAAAGGTTTCCAGCTGCGCGATCAAATCGCCCTTTTTGACGGCGTCATTGTAATCAACGTAAACCTTTTCGATGATGCCGGACACCTGCGTGCCGACGCTGACGATGTTGACGGGCTGGATCGTGCCGGTCGCGGAAACGTCAACGCGGATGTCGCCTTTGGTCACGGTTGTCGTGTCGTAAACGGCCGCCGCCGGTTTTGTCGCGTGGCGGTAATACATGAACCCGCCGGCCGCCAGAGCCAAAACGATTGAAATGATCAAAGTCTTTTTCATCGGTTAAAATCCTTTTCCGGCTTTGAACGGGTTGATCAGCCCGATTTTCCTGACGATGTCCGTTCTGGCGATCAGCAGTTCGTAAAGCGACCGGCTGTTCGTCGTCCGCGCGTCCGCCAGTTTCGATTGCGCGTCCAAAACGTTCAGGATGCTGCCGCGTCCCGCCTTGTACGCCCCCAAAGCGACCTGCGCGTTCTGACCGGCCGACGCCAGCATGGTTTGAGAAATCTCATACGTTTTTTTCGCGGTGAAAAAATTCTGATAGGTTGTCCAGACTTCGTTTTTCACGTCGCTTTCCAGCTTTTTCAGCGCCGCTTCGCTTTGTTCCAGCCGATAGCGCGCCTGATTGATCCGGTAGGTGTTTTTGAACCCCGTGAACAACGGGACGGTCAGCGACAACCCGATATTGTTGGAACGCGCGCGCGTTTTGTCGCGCGTCCATTCCTTGTCCGCGCCCAATCCGGTCGACAGGGAAAGGGACGGCGCGTTTTTCGATTCCTGAACGGCGACATCGGAACGTGCCTGTTCAACGGCGGCCTTTTGCGCCGCGATGTCCGCGCGGCGGTTCAGTGCCGTTTTAAACAAAGCGTCGATGTCGTCCGGCATATCCGAAAAACCGGCGGGCAGCTCTTCCGACGCCAATTCCGGATCGTAATCGGGGGAACGGTTCATCAAAACGGCCAAGTTTCCCTTTGCGACGGCCAAAGCCCTGTCCGCCTTGGCGACCGTCAGCTGCGCTTCGGATCGCGACGTTTCGGCCTGCAGCCTGTCCGACAGGGCGGCAAGCCCCAGATCGTAGCGTTTGGCGGCGGCGTCATAGGCCGATTGCGCGGCGTCCAGCGTCGCGCGCGAATTTTTTTGTTCGGCCTGCGCGGCGAACACCAGATAGTACGCCTCGGCCACGTCGAAAATCATTCCCTGCAGCGTGTCCGACCGCATCGCCAGCGCGGCGGCCAGAGCTTGGCGCGCGGATTGCGTCGCGGCTTCGCGCCCGCCGAAATCGTACAACAGCCATTGCGCGGACAGCCGCGCCGTCGCCGTGTCCGCGTCCGACCCGCCCCCGCCGTGGACATGACGGCCGGAATGCGCCGCCCCCGCCGACAGATCGACGGTCGGCCAGTAATCGGCCTTCGCCTGCCCGTATTCGGCGGCCGCGGCCATCGCCCCCATGTACAGCCGCCGCGTTTCCGGATTGCGGCACAACGCCAGATTGATCGCGTCGCCCAGCCGCAGCGGAGCGTTTTGCGCCGTTTCCCGACACGCCGGTGCCGTCACCGCCCGTTCGACCGACAGCGGATCGCCGCCCGCCCGCGCCGCGAACGGAACGCCGAAAAGCGTCAACATCAAAATACCCTTTCCCGCTGTTTTCGCCAAAAGGGGAAAGGCCGATATTTTTGTTTGACACAGGATGTTTTTTCTAATACGCATCATTTCCAACGTTATCTTATTCCATTATACAGAGTCAACGATGTTTCTTTCCCTTTTCTTCGCCAAAAAGGCTAAAATCCTGCTGTTTTCATGTTTTGCCGCCGTATGCGCCGCGGCGTTGTGCGGTTGTGAAAAGCCGCAACCGACCGCCAAGCACATCTTCCTGTTCGTCGCGGACGGCGCGTCCTACGCCCAACGGCGGCTGACCGCCATGGCGCGGGAAAGCGGCCTGTTCGTTGACACGCTGCCCGTTCAGGGGACGGCCGTTCCCGCGGTCGCGGACGCGGCGGCGGCGGGCGCGCTGGCCACCGGAAAAGCGACGGGCGCGGGCATGATTTCCATGATTTCCGCCGAAGAACCCGCCCTGCCCCTGATTACGTCGATCATGGCGCGAAACGGCTACGCCGTCGGGTTGGTGACGGACGCGGGGTTGGACGGCGCGGCGGCCGCGTCGTTTTACGCGCACAGCGAAAAGCGGCAGAATTACTATGACATCGCCGTCCAGCTGAAAGACAGCCCCGTTTCCCTGCTGATCGGGCAGGATTTCAAACGGCGCAAGGCTTTTCAAAAAGAGGATTTGGACGTTGTTTTGAAAAAAAGCGGCCACCGGATGGTTTCCCGCATTTCGGCGGGGGAAAAGATGCCGTCCGGCAAAGTGGTCGCCGCCCTTAAAAACGTTCCGTTCGCTTTGGACGCGAAGGCGGAATCCCCGAATTTGGCCTTGTTCGTCGAAAAGGCGATTGAAAAGCTGCAGGGCGGGGATTTCCTGATCGTCGCGGTCGGCGAAAAAATCGGGCTGGCCGCCGAATCCCGCGACACGGCCGCATTGATCGCGGAAACGGCCGCGTTCGATCTGGCGGTGAAAAAGGCGTTCGATTTTTACGCGGCGCACCCGCAGGACACGCTGATCGTCGTCACTTCGACGGCGGAGGTCGGCGGGCTGGTTCTGGGAACGGACGGCGCGGTTTCGCCCGACGTTTTCAAAACACAAAAAGTGTCGATCGACACCTTTAAATCCGCGATCAACCGGTTCCGCCGCCGTCGGCCGGAGGGCGCGACGCTGGAAAACTTTATGCCGAAAATCACGGAAAACTTCGGCCTGCGTCTGTTGACGCGGGAACAGAAAAAAGAATTGACCGAAGCCGCCAAAAACGGCGACGAAACAGCGGCGAAAACGCTGGAAACCGACCTGACGGGCGCGGAAACCGCCCTGCTGCGCGAAGCGTTCCGTCACAGTATGGCGGACAAGCCCAAAACCGACGCTTTGCTGCGCAAATACGGCAAGCTCGACCCGCTGCAGGCGACCGTCCTGCGCATTTTGGACGAACGCGCGCGCACCGGTTACGCGGCGCAGGGACGGACGGCCGTTCCGACCCCCGTTTCCGCGGCGGGCGTCAAATCGGACGCGTTCGCCGGCGTTTACCCCCAAACGGACGTGTTTGTCAAAATTCTGGCCGCGGCCGGATTGTTGCCGGACGGAACAAGACCCGTCAGCGACTGATTCCCGGCTGCTGCGAACGGTGTAGCACGCCGAATTTCCGGAACAGGTGAACGGCGACGGGAATCGCAACCAGAAAACCCAAGGCGTCGGCCAGCGGGAACGCGTAAAACACGCCGTTCAACCCGATGCGCCGTCCCAACAGGACGATCCCCGGAATGACGAACAGCAACTGGCGGCTGAGTGCCAGAAACGCCGCCATGCGCGGGCTTCTGACCGCCTGCAGGAAAAACGTCGTCGCGACGGACAGCCCGATCAGCGGATACATCGCCCCGATGATTTTCAGCGAATGCGTGCCGATCCGGATCAGTTCCGCGTCGCCTTTATTGAAAATGCGGATGATTTGCGGCGCGAACAGCTGCAAAATCGCGCAGCTGGCAACAAAAAACAACGTCGATACAACAATGTTCGTCCGATATACCTTTAAAACGCGGCCGTAATTCCGCGCCCCCAGATTAAAGCTGACGACCGGTTGCGATCCTTCGCACAGGCCGATGACAGGCATAAACAGCAGAACCGTCACCGCGATCGTCGCCCCCATGGCCGAAACGGCCGCGTCGCCGCCGTACAAAGCCAGCGAATTGTTGATGATCGTCTGCATCAATCCGTTCGCCAGCTGGATCATAAAGGGCGCCGTGCCGACAAAGCAGATCGCCGAAACCATTTTCAGGGACAGCTTGGCGTATTTCGCGCGGAAACGGTAGGGGGCTTTGGACGACAGGAAAAACGACAGCGCCCAGCAAAACGACGCCGCCTGCGCCGCGACGGTCGCATAGGCCGCGCCCGCGATCCCCCAGCGGAAAACAAAGATGAACAGCGCGTCCAAAATCGTGTTGGCGACCGCGCCGATCAGCATGGTGAACATCGCGATGTGCGGAAAACCGCTGGCGCGGATGAAATTGTTCAGCGTCATGTTCGCCATCATGAACACGGAACCGCACAGTGTGATTTTCAAATACGTTTCGGCATAGGGCATGATCGTCGGCGTCGCCCCGTACAACCGCAGCAGCGGTTTCAGGAAAATCATATGCGCGGTGCAGAAAACGACGGCGATCGCGGCGATGATTTCGACCGCGCCGGTGAAAAACCGTTCCGCGCGCGGCACTTTCCCCTGCCCCAGACTGATCGCGAAATTGACGCTGCCGCCGATGCCGATCATCAACCCGAACGCCATTTGCAAAATCGCCGTCGGAAAGGACACGGCCACGCCCGCCAATCCGGCCGATCCGACGCCGTTGCCGATGAACACGCGGTCAACCAGATTGTACGACGCGTTGATCATCAGCCCGACAACCGCAGGCAGCGCGAATTTCCACAAAAGCCGTCCGATAGGGTCGTTGCCCAGATCCGGCCGTTCGCTATGTGTCATGACGTTTCCCTTTCCCTGCTGTTTTTAAAACAGGTTGTATAGGGATTTTCGTCATTTATCCAGCAAAAAAGCGTTTTCTTTTCCACCGCGCGCGACAAAGGCGACGATCAGCGGCGTCACGGCGATCACCGGCATCATATAGCGCAACAAACCGTTGACCGGCGACGCGACGCACACCAGAATGCTGATCACCGACGGCAGCAGCGGCGTCAAATTCACCGGCCGTTTGCGCGAACGGGCGTACAGCGCGCACAGCACCGTCAGATTGGCGTAAAAAGCGCAACTGAACAGCAGCGCCAGATACGGAAACGCCCATAAAAACGTATAAAGCAGCATATCCGCGACATTTTCAACAGCCGACATCCGCGTCAATTCGTCCGTGATCAGCCATTCGGTGCGGAAATTGATGCGCGACGGCAGGGACACAAGGTACGGAACAAAGCTGATGTATTGACTGGACATATTGAAAAAGGCGTGGACATACGTCATCGGATGCTTGAAAAACATCCGCGCCCACGCCGCGAAATAGTTTTTCAGATCGCGCGTTTCCGTGCGGCGGAAATCGGGCTTGTACGTCCTTTTGACCGGATCGGAACTGCGGTCTTCGTACAATTCGGGCAAAGCGCGCACGGACAAAACGCGGTTGATCGCGCGATATTCGTCCGGTGTGACTTCGTTTCCGTGTTTTTTGACGTACAGCGCCGTCTGTTGGAACGGCAGGGACAAAGCCTCCCGCTTGCTGCCCGTCACATACCCCAAATCGACGAACACGCTTTGCGTCAGGAAAAAGTACGCGCCGGCGGCGAACGCCAAAACGGCGGCGACGGAAGCTTTCCGCCGCGTGAAAACGGCCGCGGCCGCCAACGTCGGAGCAATGACGTAAATCCCGTTGTTGCGCGTCAGACACACGGCCAAAGCGGTCAGCGCGTATCCGGCGAACCACACCGCTTTTTGTTCCCGTTCCCCTTTGGTAAAAAGCGTTGTCGTCTGCAATGCGAACAGCGTGAAAAATCCGCTGTACAGCACGTCTTTGATCCCCCAGACGGCGAAAACGCCGAACGGAACGAATGCGAAAAACAAAAACGCCCCCGCCTTGTACGCGGCCGGCATTCCGAACCGCCGGATCCGTTCCAGACACGCGGCGAAAGCGGCGGCGCAAACGGCGTCCTGCAGAAAAATGTATAAAAGCAGGCCGGTTCTGTTATCTTTCAGCGCGGTTCCCGCTTCAAAACAAACGGTCATCAAAAACGTTGACACAAAAGGATGATGCTGTGAAGCCAAAGACGTTCCCTGCGTTTGTTCCAACTGCGTGATCATATCCAGCGACAAATGCCCCAACGCGAAAAACCGCGCGAACACCGTCCACAACGCCAACAAAAGCGCGCCGGAAACAAAAAAAGTGTGACGGTCGTAAAACGCGGCGAACCGTTTCGCCGGATTTTCGGGCATTGCGTCGCGCCACCGGTCGAAACGGGACATCAGGAATAAAACGGCGGCATAGGCCATGACCGCTTCCCCGAAGCAAGCGATTGCCGCCGTCGTCAACCGTCCGTCGGCTTTTCCTTGAAACAGGCAGGGACACAACCGTAAAACGGCGAAAACAACGCCGAACACGGTGGCGGAAAGATGAAGCGATGAATACGCGCGCAACCGGTTCAGATAAACGCAAAACAGCCCCGACACGGCAAAGACCGTGAAAAACAGGCTGTTCAGCAAGATGTTCGCGTTGAAATAAAAGGAAAAAGCGACCGTTCCGGCGACCGCCGCGGCCAAAGCCGCCCACGCCGTCCCGTCCAGCCTGATCCCGCCGCCGGTTTTCAACGCCGCGGGAAACACCCGCGCCAATCCGGCGAACACGCATCCGCATCCGGCCGCGCAAAGCATGATGATCAGCAGGTAATGCACGTCTTCGGGCAAGGCGGAGCGAATGAACAACAGCCGCGCCCCGACGGCGCACGCGGTCAGCACGCCGCACGCGAGCGGCCAAAAAACAGCCCCTTTCCCGCGAAAAGCGCGGTCGAAAAACAGGTAAAACAGCGAAAACACCCACATTCCGGCGAACATATCCGTTTCCGTCGGATTTGTTTTCGTGAACACGGAAAAGGCGACGTATCCGGATGTCGCGGCCGCAACGATGCGCGCCGTTCGGCTTTTCACCAGCCCCCAAAACAAAAGGGACGCCAGAAACGCGTCCAACAGGAAAAAGGTCGGATAAAACCGTTTGACGCCTTTGACGCCGATGTTTTTATAGGTGAACTTTTTTCCAACCGGAATGTGTTTTTTACCGGCTGCGGGTTCTATCACCCGTTTTGTTTGTCCTTCAACCTGCAAAATACCGACCTGTATGTCCGAACGATCGTAGGTTTTGAACAGCAAATGCACCGCATACAAATGTTTAACCGGCAGGTCGAACGCGATTTTCTGCGGGTGTTTTACAGAAAACGTTCTGAAAAACCTGAATCCCCCGCTTTGATTTTCGGCGTACATCACCGGCATTCGCAACAGCAACGGCATGGAAACATCCACGACGACCCGAACGGTTGAACGGACATAGAACGGAACGGAAGCGGACAAAACGGCCGCGACCGTCAAAACATACAGAATCGCCGTCCGCGCGCGTTTTGTCAGCGTCATCCGGCGGTACTCCGGTCGCCGCGCAGCGCCAGACAGATCAAATAAGCGACACCGGCGCCCATAACGGCGACCGCGCCGTTTTGCGTCCCGACAACGTCGGAGGCGTACCCCATCAGCAACGGAAAGACCGTTCCGCCGAACAGCCCCATGATCATCAAACCGGACACTTCGTTTTTCTTGTCCGGCTCATGCAGCAGCGCGCGCGTCAGCACGATCGAAAAGACGTTCGAGTTGCCGAACCCGATCATCGCGACCGCCGCCGTCAACGCGCTTTTTTCCCCGCAAAACGCCAACATCAAAGCCCCCGCCGCCATCAAAAAAACGCTGAACAGGAAAAAAGCCCTGTTGCTGACTTTGGCCAGCAGGAAACCGCCCGTCAAACATCCGGCCGTGCGGAACAGGAAATAAACGCTGGTCGCGTATCCCGCCTGTTCCAACGTCAGCCCGACTTTTTCAATCAGCACCTTGGGCGCGGAAACGTTCGTCCCGACATCCACGCCGACATGACACATGATGCCGATGAAACACAGCAGAACCGTCGGGTCTTTCAGCAGGGAAAAGCATTGCGCGAACGTGGACGCGCGTTTGGACGTTTCCTCCTCGGGAATTTTTTGAACGGCCAGCCACAGCAGGGCGACGGCCGCTTCGACGGCGAAAATCGGGAAAAGCAGCTGCCATTTGCCGTACCGCACCGCCCCCCACGCCGCCAAAACCGGCGCGATAAAGGACGCGATCGCTTTGACGAACTGCCCGAACGTCAGCGCGCTGGACAGCTTTTCCGGACGGATCAATCCGGCGATCAGCGGATTCAGCGACACCTGCAGAATCGTGTTGCCGATCCCTAACAGGCAAAACGACGCCAACACGACAGTCAGCCCGTAATCGACCGTCGGCAACGCCAACGCCGCCAGCGTCACGGCCAATCCGGCGACGACGGTTTTACGCCGTCCGATTTTCCCCATGACCATTCCCGTCGGCACAGACCCGACCAGAAACCAGAAAAAGACCATGGACGCGAACAGGTTCGCCGCCGTGTCGGACAGCCCGAAATCCTTTTTCACATAGTTCGTCGCGATGCCGACCAGATCGACGAACCCCATGGCAAAAAAGGCCAGCATGACGGGCAGCAGTTTAAACAAAATGTTGTTTCCGGCTTTAGTTTCAGTCATGGCGTCCCCCTTTTTCATATTCCGGCCACGCCCCCGACCGCGTTGACACGAAAGCGGCCGTTTCAACGGCGGCTTGATGCGCCTGCGCCAACGTTTTTCCGGTCAAAATCGAATAGACGAACGCCCCTGAAAAGGAATCGCCCGCGCCGACCGTGTCGGCCACTTGCACTTTCGGCGTCGGCAGGACGGATTTTTCGCCGGCGGTGTAAATCGCGCTGTATTTTTCACCGGCGGTGAAGATCATGTAACGCAAATCGTAACGTTCGATAAACGCGCGGCAAACCGTTTCCTCGTCCCCCGACAGGTCAAACATATCCTTTAAAACGACAATTTCCTCATCATTCACTTTGAACACGTTGGCGTGCGCCAGCAATTCGCCGATCAGTTCGCGCGAATAATACGTCCCGCGCAGATTGACATCGAAAAAGCGCAACGCCCGTTCGGGAACGTGCGACAACAGCGTTTTGATCGTGCGGCGCGAATGCGCGGATCGCAGCGCCAGCGTGCCGAAACACACGGCGTCCGCCCGTTCCACCAACGCGACAGCGTCGTCCGACACGTCCAAATAATCCCACGCCACCCCTTCGACGATGTCATAGCTGGGAATGCCGTTATTCAAAACGACACGCACGAATCCGGTCGGATAGCCGTTGCGCGCCACGCAGTATTTGATGCCGCTTTTTTCCAGCTCGGCCAAAATCTCGTCCCCCAGCGGGTCGCGGCCGACCGCGCTGATCGCATAGCCTTCCGCCCCCATTTGCGTTGCGTGGTACACGAAATTGACCGGCGCGCCCCCCGCGCGTTTTCCGGCAGGCAGCATATCCCATAACAGTTCCCCGATGCCGATGATGACGGGGCGGTGCGTTTTTGATTCCATGGCGTCCTCGCAGGCTGAAAGTTGTTTTCAGGCATTTTAGCATAAAACATTTTACAAGGTCAAAGCCCGCGCGCCCGCCGCCGGCATTTCAACCTTTTTCAAACGGCCGAGTCGCCCCGCGCCTGGCAGCAAAGATTTTATATGAAATTCTAAAAAACTTCTCATTTCCGGCAAGTTTTTAAGATTTTTCTAAAAAACTTTTTGATTTCTGGAAGTTTTTAATTATATTATAAAATTATAAGGAGATACGCTATGATAGAACGACCGCTGTATTTGGACAGATTGTTCCGTTGGAAAGATAAAGACGTCATAAAAGTCATCACCGGCATCCGACGTTGCGGGAAATCCAAGTTGCTGGAATGTTACGCTGAAAAACTGATAAAATCGGGCGTTCCCGAAAATGCCGTCGTTCAAATAAATTTTGAAGACAAGAAAAACGACAAATTTACTGCGGACACATTAAACAAATATCTTGAACAAAAAATAGAAGAAAACAAGGGAAACAATTCATATATTTTTCTGGATGAAATTCAAAACGTCAAAAAATGGGAAACCGTTGTCGCTTCGATCAGGCTGAAAAAGAATGCGGATATTTATATAACCGGATCGAACGCTTATATGCTGTCTTCGGAATTGGCAACATTTTTATCCGGAAGATATGTTGAAATCAAGATGTTTCCCCTATCATTTTCGGAATTTCTATTATTCCATACTTTTCCGAACGATATGTCGGTTGACGCTAAATTCCAGCTCTATATGAAATTCGGCGGAATGCCGTCTTTGATGGAATGTGATTTCGATGAACGCCTGTGTCTTGATATGCTTGACGGGATTTACAACACCGTCGTGATCAAGGACGTTTTAACGCATAACCCGAACGAAAACACGGCAACGGCGGAAAAAATCAGCGATTATCTGGCAGACAATATCGGGAACACAACCAGTATAAACAGCATCACGAACACACTGTTCAATGAAAAACTCATAACCAGTAAAAACAACACCTTTGTTGCAGATTACATAACTTCATTTGAAAAAGCTTTCATTTTTCATTCAATTAAAAGATATGACATAAAAGGAAAAGATTATTTACGCAGTATGGAAAAATACTATATCTGCGACACGGGGTTCAGATATTATAAGCTAGGAAAGACAACCGATGTCGGACGAATTATCGAAAACATCGTCTATTTTGAACTGCTGCGCCGCGGATACAAAGTCGGAATCGGGAAAATCGCCAATAAAGAAGTCGATTTCGTTGCAATCAAACAGGATAAAACGGTATATATTCAAGTAACGGAAACTTTAGCCGACGAAAATACACGGGAAAGAGAGTTATCGTCCCTGCAAGCCATCAAAGACAATTTTGAAAAAATCGTTCTGACCGCCGATCGGCTGTTTTCCGGTTATACCGAAAACGGCATTAAAATTGTAAATTTGATCGACTGGTTGCTGAACAAGTAAGCCCCCTGCAACGGCACGGCCTGCCCAAT
>DJSW01000030.1 GCA_002439085.1 Alphaproteobacteria bacterium UBA6324
CGTTGTTTTGGATTGTTTCATGCCCTAATCCCCTTAAAGTAAGCAAAAACCGCCTTGGTCAGGCGGTCGGGGAGTAGAAAAACCATAATAAGGTAAATGATCCTTTTGACCTTTAAACACCTCCGTTTTTTCAGAGATAATGACGGGGTGTGTTCTGAACATACGCCAAAAGCTCCCCGACCTTTAAAAAAATCGGGGATATTTTGTCTGTTTTACCATAGGCAAAACAGCTAACGACGCATATCTGCGCCGACCTTATTAAAGAGGTTTTCTAGGCCTCCGTGCCTGCTAAGACACAACCGACAGGATACGCAATAACGGCGATATGTTCAATCAAAAAATAAAAGGCTCGGGGAAACCGAGCCTTTTTAGACGTATGCAATTTTGATTTATCCGAAAACCTTTTTGAAAATAAAGTCGATTTGACGCGTGTAAAACGACGTGTCGAACAGGGATTCCAGTTCCTCTTTTGTAATCGCGGCCATCACGTCGGCGTCGGATTCCAGCAGGTCTTGGAACGAACCGTCGCCCGCCCAGACTTTCATCGCGTTGCGCTGCGCCAGTTTGTACGCGTCTTCGCGTTTCATGCCCTTGTCCACCAACGCCAGCATCACGCGCTGCGAATAAATCAAGCCTTTCAGCCGGTTCAGGTTCGCCAGCATATTTTCGGGATAGACCAGCAGCTTTTCGATGATGCCGGACAGCCGGTTCAGGCAGAAATCCAAACCGATCATCGCGTCGGGGGCGATAATGCGTTCGTTGGATGAATGCGAAATGTCGCGTTCGTGCCACAGCGCGACGTTTTCCATCGCGGGAATGGAATAAGAGCGCAACAATCGCGCCAATCCCGTCAGATTTTCCGACAAAACGGGATTGCGTTTGTGCGGCATGGCCGACGACCCTTTCTGACCGGCGGAAAAGTATTCTTCGACTTCGCGGACTTCGGTGCGCTGCAAATGGCGGATCTCGATCGCCAGCCGTTCGATCGACGACGCGATGACGCCGATGGTCGTGAACAAAACGGCGTATCGGTCGCGCGGGATGACCTGCGTCGAAACGGGTTCGGGGGTCAGCCCCAGTTTCTTCGCAACGTATTGTTCGACGCGCGGGTCGATCGTCGCGAACGTGCCGACGGCGCCCGAAATCGCGCAGGTGGCGACCTCTTCGCGCGCCAGTTCCAAACGGTGTTTGTTACGCTCGAATTCTGCGTAAAAACCAAGCATTTTCAACCCGAACGTCGTCGGTTCGGCGTGGATGCCGTGGCTGCGCCCGATGCACAGCGTGTATTTGTGTTCTTCGGCGCGTTTTTTCAAAGCGGCCAGTAGCCTGTCCATGTCTTTGAGCAAAATGTCAACCGATTGCGTCAGGCGCATATTGAACGACGTGTCCAAAACGTCCGACGATGTCATGCCCTGATGGATGAAGCGCGCGTTTTCCCCGACGTTTTCCCCGACGTTCGTCAAAAAGGCGATCACGTCGTGTTTGACTTCGGCTTCGATTTCATCAATGCGTTTCGGGTCGAACGCGGCTTTTGCGCGGATGTCGGCGACGGCTTCCCGCGGGATTTTCCCCAACTCCGCCAACGCTTCGCAAGCGCTGATTTCGATTTCCAACCATGTTTTGAATTTGTTTTCGTCCGACCAGACGGCGGACATTTCGGGGCGGCTGTAACGCGGGATCATCGTTTTTTTCCTTTATTGCAGAAAGTAAATGTGTTTACATACCGTTATACGAACAAAGGAGAAAAAAATGCAAACACAAACCGTCATCCGCGCGCAGGATTATTTGCCGGAAAAACCGGAATTGGCCGAGGGAACTAATGACGAGCTGGTTTCCGAAACCGACGGGCTGACCGTCCGCCTGTTCGGCGCCGCCCCCGATTATTCCAAAAAGGAATTCGAGGATCTGTGGCAGGCCGTGTTTAATGCGGACGAACAGGAAATGATTGATTTTTGCCGCGAAAAGGGCGTTGATGTCATCGGCGACGACGGCGAACCCGTGTCGGGATGGCGCGACGTGGCCGTTATGCTCAAGGCGATCGAATCCGGCGTCGTTACGCTGGCCTGAGCGATGAAAAGTTTTTTCCTGCCGGCGGTCTTTTTGATCGCCGGCTGTCAGTTGCCCAACGCGGAAACGGACGTTTTGACGGCGGATTCTTACTTGCGCCGCGTGCCGCCCGTGAAAACGGCCGTCGTTCATTTGATGAACGAGGACGTGTCAAGGGACGATATCGAATACCAGCAGTTCATGGACAGGTTGAAACCCGTTCTGGAAGAAAAGGGATACCGGCTGACTTCGCCGGCTGCCGTCGTTTTGCGTTTGAAATTCGGCGTAAACAAAGAGGGGACGATCAGCGTCAAAAGCAATGTCGAAACGATCGTTCCCGATCATCCCGTCGATGAACCCGTCCCCGCCGCGACGACCATGTACGACCGCAAGCCTGTGTATGAAAAATTCATTTCCCTGACGGCCGTTCAGGCGGGCAAGGAAGATCGCCAGTTTTGGAAGGCGCGCGTTTCCAAAACGGACTTTTCGCCGGATTTCAGGACGGCGCGGGACAAATTGCTGTACCTGTTGTCGCATTTCATTGAAAAGGATTCCGTGCGCCGCGTTTCCGCCCCGTTGTCGGAAGCCGAGTTTTACCAGCGGTATGTGCTGAAATACTCGCCGGCGGAATCATCGGCCTATTTTGCCGGAAAGCCGGAGATCGTTCGTCGGTACTTGCGGCGTTTGCAAAACAAAATCGACGCGAACGCGGCCGCTTTTCGTCAATGCGGGCTGACGCGCGGGCGAAAGGTCGTGTTCACGGTGTCGCCGTTCGGCACGCTGCCCGCTTTCGATTTGCAAAGCGCGTTCGATATTCTGGGGGATGCCGTGCCGCAAAAAACGCGCGTGTGCGTTGCCGAACGTTTTGAAAGCTTGCTGGAACCGCCGATTGACATCGACGCGTCGCAACCGATGACGGTCGAAATCAACGTCGAATGATAAAAAAGCGGGGGAAACCCCGCTTTTTCAAATCGGATTGGACACCAGCCCGTCGGCCAGTTTCGGTTCAAACCACGTCGATTTGGGCGGCATGACCTGTCCGCTGTCCGCGACGGCCGTCAATTCGGCCATTTGCGTCGGATACAGGGCGAACGCCGCCGCGCATTCCCCGCTGTCCACGCGCTTTTCCAATTCGGACAGGCCGCGCATTCCGCCGACAAAGTCGATGCGTTTGTCCTTGCGCAAATCGGTGATGTTCAAAATCCCGCCCAAAACCAGATCCGACAGGATGCTGACATCCAAAGATTTGACCGGATCGGCCGTTTCCGGCGCTTTTTTCAGCGTCAGCAAATACCACCGGCCGTTCAGATAAAGGCCGAACGTGTTTTTGCGGCGCGGTTTGGCGGGCGCGTCCGTTTTTTCAACGGTGAAATCGCGGGTCAGTTCGTTTAAAAACGCGTCGGGCGTTAGGCCGTTCAAATCCCGAACGACGCGGTTGTAATCCAGAATCTTCATTTCGTCGATCGGGAAAGCGACCGCCAGAAACGAGTTGTACGCCTCCGTCCCCTTGTGTTCCGGATTGTGCTCCGCGCGTTTTTTCGCGACGCGGGACGCGGCGGCCGAACGGTGGTGGCCGTCGGCGATATAGACGACATCCTGTTTGTCGAAAGCGCGCGTGATCGCGTCGATGTCATTGTCGTCGTCAATTACCCACAGCGCGTGGCGGATGTCGTTGTCGCCCGTGACTTCGTAGGCGGGCGGGTTGACGGTCGTTTTTTTGATGATCGCGTCAACGGCCGGAATTTGCCGGTACGCCAGCAGGGCGGGCCCCGTCTGCGCGTTCAAAGCGTCGATCTGGCGCACGCGGTCGTCCTCTTTGTCCGGACGGGTGAATTCGTGGCGGCGGATTCTGTTTTTGTCGTATTCGGCGACGCTGGCGGCGACGGCCAATCCGGTTTGCGTATGATCGCCCATGACGGCGCGGTAAACGTAGTAGCAGGCTTTGGCGTCCTGCTTCAACACGCCGGCGGCCAGCATGGCGGCGTAGTTTTCGGCCGATTTCGCATAAACCGACGCGTCGTAGGGATCCGTGTTTTCCGGCAGGTCTATTTCCGCTTTGGAAATGTGCAGGAAGGAATAGGGTTTTCCCCTTGCTTTTTCCCGCGCTTCTTTTGTATCAAGGACGTCATAGGGCGGGGCGACGACTTCGGCGGCGAATTGCGGCGCCGGACGGACGGCTTTAAAGGGACGGAATAAGGGAATGACACTCACGGCAAGCTCCTGTAAAAACAAAGACCTGTTACGTTGTAGCGCAAAACGGCCGGAAAACAAAGTGATTGTTGTCGCGGGGCCGACGGCGTCCGGAAAATCCGCGCTGGCGGCCGGTTTGGCCGCGGCGGCGGACGGGGTCGTCATCAACGCCGACAGTATGCAGGTGTACCGCGACGTGCCGACACTGACCGCGCGTCCGACACCGCAAGAGGAACGCGGCGTTCCGCACAGGCTTTACGGTTTTTTGGAACCCGACGCGGACTTTTCCGTTTTCAAATGGGTGCGGGCGGCCGCGGATGAAATCGAAAAAGCGCGGGAAAGCGGCAAAACGCCCGTTGTCGTCGGCGGAACCGGATTTTACCTGCAAACGCTGATCAACGGCATTTCCCCCGTGCCGCAGGCGGACGAAACCGTGCGCCGCGCCGTTCGCGACGAATGTGAAACGCTGGGGTTCGACCGGTTTTTGGCGGAATTTCAAAAGAAAGATCCAGCCTTTTCCTTCACCGACCCGCAACGCGTCCTGCGCGCCGCCGAAGTGTTGGCGCAAACGGGGAAATCCGTGACGTACTGGCAAAGCCTGCCGTATGAAAAGATTGTCGAAGCCGATTTCTTTTGCATTTTGACAAATCCGCCGCGCGCGGAACTGTACGAACGGTGCGACCGCCGGTTCGACCGGATGATGCAAAGCGCGGCCGTTGACGAGGTGCGCGCTTTGCTGGCGAAAGCCCCGCTGCCGGACAGCCTGATTTTAAAAGCCGTCGGCGTTCGGGAAATCGCGGCGTTTTTAAACGGAATAATGACGCGCGACGAAGCCGCCGCCCATGCCCGTCAGATGACCCGCAACTACGCCAAACGCCAAATCACATGGTTCAAGCACCGTTTTTGCGCGGATTGTGTCGTTTCCGATGCAAAAAGTCCCGACGCATTAACCGACGCTTTACACTTTCTGGAGTAGATTAAGCGAAGATTTAGCGTATCTTTTCTTGTCCACGGGCGGGATAAGGTATATGAATACCTGAAACAAAACTTTTTTATAGGGGGCGCAATGCTTTCAAAGCTGACCGGCTGGCTGTCCGCAGATATGGCCATAGACCTTGGAACCGCTAACACTTTGGTGTACGTCAAAGGGCGCGGGATTGTCCTGAACGAACCGTCCGTCGTGGCGATTGCGGAATCAAAGGGCAAAAAGCACGTTCTGGCCGTCGGCGACGAAGCCAAGCAAATGCTGGGGCGCACCCCGGGTTCCATTCGCGCCGTGCGTCCGTTGCGCGACGGTGTTATCGCCGATTTTGAAGTCGCCGAGGAAATGATCAAGCATTTCATTTACAAAGCGCACAACCGCCGCAATTTCGTGTCCCCGATGATCATCATCTGCGTTCCGTCGGGTTCGACCGCGGTGGAACAGCGCGCCATTCAGGAATCCGCCGAAGCGGCCGGCGCGCGCAAAGTTTACTTGATTCAGGAACCGATGGCCGCGGCGATCGGCGCGGGGTTGCCCGTGACCGAACCGACGGGGTCGATGGTCGTCGATATCGGCGGCGGCACGACCGAAGTCGCGGTTCTGGCTTTGGGCGACATCGTGTTCGCCCGTTCCGTCCGCGTCGGCGGCGATAAAATGGACGAGGCGATCATTTCCTACATCCGCCGCAATCACAACCTGCTGGTCGGCGAAGGATCGGCCGAACGCATCAAAAAAGCGATCGGTTCAGCCTGCCCGCCGGAACAGGGCGAAGGCCGCACGATGGAAATCAAAGGTCGCGATCTGATGAATGGCGTGCCGAAGGAATTGACGATTTCCGAACGCCAGATCGCCGAAAGTCTGGCCGAACCGGTCAGTCAGATCGTCGAAGCCGTCAAAGTCGCTTTGGAACACACCGCGCCCGAATTGGCGGCGGATATCGTGGACAAAGGCATCGTTTTGACGGGCGGCGGCGCGCTGTTGACGAATTTGGACCGCGTTTTGCGCAAATCGACGGGGTTGCCCGTGTCGATCGCCGAAGATCCGCTGACCTGTGTCGCCATGGGAACCGGCCGCGCTTTGGAAGAAATTAAGAAGCTGCGCAACATCCTTTCGACGATGTACTGACCTTTTCCCGTCGGCAGGCCGTCATGGGAAAACAGCATTCCGGCAATACGGAATCCCTTTACCGGATCAAATCGAAACTGCGCCGGTTCGCCGTTTTGGGGCTGGTGATGGCGGCGTTCGGGTTGATGCTGTTGGGCAAAGCCGACACGATTTTGGTCGAAAAGGCGCAAGTCCTGTTCAACGATATCGCGACGCCTGTTCTGTCCCTGCTGTCAAAGCCGGCGGAATTGGCGTCCCGTTTTATGCAGAATATGCACGAACTGGTGTCGATCCGGCAGGAAAACGCCCGTTTGCGCGCCGAAAACCGCGAATTGAACATGGTCAGGCTGGATACCGAGCAACTGCGTAAGGAAAACGCCTATCTGATCGACCTGCTGAATTATGTTCCGCCGCCGCCCGCCGTTTCGATCACGTCGCGCGTTATCGCCGACACGGGCAACGCGTTCGCTCAATCCCTGATCGCTTTTGTCGGGCAAAAACAGGAAATCGAAAAAGGAAACGTCGTTTTGACGGGCGACGGGCTGGTCGGCCGGATCGCTTCGGTCGGCATCAACGCCGCCAGAATTTTGATGATCACGGATATCAATTCGCGCGTGCCGGTGAAAATCGAACCGCTGGACACGCCCGCGATCCTGTCGGGCGACAACACGGAATACCCGCAGCTGGTGTCTTTGCCCAACCATGCCAAAGTCGCCGTCGGCGACCGGATCGTCACGTCGGGGATTGCGGGGGTCTATCCCGCCGGATTGCCGGTCGGCGTGATCGTTTCCGTTAATGACGGCGTGATCAAAGTCCGTCCTTTCTTCAACCGCAGCCGACTGGAAATGGTGCGCATCGTCGATTACGGCCTGTCGGGATTGTTACCGGATCCGATATGCGAAAACTCTCGTTGACAAACCAGCCGTGGAACGAACGGTGCGCGGCGTTGCTGCGGCGGTATTCGCCGAAGATTCTGACCGTGCTGATTTTGCTGTTTTCCGTCGCGCCGACGTATTTGCCGGGATATTCGTCCGTTCGGCCGTCTCTGACGTTGGTTCCGGTGTTTTACTGGGCGGTTTACAGGCCGTATGACTTTTCGATTTTAAGCGCGTTCGCGACCGGCGTTTTTCTGGATTTTCTGGACGGGACGCCGCTGGGGATCAACACGTTGGTTTTTACGCTGTTCTACCTGACGGTCGGCAGCCAGCGCCGGTTTTTGGCCGGACGCCCGTTTTCGTTCGTGTGGTTCGGGTTCGCCGTGTTTTCCGCCGGCGCCTGTTTGCTGAAATGGCTGTTCGTTTCGATTAACTACGCGGTGTTCACGCCGGTTTTGATCGCGTTCATCAGTTATTTATTGTTGTTGTTGTGCTATCCGCTTGTATCGTGGCCTTGCGCGAAGTTGCACGTTTATCTGTCGGACAGGGAAAAATGATTACGCGGGACGGTGACAAAGGAAAAATGCTGACCCGACGGGCGGCGATGCTGGGCGGTTCGCAACTGTTCCTGTCGTCGATTCTGCTGGGGCGGATGTATTATCTGCAGGTGTTGGAATCCGACCGCTATAAAACGCTGGCGGAGGAAAACCGCATCAGCACGCGGTTGCTGGCACCGCCGCGCGGATTGATTTTCGACCGGTTCGGTCGGCCTATGGCGCAAAACAACCAGAATTTCCGCGTGCTGGTCATTTCCGAACAAACCGAAGGCAATTTGAACGCGACGTTGGACGCTTTGAACAAGATTCTGCCGCTGACGGACGGCGAGATTCAGCGTATTCGCAAAGATGTCCGCCGGTCGCGCGATTTCACGCCCGTGACGATCCGCGAAAACCTGACGTGGGAGCAAATGGCCGCGATTCAGCTGAACGCGCCGGATCTGCCCGGCATCATCATCGACGAAGGGCTTAGCCGCCACTATCCCTTCAGCGAATCCGCCGCCCACACCGTCGGATACGTCGGCGCCGTGTCGGAAGAGGAAATCGCCGCCGGAAACCCTCTGCTGCGTTTGCCGGGGTTTCGCGTCGGCAAATCGGGCATCGAGCTGCAATACAACACGGCTTTGTGCGGCAAAGAGGGGGCGCAGCGCGTCGAAGTCAACGCCGTCGGCCGCGTCATCCGCGAAATCGAACGCGACGAAGGCGTCCCCGGAACGACTTTGCCGTTGACGATTGATATGCGGATTCAGGAAGTCGCCTATAAAAAAATGCAAAACGAAAGCGGTGCGGCCGTTTTGTTGGATATTTATACGGGCGAAGTGCTGGCGTTGGTGTCAACGCCCAGTTTCGACCCCAACAAATTCAACCGCGGATTGACACCGGACGAATGGAAAGAGCTGTCGTCCAACGAACGCAATCCTTTGTTGAACAAAGCGTTGGGCGGGCTGTATTCCCCCGGTTCGACGTTCAAGATGGTCGTCGCGCTGGCCGCGTTGGAAGCCGGCGTCATCCGGCCGGATACCAAGATTTTTTGCGGCGGGCACATTATGATGGGCGCGCATCGTTTCCATTGTTGGAAACCGTCCGGACATGGCAACGTCGATTTGAAAGAGGCCTTGATGCATTCGTGCGACATCTATTTTTACGAAGTCGCGCGCCGCACGGGCATTGACAAAATTTCCGCCATGGCTAAACGGTTCGGGTTCGGAATGCCGACGGGAATCGACCTGCCGGGGGAAAAATCGGGGCTGATGCCGACGCGGCGGTGGAAAGAACTGATTTTAGGCGAGCAATGGCTGCAGGGCGACACATATAACACGGGCATCGGGCAGGGGTATGTGCTGGCGACGCCGATCCAGCTGGCGGTGATGACAGCGATCCTGGCTAATGACGGATACAAGGTCAAACCGACGCTGGTCGTGCCGGACGACCGCAGTCCGTCGGAATGCAAGGGCGAATACTTGAACATTCCCAAAAATTATTTGCAAATGATGCGCGACGGGATGTTCGAGGTGGTCAACAACCCCAAAGGAACGGCGAAAACGGCGCGGTTGAACGTTAACGGCAAGATGATTGCCGGAAAAACGGGGACGACGCAGGTCAAACGCATTTCCATGAAAGAACGTGAACAGGGGATGCGCCGTCAGGACGAAATCCCGTGGGAGGAACGGAATCACGCTTTATTCGTATCTTTCGGTCCGACGGATAAACCGCGGTACGCTTTGGCGGTTGTGATTGAACACGGCGGCGGCGGTTCGACATCGGCGGCGCCGATCGCGCGCGCGATCATGGAAGCGGTGCTGAAATTCGATCCGGCGGCGAAAACGCCCAAAACTTTTAAGAAAAACGCGGAGAAACTGTGATGGCGGATTTTTCCTCTTTCCGGCTGCGCAACGCCAATATGACGCTGAAAGAACGGTTCATGCGGCTCAGCTGGTGCTACATTTTTCTGATTTGCATGGTCGCGCTGACGGGGTTCGTCGTTTTGTACGCCGCCGCGAACGGGAATTGGAATCCATGGGCAAGCCGCCAGTTTTCCCGTTTCTGGCTGGGGTTCGCGATTATGTTGGCCGTCGCGATGATTGATTTGCGGTTTTGGTTGAAATACGCATACGTTTTTTATGTTGGGGCTTTGATCCTGCTGTTTATCGTCGAATTTTTCGGTCACGACGCGATGGGGGCGCAGCGCTGGCTGAATCTGGGATTTATTAAAGTCCAGCCGTCGGAATTGATGAAAATCGCGCTGATTTTGGCTTTGTCGCGCTATTTTCACGGCAGTTCGCTGCAGGAAATGATGACGATGTCGTCGATCGTCATCCCGTCGTTCATGGTGCTGTTGCCCGTCGCGCTGGTGCTGAAACAGCCCGATTTGGGAACGGCGGTGCTGATGGGCGCGGGGTCGTTGTCGCTGTTTTTTCTGGTGGGCGTGCAAATGTGGAAATTCGTCGCGCTGGGGGTGGCGGGGCTGGTGTCCGTTCCGATCGGGTGGCGGTTTTTGCACGATTATCAAAAGGAACGCGTGTTCACCTTTCTCGACCCCGAACGCGATCCGCTGGGCAAGGGATACCACATTCTGCAATCCAAAATCACGCTGGGGTCGGGCGGCGTGTTTGGCAAAGGGTTTTTGCAGGGGACGCAAAGCCGACTGAATTTCCTGCCGGAAAAGCAGACGGACTTCATCTTTACCGTTTTGGCCGAAGAATTCGGGTTGGTCGGATCGGTGGCGCTGTTGCTGCTGTATCTGGCGCTGATTTTTTACGGGTATGTCATCGCGTTCCGCTCCTCCAGCTTTTTCGGGCGGCTGCTGGCGCTGGGGCTGACCATGAACCTGTTTTTGTACGTGTTCATCAATATCGCCATGGTGATGGGGCTGCTGCCCGTCGTCGGCGTGCCGTTGCCGATGATTTCCTACGGCGGCACCGTGATGCTGACCCTGATGTTTTCGTTCGGTTTGGTCGAATGCGTCAACGTCAACCGCGACGTTCAAATCGGCCGCCGCGGCGCCTACGACGATTAAAAACGGAACGCTTTTTCGGAAAAACGTGATTTTTAAAGTTGTTTTTATGTTGAAAAACGTGATTTTCAAGGTAGAATTATATCGGAAAAACGTGATTCCTTTGAAAACGGAGAACCGGTATGTTCAGGAAAGCCGAGCAAAAATTTCAAGAATGGAAAAACAATCCCGATAAAAAAGCGTTGCTGGTGACAGGGGCGCGTCAAATCGGAAAAACATACTTGGTGCGCCAATTCGGAAAGGCGAACTATGACAAGTTCGTCGAGATCAATTTTTTGACGCAGCCAAGCGCGGCGGACATTTTCAAAGGCGATTTGAACGCGGACACGTTGGTTATGAACCTGACCGCTTTTTTGGGAACGTCTTTGGAAAAAGGCAAAACGCTGGTTTTTCTGGATGAGATTCAGGAATGTCCGAACGCGCGGACGGCAATCAAGTTTCTGGTTGACGACGGGCGTTTTGATTACATTGAATCCGGTTCTTTGCTGGGCGTGAATTATAAACACGTTCCGTCTTTTCCCGTCGGGTACGAACAAACCTTTCAAATGTATCCGATGGATTTTGAAGAGTTTTGTCTGGCGAACGGCGTTCAGCCGGAAACGATCAAATATTTGAACGATTGTTTCGACCGGCACGAATCGGTATCGGAGGTTGTTCATAATAAAATGACCGATCTGTTCCGGTATTATGTCATTGTCGGCGGAATGCCCGCGGTTGTTCAGACTTTTATCGACACGCACGACATCGGACGGGTCGTCGCTTTGCAAAGGGATATTTTAGCGCAATATCAACAGGACATCAGCCAATATACGCGGGAAAAGAAAGCGAAAGTTAAAAATATTTTCGATCAAATTCCGGCGCAGCTGGACGATAAAAACAGGCGGTTCTCCTTAGCCGCCATTGATAAAAAAGTGCGTCTGCGCGAATACGAAGACGCCTTTCTGTGGTTGCAGGACGCGGGTGTTGCTTTGCCGTGCTACAATTTGTTCGAACCCAAAATTCCGTTGAAGATCAACGAACAGAGTCGTTTGTTCAAACTGTTTATGAACGATACGGGGTTGCTTTGCGCAATGGGAATGGAGAACGTCCAGTTCGATATTTTGCAAGGCAATATGGCAGTCAATATGGGCGGCGTTCTGGAAAACGTGTTCGCGCAGATATTAAAAGCGAACGGTTTTGCGCTTCGCTATTTGAACAAAAAAAGCGTCGGAGAATTGGATTTTGTCGTTCAGCGCGGGAACAAAGTCGTTCCCGTCGAAATCAAATCGGGCAAGGACTACAAAAAACACGCCGCTTTGGACAAAGCTTTAAGCGTTGAAGAATGGGCTTTGGAACAAGGCGTTGTTTTTTGTTTGGGCAATATCGAAACAAGCGGGCGGATTCTTTATTTGCCGTGGTACATGGCGATGTTTTTCAAACAGCGGGATTTAAGCGGTTTGAAAGTGGCTGTGGACGTGAATTTCTGAAAAATACCGCAAAACAAAACCCCCGAGCAAGTCGGAGGTTTTTATTTTGGTGATCCCGCCGCGATTCGAACGCGGGACCCACAGCTTAGAAGGCTGTTGCTCTATCCAGCTGAGCTACGGGACCACACGCTTTATTGTTTATCCCGAAACCCAATGTCTGGCAAGCTTTATTTTATTCATGTCATGTCGCGAAGCTTTTGACCAGACTGCCGACCAGCATATACCACCCGTCAACGACGACGAAGAAAATCAGTTTGAACGGCATGGACAGCATGGACGGCGGCAGCATCATCATGCCCATGCTCATCAGCACGGACGCCACCACCATGTCAATGATCAGAAACGGCACGAAAATCAGAAACCCGATTTCAAAAGCGCGGCGCAGTTCGCTGATCATAAACGCCGGAACCAGCGATGTCAGCGGCGTGTCTTCGGGTTTTTCGACTTCGGGCGTTTTGGAAAAGTCCATGAACAGCTGCAAATCCTTTTCGCGGACGTTTTTTAGCATGAATTCCTTGAACGGGGCGACGGTGCGTTCGACGGCGGTTTTCGTTTCGATCCGTTCTTCGATCAGCGGGTGGATGCCGTTGTCCCACGCCTTTTCAAACGTCGGGGTCATGATGAACCCCGTCATAAACAGCGCCAAAGCGACCAGCACCATGTTGGACGGGGTTTGCGAGGTTCCTAGCGCCTGCCGCGTGATCGACAGGACGACGGCGATGCGCGTGAACGACGTGACCATGATCAAAATGCTGGGGGCGACGGACAGCACCGTCAGCAGCAAGACCAGCTGGACGATTCTGGCGGTCGAAGACCCGCCCGTGTCGCCCAAATCAATGTTGACGCTTTGCGCGGCGGCGGGCAAAGCCGTCAGGCACAAAACCGTTAAAGCGATCGCGATTTTCCTAAGCATCAATCAATTCGTCCCCGAAATTCCGGCCGTCATTATCCCTGTTTGCGGAAAAAGAATCAACCACCGTGTTCGTTTCCCCCGTCAACAAAAGGTATTCCCTGCCTTTGTACTGCGCCAGAACCAGCCTGTTTTTCGGATCGACGGGTTTGATTTCCAGCAATTCAACCGCGCCGTTTTTTTTCATGGCGGGCAGGCCGGCGATCAAACCGCCGCCGAACCGTTTAAACAGGTACGACAGCAGGAAAATGATGCCGACGACAAAGATCAGCCCTGAAAGCGCCAACAGAAAAGAGGGTTCGTGTTCCATGATTTTTCTTTCAAATTCGGGTCAGGGCGCCGTACCGGTCGTCCATCGCGCGGCGGAATGAATCCATTTGTTCGTTCAGCCGGATCATCAGCGGTTTCAACGGGGCGCACGGCGCGTATCCGGCCGATTTGACGGATTGGCAGATCGAATCGACCATGTTTTTCAGCGACGCGATATCCACCAGCCGGCCGGCGTTCATCAAATCGGTTGCCGCTGTCAACAGGGCGGACGCTTTTTCCATTTCGGATTGAATGTCGGATGTCGATGTCATTCTGTCAGTCCCTTTGCTTCGGCGGAAGCGTTCAATTCATAAATGTAGGAAAGAATCTCGGCGACGGCGGCGAACGCTTCGGGCGGGATTTCCGCGTCCAGATCGACGGCCGCCAGAATTTCCGCCAGATCGGCGTCCCGACGGACTTTGACCCCCGCGGCGAACGCCAGATCCAAAATCCGTTCGGCGACGTGTCCGTACCCGCCGGCGACGACCGTGGGCGTTTCCCCCGTTTCCGGATCAAATTTCAAAGCCGCCGCGACGGTGCGTTTTTCCTGCGCCATATCCGACTCCGTTTCTTTCAGGTCGAGTCTGACTCGGCGGGCTTAAAAAAAATTTAACGGCGGCGGGGATGTGTGGTATCCTTTAAAAAACAATAAAAGGATCAGGATTATGGATGCCTCTTCGCGCCGGAATTTGTCCCGTTTGCTGAAACAGGCGGGGGAAAAGCCCGTCACCGTCTTTACGGATCTGGACATGACTTCGTGCGTTGAAAAAAACGCGGATTACGCGGCGGAAAACAAGGCGGAAACCGGCAAGGACGGATGCTATATGCAGCCCGACATCCGCCGCGCGCTGACGGCTTTGCCCGAAACGGGCGGGGCGTGTTTCATCGTGACGGGGCGGCATTGGGCGGACGCGCGCGTCAACGACGTGACGGGGGAAAAAGTGCCGGACGGGGCTTTCCATGATTTGCTGGGCGGCGTGAAGGAATTTGAAAACGCCGATGTCGTCGCCGGACACGGGCGTTTGGTCGTCGAAAACGGGCGAACGCGGGTTTTGCGCCGCGCCGCGACGCCCGAAGACGCGCTGAAAGAACAGAAATTCGAGCGTTACGTCGGGGAAAGCGTTTTGGCGTTGAAACAGGAAATCTTCAAGCGTTGGCCGGAGTCGTGCGGCAAAATCCTCGCCGAATACAAAAAGCATCTGAGCTATCTGAATCTGGCGGGATTTATCAAAGAATCGCCCGACAAAGGCAAAGAGATGTTCGATTTTGTCGATGCGCGCATGAAACAGGTGATGGACGGCCGCAATCCCGACGGGTCGAAAAACGAAAACGCGCCCGAAAACCCGAACGGCGCGCTGTTTTACACGGTCGAACCGACGGGGTCAATGGAAATCCGTTCCAGAAACCAGAGCAAGCGCAACGGAGTGGAGCAGTCCGGATTTCTGGATCGGGCGTTTGAAAAGGGCGGCCCCGTTTTGGTGCTGGGCGACAGTCTGGCGAAAAACGGCACCGACCGCGACATGGTCGAAGCCGTGCGCGATTATTTTGAATCCAAGGGCGCGGCCGATCGCGTCTTTGTCGTCCATGTGATGAACGGCGAGAAAAACCGCGTCACGGATAAATCGGACAAATGTTTCCCGACGATCGCGGTCAAAGATCCGGACGAGCTGGGACAGGTTTTGAAAATGACGGTCGGACAGACCCGTGCCCGCGCCGGAAAGCAGGCGTCCGTCGCCCGATCCGCCGTCGCGCAAACCGTTCTGTCCGCCCGCCGCGGCAGATAGTTTTTCCTTGTTTTTCCCGTTTTGGGCGTGTAGGGATTGATGAAATTCCCTTAACGCCGAGGTTTCGTTATGTTCAAACTCGCCCGATTTTTAACGGATTACAAAAAAGAATGCGTCACAGGCCCTTTGTTCAAGTTTCTGGAGGCGTGTTTCGAGCTGTTCGTCCCGCTGGTTATGGCGGGGATTATCGACATCGGCATTAAAAACGGCGACACCGCCTATATTTACAAAATGGGCGGCGTGATGGTGGCGTTGGGGCTGTTGGGGCTGGCGTGTTCCCTGACCGCGCAGTTTTTCGCCGCCAAAGCGTCCATGGGGTTCGGCACGGTGCTGCGCAGCGCGCTGTTCCGCCATGTCGGCGATCTGTCCTATGCCGAATTGGACGAAATCGGCACGCCGTCGTTGATTACGCGGCTGACGGGCGACATCAATCAAGCGCAGTCGGGCGTCAATCTGGGCTTGCGGCTGTTTTTGCGTTCGCCGTTCATTGTCGTCGGCGCGATTGTCATGGCGTTCTTTGTCGATGTGAAGCTGGCGATGATTTTTCTGATTGCAACGCCGCTTATCGGTGCGGTCATCTGGTTCGTGATGGCGAAATGTCTGCCGTATTACAAACGGATTCAGGCGTTGATGGACAAGGTGTCCCTGCTGGTGCGCGAAAATTTGACGGGCGTCCGCGTGATCCGCGCCTTTTCCAAACAGCGCGAGGAACACGCGGCGTTTGAAAAAACGTGCGGTTCGCTGATGGACGAACAGGTCGCGGCGGGGAAAACGGCGGCGCTGCTGAACCCCGCGACGTACGTCGTCGTCAATCTGGCGGTGATCGCGATCGTTTGGGGCGGCGGTTTTCAAGTCAACGCGGGCGATTTGACGCAGGGCGAAGTGATCGCTCTGGTCAACTATATGTCGCAGATTCTGCTGGCTCTGGTCGCTTTGGCGAATTTGATCGTCGTGTTCACCAAGGCGTCCGCGTCCGCCGCCCGCATCAACGACGTGTTCGCGGTGTTCCCGACGGTCACGGAAAACGGCAAAACGGCGGAACCGTTGGCCGGCGCGCCGCGCGTGCGGTTTGAAAACGTGTCGTTCGCCTATAAAAACGCCGAGGCGGAATCCTTGTCCGGCATTGACTTCGCCGTTCCGGCGGGGGCGACTGTTGGCGTTATCGGCGGTACGGGGTCGGGCAAGACGACCCTGATCAACCTGCTGTCCCGTTTTTACGACGCGACAAAGGGGCGGGTGTTGATTGACGGCGTTGACGTTCGGGATTACGCTTTCGCCGACTTGCGCCGCAAAATCGGCGTCGTCCCGCAAAAGGCCGTGTTGTTCAAAGGCACGATCCGCGACAATATGTGCTGGGCGAAAGCCGACGCGACGGACGAAGAGATTTGGCAGGCGTTAAAAATCGCGCAGGGCGAGGAATTCGTTTCAGCCAAGCCCGAAAAGCTGGACACCGTGATCGCGCAGGGCGGACGCAACCTGTCGGGCGGGCAGCGGCAGCGTTTGACGATCGCGCGGGCTTTGGTCGGATCGCCCGACATTTTGATTTTGGACGACAGCGCGTCGGCTTTGGACTTTGCGACTGACGCGAAGCTGCGCAAAGCGATTAAAAACGACATCAAAGGGGCGACGGCGTTCCTTGTGTCCCAACGCGTTTCGACGGTGCGCGGCGCGGATTTCATCGTCGTTCTGGACGACGGAAAGGCGGTCGGGATCGGAACGCACGACGATTTGTTTGAAAACTGTCCTGTTTACCGTGAAATCTGCCTGTCGCAGATGGAAAAAGAGGAGGCCGCGTGATGCGGGAAAGTTTGTTGAAACGGCTGTTGTCCTTTACGCACCCTTATCTGTCCTATCTGGCTTTGGCGTTGTTTTTCGCGGTCGTCAGCGTGTCGATGACGCTGTACGCCCCCGTGCTGACGGGGCGCGCGGTCGATTTGGTCGCAGGCAAGGGCGCGGTCGATTTTCAGGCGTTGAAAGCCGTTTTGGAAACGCTGGCGGCCGTTGTCGCGGTCGCCGCCGTGTCGCAATGGCTGATGGGGCTTTGCACGAACAAAATCACCTATCTGACCGTGCGAGACATCCGCGTCAAGGCGTTCGACCGGCTGCAAAAAGTTCCCTTGCGCTTTATCGACACGACGCCGCATGGCGACATCCTCAGCCGCGTGGCGGTGGATGCGGAGCAGGTCGCGGACGGGCTGTTGATGGGATTTACGCAGCTGTTCACGGGCGTTGTCACGATTTTCGGCACGATCGGGTTCATGGCGGTCATCAACGTTAAAATTACGTTGCTGGTCGTGTTCGTCACGCCGCTGTCGCTGTTCGTCGCGAATTTCATCGCCAAGCGCACGTTCAAATTTTTCAAGGTGCAATCGGAAACGCGCGGCGAAATGACGGCTTTAATCAACGAAACGGTGGGCAATTTGAAATTGGTCAAAGCGTTCGGCTATGAATCCCGTTCGCGCGAAAAATTCGAGGAAATCAACGCCCGATTGCAAGATTGCGGGGTCAAGGCGTTGTTCTTTTCCTCGATCACCAACCCGTGCACGCGGTTTGTCAACGGCGTTGTTTACACGCTGGTCGGCATTGTCGGAGCGTTAAGCGCGGTCGCCGGCGTGCTGACCGTCGGGCAGCTGTCGTGTTTTTTAAGCTACGCGAACCAATACACCAAGCCGTTCAACGAAATTTCGGGCGTGATTGCCGAATTGCAAAGCGCGCTGGCGTCCGCAAAGAGGTTGTTTGAAATCATTGACGCAACACTCGAAACGCCCGATGCGGCGGATGCGAAAGTCCTTGGACACGCGGACGGGACGGTCGATCTGGATCGGGTTTATTTTTCTTACGTTCCGGAAATCAAACTGATCGAGGATTTGTCCCTGAACGTCAAGGCGGGGCAGAAAATCGCCGTTGTCGGCAAGACGGGATGCGGCAAAACGACGCTGATCAACCTGTTGATGCGGTTTTACGATGTCAATTCGGGCGGCATTTCCGTTTCCAAAACCAATGTTGAAGAAATGACGCGCGACAGCCTGCGCGCCCAATTCGGCATGGTGCTGCAGGAAACGTGGCTGAAATCGGGGACGGTGCGGGAAAACATCGCTTACGGCAAACCCGACGCGTCCGATTACGAAATCGTTTCCGCCGCGGTTGCCGCGCACGCCGACGGGTTTATCAAACGCCTGCCCGACGGGTACGACACCGTGATCGGCGAAGACGGCGGCAGTTTGTCGCAAGGCCAGAAACAGCTGCTGTGCATCGCGCGCGCGATGCTGTCCCTGCCCTCGATGCTGATTTTGGACGAAGCGACCAGCTCGATCGACACGCGCACGGAAATTTACGTTCAGAAAGCCTTTGACGAAATGATGAAAGGGCGGACAAGCTTTGTCGTCGCGCACAGGCTTTCGACGATTCGCCGCGCCGATTTGATTCTGGTCATGGATTCGGGGCATATCGTCGAACGCGGAACACACGCGGAATTGCTGGAAAAGGGCGGATTCTACGCGAATCTGTACAACAGCCAGTTCAATGTTTGAAAAAATCGGCGAAAACCGGATTTTTCCTTGAAACCAAAGGGAAAAAGGCATACTTTTTCGCCCGAAAAACCATCATTACTTCGGACGAAACGCCATGCAGTTCATTTCCCGCGAAAAATGGTACCGGTTCAGCCGGAACCTGCCGCTTTATTTTCAGGGCTTCGTGCCCAAATTCTTCCGCGTGTTCAAGGAAAACTACACGTTTTCCGAATTGCGCCGCGACATTACCGCGGGGGTGACGGTCGCGATCGTCGCTTTGCCGCTGTCCATGGCGCTGGCGATCGCGTCGGGGACGACTCCGGATCGCGGGCTGTTCACCGCGATCGTCGCGGGTTTCCTGATTTCCCTGCTGGGCGGCAGCCGTTTCCAGATCGGCGGCCCGACGGGCGCGTTCGTCGTTGTGATTTACAACATCATCGCGACCTACGGTTACAACGGGTTGGCTTTGGCGACGATCATGGCGGGGCTGATGCTGATACTGGCGGGATTTTTCCGTTTGGGCGCGCTGATCAAATACATTCCCTATCCCGTCGTGACGGGGTTCACCGCGGGCATCGCCGTCATCATCTTTTCCAGCCAGATCAAGGATTTGTTCGGGTTGCAAATTGACAACGTCCCCGCCGAAATCATCGAAAAGTGGCAGGCGTTTTTCACCTATAAGCACACGTTCGATCCCGCTTCGACCGCTATCGCGCTATCTACTTTGGCGGTGATGCTGTTGTTGCGCAAATTCGCCCCGCGGTTGCCGAATTTCCTGATCGGCGTCGTCGTCGGCGCGGTCGCCGTTTACGCTTTGCATCTGCCGGTGGACACGATCGGATCGAAATTCGGCGGAATTCCCGACAGCCTGCCCACGCCGTCGTTCCCGACGTTTTCGTGGGAAGAGCTGGCTCTGCTGTTCCCCAGCGCGTTCACGATCGCCTTTCTGGCGGGGATCGAATCGCTGTTGTCCGCCGTCGTCGCTGACGGTATGACGGGCGACCGCCATTTGTCGAACTGCGAACTGGTCGCCGAAGGAACGGCGAACGTCGCGTCGGTTCTGTTCGGCGGCATTCCCGCGACGGGCGCGATCGCCCGAACGGCGACGAACATCCGCGCGGGGGCGTATTCCCCCGTTTCCGGCATGATCCACGCCGTCGCCCTGCTGTTGTTCATGGTATTTCTCGCTCCGCTGGCGTCGTTCGTGCCGCTGGCCGGATTGGCGGCCGTGCTGGTCATCGTCGCGTGGAACATGAGCGGTTTTGACAAGATCCGCCTGCTGATGTCGGCGCAAATGGGCGACCGGCTGACGATGATCGTGACGTTTTTGCTGACCGTGTTCGTTGATTTGAACACCGCGATCGAAGTCGGCGTCGTGATGGCCAGCCTGATCTTCATGCACCGGATGTCCGTCAATTTCGCGGTCGAAAGCGATTTGCAGCTGACCGACGAACACAAGCACGAAATGCTGTCTTCGACCGATTTTGTCGGCAACCTGCCCGACGGCGTCGTCGCTTTCCGCATCAGCGGCCCGCTGTTTTTCGGCGCGGCGTCGCGGCTGACGGAGTTTTTCGACACGCTGCCCAATCCGCCGAAGATCATCATTTTGCGTATGGGTTCCGTGCCGATGATGGACGCGACCGCGGTCAACATTCTGGTCGATTTCATCAAGCAATGCCGCGAACGCAAAACGAAAATCATTGTCAGCAACGCCAAAGACCAGCCGCGCAAAGTCCTGAAAATGGAAATCATCAAACGGCGGCTGAACACGACGGTCGCTTGGGCGGCGCGGTTCCGGCAGGCTTTGTCCCTGTCCGAACGTCTGGTCGAGGACGAGGAAAACAAAAAAGCGTAAAAGCGCATCCCCCCCCGCCGGACGGACAAGTCGGCGGGGGGGTGCGCCCGTCCGTCCGAATATTTGCGGTCGATCGGATTGTAAGCTTAAGTCCTGCCGTTCAGCCGTTTTTTCATCGCCAAAATGCGGCGGGCGTCGCCGGTTTCCGGCTTTTTCGTTTTATCCGCCTTGTCAACGGGGAAATCTGGGGCGGCGGCGGATTCCTGCTGCCACGCCGAACCGGAAACGAACGCCCCGACGCTGAGGCAGACGGTCGCCGCGTCGCGGGCGATGTCCTTGAACGACGCCTTTCCCGCCGCCCAGTTTTTGGCCGTTGCGGCCAAAGAGCGCATTTCCGGCAAAGTGATCAAAGCGGCCGCCCCCGCGCGCGACGCCAGTTTCGCGCCCGACGCCCCCGCCAGACCGCAGGCGATTGCGGATGCGCCCAGCGATGCCGCCAGAAACGTGGCCGTGCTTTGGACGGGGTGTTTTTTCACAAAATCGAAAAATCCGGTGACTTTTCCTGCCTGCCGCTGTTGTTCCGCGATTTTCATCATCGGATCGACGGCCGCGGCCGCGTTGTACGCCAGCAGGGCGACCATGCCCGCGCCGCCGAATTGCCCCGCGACGAAAAATTTGCCGACGCCGATCGCGATGTTGCGCGTTTTCGTGTAGTTTTTGCCGAACCGCGCCGTCATCCGTTTGTCAAAGGCGGCGATCTTCGCTTTCGTTTTTTTCAACAGGGGGACGGCGTTGACGAACCGGTCGCTTTTTTGCGCCAAACGGCATTGCGCCGCGGTCGCTTTTCGCGTGGCGGCGGCGATGAAATTTTCCAGCGACGATCTTTTCAATGTCAGGTTGGCCATTGGGCTGTGTCCGGTTGATTCGCTAATCGAATCAAATTTACCGCAATTTTGTCGATTTGTCAAAAACTTCCCGTCAATAATCCACGCGATCGAAATACAATCCGGCAGCGTCGGCGGTGGGGCCGCCCGCTTTTCTGTCTTTGGCGTTCAAGGCGTTGACGACATCCTGTTTTGTCCACAATCCCTCGCCGACCAATTTCAGCGTGCCGACGATGTTGCGAACCTGATGATGCAGGAAAGAGCGCGCCGAAAAATAACAGAACACAAAGTCGCCGTACCGTTCGATCCTGATTTCGTCCAGCGTTTTCACCGGCGATTTCGCTTGGCACGCGGCGGCGCGGAACGTCGTGAAATCGTGTTTGCCGATCAACGCTTGCGCCGCGTCGGCCATTTTCGATTCGTCCAGCGGCCGGTGCACCCACCACACGCGGTTTTCCCACAGGGCGGGGCGCGAACGGCGGTTCAGGATTTTATAGACATAGTGCCGTTTTTGCGCGCTGAAACGGGCGTGAAAGTCGTCAGGGACGATTTCGGCGTCCAAAACGGAAACGGGCTGCGGGCGCAAATGGGCGTTGAACGCTTGGCACACGCGGAACGGGTCGATTTCCTTTGCCGCGTCGAAATGCGCGACCTGTCCCGTCGCGTGAACGCCCGCGTCCGTGCGCCCCGCGCCCGTCACGACGACGTTTTCGTGCAGGAAAGCCGCGGCGGCCTTTTGCAATTCCTCTTGGATCGACGGGGCGTCCTTTTGCTGCTGCCACCCCGCGTAGTTCGTGCCGTCGTATTCGACGGTGATTTTATATCTGGGCATTTAAAACCGCCCCCTCGGGCAAATCGAAACCGCGCAGGAAATCGGCGGCGGGCAAAGCTTTTTTACCGTCGCGGCGCAGGACGTTCAGTTTTAACCCGCCCGTTTTGCAAGCGACGGTCAGGTTTTCACACACCGTTCCGGCGGGGATTGAATCGTCCAGTTCGACGGGATCGGCGTCCAAAACGGAAATCCGTTCGCCGTTGTAAAGGAACCACGCCCCCGGCCACGGCAGCAACCCGCGGATCTTGCAATCCAGTTCGCGGGCGGGAACGTCAAAGGAGATCAAGCCTTCCTCTTTCGCGACTTTGGCGGCGTGGGTAACGCCGTCCGCGGGCTGTTTGACGGGCGGCAGCCTGCCCTGTTCCAGCAGTTTCAGCCCCTCCAGCAATGTTTCGCCGCCCAGAACCGCCATTTTGTCAAAGATTGTTCCGGCCGTGTCTTTCGCCCCGATCGGCAGTTTTCTGACCAGCAGCATATCGCCCGTGTCCATGCCGGCGTCCATTTGCATCAGCGTCACGCCCGTTTCGGCGTCGCCGGCCATGATCGCGCGCTGAATCGGCGCCGCGCCGCGCCAACGCGGCAGCAGCGACCCGTGAATGTTCACGCAGCCGTATTTAAACGCGTTCAAACACGCTTTGGGCAGCAACAGCCCGTAGGCGGCTACGACCGCGATGTCGGCGTCCAGCGCGGCGAACGCGTCCTTTTCCTCTTGCGGCTTGAACGTCAGCGGACAGCGCACGGGAATGCCGTGTTCTTCGGCGTATTGCTGAACGGGCGAGGGCGTCAGTTTGTGTCCGCGGCCGCTGGGACGCGGCGGCTGGGTGTAAACGCAGACGACATCGTGTTTTGAATGCAAAGCTTTCAGCGCGGCCAGCGCGAAATCGGGGGTTCCCATAAATACGGCTTTCATTGCGGCTCCTTGTCTAAAGTGCGGGTGTCAACGGTTATACCCGACAACGCGTTGATGATAAAGGACGTTTCCGACGTTGTCGTTTTTTTCACCGCCGCAAGCGTTTTGGCGGATTTCGCCAGCGGCGTTTTCAAATACGGTTCGGACAGCCAGTAGAACATCGGGACTTCGATCATGTCGGGGACGGTCGAAAAACGCTCGAACGGGTTTTCGGGCATGGTGCCGTGGTCGGAAAAATACAGCAGCGCCGCGTTTTGGTTCGACGATTCGGCCAGTTTCAGAATTTCCGCCAGCACCGTGTTCGTATAGCGGACGGACGCCGCGTATTGATCGAGGATGAACGTTTCCGTCGCGTCCGGATACCGGCTGGTATAGGGGAAGTGCGACCCGAACAGGTGGACGAAGATCAGCTTTTTTTCCGCGGGATCGTTCAGCGCGGCGGCGAACGGCGCCAACAAAACGTTGTCGTGGTGCGAGCTTGTCCATTCAAACGATTGGTTCGTTTGCGTAAAGTTGAAATACCGCAGCACGTCGAAATTGCGCGTCAGGGCGTAGATCAGGTTGTCGTGCTTGCCGCTTTTGAAATGGTTGGACAGCCAGAACGTTTTGAACCCCGCGCGTTTATAGGCGGCGGCCAGATTGACGTTTTCCGGCATCAGCATATCCTTGACGACATAGGCGGTCGCGACGTGTTTCGCCGTCGCGTCGGGAATGAAAACGGGCTTGTTTTTCAAAAACGCGGTCTTTTGTTCAAAATCGGCGATGTTTTCGTTGAACACGCGGCGGTTGGCGGATTCCCCGACGGCGACGACGATCGTCCGCTTTGTTTCGGGGGAAAAAACGTCAACGGTGCCCGTCCGGCCGTTTTTCACCGTGTCGGCGATTTGTTCTTTCAGCCCCGCGTACAGGCGGTAGGATTTGACCGCGCGGGAAAACAGGCTGTCCTGTCCCTGCGTGGTGACGCACAAAAGCGCGAAGAAAGCGCATAACGCGCCGTAAAAGAGGCCGTCGCCCTTTTGACGGTCGAACGGTTTGACGGATTTGACGCATAAAACGAACGCCGCCCAGTAAAGCGCGGCCGCCGCCCAAATCCACGCGGGAACGATTTTCAAAAAATCGCGGGTGTGCAGGGCGGTCGTGTCAAAAACCGTGACGAAAATACTTTCGTTCGGCAGGTTCTTTGTCAAAGCGAAAGAAACCCAGTAGCAAAACGCCATTGCCCAGAAAACGAACGCGCTGATGAAAACGGCTGGTTTGAAAAAGCGCGAAAACAGGCGCGCGAAATAATACCCGAACCCCGCGCAGGCGACAACGGCCGTCGCGTAATAACGCCAGATGAATCCGTCGGACAGCGTGCCGTCGTTCAGCGCGTCGGTTTTCATTTTCAATCCGGCGACGATCAAAACCGGCGTCAGGTAAAGCGCCGACAGACGCAAAACGCGGTTTATTCGCTGTCCTGTTTCCAACGGCGTTCCTTTTCTACGCGGCGCACGATCATGTCGCGTTTGACTTTGGACAAATGGTCGATGAACAGTTTGCCGTCCAGATGTTCCAATTCGTGTTGGATGCAGATCGCCAGCAACCCGTCGGCGCGCACGGTTTGGCGTTTGCCGTTTTCATCCGTGTATTCGGCGGTCACGGTTTCATAGCGTTCGACCGGCGCGTACTGTTCGGGGACGGACAGACACCCTTCGTCATGGACGACGGTTTCGTCGCTGTGCGCGGTGATGACGGGGTTGATCATTTTGTAGGGGCGTTTCGGTTCGTCTTCGCGTGACACGTCGATGACGACCATGCGTTTCAAAATCCCCACCTGCGGCGCGGCCAGCCCGACGCCGGGCGCGTCGTACATGGTTTCCAGCATATCGTCCAGCGTTTTGCGCAGGGCGTCGTCGATGTTTTCGACCTTCGCGCTTTTCTTTTTCAACAGCGGGTCGGGGACTTCCACAATTTTCAGCAAAGCCATGGCGTTTTCCTTTACGGTTTTCCTTTTAAATACGGGTTTTGGCGCGTCAGGTCAACACCCGCCTTAAATATTTTACATTAGTGTGTAAAAAAAGATGTTTCTTCGGCGAATTTGCGTTATAACTCACCCTCAAAGGATTTAATTTTTAACACAGGATACAACGACAATGATGACAACCGGTGAAATCCGCCGCACTTTTCTGGATTATTTCCGCAAAAACGATCACGAAATCGTCCCGTCCAGCTCTTTGGTGCCGCACAACGATCCGACGCTGATGTTCACGAATTCCGGCATGGTGCAGTTCAAAAACATCTTTACGGGCATGGAAAAACGTCCCTACGTCCGCGCCGCGTCCGATCAGAAATGCGTGCGCGCCGGCGGCAAACACAACGATTTGGACAACGTCGGATACACCGTGCGCCACCACACGTTTTTTGAAATGCTGGGGAACTGGAGCTTCGGCGATTATTTCAAGGAAAAGGCCATTTATTACGCGTGGAATCTGGTGACAAAGGAATTCGGATTGCCGCAGGAAAAGCTGACGGCGACCGTTTACCACACCGATGACGAGGCGTTCAACCTGTGGAAAAAAATCGCGGGGCTGCCCGACGAACGGATCATCCGCATCCCGACGAAAGACAATTTCTGGTCAATGGGCGACACGGGGCCGTGCGGACCGTGTTCCGAAATCTTTTACGATCACGGCGAACACATTCAGGGCGGCCCTCCGGGATCGCCGGACGAAGACGGCGACCGGTTCGTCGAAATCTGGAATCTGGTGTTCATGCAGAACGAACAGCTGGCAGACGGCCGGTTGATCGACCTGCCGCACCGGTGCATCGACACGGGCATGGGGCTGGAACGCATGGGCGCGGTCATGCTGGGTACCAACGACAACTATGAAACCGAGATTCTGAAAGGCTTGATTTTGGCGGCGGCCGGAACGGCGGGCGTCGAACCCTACGGCGAATTCAAAACGTCGCTGCGCATCATCGCCGACCATTTGCGTTCGTCGTGTTTCCTGATCGCGGACGGCGTCCTGCCGTCGAACGAGGGGCGCGGCTATGTTCTGCGCCGCATCATGCGTCGCGCGATGCGCCACGCGCACATGATGGGATGTCAGGAACCGCTGATGTGGCGGTTGGTGCCGGCTTTGGTGCGCCTGATGGGCGACGTGTTCCCCGAATTGGTGCGCGCGCAGGCTTTGATCACCGAAACCCTGCGGCTGGAGGAAACGCGGTTCAAAGAAACGCTGGGGCGCGGGCTGAAGCTGTTGGACATGGAATCCGCAAAATTGGCGGACGGCGGCGTTTTGTCGGGCGACATCGCGTTCAGGCTGTACGACACTTACGGTTTCCCTCTGGATCTGACGCAGGACGTTTTGCGCGGCAAGCATATGAGCGTTGACACGCAGGGGTTCGAGGCCGCCATGGAACGCCAAAAAGCCGAAGCGCGCAAAGCTTGGGCGGGATCGGGCGAAGCCGCGACGGACGCCGTTTGGTTTGAAACGAAAGAAAAGGTCGGCGGCACGGAATTTCTGGGCTATGAAACCTTGCAGGCCGAAGGGCAGATCACCGCTTTGGTCGTTGACGGCAAAGAGGCCGATTCCGTAAAAGAGGGGCAGAAAGCCGCCGTTATTACGAACCAGACGCCGTTTTACGGCGAATCCGGCGGTCAGGTCGGCGACACGGGGACGATCGCGGTCGCGGATTCCGTCCTGTTCGACGTGACCGACACGCAGAAAAAAGTCGGCGATTTGTTCATCCACTTCGGCGTTTTGAAAAAAGGCGAACTGAAAAAAGGTCTGGACGTTTTGATGACGGTTGACGCCGAACGCCGCGCGGCGACGGCGCGTCACCATTCCGTGACCCACCTGCTGCAGGCGGCCTTGCGCAAGATTTTGGGCGACCATGTGACGCAAAAGGGGTCTTCGGTGCGCCCCGACGGAATGCGTTTCGATTTTTCGCAGCCACGTCCGATCACGTTTGACGAACTGCGCGCCGTTGAAAACGAAGTCAACCGCAACATTTTGAAAAACCTTGAGGTCACGACCCGCATCACCACGCCCGACGCGGCGGTGAAAGAGGGTGCGATGGCTTTGTTCGGCGAAAAATACGGCGACGAAGTTCGCGTCGTGTCCATGGGATCGGGCGCGGACAAGGTGTCCGTCGAACTGTGCGGCGGCACGCACGTCAAACGCACGGGCGACATCGGTTCTTTCCGCATTTTGTCCGAAGCCGCTTTGGCCGCCGGCGTCCGCCGTATCGAAGCCGTGACGGGGATGCCCGCCTTGGCGTACGCGCAAAGCCGCGACGATTTGCTGGCGAAGACGGCGGAAAGCCTGAAAACGTCCGTCGCCGACATTCCCGCCCGCGTTCAGGCGTTGATCGACGAACGCAAAAAGTTGGAACGCGAGCTGTCCGATATGCGTAAAAAGCTGGCGGCGGGCGGAACGTCCGGCGACAACGGCGCGAAGAAAATCAACGGCGTGTCCTTTGTCGGCCGCGTGCTGAGCGACATTCCCGCCAAAGAGCTGAAAGGCATGGCGGACGAAATCAAAAAGCAGATCGGTTCCGGCGTTGTCGCCCTGATCTGCACGGATAACGGCAAAGTGTCGATCGTCGTCGGCGTGACGGACGATTTGACCGCCAAAATCAACGCGGTCGATCTGGTGCGTCTGGGCGCGGCGGCGGCCGACGGAAAAGGCGGCGGCGGCCGTCCCGACATGGCGCAGGCGGGCGGTTCGGACGCGTCCAAGGTCGCGGAAGTGCTGGCTGTCATTGAAAAGGCTCTGGGGGCATGAGCTTGACCCCCGAACAGGCGGGCGCCGTTCTGACCGTCGATTTGAAAAGGATTGCCGAAAACCGGCGCGCGGTGCAAGCCCGCGTCGGTGCTCAGACTCGCGTGGCGGCGGTGTTGAAGACGGACGCCTACGGATTGGGGGCGGAAAAGGTGGCAAAAGCCCTGTATGACACGGGATGTCGCGACTTTTTCACCGCCTACGGGTTCGAGGGCGCGGCGCTGCGGGCTGTGTTGCCGCCGGATGCGAAGATTTACGCCTTGCACGGCGTTTTGCCGGATACGGAGGCGGATTTCGCGGAAAACAGCCTGATCCCCGTTTTAAGCACGCCGGATCAGATCCGTCGGTGGGATGCTTTCGCCAAACGCGGGGGTGTCGTTTTGCCCGCCGCGGTTCATGTCGATACGGGGATGACCCGTTTGGGGCTGACGGAAAGCGACGTGGACGCGTTGTGCGCGAACGTGCCGGAAAATTTAAAAATCGGTCTGGTGATCAGTCATCTGGCCTGCGCCGACGATCCGGAAAACCGGAAAAGCGAAGACCAGCTGAACCGTTTTGACGCGTTGTGCGCCAAGTTGCGCGCGGCGTTGCCCGAACCGTTCGAGCAAAGCCTGTCCGCGACGGACGGGGCGAACCTGTCCGATCCGCGGTTTTACAAGGATGTCGTCCGTCTGGGACACGATTTATATAACGGCGCGGTTTCCCTGCGCGCGAAAATCCTGCAAATTCAGGACGCGGCGGTGGGACAAACCGTCGGATACGGCGCGACGCGGACGTTTGACAAGCCCGCGAAAATCGCGACGCTGGCGATCGGGTACGGCGACGGTTATTCCAGAGCTTTGGCAAACAGGGGATTCGTGTGGATCGCCGGATGTAAAGCGCCGGTTGTCGGGCGGATTTCCATGGATTTGACGACCGTTGACGTGACGGACGTTCCCGCCGCGGCTTTGGCAAAAGCGGAAACGGCTGAAATTTACGGCGAACATTGCCCGTTGAAAGAAATTGCAAAAATCGCGGGAACGATAGATTATGAGTTGCTGACGAATCTCGGCGGCCGTTTTTACCGCGTTTACACAGACTGAAAGGTTGAGCGATGAACATATTCGCCCCTGTCGGCAGGGTTTTTCTGGATTTTTTGCGCTCCGTCGGGCGGCTGACGCTGTTCACGGTGAAATCGTTGTCCTATTGCGTGCGACCGCCGTTTTATTTTCGCACGCTGTTGTCGCAAATGGTCGAAATCGGGTTTTATTCCCTGCCCGTCGTCGCGCTGACGACGATGTTTTCGGGGCTGGTCATCGCTTTGCAAAGTTATTCCGGTTTATCAACCCTGTCGTCCGAGGGGGTCGTCGCTTCGGTCGTCGAACTGACGGTGACGCGCGAATTGGGGCCCGTTCTGGCCGCGTTGATGGTTGCGGGGCGCGTCGGTGCGGCGATGGCGGCGGAGCTGGGAACAATGCGCGTGACGGAACAGATCGACGCGCTGACGACCCTTTCGACCAATCCGTTCAAATATCTGGTCGTGCCGCGCGTCGTCGCGGGAATGGTGATGCTGCCCGTTCTGGTGTTGATCGGCGACGTGATCGGGATTTACGGCGGGTATCTGATCTGTGTATATAAACTGGATTTCAACGCGATCAACTATTTGCGCAACACATGGAATTTCATGCAGGCGGTTGACATCACGTCGGGTATGACAAAGGCGGCGGTGTTCGGTTTCATCGTCACGCTGATGGGGTGCTACAACGGGTTTTATTCCAAAGGCGGGGCGGAAGGCGTCGGCAAGGCGACCACAAACGCGGTCGTGTCGTCGTCGATTTTGATTTTGATCAGCAACTATATGCTGACGGAACTGTTCTTTTCCAAATGACGGGGGCGGCGATGGGCGACGATATCAAAGTGAAAATGACGGACGTTCACAAGGCTTTCGGTAAAAAAGTCGTTTTGGACGGCGTGACGCTGGAGGTCAAAAAGGGCGAATCCCTTGTCATCATCGGCGGGTCGGGGACGGGAAAGTCCGTGACGATCAAGTGTATTCAGGGGCTGTTGACGCCCGATTCGGGGTCGATTCAGATCGACGGGCGGGAAATCGTCGGATTGGGCGCGCGGGAAATGGAAAAGGTCAACGCGCAAACGGGGATGCTGTTTCAGGGCGCGGCGCTGTTCGACAGTTTGAACATCTGGGAAAACGTGGCTTTCGGCCTGATTCAGGGCAAAAAGATGAAGCGCGCCCCCGCCCGTGAAATCGCCATTCAAAAGCTGGCGCAGGTGGGGTTGAGCGCGGATGTCGCGAACCTGTACCCCGACGAATTGTCGGGCGGCATGAAAAAACGCGTCGGATTGGCGCGGGCGATCGCGACCGATCCCGAACTGATTTTCTTTGACGAACCGACGACGGGGCTGGATCCGATCATGTCGGACGTGATCAACGACCTGATCCGGTCGTGCGTTACGGATTTGGGCGCGACGGGCATCACGATCACGCACGATATGTCTTCGGTGCGCAAAATCGCCGACAAGGTCGCGATGCTGTACAAAGGCAAAATCATCTGGTATGGCGGCGTCGATGAAATCGACCGTTCCGGCAACCCTTACGTCGAACAGTTCATCAACGGGCGCGCCGACGGTCCCATTCAAATGGAAGTGCGCGGCTGATGGCAAAGAACACTTCGCGTTTTGTGTGTCAGAACTGCGGCGCGGTGTTTCCGCGGTGGGCGGGCAAGTGCGAAGCCTGCGGCGAATGGAACACCATAATCGAAGAGGAAACGGCGGCCGCGTCCGCGCCGAAAGCGACGGGCGGCAAAGGCGGCCGGAAAATCGAATTCGTCAGCCTTGACGGCGTGCCGGAAACGTCCTTTCGCCTGAAATCGGGGATCAAAGAGCTGGACCGCGTGTGCGGCGGCGGATTGGTCGCGGGGTCGGTTCTGCTGATCGGCGGCGATCCGGGGATCGGCAAATCGACGCTGCTGCTGCAGGTGACGGCGGCTTTGTCGGCCGTGTGCAACGTCAAAGGCGCGCCTGTGCGCTGCGTCTATATTTCGGGCGAAGAATCCGTGGATCAGGTGCGGCTGCGCGCCGCCCGTCTGGGGCTGGCGAAAGCGAACGTCGAACTGGCCAGCGCGACGAACGTCCGCGACATCATCGCGACGCTGGATTGCGGCGAAGCCCCCGATGTCGTCGTTATCGACTCGATCCAAACCATGTTCGTCGATACGATGGATTCCGCCCCCGGAACGGTCGGACAGGTGCGCGCGTGCGGCAACGAACTGATCCGGTTGGCGAAACGGCGCGGGTTTGCCCTGTTTCTGGTCAGCCATGTGACCAAAGAGGGGACTTTGGCCGGCCCGCGCGTGTTGGAGCATATGGTTGACACGGTGCTTTATTTTGAAGGCGACCGCGGTCATCATTTCCGCATTTTGCGCGGCGTGAAAAACCGTTTCGGCGCGACCGACGAAATCGGCGTGTTTGAAATGACCGAACGGGGGTTGAGCGAAGTTCCCAATCCGTCGGCTTTGTTTTTGGCGGAACGGCGCGGCAACGTGACGGGCAGTTGCGTTTACGCGGGCATCGAGGGGTCGCGTCCGATGCTGGTTGAAATTCAGGCGCTGGTCGCGCCCAGCGGCGGCAACCCCAGACGCGCGGTCGTCGGGTGGGATTCGTCGCGGCTGAACATGGTTTTGGCGGTGCTGGAGGCGCGGTGCGGTTTCCAAATGTCGGCCAAGGACGTGTATCTGAACGTCGCGGGCGGCATCCGCATCACCGAACCCGCGGCGGATCTGGCGGTGGCGGCGGCGTTGCTGTCGTCGGTCGCGCAGATTCCCGTGCCGGCGGACGCGGTCGTGTTCGGCGAAGTCGGCCTGTCGGGCGAGATTCGCGCCGTGCCGCAACCCGATTTGCGGTTGAAAGAGGCCGCGAAGCTGGGATTCGCCCGCGCTTTGATTCCGCCTGCGCGCGTTAATAAAAAATCAGTAAAAGAGTCGGATACTGCGCTGAGGCTTATTGAAATCGGGCATCTGAAGACTTTGACGGAAATGTTCGGTTTGTCTGACAAACAGGATGCGTAATGGAAAACATTTGCGGCGTTGACGTTTTTATCGCGATCGTTTTGATCGTTTCCGCCATTTTGTCGTTTTTGCGCGGTTTTATCAGCGAAATGCTGGGGATAGGATCGTGGTTCATCGCGACGATCGCGGGGTTTTACGCGATGCCGTATCTGGAACCGTTCGTGTTGAAATACCTGCCGAAACCGTTGTTCGCCAACATCGCTTCGCTGGTCGTCGTCACGATCGTGACGTTGGTCGTTTTGACGTTGGTGTGTTCCAAAATCGAAAAGAAAGTCCGGCAAAGCGCGTTGAACCGTTTGGATCACTTTCTGGGATTTATTTTCGGCGCGGTGCGGGGCGTCGTGATTTTGGTGCTGGTCTATTTCCTGATGATGACGCTGGCACCGAAGTATTTGGAACAGACGCAAAAGAAAAGCCAACTGTTCCCCTATCTGGAACGCGTGACCGAAAACGTCAAGGAACACTTGCCCGAATCCCTGTTTGACAACCCCGTTGAAAAACCAAAAGAACAAAAACCCGACGAAATCGAAGAGCTGATCCAAAAGCTGAACGCGCCCGCCAAAAAAGCGAAAAAGAGCGCGAAGAAAAAGGAAAAAGCCCCCGTCGTTCAAGAGGAAAAGCCCGTCGATCCCGAAAAGGCGGACGACCTGTTCGACGCGTTGAACAACCCGCGGGTCGAGGAAAAATCCGGCGCGTCCGACGCGGGGTATGACAAAAAGGAACGCGAAGAGCTGGACAAGCTGTTTTTGGAAAGCATTGACGAAATCCCGTCCGGAGCGGATTGAACATGATCACGGGCGGCTGGTTTGACGCGATCGTTTTCGCCGCGGCGGCCGTGTCCGGATGGATCGGGGGAAAGCGCGGCTTTTGCGAAGAGGCGATCCGTTTCATTATTTACGTCCTTTCCGGAATCGCCGGTTATTTTTTGATGCCGCTGTTCGTCCCGCCGGTCGCCGCTTTTGTTGAAAAAATTCAAGCGCAGTATGTGCTGGCGTTGTCGGCCGGCAGTTTTTTCGTCTGGTTTTTTTTGCGTTTGTTCACACAGGATTGGGCGAAAAAGGTCAAAAGAAACCGTTTGGCAAAAATTGACGCGGTCGGCGGCGTTTTGGCGGGGATGTTGCGTGCCGTTTGTTTCGCGTCTGTTTTGACGCTGGTCTGTGCGGTCGCCGATCCCGCGGCGGTGGAAAAAAGTTTTGCGGCGCGGACGCTTTATCCGGCCGTGCGCGGCGGGGTGCGAACTCTGTCCGGTGTCGAAATGGCGCCGGAGGTTAAGGCCGATCCTGAATTAAAAGACTGGAAACGCGCGGCGTTGAGGTTTATGAAAGAAACACGGGCGGACGGCCTGCCGATTTTGGACTATGTGTGCGCCTATGCGGCCGGACAGTTTGAATCGGAAACCGGACAGGCGGTGTCGGCGCGCGATTTCTGCGACGCGTTTCAAATGCGAATGGAAGGCAAATCGCAGCGGGAAATCGTCGAAATTCAAACGGAAAGGCAAATTCAAAAGCTGTTGAAAAACGATTTTGAACGTAAGGTTTGGGAAGATTTGAAAAGGAAAAATCATGAAAATACTGGCGGTTGATTGCGCGCACGGGGATTGTTCCGCCGCTTTTTACGACGGGACGCGCGTTGTTTCGGAAATTGTCGAACGTATGGAACGCGGTCAGGCCGAACGGTTGATTCCCATGGTGCAAGAGGTTTTGGCCAAAGCCGGCGCGTCCTTTGCCAATGTCGAAACCGTCGCCGTGACGACAGGCCCCGGATCGTTCACGGGCGTGCGCGTCGGGCTGGCCGCGGCGGACGGGATCGCTTTGGCGGCCGGATTGCCGATGACGGGCGTGTCCGTTTTGGATGTTCTGGCGTGGAAAGCCGCGCGCGAGCATCCGGAAATTCAAAAGCTTTGTCTGGTTTTGGAAACCAAGCGCGACGATTACTATGTTCAATGTTTTCAAGGCGGCGCGCGGGTGGCGGACGCCGCGGCGATGACGGCCGATGAAATAAAGGCCTTTGTTGCCGACGGGTATGTGTTGGCGGGGAACGGCGTCGCGCGGTTTGTCTGGGAAAACGGCGATGCGGCGGTTTGCGCCGTTCCCATGCCGACGGCGGGGGATGTCGCCGCGTTCGCCGCCGGAATGACGCCGAAAAAGGAATATCCGCAGGCGTTTTACCTGCGCGAGGCGGAGGTGACGCTGTGTCGGAAGTGAAGGTTTGCGACGCGTCCTTTGCCAAAACGTACGCCGACATTCATTGCGCGTGTTTCGCCAAGGGGTGGAACGAATCCATGATGCGCCAAACCCTGCTGCTGCCGGGGGCGTTGGGGCTGATCGCGTATCAGGACGGCGTGCCCGCGGCGATCGGCGTTTATGCGTACAGCACGGAACAGGCGGATATCGTGACGTTCGGCGTTCTGCCGGCTTTTCGCGGGAAACACGTTTCCGACGAATTGATGGACACGGCGTTTTCGTCGCTGGCCGGTCAGGGGATCAGGGAATTGTTTTTAGAGGTCGCCGTTGACAATCCTCACGCGATCGCTTTGTACGAACGCCACGGGTTCAAACAGGTCGGCCGCCGCCCGAATTATTATGTGCGCGGCGATGTGAAAACGGACGCGCTGGTCATGCGCGCGGAGCTGTAGTTTTCATCGCGCTGCGGGACGAACGGGGCTTTGCGCGCCGTGAAAACGGTGAACCCGCCGCCCCAAACGTTCAGCGTGTAAAGGATTTTGTCCGCGATGTCGCCGGATTTTCCGTAAAAGGGGACGTGCAACACATCTTGCCGTCCCGTCAGGCGCAATCCGTTTCGCGCCAGTTCGCGGCGGACGGCAAACGGACGGGGCGACGGGATGCCGCCGACGGCCGGACACAATGACGGCGCATTTTTGACAATCAGGATCAACCGTCCCGCCGGTTTTAAAACGCGGGCGGATTCTTTGACCAGCGGGGAAAGGGCGTGGAAAACGTTTTCGTTCAGCGCGGCGATGAAAACCGTTCCCGTTGAACAGGCGTCCCCCAACGACGGCAGCGGGGCGTTTTCTTTGACGCTTTCGACGGTCAGGGAAACATCGCTGTCAGGGATGGATTCGTCGAAAAAGGCAACGGGGCCGATTCGGACAACGGGCGCGTCGAACGGCGCGGCTTTGGCGAAAAAGCGTTGGAACCGGCGCGCGGCGCGGCGGCCGGCGGGCGAGGCTTGAAAAGAATTATAGGTCGGAAACCGGTTCATTCGTTTTCTGCCGTTTGGGGGTGATTTTAGGCGCGGGTTTCGGCATTGCTTTCGGCGCCGGATCCGCGGCGGGGGCTTTGCGAGACGCGGCGGCGCGTTTTTTGCGGGCTGTTTTCGCAGGGGCGGGGACGCGTGCGGATTTGGCGGTTGCCGGTGTCGGTGTTGCTTTGGCGTTTGCGGCGGACGGCGTTGTTTTTTCGGGTTTCGCGGCCGCGGGAGTCGCCGGTTTCGGGGGCGCGGCCTTTTTTACGGGGCGTTTTTTCTTGGCCGCTTTTAACTTTTCAAAACGCCGCAATTCCAAATCCATCAGGCGGCAGCGGTGGTTTTTGGTGTCCCACGATATGTTCATCGTCCGGCAGACGTTGATGTCCTGCGCCTTTTCCGTCGCGGGAAAGAAAAGAAACGCGCTTTCCCCCGTCGCCCACAAAAACAGGGCGAACATCGGCGCGATCAATCCGCGGCGAAAGCTTTTTTGTTTGATCAGCAGTTCATAGCACAGAAAACCGCCGAGGACGAACACTGCCGTTTCAAATCCGGCCGCCGCCAGAAACTGTTTTTCCGCGCTTGCCTTGTCAAGGAATTCGGGTTCCGCGGGAAAAGCCGCCACCATGTCGGAAAAATCGAACGGACGCGCGATCCACAGGTTGACGGTTTTGACGCCCAATCCGCCCAGCAAAGCCAGATTGAACAGGTAAAGCAGATATTTTAAAAAGCGCGCGCACACCCGCGCCGTTTTTGAAAAAAGTCCGTTTTCCATTCGCGATCCCTAAAACCCGTCTATCATTTTTAACCGCTTTGAACGGGAAAAGGAAGATTTTTTGTGATTTTTAAAAAAGCTTGTCGTTTGCAAAACGCCAGTATATTCTGTGGAAAATTCGTATTTTAATAAAGGGAAAACCTATGCTTTTCAATCGTCAAGACTTTTTGTTGAACGCTTGGGCGTCGTATGTCCGCCAAACAGCGATCGCTACGAAACGCGCCGTTTTGCAGGCTTATCAGGAAAATCCCGAAGTGACGGAAGATTTTTTGCGTTATTTCGACCTGAAATTCAATCCGGAAAAGGCCGCGGAAAAAGGATATGTCGCTTTGCAAGGCGAAATCGACGCCAAAATGCCAAAAAACACGGCGTTAAAGGCGGTCTGGTCGGTTTTAAAAGCGATGCTGCGCACGAATTTTTATCAGGAACACGGTCAAAAGGATTACGTTTCGTTCAAATTCGCGTCGGGCGAAATCCACCACCTGCCCAAACCGAAGCCCATGGCCGAAATCTTTGTTTATTCCGACGATGTTGACGCCGTCCACCTGCGGTTCGGGAAAATCGCGCGCGGCGGCATCCGCTGGTCGAACCGCAAAGAGGATTTCAGAACGGAAATCCTGAGTTTGGTCAAAGCGCAGCAGGTTAAAAACGTCGTCATCGTCCCCGTCGGATCGAAAGGCGGGTTCTTTCCAAAACATCCGCCCGAAAACGGCACGAAAGAACAGATCCGCGACTATGCCGTCAAAGCGTATCAAACCATGATCCGCGGTTTGCTGGATCTGACGGACAACATCGTTTCGGGGAAAATCACGCATCCGGCCGACGTTGTGCGCTATGACGGCGACGATCCGTATCTGGTCGTCGCGGCCGACAAGGGAACGGCGGATTTTTCCGACATTGCGAACGCTTTGTCCTTGCAATACGGGTTCTGGCTGGGCGACGCGTTCGCTTCGGGCGGTTCCACCGGTTTCAGCCACAAGGGCATGGCCATCACCGCCCGCGGGTCGTGGGAAAGCGTCAAGCGTCATTTCCGTGAAGAGGGCGTCGATTGCCAGGCGCGGGATTTCACCGCCGTCGGGTCGGGCAGTATGGCTGGCGACGTGTTCGGCAACGCCATGTTGTGTTCCAAGCATATGAAATTGATCGCGGCGTTCAACTCTTCGTCGATTTTCATTGACCCCGATCCCGATCCGGCCGTTTCCTACAAAGAACGCGAACGCTTGTTCAAGGCCGAGGCGGGGTGGATCGACTACGACCGTTCGCTGTTGTCCGCCGGCGGCGGCGTTTACAGCCGCAAAGACGAAATCGTCACGATTTCCAAAGAAGCCTGTTCCGTTTTGGGAACAACGCAAACCGTTTTGACGCCGGATGAATTGATCAAGGCGATTTTGTCCGCTCCGGTCGATTTGCTGTATTTCGGCGGCATCGGGACGTATGTCAAGGCCGGCGCCGAAACGCAGATGGACGCCAAGGACGGCGCGAACGCGAATTGCCGCATCGACGCCGGACGCATCCGCGCCAAAATCGTGGCCGAGGGGGCGAATCTGGGATTGACGCAGAAAGGCCGCATCGAATACGCCATGAACGGCGGGTGTTTGAATACGGACGCCGTGGACAATTCCGGCGGCGTCGATTGTTCCGACCACGAAGTCAACATCAAAATCATGCTGAACATGATGGTCGCCGACGGCAAAATGACGATGGGGCAGCGCAACGATTTGCTGAAATCCATGCAAAACGACGTCGCCGATCTGGTGTTGCGCGACAACTATCAGCAAACGCAGATTGTGTCCTATATGCAGCACCGCGGTGCGAAAAGCATCCCCGGCAACAAAAAGCTGATGCACGCGCTGGAAAAGGACGATCGGCTGAACAGAGCTTTGGAATCCCTGCCGTCGGACGCGGAAATGGACGCCCGTTTCAATCAGGGCAAGGGGCTGACCCGTCCGGAATTGTGTGTTTTGATGGCTTACGCCAAGCTGTTTTTGTACGACGCCGTGTTGAACAGTGATTTGCCGGACGACACGTTTATTCGCGAAAAGCGGTTGCCGTGCTATTTCCCGCAGGTGTTGCGCGAAACGGCGGGCGATTATATTCTGAAACATCCGCTGCACCGCGAAATCAGCGCGACGATGATCGTCAACAACCTGATCAATCGCGTCGGCGTCAATTTCATCGGCAAAATGCGTTCGGAAAGCGGCGCGCCCGTCGTCGATGTTGTCAAAGCTTATCTGGTCGTGGCCGAAGCCTATAAGACCGAAGAGCTGTTCGCGATGATCGAATCCAAGGACGGCGCGTTGGACGCGATGCGTCAGGCTGACGAAATGCGCGCGCTGGTCGCCGAAATCGAAAACATGACCTTGACGGTTTTACGCAACGGCATGGAGGGCGGGATCGCCGAGGAAGCCGTCAATCAAAGCGGGCATAAGGACGAAAAGTTTTCTAAATTGCGTCGGGAATTGTCCGCGTAAGGGGGAAAGATGAAAAAAGCCCTGTTGTTCCTGTTGCTGATGCCGGTGTTGGCCGGATGTACGCTGAAACCGCTGGAGTCGCAGGATCGCCCCGCGGCAAGTTGCGACAACATCGACCGCGTCATCAATGTTGTTTACGAGGACGACGATGTCATCGTCGTGAACAAACAGGCCGGCGTTTCCGCTTTTTACAGCGGCGAAAAGAAAGACGAGTCCGTCGCGGAATTGTTGCGCGTCCGCGCCGGCTGTCGCGACTTGTCGGCCGAAACGCAATGGTTTTACAGGGTTGACGCGCTTGACCGCGGCGCGCAGGGGCTGATCCTGTTCGCCAAAAACAAAAAGGCGCAGCAGTTTTTGTTGCGGCAGTCGCGCGACGGCAATATCGAAAAGCGGTACTTTACGATTGTCGAGGGCGTCGTGAAAAAGGACGGCAGCGTCATCAACGCGCCGGTTGACAAAGACCCCGCGGATAAAACGGGACGCAAGATGAAAACCGTCAAAAAGGGAACGGGGCAGGACGCCGCGACCGGATACACCGTTATGCGCCGATTGAAAAACGCGACGTATCTGGATGTGTCCGAACGCACCCGCCGCCGGCATCAGGTGCGCGCGCATCTGGCGTCCGTCGGTCATCCCGTTTTCGGGGACGCGGCATACGGCGCGACGTTCAGCGGCGGTTTTTCGGGCGGTTTGGCGATGCAGGCGTACTTTTTGCGGTTCAAACGGCCGTTTTCCAATGAAATTTTGGAATTGCAGTTGACGTCGGCGGATCGGTTGGCGCAGGCCGTCGATTTCGCGCAAAGCCGTCCGTGACGGTCGTTGCGGCGGGCGCGTTTCCGCCGTTTTGCGCGCTTCATTAAAAAAATATGACATTTTCAATGCTAAAGGACTATCCAAAAGGCCGTTTTTGTGGTATATAGGATAGTCCTTTAAAGGAAAGGCGCAGTCCTTTCCGCGAAAAACTTTAAAGACAAGTTGTGAAAGCGCGGCTTTTTCATTGGAAAAAGTCGAAAGCCCTTTTCACACGGGTAAACCTTGATAGAGGATACTTGAAATGGTGAAGGAAGTTTCTTTTTCGACCGGTGATTTCGTCGTTTATCCGACCCATGGCGTCGGCAAAGTGTTGAGCATCACGAAAGACACCGTCGCGGGACAGGAATTGGAATTGATCGCCGTCCATTTTGACAAAGACCGCATGACTTTGCGCGTTCCAATGGCCAAGGCTAAAAATTCCGGATTAAGAAAGCTGTCGAACAAAAACATCATGGACACGGCTTTGGAAACGTTGCGCGGAAAATCCAAAACGAAACGCACGATGTGGAGCCGCCGCGCGCAGGAATACGAAGCGAAAATCAATTCCGGCGATCCGGTGTCCATCGCCGAAGTCGTCCGCGACCTGTACCGGTCGCAGTCGCAATCCGACCAGTCGTACAGCGAACGCCAAATTTATGAACAGGCGTTGGATCGTTTGGCGAACGAGCTGGCCGCGTTGGAAAAAATCAACACACAGGAAGCCACCGTCAAACTGTGCGATATTCTGCAGTTGGCCGGTTGATCCTGTTTCAGCGCAAATTCAAAGAGGGGTTTTCGCCCCTCTTTTTATGTTATAAGCGGTCGTTTTCCGCCTGTTTGCACGGGAAGAACAGGGCTTTGTTTTGATGAAACTGGATCAGGGCGACGATGCCCAAAACGGGCAGGCAGGTTTCCAGTGTTTCTTCCATGATTTGGCACGCGCCGAACCAGACCCCCGAACGGTCGAGCGGGAATCCGCGCTTGGCCAAATTCGCGGGCAGGCGGTCGAAAATTTTGCACATCGCGCCGGCGGACAGCAAAGTGATGATCGTCCATGAACCCGCTTTTTTGCCGAAAAATCCCTTGAATGCCGGAATCAGGTACACATACATGGCGTAGGCGAACGCCGCGCCAATCGTCAGCAGGCAGAGAGCAGAAACGACTTTTAAAATCGGCGAATTGTCCGGATTGGTAAAAAAACGGATCTTAAACGCCGTCGTGTCCGTTCCGGCCAACCAGTGCTGAATGCCGGATTCGCGCAACAGGGCGGCGACGGCGAAAAAGCAAAACAGCGCGAACATCCTTTTTTCACGCGCCGATTGGAAATCCGTCCTGAAACGGAACAGGGCGGTCAGCAGGGACGCGTAGCAAAAATAGGTGATCCAGTCCAATGCGCCGAAATCGGCCGTCCACGCCGTCAGGTCGTCCGCGTAAAAAGAAAACGCGGCCGCGTATGAAAATAAAAGGAAAATCATTGTCAGTGCGGCTGAGATATAAAATTTATTTGCAAGTTTTTTCATTTTTATCACCGTTTGTATATAATCGTTCTTGTTTATATGAATGTTTTTTAATTCCGGTCAATGTGTATTTTTCAGATTGTTCTGATATAATGATTGATTTTTTTATTAATATCAGATGTGTAAATATCTGTTTGATTTAAAATAAAATTCTATCTGTATAAAAGTGAATGTTGTTTTTGATGCGCTTGTTTTTCGGAACGCGCGGAGATCGTTTCCGGCGCGATGAAAAGTGAACGGATCGTTTTTTATTTCAGATTTTCAAAAACGTAATTATGAGAAATCTTTAAAAGAATGTGTTTTATCATTATAAAGATGATATCATATTTTTTTCTTGATTTTAATGATCGGGGCGGCACAATAAGGGCGTTTGTTTTAAAAGAGGTTTCGGCCATGGAATTGAAATGTTTAAGATGCGGGTGCGACAAGGCGGTGAAAAACGGTTTTGTCGGCGGTTTGCAACGTTATAAATGCAAAAAATGCGGTTATCAGTACACGAAAACGAAACCGCACGGCCGTAGCGATCAGGAAAAACGGACGGCGGTTATGCTGTATGCGTCCGGAATGTCGATGAGCATGATCGCCAAATTGATCGGCGTCAGCGTGCAAACGGTATCCCGTTGGATGAAAACGGTTTATACGGAATATCTGGACGAGATTCCTAAAATGGAACAGATGAAAAGGGTGAAGCTGAAAGAGGTTCTGGCGTATCTGTCGGCTTTGGACAAAGAGGATTTGAACCGTGAATCCTTTGTTTTGGGAACCGAATTGCCGAATGGTAGCAAGCTTCAAATCATTATCGAAAATTCAAATCCGGCAAAGAAAAGGAGCGGTCAGGATTGAACCGCCAACCGTTTTTTTACGGTCAGCAGGTCGCGCCACGCCAGTTTTTTTTGCGCGGGGGTGCGCAGCAGAAACGCGGGGTGAAAAGACGCCAGCGCGTCAATGACGGTTTCGCCGTCGCGATAACTCATCCACCGGCCTCGCGTTTTCGTTATGCCGGCGTTGGTATTCATCAGGGCGGACACGGCACTGCCGCCCAGCAGCAGAAGAACATCCGGTTTAACCAGTGCGATGTGGCGGCGCACGAACGGTGTGAACAACGCCATTTCCGATTCGGACGGTTTGCGGTTGGCCGGCGGACGCCATGGCAGAATGTTGGAAATATAGACTTGCGTCCTGTCCAATCCGATTGATTTCAGCATCAGATCCAGCAAATGGCCGCTGGCGCCGACAAAGGGCAATCCCTGCCGGTCTTCCTCCGCGCCGGGGGCTTCGCCGATGATCATCAGGCGGGCGTCCGGATTTCCGGCCGCGAAAACCATATTGGTCGCCGTTTCTTTCAACGAACAGCCGTCGAAATCGGCGATGGCGGCGCGCAGTTCGTCCAAAGTCGCCGCCTGTCCGGCCAAAGCGATTGTCGGCGGGGGCGGCAAAGGGGCGGATTCTGTTTTTTGCGGCGCAGGGGCGAACACGACGGGGACGGATTCGACGGCGTCGGCGGGGGCGTCGTTTTTTTCAACCGATGCAAAACGGTTGACGGGGGTGTCGCCGATCGTTTCGTCAACCCCCGCGGTGATTTGCCATTGCAACAGTTTTTCTGCCGGAATTTGTTCTGTCATGACGGCGAGGATATCACACTTCGCCGGTCAAAGCGAACCGTTTTCTTATAAATCGGATAATCCGGCCGCGAATCGAGGTCGCACTTGATTTTTTAAGCGAAACAGAACACAATGAACCAACTTTGTTCAGGAATACCGGTCATGCGCATTCATTCAAAAATATACGCTTTGTTGATTTTGATTCTGGCGGCCTGCGTCCCGCACCACACGGGCGCCGCGCCGGACGCCGCGGCCGGAAACGCGGAAACGGCGGTTCGGGCGTTGCCGGCGGCGGGGGATTACCTGCTGTATTTGCAGGCGCGGCAGGATCAGGATTTCGCCGCGGCGGCGAAGTATTTGCAAAAAGCGTTGGACGCCGATCCGGACAACCGCGCTTTGCAATCGGAGATGTTCGCCCTGTTGGCCGTGGACGGCCGGATCGCCGAAGCCTATCCCTACGCGATGAAAGAATTGGAACACGCGCCCGATTCGCTGTTGGCGTCGCTGGTCGCCGTGTCGTACCATGCGCAGAAAAACGACTATGCCGCCGCGTTGCGCCAGCTGGAAAGCTTTCACGGCGGGGAGGAGGGGAATTTCCTGTTCCCCTTGATCGAAGTGTGGCTGCAGGCCGGCGCGGGGGATCGCAAAAAGGCGTTGAAAGCGTTGGAAAAGCTGAACAAGGACGGTTTGGAATCCCTGTATTATTTCCACGCGGCCGCCCTGTACGATTATTGGGGCGAAACGCAAAAGGCCGAACGGAATTACGAAGCTTTGTTGAGCGAGCCGGGGGGGCTGTCCCTGCGCGCGTCGCAGGTATATGGCAATTTTTTACTGCGCCAAGGGCGGACGAAGCAGTTTAACGCTTTGGTCGAAGCCTACCGCAAAGGGGCGAAGTCCTATCCGTTGACGGACGAACGGTTCTTTACCGCCGGCGCGGCGAACGCCGATCGCAAAGTGCCTAAAAGTATCGCGTCGCCCAAGGCCGGTCTGGCCGAGGCGTTTTTCGACGTTTCGGGCAGTTTGGCGGAAAAGGGGAATGCGGACGTGTCGCTGTTTTTCATCCGCTTCGGGTTGGCGCTTGATCCGTCGCTGTCCCTGGCGCGGGTGTTGTTGGGTGAGATTTACGAAAAACAGGGGCGTTACGACGCCGCGTTGCAACTGTACGCCGAAGAGGGGGAAAACTCCGAAACCTACTTTGCCGGACGGATTCGCATGGGGATCATTTATGCCGAAAAGGGTGATTTGGGCGCCGCAGAAAAGGTTTTGAAAGAAATGGCCGTCAAACGCCCCGATCTGGCTTTTCCGTGGATCGAACTGGGCGATATTTTCTTGAAAAACAAAAAATTTCCGCAGGCGATCGACGCCTATTCGCAGGCGGTTGAAAGAATTCCCCTCCCGAACCGTTCGCATTGGGGGCTGTTTTACAGCCGCGGCGTCGCTTATGAACGCAACGGACAGTGGGATTTGGCTGAACAGGATTTGTTGCAGGCGCTGATTCTGTCGCCGGATCAGCCGCTGACCCTGAACTATTTGGGGTATTCATGGATCGAACGCGGGAAAAATATCCGGAAAGCCAAGGAAATGTTGGAAACGGCGGCGTTTTTGGCACCGCGCGAAGGGTTCGTCATCGACAGTTTGGGGTGGACGTACTACCTTTTAAAGGAATATCCGAAAGCCGTCGGTATTTTGGAAAACGCCGTCGGTTTGGATCCCGACAGTGCCGTGATCAACGACCATTTGGGGGACGCCTATTGGCGCGTCGGTCGCAAACGCGAGGCGCGGTTCCAATGGGCGAAAGCTTTGGCGATGAAGGACGATTTTTCCGGCGACGGGCGCGCGCGCGTGGAAATGAAGTTGGAGCAAGGGCTTGACCGTGTCGGCGATCGGTTGAATCTGCGCGCGGGAACGTTGAAAAAAGCCAAAAAATCGAGAAAGTCGAAATGAACGCCGTTTGTGAAAAGGCTCCGGCCAAAGTCAATTTGTATCTGCACGTCACGGGGCGGCGCGCGGACGGATACCATTTGCTGGACAGTCTGTTTGTTTTCGCCGCGGACGGCGATGTCGTCACGGTTCGTCCGGCGGAAAAGCTGAGTTTGCGGATCACGGGACCTTACGCCGGCGCGTTGCCGGGCACGGGCGACAATATCGTGTTGAAAGCCGCGCGGATGTTGGCGCGAAAATGCGGGTGCGAACCGGCGGCCGAGATCACGCTGGAAAAGAATCTGCCCGTCGCGTCGGGAATCGGCGGCGGGTCGTCGGACGCGGCGGCGGCGCTGAAAGCGTTGTCAAAGCTGTGGCAATGCGATGTCGCGCGCGGGGATTTGGATGAAATCGCGCTGGCGTTGGGGGCGGACGTGCCGTCCTGTCTGGCGGCCGAAGCGGTGCAGGTTTCCGGAATCGGCGAAGTGTTGACGCCCGCGCCGGAATTGCCGCCGCTGTGTTTGCTGCTGGTCAATCCGAACCGTCCGGTTTCCACGCCCGCCGTTTTTAAGGCGCGCGATCCCGTGTTTTCCGATCCCGCCCCTTTCACGGAAAAAATGACGGATTTCGACGCTTTTGTCGCGGAATTGAAAAAGCGGCATAATGATCTGAGCGACGCCGCCTGTCGCTTGGAACCCGCCGTTTCAGAGGTGTTGCGGGCGTTGGAATCCGCCCCCGCGTGCCGTTTGGCGCGGATGTCCGGCAGTGGCGGAACGTGTTTCGGCGTGTTCAAAACGGATCGGGACGCGTCATCATGTTTGTACGAAATGCGCGAAAAACACCCTGATTGGTGGTTTTTAAATACGCGCGTTTGATAAAAAGCGCTTGTAGGAATACGGCGACTTATGTATAAAAAAAGGTTGATTGCCAGAGGCGGTCGGTCGTTTGAACCCTAGTCGGGAGATGTTTGTATGTTAAAAAATCGCTCTTTGTCGTTTTTTGCCTGTGTCGTGGCGTCCGTTTTGATGCTGAACGGCTGTCTGAAGAAAAAGGACGCGGCCGTGCAGGTCGTGCAAAAACCGCACGTCACCGTGGAAAAGGCGGGCTATAAAGCCTATACCGAACGTTTCAGTTTCCCCGGACGGGTTGACGCCGTTAATTCCGTGACGTTGAAAGCCCGCGTCGCCGGATTTTTGAAAGATCGCCTGTTTGAAGAAGGTGATATTGTTAAAAAAGGTCAGATCCTGTTCGTTTTGGAACGCGAACCGTTTGAAGCAAAGGTCGCCGAGGCCGCCGCCAATCTGGCTAAAGCCGAAGCCGACGCCAAAAACACCAAGCTGGATTTGGATCGCGCCTTGGAATTGCGCAAAACGGGGAATATTTCCCAATCGACCGTCGATACGCGCGAAGCGCAAAACAGCATCGCCAAGGGCGCCGTCGCGCAGGCGCAGGCCGCTTTGAAACTGGCCAAGCTGGATTTGAGCTACACCGACATCAAAGCGCCGTTCACCGGAAAAATCGGTTTGTCCGCCTATTCCGCCGGCGAATACCTGTCCGTCAATTCCACGTTGGCGACGATGGTCAGCTACGATCCGATCTATGTGCTGTTTTCGGTGTCCGAACGCGAATTGCTGGCCATGCAGAGCGCGGGGATGCTGAAATCCGGCAACGACAATCTGGCGATTTCCCTGATCATGGCGGATTCGTCGGTTTACCGTTACGGCGGTCAGATCAACTTCACCGACGTCATCGTTGACGATTCGACCGACACCGTCAAATTGCGCGCCGTGTTCCCGAACCCGTCCAAACAGCTGGTTTCCGGCCAGTTCGTTTCCGTTTTGCTGGAATACGAAGCGCCCGAGGAAAAGGTCGTCATTTCGCAGGCCGCCCTGATGTCGTCCGCCACGTCCAAATACGTTTACGTCGTTGACGCGCAGAACAAGGTCGTCAACAAACCCGTCGCCGTCGGCGCGGAACAGGGCAAGGACATCGTCGTCACCGACGGGTTGGAAGCCGGTGACCGCGTCATCGTCAGCGGTTTGCAGAAAGTTCGTCCGGGGCAGGAAGTCGTGATTGACGCCGCGCCGAAAAAACAGGCCGCCGCGCCCGAAAAAACGGCGGCGAAAAAGGAACGGGCGAAAGCCGCCGCTCCGGCTAAGAAATAAGGATTGCGCCCATGTTTTCGCGTATTTTCATTAAAAGACCCCGTCTGGCGATCGTTATTTCTTTGGTGATTTCGATCGCGGGGTTGATTTCGTTAAAAACCATTCCGGTGGCGCAGTTGCCGGACGTTGTTCCGCCGTCGGTTTCCGTTTCGGCGACCTACCCCGGCGCGTCCGCGGAAGTGATCGAACAAACCGTCGCGCAGATTCTGGAATCGCAGATCAACGGCGTTGACAATATGCTGTACATGGAATCGACCAGCTCCAACGACGGGTCGTATTCCCTGACGGTGACGTTCGCGTTGGGCACCGATCCAGACATGAACACGGTCAACGTGCAGAACCGCGTCAACCAAGTGTCCACAAAACTGCCCTCCGAAGTGCAGCAGCAGGGCGTCACGGTGAAGAAAAACACGTCGTCCATGTTGATGGCGTTTGCTTTGTATTCACCCGACGAATCTCGCGCGTCGAACTTTTTGGCGAACTATATGACTTCGCGCGTCAAAGACGATTTGGCGCGTATCACCGGCGTCGGCGAAGTCAACACGTTCGGCGACATCGACTATAGTATGCGCGTGTGGATCGACGCGGAGCGTCTGGCCAATCTGGGGTTGACGAACGCGGATGTCATTTCCGCCATTTCGTCGCAGAACATCCAGCCCGCCATCGGTTCCGTCGGCGCTTCGCCCGCCCCCAAGGATCAGCAGCTGCAGCTGACGCTGAAAACGTCCGGCCGTTTGAGCACGCCCGAAGAGTTCGGCAACATCATTTTGCGCGCGAACAAAGACGGCGGTCTGCTGCGGTTGAAAGACGTGGCCAAAATCGAACTGGGAACGACGACGTACGCTTCGACGATTCAATACAACGGCCGTCCGGCGTCCGGCGCGATGATCAACCTCGCCCCTGGCGCGAACGCGATGAACGTGGCGACGAAGGTCAAGGCGGAATTGGAAAGAATGAAGCCGTTCTTCCCCGAAGGGGTGGACTACGTCACCATTTTCGACACGACCGTTTTCATCGAAGCGACCGTTGACGAAGTGTTGCACACGATTTTTGAAGCGTTCGTTCTGGTTTTGATGGTCGTTTACCTGTCTTTGGGCACATGGCGCGCGACGTTGATTCCCGCGATCGCCGTTCCGGTGTCGTTGATCGGCACGTTCATTTTCATGGCACCGTTCGGCATTTCCGCCAACACGATTTCCCTGCTGTCCATCGTTCTGGTCATCGGCATCGTGGTGGACGACGCGATCATGGTCGTCGAAAACACCGAACGCGTGATTGACGAGGAACCCGACCTTTCCGTGCCGGACGCCGTCGCAAAGGCGATGAGCCAGATTACCGCGCCGATTATCGCGATCACGCTGGTTATTTTGTCCGTGTTCGTTCCGGTCATTTTCATTCCGGGCATTACGGGACAGCTGTACAAGCAGTTCGCCGTGACCGTGTCGTGTTCAATGCTGATTTCCGCGTTGAACGCGTTGACGCTGTCGCCGGCGTTGTGCGCGATTTTGTTGCGCCGCGGCCAGAAAAGCCAGAAAGGGTTGGTGCCGTGGGTGATGCGTCAGATCGACAAGGGGCGCGACGGGTATTCCGCCGTCGTCAAACGTTTGGTGCGTCATTCGTCCCTGTCCGTTTTGATCATCGCCGGCGTTATCGCCGCCGCGGTCGGAATGAACGAAATCACGCCGTCCGGATTCTTGCCCGATGAAGATCAGGGCGTCGCGATGATCGACGTCCAGTTGCCCGAAGGCGCGTCGCAAGATCGTACCTTGGCTGTTTTGAAACAGGTGTTCGAGATCGTTCACGCTCATCCGGCCGTTGAAAACGTGATGGGCGTCGCCGGTCACAGCATGATCGGCGGCAACGGGTCGAATTTCGGCATGATGATCGCCGGTTTGAAACCCTATGAAGTCCGCCGCGACACGTCAATGCAGGTGCAGGCGTTGCTGGCGAAGTTGCAGCCGCAATTCAACCAGATTCAGGGCGCGCTGATCCGTGCGTTCAATATGCCCGCCATTCCCGGCATCGGCATGGCCAACGGTTTCGATTACCGTTTGCAGAACGGTCAGGGCGAAACGCCGCAGAATATGGAACAGGTGATGTACAAGCTGTTGATGGCCGCGAATCAGGATCCGAAGCTGTCCATGGTTTACAGCACGTTCAACACGGCCACGCCGCAGCTGTTCGTCGAGCTTGACCGCACAAAGGCGCAAATGCTGGGCGTCGGCATCAAAGACGTGTTTTCGCAGTTGCAATCGACCCTGGGGTATGCCTACATCAACGATTTCACGTTGGCCGGCCGCGTGTACGAAGTCAACCTGCAAGGGCGTGAAGACGACCGCAGCAAACAGGATGACATCTTCCGCATTCATGTACGCAACGACAAAGGCGAAATGGTGCCTTTGCGTTCGCTGTTGACGGTGAAATCCATTCTTGGACCCCAGCAGTTGACGCGTTACAACAACATGATGACGGTCAAAATCAACGGTTCGCCTGCCGCGGGCGTCAGTTCGACGCAGGCTATGGACGAAATGGAACGCCTGTCCAAAGAGGTGCTGCCCAAAGGGTATGAATACGAATGGACGGGGATGTCCCTGCAGGAAAAAGAGGCCGGCGGTCAGACGGCCGTCGTTTTGGTGCTGGCTTTCCTGTTTGCCTATCTGTTCTTGGTGGCGTTGTATGAAAGCTGGATGATCCCCATCACCGTTTTGCTGTCGGTGTCGGTGGCTTTGCTGGGGGCGTTGATTTTCCTGTACACGTTCGGGCTGGTCAATAACGTTTACGCGCAGATCGGTATGATTTTGCTGATCGCCCAAGCGTCCAAAAACGCCATTCTGATCGTCGAATTCGCAAAGGTTCTGCACGAAGAGGGTGTTGATACGCAGGAGGCGGCCATTCAAGCGGCTCACTTGCGTTTCCGCGCGGTGATGATGACGGCGGTGTCCTTTATTCTGGGGTTGTTGCCGTTGGTGATCGCGTCGGGCGCGGGAGCTATGGCGCGCCGTTCCGTCGGCACGACGGTGTTCGGCGGCATGATCGCCGCGACGGCGTTCGGTATTTTCGTCATTCCGATGCTGTTCGTCGTGTTCGTCAACCGGCGTGAAAAATTCCACGCAAAACGGCAATCAAAGCTGGAAAAGGAAGCGGCGGCCGTTACGGGTTCCGCAAACGAATAAGGCAAAGGCGGCCGCACGAACGGCCGCCTTTCATTTAAAAATAAAACGGGAGAATCGGTATGGCTAATATTCTGGACAAGATTCACAGCGCGATCAACGTGTTGAAAAACGAAGAGGCGGGCAAGGTGGAAATGACCGACGCCGAAAAACGGATGATGCGGGAAATGTGCTATATCGGCGATCCGGAAACGTTGAAAGCGCAGGGAACGCGTTTTATCCTGCCGGTCGGGCTGGTGATTTCAAAATACGCCCGATTGGGGAAAAACTGCGTGTTGTATCAAAACGTGACGATCGGCGGCAAAGACTATCCCAACCGCGTCGGAAACCCCGACAACTATCCGCAAATCGGGGACAATGCGATCGTTTATCCGGGGGCGTTTATCATCGGACCCGTTAAAATCGGCGCCAACTGCATCATCGGGGCAAACACCGTTGTGGTCAGCGACGTTCCCGACAATTCGATGGTCGCGGGAAATCCGGCAAAAATCATGCCGAGAGGATAAAAAAACACGTCTTAAAAACCCCGTCTTTCGTTGAAAGGCGGGGTTTTCGTTTTCTTGGTTCATTTATGAATAATGGCGGTTCAGCCAGTCAACCACGTCGTCGCTGGCGCCGAAATCGTACAAATTGATATGTCCGCCGTCCGGATACAGTTTCAACGTTTTGTCGGCGACGGGGGCGGTTTCGTACATTTCGCGGCCTTGTTCGACGGGAACGGTGCGGTCGCGTTCGCCGTGCAGGAACAGCACCGGCGCGGTCAGGGATTTGATCCGTTTTTTGGAATCGAACGTATCTTTGATCAGATATTTGATCGGGAAAATCTTATAGTGATACTGCGCGGCGGCCGTCATGGACGTGAATCCGCATTCCAGCACCAATCCGGCGGGCGGGCGGATCGCGGCCAACCCGTTGGCGACGCCCGTTCCCATGGACATTCCGTAATAGACGACGCGCGCTTTGCCGTCCTGTCGCCGGTTGATGAAATCCAAAGCGGCCGCGGCGTCCGTGATCAGCCCCTTTTCCGTCGGTTTTCCGGCGTTTTCGCCGAATCCGCGGTATTCAAGCAACAGCGCGCCGTATCCCGTGTTGACGATCGGGATCAGCTTGTGCGCCGCGTCGCCGGCTTCGCCCGTGTTGCCGTGCAGGTACAGGACGGTCGGCATCAACCGGCCGTCTTTGCCGGTTTTCGGCGCGGTGTAATAGGAAATAAGTGTCAATCCGTCGGGCGTTTCAATGTTCACCTGTTCCATTTTCGGGGATTTGCCGCGGTGCGGCGTGTTAACGTGCGTGTAAGGGTTGTACATCAAGCGGCGTTGAAAAACGTAAACCGCCGCCGTCGCCAGCAGGTACAGGAACAGCAGACCGGCGATGATTTGCAAAGAAAGGGGCATTTTCGTCCTAAGGTGTGCAAGTGAAATCATAGATTCTGACGTTTTCATCCGAAACAATGTCCGGCGCGTGTCCGGCCGGCGTGATGTCCAATCCGGCTTTGTCGGACAGGATTCTGAAATTCGTGTTGGGACAGATGTCTTCGACGATTTTGCGCGCCAGCCGCCGGTTGTCCGACACCGTGCCGTCAAACAGTCTGATCCTGATTTGGCGCAGGCCGTTCGACGCGGCGGGCAGAACGTCAACAAAGGCTTTGCGGCCGTTGATGCTTTCCCACCGCCGGTCGGCCAGCGACCATTTCTGTTGTTCGGCGGCCAAATCCATGCCGCGAATCTTTCCGGCGCGGCACGAAAACGTCACGCCCAGCGATCCGTCGGCGTATTGATAGAAAAACCGGTCGATCTTCCGTCCCTTTTCGGGCGGCCGCGCCCGTGCGACGGCGGGAATCGACTCGCCGCACGCCTGCGTCATCAGGTTGAACGCCGCTTTTTGCGCCGCGCGGATGTATCCCCGTTCCGTCGAAGGCAGACCGTCGCGCTGCGCGATCAACCGCAGATCCGTGCGGTCGCCCGTTTGAACGCGGAACACCTGTATTTGGAATTGATCAACCTCCTGCCAATCCTTGTCCGTCGATTCCCAGTATTTGTACTGTCTGTACAGCGGATAATCGGTTTCGTACAGCGGCTTCATGCAGCCGGCCGTTAAAAACACGAAGAGAAGCGGCAGGAGTCTTTTCATGTCATTCCTTGATTTTCGATGCGAGCGACGCTTCCAAAAACAGGTCGATGTCGCCGTCCAGAACGCCGCGGACGTTGGACGTTTCAACCTGCGTGCGCAAATCCTTGACCATCTGATAGGGTTGCAGAACGTAAGAGCGAATCTGGTACCCCCATCCGATTTCGGATTTCGCGTCCTCCACAGCGTTGCTTTGTTCCTCGCGCTTTTTCAATTCCAGTTCGTACAAACGGGCGCGCAGCATCCCCCACGCGGTGTCCCTGTTTTGGAATTGCGAACGCTGGGTTTGGCACGAAACGACGATGCCGGTCGGCAAATGCGTGATGCGGACGGCCGATTCCGTTTTGTTGACGTGCTGTCCGCCCGCCCCCGACGCGCGGTAAGTGTCGATTTTGCAATCCGCGGGGTTGATGTCGATCTGGATCGTGTCGTCGATGACGGGATAGACCCACGCCGACGCGAAGCTGGTGTGGCGGCGGGCGTTGGCGTCAAACGGCGAAATGCGCACCAGACGGTGCACGCCGCTTTCCGTTTTCAGCCAGCCGTAAGCGTTGTGGCCGCTGATTTTGATGACGGCGGATTTGATGCCGGCCTCTTCACCGTCGCTTTGTTCCAACAATTCGACCTTGTAATTGTGCTTTTCCGCCCAGCGGGTGTACATACGCAGTAAAATATCCGTCCAATCCTGCGCTTCGGTGCCGCCCGCGCCGGCGTGCAGTTCCAAAAACGTGTCGTTGGCGTCGGCTTCGCCGCACAGCAGAGCTTCCAATTCGGCCTTTTGCACCTGCGCGCGCAGGTTTTCCAACGCTTGGCGGCCTTCATCCAAAACGGCTTGGTCGTCTTCGGCTTCGGCCAGTTCCAGCAGTTCGACGGTGTCTTTTAAATCCTGTTCCTGTTTGGAAAAGGTTTGAATGGATTCCTCCAGCCGGTTGCGTTCGGCCAGCAGGGTTTGCGCGCGCTGGGGGTTGTCCCATAAATTCGCGTCCGCGGTCAGCGAGTTGATTTCATCCAGACGGTTTAAGGCGTTGTCCCAGTCAAAGATGCCTCCTCAGCAGTGCCAGCGACTGCTCGATGTCATTGATGATGGCTTGTAATTCAGCTTTCATGTGTGATTTCCTTGCAAGTTAAAAAATGCCGCCGATTCCGGGGATGTTGTCGTCCGGTTCCTCGGTTTGGCCGGATTCGGCCGTACTGCCGTCCGTTTGTTCGGCGGGCGTGTCGCCGGTGTGGACGGGTGAAATTTCCTCGTCCGAACCGTCAATGTATCCTTTGACCTTGCCCTGCCAGCTTTCACCGGATTTGAACGCTTCCATCACAACGTCGCGGTCTTTGGAAGAGGCGGGCTTGCCCGTTTTGTGATTCACGCGGACGAAACGGATGCCGGCGGGAACGCGGAAAGGAACGCGGGGAACGTCTTTCAACGCCGTATCGACAAAACGTTTGAATATCGGCGTGGCGACCGTGCCGCCGAAATCGTTTTTGCCCAGCGTGCGCGGATCGTCAAAGCCGACGAACACAACGGTGACCAGATCGGGCGTGACCCCGACGAACCACCCGTCCAGCGAATTGTTCGACGTGCCCGTTTTCGCCGCGAACGTCCGTCCCAAACGGCGCAGACTTGACGCGCTGCCGCCGGGTTGCAGAACGCCGGTCATGATGTTGATAATCTGATAGGCACTGCGCGGATCTTCGATTTGTTCGCGGATGTCGGGGATTTTCGGCGCGCCCCGTCCGTCCCATCCGCCGTCCGATTTGCATTTTTCACACGGTCTGGAATCGGAATTGTAAACCGTCGCTCCCGTTCTGTCTTGAATGCGGTCAATGAAAACGGGCGAAATCTTTTTGCCGCCGTTGACCAGCATTCCGTAAGCGGTCGCCAATCGCAAAACCGTCGTTTCCCCTGATCCGATCGCGACGGACATCTGGTCGGGCAGGTCGTCCGAAATGCCGAATTTCTTGGCGTATTCGACGACTTTTTGAATGCCGATCGCGCGCGCCAGCCGGATGGTGATCAGGTTTCTGGATTTTTCAATGCCGACGCGCAAAGTGGTCGGGCCGTAAAAGCGTTTGGATACGTTTTTCGGTTTCCATTTGCCCATGCCGTTGCCCTGTTCCATGACGAACGGCGCATCCAAAACCAGCGACGACGGCGTGAACCCTTCGTCCAAAGCCGCCAGATAGACGAACGGTTTGAACGACGACCCCGGTTGGCGTTTCGCTTGGACGGCGCGGTTGAACTGCGACCGTTTGAACGAATAGCCGCCAACCATCGCCAGAATGCGCCCCGTGTGCGGGTCGAGGACGACCATTGCGCCTTCGACATCGGGGATTTGGCGCAGGGCGTAAGTGTTTTCGGGGTATTTCTGGTTTTTGGTGCTGCGCGTGACGTGTTCCGTCCAAACGACGTCGCCGACGGTCAAAACCTGATTGGCGGCGGTGATTTCGGGACCCAGAGTCTGATCGGGCAAGTTTTTGCGCGCCCATTTCATTTCGGCCAGAGGGATCGTTCCCGTCGCGCCGTCTTTCAGCCCGATGTCGGCCTTTTCGGCGTCAACGGCCAGAACAACGGCCGGCATCCAGTTGTCGGGCGCGTAATTCGGCGTTTGAACGGACAGCAGAACGTCCAGCCATTCCTCTTCGGACAGATCGACTTTGGCGATCGGTTCACGGAAACCGTGACGCTGGTCGTACAGGATCAGGCCTTCGCGGAACGCTTGCGTCGCGTATTTCTGCATATCCGGATCAACCGTCGTGCGGACGGCCAGACCGCCTTGATACAGCGCCTCTTCGCCGTATTTGGAAACAAGGAAGCGGCGCACCTCTTCGGCGAAATATTCGCCGTCGGTCGCGACCTCTTTTTGCGGGCGGGTCACCAGCGTGATCGGTTCGGCGATCGCGGCCTGCATCTGTTCGTCCGTGATGTAGCCGTCCTCTTTCATGCGGGAAAGCACCCAGTTGCGGCGCACGACGGCTTCGTCGTAATGTTTTTCGGGGTCGTAGTTGTTCGGCCCTTTGGGCAGAGCGGCCAGAAACGCGCTTTCCGCGACGGTCAGTTCGTCCAGCGCTTTGTTGAAATAGTTCAACGCGGCCGCCGCGACGCCATAGGAATAATGCCCCAGATAAATCTGGTTCAGATACAATTCCATGATGTATTCTTTGGAAAACGCCCGTTCAATGCGGATGGCGAGGATGGCTTCCTTGATTTTGCGCTCGAACGACGCTTCGTTCGTCAGCAGGAAGTTTTTCGCCACCTGCTGCGTGATCGTGGACGCGCCGATCATGCGCCGGCCGGAACCCATGTTTTTAATGTTTTGTCCGATCGCGCGGATGATGCCGATGAAATCGACCCCGCCGTGCGAGAAAAACTTCTTGTCCTCGGCGGATATGAACGCCTGCACCAGCTGTTTGGGAATGGCTTCGTACGGGACAAAAGCCCGTTTTTCGGACGCGTATTCGGCCAGCAGACGGCCGTCGGACGCGTACAGGCGGCTGGTGACCGGCGGTTCGTAAGTCGCCAGACGGCGGTAATCGTCAACGCTTTTGCCGTAATGCGAAAAAATCAGCAAAAGCACAATCAGTCCCAGTATCGCCAAAAACAGGGCGTAGCTGACAAGCGTTGAAAAAAATTTAGACATTGTTCCGTTCCGTATCAATTCCGGTTGGCAGTTTACCCGCCGCCGTCCGATTTGTCCACGTTCAATTAAAGTTCGCTTTGTGTTTTTGCGCGAAATAAACGTCAATGGCGCGCACGGTGGCTTTCGCCAGCTTTTCGCGGTATCCCGCCTGACGCAACAGGCGTTCTTCGTCTTTGTTCGACAGGTATCCCATTTCGATCAAAACGGACGGCACGTCCGGCGATTTCAAAACGGCGAATCCCGCAAAACGGTGCGAATTGGGCAGGACGGTGATTTCCTTGCGAATCTCGTCCATCAGGCGTTCCGCGAAAAACGACGAATGGTTGTTCGTTTCCCGCCGCGCCAGATCAATCAGGATGTCGGTGACTTCCTGCGTTTCACCCGACAGGTCGATGCCCGCGATCAAATCCACCTTGTTTTCCGATTCGGCCAGTTTCTCGGCCTCTTTATCCGACGCCTTTTCGGACAGGGTGTAAACGGACAGGCCGCGGGTTTGCGGTTTTTTGATGCTGTCCGCGTGGACGGAGATGAACAGATCCGCGTTGACCGACCGCGCGAACCGTCGGCGCGCGTACAAGGCGATGAAAACGTCCGTTTCGCGGGTCAGTTTGACGCGGTAGCGTCCCGTTTTTTCCAAAAGGGCGCGCAGCTGTTTGGCCATGGCCAGCGTCAAATGCTTTTCATACACGCCGGAAACGCCGATCGCGCCGGGGTCTTTGCCGCCGTGGCCGGGGTCGAGGACGACCAGCGGCTTTTCCTGTTGCGCGGGGGCGGCCGCCGGTTTCTTTTCCTCGGCGACGGAGTTGTCGTACCATTCCGTCGTGACTTGTTTCAGCCCGTCCGTTTTCGCCATCAGTTCCAAATCCACCACCAGACGCCATTGAAAACCACTTTGCGGCGCGAGGGTGAACGACCGTTTGATCGCGACGCTGCGGTTGAATTCCAAAACAACGCGGGCGGTTTTCGGATCCGTTTTGCCCAGACGGACGCCGTTCAGGTAATCTTTTTTGGGCAGGTCGCGTTCCTTGACCGCAAAATTCGCGGACGGCAGGTCAATGACGACGCGGTCGGGGTTGGTCAGGGCGAATGTTTTAAAGGCGACCTTTTCCGACAAGTCAATGACGACGCGGACGTTCGCCCCGTCCCGCGCCCCCAGCCGGATGTCCTGCACCGACGCGCAGGCGGCCGGACGCGCCGCGCACAAAATCGCGATTCCCGATGCGGTCAAAAAACGGCATATCCGGCGAAAAACAAGCATTTTTGTGCCACGCGTCCCTGTTGGTTTCAAAAAATATGACATAACATAGTAAAATATGATTGTCCTTTGGTTAATAGATGGTTATTCTAAGCGCGCTGAAAAAGATTTTTTTTATCGCGGCCTCCTTCGCGCCGCCCGCGGGCGATGGGCGAACGGTACGGCGAACAGCGGTAAACAGCTTCCTCAAAGTTTTTTGCGGAAAGATGACTGGGATTTTTTGAAAGACGCCGTTCGTGCAAAATGTTCGTACAAATATGAATCTGACAGCTTGCGCTTCGTCCTTTCGCGTCCTTTCCGCATCCGTATCCAACAATCTGCCGCGGCCGGACAACGGTTCCGCGGCGTGGAGTTTTATTGTCAATGACCAAAAGAATGCTTATAGACGCCACTCATTCCGAAGAAATGAGGGTCGTGATCGTCGATGGAACACGTCTGGATGAACTGGACATCGAAACATCAACGAAAAAACAGTTAAAAGGAAACATCTATCTGGCCAAGGTCGCGCGGGTCGAACCGTCCCTGCAGGCCGCTTTCGTCGATTACGGCGGCAACCGCCACGGTTTTCTGGCCTTTAACGAAATCCACCCCGATTATTATCAGATTCCCGTCGCCGACCGCGAAGCGTTGAAAGAATCCATGATGCGCGACGATGACGACGAGGACGAAGACCGGCGCGCCCCCGCCGAAAAGGCGGCCGAAGGCGAATCAACCGCCGAAGAACACGAATCCGAGGACGGCGAGGAAAGAATCGTCGAAACCGTCAGCGAAAACGAAAGCGACGAGGTCATCAGCCGCAACCGTTACCGTCAAATCAAAAAATATAAAATCCAAGAGGTCATTCACCGCGGTCAGGTGTTGTTGGTGCAGGTGATCAAAGAGGAACGCGGCAACAAAGGCGCGGCGTTGACGACGTACCTGTCGCTGGCCGGACGTTACTGCGTGTTGATGCCGAACAACGCGCGCGGCGGCGGCGTGTCCCGCAAAATCACGAACGCCGCGGACAGGAAACGGCTGAAAGGCATTGTGGCGAAGCTGCCGTTGCCCGCCGGAATGTCCGTCATCGTCCGCACGGCCGGCAAAGAGCGCACCAGTTTGGAAATCAAGCGCGACTATGATTATTTGATCAAAACGTGGGTGCAGATTCGCGACAAGACGATGGAATCGTCCGCGCCGGAGCTGATCCACGAAGAAGGCAACCTGATCAAACGGGCTTTGCGCGATATGTACACGCGCGATATCGAAGAGGTTTTGATCGAAGGCGAGGCCGAATATAAGATGGCGCGCGATTTTATGAAGATCCTGACGCCCAGCCACGCCAAAAAGATCAAGCTGTACAAAGACGACGCTATGCCGCTGTTTTTCCGTTATCAGGTCGAAGGGCAACTGGAAGCCCTGCACAGCAATATCGTTCAGCTGAAATCCGGTGCCTATCTGGTCATGGATCAGACCGAAGCGTTGGTCGCGATCGACGTGAACTCCGGCCGCGCGACAAAGGAACGCAATATCGAGGAAACGGCTCTGAAAACCAACCTTGAAGCCGCCGACGAAATCGCCCGCCAGTTGCGTTTGCGCGACATGGCCGGTTTGGTCGTCATCGACTTTATCGATATGGAAGAGGCGCGCAACAACCACGCTGTCGAACGCCGGATGAAAGAGGCGTTGAAACGCGATCGCGCCCGCGTCCAAATGGGGCGCATCACCGGTTTCGGGTTGATGGAGCTGTCGCGCCAGCGTCTGCATTCCAGCTTTATCGAAACCAGCTATTCGCCGTGTCCGTATTGCCGCGGCAAAGGTATGATGCGTTCCACCGAATCCGTGTCGATTCATACGTTGCACGTGTTGGAGGAGGAAAGCCTGAAACGCCGGTTCAGCGAGTTGCATATGACGGTGCCGACCGCGACAGCTTTGTACGTTTTGAATCGTAAACGCGACGATCTGCACAAGATTGAAACGGCTTACAACGTCAAGATTTTCTTGGAAGCGGACGATTCGTTGCAATTCCCGACGGATTACCGCATGGAACGCGTCGTGCGTGTGGAAACGGACGTTCCCGCTGAAACGGCGTCCACCGTTGTCGAAGAACCTGAAAGCGTCGAAGCGGACGCGCAGGAAAGCGAAACGTCCGACGACGCCCAGCAACAGCGCCCGCCGCGCGAACGCCGTCGCCGCCGCCGCCGCAATCGGGGTGAAAATCGCGGGGAACGCCGGAACGACGGGCAGGAACAGGCCGAACAGACAGAACAGGCCGCGGAAATAGCGGAAGAGGACGTTTCCTTGGGCGAAGGCGAGGTCATTCAGGCCGATGCTTTGTTTGAAGAGGGGCTGAAAGCGAACCGTCCGGCCGGCGAATCCGCCGAGGAACAGGCCGGTGAAAGTGAAAGCGGCGATGAAAACGGCAACGGCCGCCGCCGTCACCGCTATCCGCGCCGCCACCGCCGTTTTCCCAACCGCCGCCGCGAAAACGGTGAAAACGGCGAAGAGGGGAACGCGCCCGAATCCGAACCGCGGGAACAGTCGGCCGAACAGGCGGGCGAACACCCCTCCGAGGACGGCGAAAAGCAGGAAAAACGTCCGCGGCGCAGATACAACCGCCGGCGCAAAAACCCGTCGCCGGACAACGCCGCCGAATAAATTGAACGACGAAAGGAATGTTTGATCCGTCATTCATTCCTTTTGTCCGTAAAAACGGAATGTTTTGGAAAGGAACGCACAGATGCCCTTTTTGATGATTAAAACAAATCTGGATTTGGAAAAAACGACGATTCTGGCTTTGCTGAACCACGCGTCCCGCGTCGTGGCGGAAACGGTCGGAAAGCCCGAAAGCTATGTCATGGTCAACGTTTGCGCCAACGAACACATGATTTTCGGCGCGACGACCATGCCGACGGTTTATATGGAAATGAAAAGCGTCGGTATGACTAAAGAACAGATTCCCCTGTTGTCGGACGCATTGACCAAAATGGTCGAATCCAGATTGAAAGTCCCCGGAAACCGCGTTTACATCGAATTCGCGTCCGTGCCGGGGATTTTGTGGGGTTATAACGGATCGACGTTTTGAAAAACGGGCAAGGGGCGATGAGGCGATTGTTTAAAACCGTTTCGCCGGCTTTGGCCGCGCTGTTGCTGGTTTCGTGCGTGAATTCGACGGTTGACGCCCGTCACGGCATCATTGTGAAATCGGACGCGGATCTGCGCCGCGAGGATGTTGCCGACTATATGACCTACCTGCGTTTGAAAAAGGGCGCGGGGCCGCTGGATCAGGATTACATCCTGCTGGCCTATCGCGTCATCGGCGATATGGTGCGTTCCGACCTGATCGCCGGAAAGCCGGAGCGCGTGCGCGTCGCGCTGCGGGACGTGCTGAACTATCATCCGTCCGCGCAGTTGCGTCCCGCCATCATTCACGAAGCCGTCGAACACGAATTGATGAATACTGAATCCCTGTGGGTGACGGACGGGTCGATCCCCTACGATTACGTTTTGGATGTCGAATTGGGCGAGATCCCGATTAAAAACGACGATATGGCCGAAGAAAAGGCGTTGAGCGTCATGCTGATCCTGTCCGACGCCAAAGGCGAACAGGTCGGCGAATGGTTCGGATTCCTGAAACGCGAAAAAGGCGGAATGTCCTGGTATTGACAGGAAAATGGCGGTGAAAAAGGATTTTTACATTTTCCGCCACGGGCAGACGGATATGAATCTGGCCGGCCGGTGGCAAGGGCGCAGTCACGATATGCCGTTGAACGAAACGGGATTGGAACAGGCGCGCGCGTTGGCGGCGGAATTGACGGATTCAGGCATTCAGGCGGTGTTTTCGTCGCCGTTGAAACGGGCGTTGCAGACCGGACGGACGGTCGCGGACGCTTTGGGCGTGCCGCTGAAAATCGAAGACGGGTTGGTCGAAGGGTGTTTCGGCGTCGCCGAGGGCAAGACAAAGCAGGAAATCCATATGCTGTATCCCGATATCGCGCCGGCATGGCACAGTTTGGAATCCGAATATATGGACGTTTGTTTCGACGGCGGGGAAACCAAGCGGCAAATTCAGCAGCGCGTGTTGCAAACATTGCGGAAAATCGCCTGCGAAAACGATTACACGGTGATCGGCGTTTCGGCGCACAGCGCGGTGTTGCGGTGTTTCGCGCTGATGTTCGGATTAAAACTTTACACCGTTCCGCACGGCCGCCCGTTTCATTTTTGCTTTAAAGACGACGTGTTCGAGCTGATCGGCGAATGACGGCCGATTCAATACAGTTCAACGGGATCCTCGCCGGTGTCCGGCAGGCTTTTCAGATAATGCAGCATCGCCTGAATCTTTGACGTTTTTTCAACGGCGGCGTTGCATACGCCGAAATAGGTGTGCGTCAATTCAAACGGCAGGTCCAAACGCACCAAATCGGGCAGGTAACGCGCCCGCCAATCGTGCAGCATGGTAATGCCGTCGCCGGACAAAACCAGACCGAGGACGATCGATTCGGCGTCGGATGTGGTGTTCAAGTGTTTTGCCTTTTTTAAGATTATCTGGCATTCCGGTTCGTTCAAATGGCGTTGTTGGACGCACAGGTCGAAATTTTGCAGCAGGTCTTTCATATCTTTGGGGACGCCGCGTTTGGCCAGATAAGACCGGCTGGCATACAGGTGTTGTTTGCCTGTGGATTTGAACAGGACTTTTTCCTTTACCGGCGACGACAAGTCGTCAACGATTGCCAGATCAATGTCGGATTCCGCCGTCCGTTTGTCTGTTAAAATATCCAGCCGGATTTTCAAATGGCGGGCGTAAAACAGGGACAATTCCGTCAGCAGGCGGTGACCGATAAACCCGTCGCCGACAAAAACGGTGACATACCCCGTCAATTCGTCGGAATCAACAAACGTCGCGCTGATCTTGTCCAGACTTTTGACGATGTTGTCGATGTCCGCATATAAAAGCCGCGCCGTGTTGGTCGGTTCGACGCCTTTTGACGAACGGTTCAGCAGCTTGACGTTGATTTCGCTTTCCAGATCGCTGATCATTTTGGACAGGTTGGATTGCTTCATTCCGTTGCGTTGTGCTGCGCCTTGAATTTGTCCGGCGTCCATGACCTCTTTCAACGCGAACAGTTCCCGTAAAAGTGACAGGTTCGTTTTCAATGTTGTCATTTATTATATACCCCTTATATAAAAACAGTGTCTTTTCAAAGAGGCTGTCATTACATATAATCAAATTATAAGGGAAAAATTGAACAAAAGTCAATCGGTGACTTATTTTTACGTGCATTGGTTTGCAAAAGTTCCGGCGGAATTTCAAGCGTCCCGACGCGTGCGGTTTTGAAACGAAGCGAATGTTGACGGAATTTTTTATGTCGCAGACCGGATTTCTTTCATCACAAGAATGAAAAGGGGGACGTATCATGGCACAACGTTATTTGACACCGAAACAAATCGAAGTTTTAAGGTATCTGTCGCAAGGGATGCAAAACAAGCAGATCGCGAAAGCGATGGGGTTGAGCACGGCGACGGTTAAAATCCATTTGAACGGAATTTATATGCGTTTGAACGTCAGCAACCGGATACAGGCCGTTTTGTGGGCGCAATCCAGCGATTTAATCTGACGGCGCGATAAAAAAGCCCCCGACGGATACGGGGGCTTTTTCATATTTTATATTTCACAGGACGGTTAAAGCGGTTTGTTTTCCTTTTTCAAAACTTTGGTGACAAACCATTCTTTCCAGCGGCGGCCGTAATGGAACACGACGGCGCCCCACAACGCGGAGATGACCGATCCGCAAATGACGCCCAGACGGATTTCCTGCTGGCTGGTTTCGCCGGGCAGAGCCAGTTTCCCGACGAACAGCGCCATGGTGAACCCGATCCCCGCGACGACCGCGACGCCGTACAGATCCAGCATCGTGACGGCTTTGGGGAAAGAGGCGATCTTCATTTTGATCAGCGCCCAGGTTGTCAGGAAAATACCGATCTGTTTGCCCAAAAACAGGCCGAAAATAATGCCAAGCGTCAGCGTGTGCGTGAACGTGTGAACCGTGACGCCGCCGAAATACAGTCCCGCGCTGGCGAATGCGAACACGGGCAGGATGAAGAAATCAACCCACGGTTTCAGCACTTTCATCAATTTGTTCAGCGGCGATTCCCTTTCGCCGTCAACGCGCATCGGATAGGCCATGGCGACGACGACGCCCGCGATCGTCGTGTGAATGCCGCCGTTCAAAAAGCAGAACCACAGAACGACGCCCAGCAGCAGGTAGGGCAGGAAATACGTGACCTGCATTTTGTTCAGCAGGTACAGCGCGAACGTCGCGATGCAGGCGTAGCCCAGCAGGGACAGATAGACGCCCTGATTGTAAAACAGGGCGATGATGATGATCGCGCCCAAATCGTCGAAAATGGCGATCGCCAGCAAAAAGATTTTGGCCGCCTGCGGAACGTGTTTGCCGACCAGCATCAAAACGCACACGGCGAACGCGATGTCGGTCGCCGTCGGGATCGCCCAGCCGTGCATATATTCCGGCGCGCCGTTGTTGATGATCGCGTAAATGATCGCGGGGCAGCAAATGCCGCCCAACGCCGCGATGCACGGCACGAAAACCTGACGGATGTCGGACAGGAAACCCTCTTTCATTTCGCGTTTCAGTTCCAAACCGACCTGCAAAAAGAAGAAAACCATCAAAATGTCGTTGACCCACCATTCGATCGAACGCGGGAACATTTGTTCCCCGACGCCCAAAGTGATCGTCGTTTGCAAAAAGTGGTGCACGGGTTCGCGCGCCGCCGTGTTCGCGCAGACGATCGCGACGATCATGGCGAAAATCATCACCAGACCGCTGGTGGCTTCGTTGTTGATCAGCTTTTCAAACCACGCTTTGGAAAACAGGCGGGGCTTTGTCTTTTCGTCGATTTTCACTTCGACGGTTTCTTCCGCAATTTCAGTCATGGGATTCCTTTTCCATAAAAATAAATCTCTTATGTTTTTTAACAAGAAGGGGCGGAAAATATCAAGGTTTTATTTCTTTTCCCCCGTTACCAGCAAGCCGCGGACGGGTTGTCCCATTTCAAAACGCAGTTCCGTTTTTTCAATGTTCGCGACGGACAGGCCGCTTTGTTCCATTTGTGCGCGGACATAGGCCGCGCCGTGCGCGAACCGGCCGGACGGTTCCATGACATATTCCGTTTCGTTTTGCGTGTTTTCGCTGACGGTAAAGACTGTTTTCCCGCCGGTTTTCAACGCGGCCGCCATGCCGGAAAACAATTCCGACAGATCGCCGAGGTAGGTGAAAACGTCCGACGAGATGATCAGGTCGAAACGGTTTTCGTTTTCCGGCAGAAAGGATAAAATGTCGCTTTGTTCCAAGCGGGTGTAGCGGTCGGTTGCCGCCGCTTTTTTCAGCATACCGGCGGACAGGTCAACGCCGGTCAGCGTTTCTGTCGCAATTCCTTGTTCCGCCAAAGCCGCGGCGCACAGCCCCGTGCCGCACCCCAGATCCAGAACGTCGGGCGGGGTCGGAAAGTTCAGCCGCCGAACCGCCGCCGCCACCAATTCCGGCGCGTGGTAGGACAGGCCGGCCAAAACGGAATCGAAAGAATCGGCAAAAGCGTCGAACAATTCCTTGACGTATTCGGCGGACGCGCGTTTGACGCCGTGTTCGTTTTTCAATGTTTCCAGCGTGTGCCGCGCGACGGCGTTATCGGGAAAGGCGGTCAGCCATTCGTCCGTCAGCCGCCATACGGTTTGCGTGTCGCCGCGCAGCTGCAGATTGTACAAACAGCCGCTGAGCATGATGTGCGTGGTCGGCGTTTCCTGTGCCGCCAACAGGCGGAGGTACAATTCCGCGGCCTGTTCGTAATCCTCGGTCTTTTCCGCCAAAGCGGCGGCGGCGAACAGGTATTCGGGATCATCGGGCGACCGGCGCAGCAGATGTTGGTAAATGGTGGCGGCTTTTTCGTTTTGATCGGCCATGGACAGCGCGTAGGCCAGATTGAACAACGCCAGCAAATCGTCGGGCGTTTGACGCAGCGCCCGTTCATAGGCGGCGGCCGATTCGTCAAAGCGGTTCAGGGCGGACAGCGCGTTGCCGCGGTGGATCAGCGCGTTCGCGTAATCGGGCTGGGCGGCCAAAGCTTTGTCACAGGCGTCCAAAGCGTCTGCGTAACGGCCGGTTTCATAACGGACGCCGGCCAGATTCGACCAGCAGACGGCGTCTTGCGGGCAGGACGCGGCGGCGGACAGATAACACTGTTCCGCTTTGGCGAAATCGCGCAGGCCGTAATACGCGTTGCCGGCCGCCACCCGCAAAGCGTAGTCGTCCGGATTGTTTTTCAAGGCGTTTAACGCGAGTTTCAGAGCGGCGTCGTATTCCGCCCGTCCGTTTTTGTCGTTGATTTGCGCGACGATGTCCGTCATTGCGGTTTTTTCCGCGCCGTGAACAGGACGCAGGGGTAATCCCGATCATCCGTTTTATACAGCTTTTCCTGCGACCGGCCGGTTTCAACCAATCCGGATGCCGACAGGCGGGCGGACACATAGGCCGGATTGTGGCTGAACCGGCCGTAAACATCCGCGGAAAACTCCGGTTGCCGCGTTTGCGGCGTTACGGTGAAAATGAAAACGCCGTCCGGTTTCAATACGCGTTCGACGGCCGCGAATGCCGGCGCGGGATCGGCGAACCAGTAAAGCGCGTCCGAACAAACGATCAGGTCGTAGCGGTCTTCGCACGTCGCGCAGAACGCAAGCAGATCGCTTTCCTCCAATCGGTCGTAGGCGTTTGTATTTTGCGCGGCGGCCAGTGCCGTTTCGGATACGTCAATACCGGTCAGCGAACCGTCCGGACGGCTGTAATCCCGCAAAAACGGTGCGGCGTCGCCCGTGCCGCATCCGATGTCCAGAACGGCCATGGATTTCGCGACGGACAGGCCGGCGGTTTGAAAAGCTTTGTCCAGCACATTCGCCAAAAAGGATTTCCGGTCGGGCGAAGCGTCCGGATCGGGCAGTTCGCTGGCGGCGTCGATAAATTCGATCGGGGCGGAATGTTTGATTTCGTCGCCGGAAAACGCTGCGCACAAATAGTCTATTTGCGGCATATTTCCGTATGCCGCGCGGAACGCCGCCGCTTTTTGATCCGCCGTTTCTTTCAAGCCGTCGGCGCGCATCGCGAACAACAGCGTCCGGATCAATGAAAACAGCGTGTCCGAATAGCCGGAAACGTGTTCCAGCAATCCGGCGGCACGGTCATAATTTTTCTTTGCAATCAGCACCCGCGCCCAATTCAGCCGCGCGTCGTCGGGAATATCCGTCAATCCGGCCAGCGTGCCGAACGCTTCGTCCGCCGCGTCGTATTCCCCCAACGCGGCGTCGGCGTTGGCCACCGCCATCCAGACGACGGGATTGTCCGCGCGGTCGTTCAACGCGTCCGCGCCATAGGCGATGATTTCCTTTTCCATATGGCCGGAGGTCAGGGCGGCGTAGAAAAACGTGTTTTGCAACGCCGCGTTTTTATTGGCCTTCAAAGCTTTTTTCAGAAAAAACGACGCTTGGCGCGTGTTCCAGAACAAAGCGGCGTAATAGGCCGCGTAGCATAAAACGCGTTCGTCCCGTTTCAAGCGCGGATAAAACGATTTGACAAACGCGTATTGTTCATCCGTCCGGTTCAGCGCGTCCAGCAGTCCCGCTTTCAACAGGCAGGCGTCCGCGTTGTTCGGATCGACGGACAGCGTCTTGTCCGCGAAGACCAGAGCTTCCCCGTATCGGTCAAAAGAGTTCAGCACTTCGGCCAGACACAGGTAGCCCTGCGCAGGCAGGCGGCCGACCCTTTTGCGCATTTCGTCGAAAAAAACGGCGTCCGGACGGGAATATTGCAGCCGGCAGAGAACGGCGTTCGTCCAGCTGGCCGTGTCGTCGGGGTCGCGCATCGACAATTCGTCGAACGCGGCGGCCGCCTCTTCGTACCGCTTTAAAAGAAACAGGCCGACGGCGCGGGATTTGCCCGCTCCGCCGGCCGTGTTTTCCTTTGAAACAACGGATTCCATCAGTTGCACATCACCAGCAGAATACCGGCCGCGACCGCAGAGCCGATCACGCCGGACACGTTGGGCCCCATGGCGTGCATCAGGATGAAGTTCGTCGGGTCGGCTTCCTTGGCCACGCGGTCGGCGACGCGCGCCGCCATCGGAACCGCGGAAACGCCCGCCGCGCCGATCAGCGGGTTCAGTTTTTCTTTGCTGAACACGTTCATCAGTTTCGCCATCAGAACGCCCGTGGCCGTCGCGATCGAGAATGCCGCCAGACCGAGGAACAAAATCCCCAGCGTTTCTTTGGCCAGAAACTTATCCGCGGACAGTTTCGATCCGACCGTCAAGCCGATGAAAATCGTCACGATGTTGCACAAATCGTTCGCCGCCGTTTTCGCCAGACGGTCAACGACTTTGCTTTCACGCAGCAGGTTGCCGAACATCAGCATCCCCATCAGGGGCGCCGCGCTGGGAACGAACAGGATGCAAAGCAGGACGACCAGAAAAACGAAGACAATCTTTTCCTTGCGGGACACTTCGCGCAGTTGTTTCATTCTGATTTTGCGTTCTTCAACCGAGGTCAGCGCGCGCATGATCGGCGGCTGGATGATCGGTACCAGCGCCATATAGGAATACGCCGCGACAACGATCGCGCCCATCAGTTCGGGTGCCAGACGTCCCGTCAGGAAAATCGCCGTCGGGCCGTCCGCGCCGCCGATGATGCCGATCGACGCCGCCTGTTTCAGCGTGAAGTTCACCAATCCCAGATCGGTCAGCCACAGCGCGCCCAGAACGGTCGCAAAAATTCCGAACTGCGCCGCGCCGCCCAGCAGGGCGACTTTGGGGTTGGCGATCATGGGGCCGAAATCCGTCATCGCGCCAACGCCCATAAAGATGATCAGCGGGAAAATGCTGGGCGGGGCGATGCCGATGTTATAGATATACAGCAAAAATCCCGTCACGCCGTCCATGACTTCGGACACGCCGGCGCCAGGCGCGTTCGACAAAAGGCCGCCGAATCCGATCGGAATCAGCAACAGCGGTTCAAATCCTTTGGCAATCGCCAGATAGATCAGGATCAGGCTGATGCCGATCATGACCAGCTGTCCCATGCCCATGGACAGCAGCATTTCCTTGCCCGTTGAGGAAACCGTCGATCCGGAATCGGCGAGGAAGCCGTACAGACCCGTCGATTTCACCAGCATGGCGAACGATTCGTGATTGGCCATATAGTCGGAAAACATCTGGCCGATCCGTCCGCCCGAAGCCGCCGCGACAATGTTGACCAGCGAAAACAGGGCGCACAGACCGACGACCGACCACATAATGAATTTGTGGCGGCGTTCGGCTTTGAAAAATTGTTTTTCCATGTCCGCCCCCTTATTTCAGCGTCATCAGCAGCTGACCCGTGACAACCTGATCGCCCTGATGAACGGCGATTTTGTCAACGACGCCGTCCGCAGGCGCGGGAATCGGGTTTTCCATTTTCATGACTTCCAAAATCATGATGGGCTGACCTTTGGTCACGCGGTCGCCCGCGTTCGCGACGATCTTGACCACCGTTCCGGGGACGGGCGAGGTCACGTCCGCCGCCGCGCCGTTTCCGGCCGCCGCGGGTTTGGCTTCGACCTTGCCGGCCGCGCCGACCGTGACGGTGAAGGATTTGCCGTCAACGACGACCGTGTCGCCGTTCAGCGTCGCGTTGTGTTTTTTGCCGTTCACGACAACGTCGAAATCGCCCGTCGTCGCGCGCGGTTTTTCCTTGTAGCGGACGCCGATCTTGCCTTCGCCTTTCAGGAACGCGATGCCTTTTTCGCCGCAGGCTGCCGCGATAAAGATGTTTTCGTCCGTTTCGGGCAGGTTGTTTTGTTTCAAAACGTCGCGGAAATGCGCGATCTGTTTGTCCGGATTGCGGTCGTTGATGGCCAAAGGCGATTCCTTCGTCGGTTCCAATCCCAGCTGTTCGGCCGCGATTTTGACGACTTCGGGATCGGGTTCATGCGGCGTGCGGCCGAAGTAGCCCAAAACCATTTTGCCGTATCCCGCGGCGATTTTTTTCCACGGGCCTTGCATGACGTTGTTGAACGCCTGCTGGAAATAGAATTGCGACACGGGCGTGACGGACGTGCCGTAGCCGCCTTTGCGCACGACTTCCTCCATCGCTTTGACGATCGCGGGGAATTTGTCCATGATGCCGTTGTCGCGCAGCATCTGCGTGTTCGCCGTCAGCGCGCCGCCGGGCAGGGGCGACCAGGGAACGCGCGGTTCGACCTTTGTCGCTTCGGGCGGCAGCAGGTATTCGGACAGCGCGTTTTTCAAAAATTCCTCGGTTTCCAGAATCTTTTGCGGATCGACGTCCAAAACGTAATCCGTGCCGCGCAGGGCGTGCCACATCGTCAGCACGTCGGGCGAGCAGGTGCCGCCGGAAACGGGCGCCAAAGACAGGTCGATCGTGTCTGCGCCGGCTTCGATCGCCGACATACAGCACAGAACCGATGTGCCGGCCGTTTCGTGCGTGTGGAACGAAATCGGTTTGTCCGTCAGTTTGCGCATCCGTTTGATCGTTTCATGGACGATCGCGGGCGTGCAGGTGCCCGACGCGTCTTTCAGGCACAGGGAATCGAACGGAACGTCGGCGTCCAGAACCGCGCGCAGGCGCTGTTCGTAGAAATCGGCGTCGTGCGCGCCCGTGCATCCGGGGGGCAGCGACATGATCGTGATCGTCATCTGGTGCTGCAATCCGGCGTCTTTGATCGCTTTGCCCGAAACGATCAGGTTGTTCGGGTCGTTCAGGGCGTCGAAGTTGCGAATCGTCGTCATGCCGTGTTTTTTGAACAGTTTGGCGTGCAATTTGATCAAATCGGTGGACATCGAATCCAATCCGACGACGTTGATGCCGCGCGCCAGCGTCTGCAGGTTTGCGTCGGGTCCCGCCAGTTCGCGGAATTTGTCCATCACGTCAAAAGCGTTCTGGTTGCAGTAAAAGAAAGCGGATTGGAACGCCGCGCCGCCGCCGGCTTCAAAATAGCGGATGCCCGCGTCGCGCGCCATTTCCACAGCGGGGAAGTAGTCTTTGGGCAGAACGCGCATTCCGTAGGCGGATTGAAAACCGTCGCGAAACGCCGTACACATAAAATTGATAACTTTTTTAGCCATATTCTTTCACCTTACCGTTAGCCGTTTTTCAGCTTGACCGCGATAGCCGCGGCAATCAAATCGCCGTCGTCCGCGGCGTCCGTTTTTCCGGATTCGTCCGAAACACCCAGATATTTGAAAATCGCCGCCTGCGCGTACATCGACGCGATCAGCAGCAACAGAAACAAAAAGACGCCGGACATACCGATCAGCGTCAGTTCCAATCCTTGAGCAAACATGAAAACCTCTGTCCTGTTACACTAAATCTTGCTTGTTCCAGTTATATATTGAACCGATTTTTTTTTCAAAGCATTTCCGTCGCCCGTTAACTTTTTATAGACGCGTGAAAGGCGCGGAAACATTCCGGTTTCGCTTTTTTGCTGGACAGGCGGAGCGGTTGCGGGCAAACCTACATGAAATCGTTTGTCATTAAATTCGGGACGGCTGGTTATGTCAAAAGGGTATTTGGAAGTCATCGCGGGTCCCATGTTCGCCGGAAAAACGTCGGCTTTACTGAAAAAAGCGCGGGCGTTCGACGGGGAAATGGTGCTGATCAAACCGTCGTTCGACACGCGGTACGGCATTTGCGAAATCAAAACGCACGACGGAGTCGCCGCCGCCGCGTTCAACCTGACCAACACGTCCGAAATTCTGGAATCCGGCGCGATCGAAAAGGCGCAGGCCGTGTTTTTCGACGAGATCCAGTTTTTCACCGAACCCTATTTCGGCGGCGACATCATCGCGTGCATCAAAACGCTGGTCGGGCGGGGGCTGCACGTCGTGTGTTGCGGGCTGGACATGAACTGGAAAGGCGAACCGTTTGAAATCATTTCAAAATTAAAGGGTGCGGCCGACCGTTACACGCCGCTGCAGGCCAGATGCGCCCTGTGCGGCGAACCAGCCATCTACACCTACAAGCGCGGCGGGTCGAAAGCCGACATCGAATTGGGCGCGGCGGACATTTACGAACCCAGATGCGCCAGACACTATCCGTTCAGCGGGGTTTACGAACCGGACGAAACACCGGAAAACGCCAGTGAAAAACAGGGGGATTTGTTTGATTTGTGATCAAGGCGCGGGAAAAAAAACGCGCTATGAAAGATACGAATACCTTTTGATCGCCCTGCCGGTGCTGCTGTGGCAGATCGTGTTGATCGCCGGTTCAAACGGCTTGATGCCGGAAACGGACAACTATACGCACGCCATGCGGTTGGTTGATTTCATCCAATCCGGATCGTGGGCGGAAATCATGTACAGGCACGACAACTATCCGTTCGGGCAGATTTTGCATTTCACGCGCGCGACGGACGTTTTCCTGTATTTGACGACGCTGCCGTTTTTGCCGTTCCTGCCGTTGAAACAGGCCGTTTTTTACGGTTGTTTCCTGTACCAGCCCGTCATGGCGGTCGCTTCGGCCGTCGCGGTCGTGTGGGCGTGCCGGCCGTTCGCGGGTGCTTTTTTAAGAGCCGCCGCCGCCGCGCTGTATTTCATGCCGCTGGCCACTTACGCGCTGTTTACCGCCGGCCGCGCGGATCATCATGTGTTGCTGAACCTGTTTCTGATTCTGATCATAGGCGAGCTGGCGCGCGGGTTTAAAACGCAAAGGATCGCGTATTTCAAAGCGGCCGGCGTTTTCGCGGGGCTGTCCGTGTGGGTGTCGCCGGAGGGGTTCCTGGCAACCATGGCGATCATCGGCGGAATGGTCGTCGCGTGGGTGTTCAGATACCAGAATATGCGCCAGATTTTTTTGTTCACGCTGTGCTTCTTTTTGTCAATGCTGGCGTGTCTGGCCGTCAATCCGCCCATGCAGGGATTTTTGTTCGCGGACAACGGGCGGCTGTCCGTGTTGTTGGCGGCGGTCGCCGGATTTGCGGCCATGTCCTTTTTCATGGCGGAATATTTCGAGCGCGAGGCCGGTGTTTCGTCCGTTGTCGGGCGGCTGGCCGTCATCGCTTTGCTGACGTTGTTTTCAATGGGGTTCACGCTGTATCTGTTCGGCGCGCGGGCGGTGTTCGGATCCCCCATCGCGCCCGAACTGTACGACGTGTGGGCGAAATACATCACCGAGCTGTGGCCGGCCGTGCTGACCATGAGCGCGCTGGTCAAATTTGACGGACTGCCGCTGGTCGCGTGCGCTTGTTTGGTTTTTGCGTTTTTCTTCGCTTCGTTCCGGCAGAAAAAGATGATGTTCGCTTTCGGCGCCGCGCTGGTGTTTTTCGCGGTTCTGACGTTGATCAGCCGTCGGTTCGGCCGTCCGGCGGGGGCGTTCGCGCCGGTGATCGTCGTCCTGTCTTTGCGCGTTTGGTACGATCGGGCGCGGTTTTGGAAAAAGGAAAGCGTCCGCAGCGTTTTGGCGGTGCCGGCCGTCTTTTTCCCCGTGTCGCTGTTTTTCGCGTTCGCGACGCTGTCCTATGATTTCCAAATCGAATGGCAGAGCAAAACGACGCCGGAGGATTTCATTCCGTATCTGTCCAAGGAAAAAGGAAGCATCCTGGCGGCGTCTTCGCGCGGGCCGGAAATCGCGTGGCTGACGGAAATTCCCGTTGTCGGGTCGCCGTACCATTCCAACGCCGAGGGCATTTTGGACACGGCGGCGATGTTGCACGGCTATGATATGGTAAAAACGCGCCGCCTGTTGGAAAAGCATCAGGTCAAAACGATTTTGCTGGACGATCCGTACTATACGGCAAAGCCGGAGTTACGGCCGTTCGTGTCCATTGATCCGATGAAGCTGATCGGGCGGTTGCTGGTGACGGGAAAGCTGCCGTGCTTTGTCAAGCGGGCGCAAGGCGTTCCGGCGAAGAGCGCGGAAAAATACCACATCTTTCACGTCGATTTCAGCGGTTGCGATTCGTCTGCGCGATCCCTTTGACCAGCAGGGTTCCGTTGGCGTCCGCCAATCCCGTCAGCAGGGCGTCGCCCGACCTGTCCGCCGTGACGACGGCGAAGCGCGCGGATTCGGGGCGGAAGCCCTTTGTTTTCGCAAAGCGTAGGAATGTGGCGGAAAAACGGACGGACGCGTCGGCGCCGTTGTTGTCCGTCACAACGTATTTCAGCAGTGTTTCGCGCGGGCGCAAAGGCCGTTTCGACGGCAGGGACGAAAATTCCGCCCGACCGTTGTCCGGCCGTTTGACGACGATCGTTCCCTTTTTTTCCAGCATGGCGTCAATCGGAATGAAATTGTGATAGCGCAGGCGGACGAACGGGGAAAATGCGTCTTCGCCCGTTTCCAAAACGGATACCGGCAGCAGCAGCTGAACCCCGTTTTTCGCGGTGCGGGCGGACGCGGCGTAACGCGCGGTCAGGACGGTTAAAATCAGAACGGGGCACAAAACAGCGATGATCAATCGGCGCATGGGATTATTCCTTTGACGCAAAACGGCGTTTCAAGCATCGGCAAAGCAGGGCGGAAAGCAATCCGGCGACGGCGCAGAGCGTCGCGGCCGACGACAGGGAAACCGGCAGGTTTAAAATGAAAACGGCCAGAAAGGCGATCAGCAGGGCGGCCGCCGTTTTCGCCAGCGAACGCGCGTCCGTGAAATAGGCGGCGGCCAGCAGGACGGCCGCGCCGGCCATGCCGTCCGACACCAGCGCGGCGAAAGCGAACAGCGCGGCTGTTGACAGCCAGAACAGGGCTTTTTCCCCGCTTTCCAAATCTTTGCGCAAGGCCAGGATCAGCAAAACGCCCTGTAGCGCGAACGCCGCGGCCGAAACGCAGCCGGACGTAACGGGGGGCGTCCAACCGGTCAGGGCGGCCGCTTCCAGTCCCAGTTTCAAAAACAGCGGGGACAGGATGAAAACAATGGCCGGTTCGCGGTCGAAAACGTTTTTCAACGGGAAAAGCAATCCGGCCGCGCCGATCAGCGAAAACAGTCCGGCGATCGGAAAAACGGCGGCGGGGGCAAGGTGAAACGCGGCGGCAAAGGTCGTTACGGCTAGCCAAAACGATCCGAGTATCCGCCGTTCGCGGCGGGACGGTTTCGTCATGCCGGACGATAAAACGGGTAAAATCAGCACGGGAACGGCAGCGGGCAGCAGGAAAAACAGCTTTTCCCCCAGCAGCATCAATCCCGCCCACAAATAAACCGTGGCGAACCGGTGAAAAGCGGCGTTTTTCGTTTTGGCCGCGGCGACCAGTCCCGCGAGCGTCAGAGCCGTTCCCGCCCAAACGGCATAGGGGCGCAGGCCGACGAAGCAGGCGAACGCCGCCAGCTGTAAAACGATCAGCGAAAACAGGCCGTGAAACGGGTCTTTTTTGGCGGTTTTGCGTTCGGCGTCGATGCGGCAGGCTTGTTTCAGCGCCGGTTCGACCGCGGGGTTGAACACGGAAACGTTCAGGCAGGCCAGCGTTTGGCGCAATGAAAAATCAGCGGGCATCTTCGTTTTCCTTTGTTGCGGAAACTCTCAGGCGGTCGGCGATCAGTTCCGCCGCGATCAGCGCGGACGCGGCGATTCCGGTCAGGGCGCGCGTCGTTTCGGGCGAAACCTGCGCGGCGGTCAGCAGGCGGAAAAGCCCCCAAACGATCCACGTCACGTTGAACACGGCGACCAGACGCCGCGATCCGGCGTCGGGCAGGCGGACGGTGTAAACGTATCCCGCCGTCGCAGAGGCGGCCAAGCAGATGAGGAACGGGAAAACGCCGGAGTTTCCGGTCGTCGCGGCGAACAGGAAAGCGAGCGTCGAAGCCAAAGGGAAAAGGCGGAAAACGGCCGGAGAAAGGGCGGCGCGTTCCCTGAAAACCTCGCGTGCGATCAACATGGCGGCGTTCAGCGCGGCGGCGAACAGGAAAAGGGTGTCGTCGCGGGGCAGGAAAAGAGCCGCGTTCAGCAAAACGAAAGGCGACAGCCGGACGCCGACGCGGCCGGACGGTATCGCCCACACGCCGGACAGGACGGCGCAGGCCGGCAGGCCGGCGCGGGCGGACGCCCCCGACATGAAAACGGTGTCGGGCAGAAAATACATTAAAATGATCAGACCGATGCCGGCGTAATCGGCGGCGGCATGGCGGCGGCGCAAGCAGGCGCAACCCCCGAACAAAACGGCCGCGGCGGCGAACCCGCCCGTTTGATACAGGAAATCCCAATGCGCAAGCGTCAGGAAAAACAGCACGGCGGCAAAAAACAGGGCGGTCGAAAGGCGCAGAAAAGCGATAACGCCCTTTTCCCATCCGCCGTCGATGCGGCACAGGGCGGCGGCTTGTAAAAAAGCGGTCGGCGCAATGACGCCCGCGCGGCACAGGCGGGCGACGGCTTTGGGCGTCGCGGGTTCGTTCAGATAGCTTTCCGTTTTTCTGTCGGGGACGATCAAACTTTTTTCCTTTTGTTTTAAAGCTACAATTTTCCGAAATTATATTTTATAGTTGGCGGTATGAACAGTTTTTTCAAAACGGCGGCGTTATTTTTTTTCCTGACACCCGTGGCGGGGGCGCAGACGCTTGACATACCGACGGGGCATGAAATGAAGCGGATCGCCTATTCCGCAAAGGCCGGTGTCGAGGTTTTCGCCGAAGCCGAAGACGGCAAGTGGTGCGACGACATCCTGAGTTTGAAAATTTTCGCGCAGGATGAAGCCGCGTTCGAGGAACCGGCGCTGAACGCGCTGATGTCGAAAGTGGCCGTCGTTTTAAAGGGCGAATGTTCCGCCGCCCAACAGGCCGTGATCGACGGATACAGTTCCAACACGCTGGTGTATCAGGGTTCCGCGTCCGCATCGGATAAATGGAAACCGGAAAAGGGGACGCTGAAAGTCAAAATCCGTCAGCTGCAGGCCGCGGCCGTCGCGTCCGCCCGCCCGAAAGACGGGTTTCCGGTCAGGGAATGGACGCCGCCCGCCGGAAAGCAGAAGATCATGGCGCATATCGACCAAAGCGCGCTGGAACACCGCATTTATTCCAAGGACAAGCGGTGTTCGATCCTTTACACGACCGATAAGCCCGTGACGAAAATGAAAAACTGGTTCATCAGCGTCGGCGGCAATTCGTGTTCCGAAAATCTGGTCTATGGCCGCGCCGAGGTGTCCGTTTTCAACGACCGCGACAATTTGGAAACGACGCTGGACGGATATTTCACCGAGGGACGTTTTACGGGGCGCAAAAACCTGAACGTCGTTTTGTTGAACCGGTACGGCGCGAACAAAGACGAACAGGTGGCCAGCTATCTGATCGATTCGGATCCGGAATTGAAAATCCACTATGTCGGATATTTGAAAAGCCGCCGCAACCGTAAAACGGGGCTGTATTCGCCGTGGGCGGGGTGCGCGCCGTTCACGATCGCCGCCGTGACGGAAAACGAGGAGCTGTTTTTGGAACAGGCTGTGACGGACAACATATTGCGCACGGCGGAAAGCTTTGCCGACATCTTTTGTTCCGGCGCGACGCGGATGCGTTTTTTCGCAACGACCGTGCCGCAGGGGATCGCCGGTATGGATATGCCGGAAAACGCCGGAGGGAGCGAGGGGACGGATGCGGATTCAAAGCTGATCTACGCCGCCGTTTTGGAACGAAAGCCCGCGAAAAAATGGAAAATCGCGTCTGATAAAACGCAAAATCTGGCGCGGTTGCGCGAAAACATCCGCCGGAACGAGGATTTGCGCGAACATCAGTTGATGATGGCCGATTACAACGAATTGACGCAGGCGGATTATCTGGGGCGGTTGGCCTATATGATCGGGGTGGACAGGATCGACAACCTGCCCGCGATGTTGACGGCGGCGTCGATCATTCAAAAGCCCGTGCGCGTCAACCTGCTGGTCAATATCGCTTCGTCAGGGTTGGACAAGGCGTGGGTCGAATGGCCGTCCGAATTTTTGATCACGCAGGCTAGCGGGTTGTTGAACCGGCAGGGATGGCACATCGTCAGCGGGAATTTGCGCGCCATGACCGACGAGGAAAGAAGGAAATACAAAAAGGACGACCCTTTCACCGCCGGCGTGCTGGAATTGTCCGCCGCCGCCGCTTGTGAACAGGAGGCTTGCGGCGAAGTGGCGGATTTGGTCGGGTTGATCCGGCGGCGGCATGAAAAGCCGAACTGGCGTCCGTATCACGCCCCGTACCGGCGGGAGGACGAACCGTGACGAAAAGTATGTGGGTTGCCGTCGTGATTTTGTTTTTGCTGTTCACGGCTTGCGGCGTTTTCATGGTTTTATTGCAAAAGGACGAAGAGCTGAAAAACGTTCACGCCTTTTTGACGCGCAACGGGATCAACACCGCCGTTTCGTACCGCGGCATTTCGCTGGCCGTGTCGGATGTCGCCGTGTTAAAGGGCGTTTCCGTCCGGCTGAACGCTTTGCCGTCGCTGGAAAACGACGTCAAGCGGTTTACCGTGCGCGATTATCGGGAAAGCGGCGGCGTCCCGTCCAAAATCGCGTTTGAGGCCGAAAAGGTTTCCCTGCGGCTGACGGATGTCGCGCGGTTGCTGAAAGGCGACGACGAAAGCGTGATCGACGCGCTGGCCTCTTTCAATCCGGTCGAAGACGTTTTGAACCGTCCGCTGTACGCTTTGATGCTGGCCGGATGCGACCGGATCAGCGCGAACGTCACGGGGGAATATTCCTATTCGCCGTCAAACGGGAACATGAGGTTGAAAGCCGGAATTTCGGACAGGTGTTTGGGCGCGTGGTCGGTTGACGTTTCCCTGTCCGGCGTTTCAAACGCGCAGCAGGGGCAGCTGGTTTTGGCGTTCAAGCATTTTTTGCGCAAAGGCGATCCGTTGAAAGACGTTAAAAACTTTTTGAACGGCGCGACGGTGACGGCGTTTTCGGCGTCCTATACGGAAAGCGGGTTGGTGCGCGGGTACAAACGGTACATCGACACGCTGTACCTGCGGCGCGGGGACGCCGCCGACGCGGAAAACGGGACGATCGTTCCGGCGATCGCCGGCTATCTGTCGATGGCGAACGCCCACCGTCAGCGCAACGCCGAAATCGCCAAGACTTTGGCCGCGTTTTTAAATGCGCCGGACAGGATCACGTTTCAGTCAAAGGCGGGAAAAAAAGTCCCGCTACGGGTGCTGAGCGGGACTTTTCTGCGCCGGATGACAGATTTGCTGTTGCGGCTGGACGCGTCGGTCGTTTTGGAAAAATCGACCTTTTAACCTTTATTCCGAAAACATCGGGGTGGACAGGTAGCGTTCGCCGGTGTCGGGCAGCAAAGCGACGATCGTTTTGCCTTTGTTTTCCGGACGTTTGGCGATTTCGGACGCCGCATAGACGGCGGCCGCCGACGAAATGCCGACCAGCAGCCCCTCTTTGCGCGCCAGAAAACGGCCGGTTTTGAACGCCTGTTCGCCCGTCACGCGGATGATTTCGTCGTAAACCGTCCTGTCCAGCGTTTCGGGGATGAAGTTCGCGCCGATGCCCTGAATCGGGTGGGGGCCCGCTTTGCCTTCGCTGAGCAGCGGAGAGGCGTCGGGTTCGACCGCGACGACTTTGACGGCGGGATTCATCTTTTTCAAATAGCCGCCGACGCCCGACAATGTGCCGCCCGTACCGACGCCCGCGACAAAGACGTCAACCTTGCCGTCCGTGTCCTGCCAGATTTCGGGGCCGGTCGTCGCCATGTGCGCCGCGGGGTTCGCGGGGTTGACGAATTGCCCCGGAATAAAGGCGTTCGGAATTTCCTTGGCCAGTTCCTCGGCCTTTTCGACCGCGCCGACCATGCCTTTCGCCCCCGGCGTCAACACCAGTTCCGCGCCGAAAGCCTTTAACAGGTTGCGGCGTTCGACGCTCATCGTTTCGGGCATGGTCAAAATGACGCGGTAGCCGCGCGATCCGCCGATCGCCGCCAGCCCGATGCCCGTGTTGCCGCTGGTCGGTTCGATGATGACCGAATCCGGTTTCAACAGCCCCTTTTGTTCGGCGTCGTCGATCATCGCTTTGGCGATTCTGTCCTTGACAGATCCGGCGGGATTGAACATTTCCAGTTTGGCCAGAACGGTCGCGGCCAGATTTTCCGCCTGTTCAAAGCGCGCCAGTTCTATCAGGGGCGTGTGGCCGACCAGTTCCGAAACAGTTTTAAACACTTTCATTTTATTCCTCGTTTTCTTTCATAAAAGAAGGGGGCTTTCCGTCGCGGAAAGCCCCGAATCGCGTTTCAATCCGTTACTTTCCGCAGTTGCATTCAGCCGTCGCGCCGCATCCGCAGCCGCACGGTTGATGTCCGCATCCGCAAGCCGCAAACGCGGCGGAGGCGTACAGCATACAGGCGAAAGCCAGCAAACAAACCTTTTTCATGTTAATCCCTTTCCTGTCAGAGTGAAAACACTATTTAAGCTACATCCGTTTTTCAAAAATGTCAACCTGTTTGGTAGTGATTAAATTTCAGGTTATTTTCCGCCGTTTTATGGTATAAAGGGATCAAACGGAAAGGATGACGCGATGAAAATATCGACAAAAGGACGTTACGGCTGGCGGATTTTGCTGGATCTGGCTTTGCATGAGGGGGAAAATCCGCGGTTGATGAAAGAAATCGCCGAATCCCAGCAGATTTCCGAAAAATACATCAGCCGGCTGATTCTGCCGTTGAACGAAGCGGGATTCATCGAATCCCTGCGCGGGGCGAAAGGCGGGTTGCGGTTGTTGAAACAGCCTAAGGAAATCACTCTGTTAGACGTGGTCGAGGCCATGGAGGGGACGGTTTCCGTCGTCGAATGTGTGATCGACAAGTCGTTCTGTCCGAAATCAAACGATTGTTCGGCGTGCAAAATGTGGTCGGGGCTGAACAAGAAAATCCGCAAGGCCATGGCCGAAATCACGTTGAAAGACGTGCTGAAATCCGAAAAAAAGCGGTTGGATCGTTTATCGGTTTGACATCGAACGCCCGCCGTTTCATTATGGCGTCCTGATCTTTTAACCACGGCGGGAAAGCTATGAAAATCGGATTTATTTCTTTGGGATGTTCCAAAAACACGATCGACACCGAAATGATGTTGTCGCATTTGGACGACGCGCATTATGAAATCACGGGCGACGCGAACGAAGCCGAGGTGATTTTGATCAACACGTGCGGGTTCATCGGCGACGCCAAGGACGAATCCGTCGCCACGATCAAAGAGGTCGCCAAGCTGAAAAAAAAGGGAAAGCTGAAAAAACTGATCGTCACGGGATGTTTGGCCGAACGGTGGCGGGACAAAATTTTGGAACGTCTGCCCGAAATCGACGCCGTGACCGGTTTGGGCGGCATTCACGATATCGTTGAAACGGTGCGCAAATCCCTTGAATCCGAAAAGTACGCCGATTTCAAAAATTACGAGGAAACGTCCATCGAGGGCGAACGGATGCTGTCCGGCGATTCGCCGGCCGCTTTCCTGCGCATATCCGAGGGATGCGACAACCGTTGTTCCTATTGCGCGATCCCCAGAATCCGCGGCCGGTACCGTTCCCGCACGATCGAAAGCATCGTCGAAGAGGCGCAGGATCTGGCGGCGGCGGGGGCGAAAGAGTTGAATCTGATTGCCGAAGACACGTCGCGTTACGGCATCGATCTGTATAAAAAGCCCGCTTTGGCCGAATTGCTACGCCGGTTGGCGGCGGAAACGGACATTCCGTGGATCCGGATTTTCTATTGCTATCCCGACAAGATCGACGACGAGCTGATCGAGGAGATGCGGACGAATCCGCGCGTTTTGCATTATTTGGATATGCCGGTTCAGCACATTTCCGACGCCGTGCTGCGCCGGATGAACCGTCACGGGGACAAGGCGCAGATCAAGTCCGTCATTGAAAAATTGCGCCGCGCGATGCCCGACATCGTGATCCGCACGACCGTCATTGTCGGGTTCGCGGGGGAAACGGACGCGCAGTTCGCGGAATTGCTGGATTTCGTCAAGGAAGAGAAGCTGAACCGTTTGGGGGCGTTTGCCTATTCGCGCGAAGAGGGGACGCCCGCCTATGACTATCCTGACCAGATCGATGACGAGGTCAAGCGCGAACGGTTGGACGCGTTGATGACGGCGCAGGCGCAAATCAGTTTCGAGCTGCAGCAAAAGCGTGTCGGCGAAACCTGCGACGTTTTGTGCGAGGGGTTCGACGAGGACGAGGATATGTTTTTCGGCCGCGACTATTCCAACGGATACGACGTTGACGGCAAGGTTTATTTCACGTCAAAGGATTTCGTCGAAGCCGGAACGTTCGTCAAAGTCAAAATCACCGACGTGACCGAATACGACCTGTTCGGGCGTTTGGTTTAAAGGGCTTGCGTCGCGGGACGGGGCGGTTTATCCTGTATCAAACTTTTTTAAAGGATGATGCGGTGATTAAAAACATTTTCTGGGATGTGGACGGCGTGTTGGCGAACATCAATTTCGCCTATTACCATTTTTTGACGAACCATCCGAACTATAAAAACGATTACGCCGGTCTGCAATGGGACGATTTGCCGAAAGTCCTGCCCGTCGCGCCGGAATACGGGGCTTTGGAGCTGAAAACCCACCCGACAAAGGGTGTGCAAATGGACAGGGATTTTTGCGCTTCGCCCGAATTTTTCAACAACCGTCCGCTGTATCCGCGCGTCGTCGAAACTTTGCGCGATCTGAATGCGGCGGGATACCGGCAGTTCACTTTGTCCGCGACGTTCGACGTTGAAACGAAAAAGCGGCTGCTGAACGTTTTGTTGAAAGACGTGACGGATTTTCTGACGATCGAATGTGTGCGGCACGGCAAATTCATGCACGACACCGCCAAAGAGGATATGCTGCGTCAATGCTTTGAAAAATACGGGTTGAAAGCGGACGAAACCGTGTTGGTGGACGACCGGATCTACAATCTGTACGCCGCCAAGGCCGTCGGCGCGAAATGCGTCCGGATGCGCAGCGAATTCACGACGGATGCCCCCGCCGATCTGCGCGACGTGCCGGAGGTGCGCGACGTGGTCGAATTCAAACAATGGCTGGAACAACAAAAATAAAGCGAGGATAAAATGAGCAAAGTGATTACGATGATTCCCGTGCGGTTGGCGGCGACCCGTCTGCCGAACAAGCCCTTGCGCGACATTAACGGAAAGCCGTTGATCCAGCACGTTTACGAACACGTCAAAGCCGCGATCAAAGGCGACGTGTGCATCGCGGCCGGCGATCGGGAAATCAGGGACGTTGCCGAAAGTTTCGGCGCGACGTGCGTTCTGACCGACCCGAACCTGCCGTCCGGAACGGACAGGATCGCGACCGCTTTGAAAGAAATCGACCCAGACGGAACAAAATACGACATCGCCGTCAATTTTCAGGGCGACAACATCAACGTCGATCCCGCGATCAACAACCGGCTGATCAAAATCATCGAGGAAACCGATTGCGATCTGGCGACGTGCGGCATGGTCTTTAAAACGCGGGAGGACGCCGAAAACCCGAACAACGTCAAAATCGTCATGGGGTTGGAAAAGGGCGAAACGCAGGGGCGCGCCGTTTATTTCACGCGCAGTCTGGCGCCCTATGTCCGCGACGTGGAAAAATGCCCGTATCAGGATTACTACCACCACATCGGCATTTACGTTTTCAAGACGAACGTTTTGATGAAATTCCCGCAAATGGGCGAGGCCGTTTTGGAAAAGCGCGAAAAGTTGGAGCAGCTGCGGTTTTTGCAAAACGGATACCTCGTTCAGGCGTTGATCGTTGACAAGATCAAGCTGATTGAAAACGCGCCCGCCGACATTAACACGATTGAAGAGCTGGAAGCCTATCGGAAATTGGGGGTGTGAGATGAAAAAAGCTTTGATCGCCGCTTTGTGCGCCGTTTTGTCCGCCTGCGCCGCCGCGCCGTTTCAGGTGACGGAGCAGAACAACGGGGAAACTTTCGTCATTCCCGCCGGCGGGCGCGTCGTCGTCCGGTTGCCGGAAAATCCGACCACGGGTTATTCGTGGCAGTTTTTCTTTTTCCCGCACGACCAGAACGTTTTGACGGGCGCGGATGAAAGCTATATCGCGTCCGATTCGCCGTTTTTGGGCGCGGGCGGAACGAAAGAGTTGTCCTTTACCGCCGTGCGCGCGGGGAAGGTCACGGTCACGGGGTATTATTACCGGCCGTGGGAAAAGTTGAACAAGCAGACGGATCAAAAAGCCGTTTTCACCTTTGACGTGGTGGAATGATCCTTTAAAACACCGGCGCGGGGGCGGGTTCGTCATGCGCCGGATATTTGCGCCGCACGATCAGATAAGCAATCGCCAGCACTACCGCCGTCACCGTCCATGAAACGGGATAAGACAGAAACAGCAGGGTGAACGTGTGGTATTTCGGAATCTGGAACAACGTGGCGATCCAGACCAGACGCAATCCGCACGCGCCCAGCAGGGCGATCACCGCGGGGATGAACGAAGACCCCAATCCGCGCAACGCCCCCGTCATCACGTCCATCAATCCGCACAGGGCGTAGGGAATTCCGACCGTGCGCAAGCGCAGCAGTCCCGCCGCGATCGCCGCCGGATCGCCGGTATAAACGCCCAGCAGCAACGTGCCGAAAAAGACGGCGATGCTGCCGACGATGATGCCGGTGACAAACGCGCAGGCCAGCGCGCAGCGCGTGATTTTGTTGATGCGAGCATACCGTTTCGCGCCGATGTTGCGGCTGATGAACGTGGTGGCGGTCGGCTGGAACGCGTTCATGCTGATCCAGATGAAGCAATCGACGTTTTGCGACGCCGCCGCGCCCGCCATATACACAGGGCCGAACGAATTGATGGCGGATTGAATCACCATGTTGGACAGGCTGAAAACGATGCTTTGAAATCCCGCGGGGACGCCCAGTTTCAAAATGTTCCAGACGATGTTCCAGTTCAAACGGATCTGGTTGATGAAGATTCTGGACGAGTCGCGGCGTTTGCCCAGCGATATCAGAACCAGCGTCATGGACAGCGTCTGGGCGATGACGGTGGCGGTCGCGACGCCGGCCACGTCCATATGAAAGCAAATGACGAACACCAGATTCAAAATGACGTTCGTAATGCCGGAAATGATCAGGAAAATCAGCGGTTTTTTCGTTTCGCCGTTGGCGTACAAAATCGCCGCGCCGAAGTTGTAGATTGCCGTCGGAACCATGCCGAAAAAGAAAATACGCGTGTAGGTCAGCGACAGCGGCAGGACGCTGTCGGGCGTTTGCATCCATGTTAAAATCCGTTCGGATTGCGTCAGTCCGACGGTCGCCGAAAAAACGCCGGCAATCAATCCCAAGGCCAGCGAGGTGTGGACGACGTGGCGCAACAATTTGAAATTGTTCGCCCCCAGACAGCGCGATGCCAGCACGTTTGTGCCGATGCTGAGTCCGATGAAGAAATTTGTCAGCAGGCTGACCAGCGTCGTTGTCGAACCGACGGCCGCCAGCGAATGGGTTGAACCGAAATGCCCCACGACGGCGATGTCGGACGCGTTGAACAGCAGCTGCAAAACGCTGGACGCCATCAGTGGCAGGGCGAAACGCAGCATCGACGGCAGCAGCGCGCCGTCCAGCATATCAATTTTTTTCGATTTCAGTATCATCCGTTATCCTTTCGCGCGACAGGAATATAGGATTAAAAACGGAAAAAGTAAAATGCGGATTCGTTTTTTCAATAAAATAAAACGCGCCGTTTTTGATTAAGAAGTCCGTTATATGGCCGCTATATAAAAAGAGGCCGGATACACCATATGTTGTTCATGTGTGCTTTGTGCGACAAAATAAAGCCGATTTTGGCCGAAAGGTTTAGACCGTCCGGCCTAGGCCGCCGGATTTAATGCGTTCAGGTATCTATCTTTGCCGGAACGCCCCGTCTAACGTTGAATACAGGTACGGAAACATTCACAACAAAAGGGGAAAAGACATGAAAATATTGGTAGCCGACAATCATACTTTGTTTCGTGAGGGGTTCAGCCGTCAGTTGCAGCGTTTCGGCGCGCTGACCGAATTGCAGGAGGTGACGGATTTCGCCGCGGTCGAAAAGCTGGCGCAAGAGGGAAAGAGTTTTGATCTGATCTTTGTCGATCGCGACGTGTTGGGGGCGGATTGGAAAGAGTCGTTTAAAAAGACGCGCGCGATGTTCGCCGCGGCCAGATTGATCGTGACGGGCGAAGGCGAGAGCCGCGGCGACATCTTGGATGCGTTCGGGTTGGGGGCGTCCGGCTATATTCCGAAAAAATCGTCCGATTCGCTGATCATCAACGCGCTGCGTCTGATCGTGGACGGAAACGCGTATGTGCCGCCCGCGGTGTTGGACGGGATGCGGCGGACGGGGGAAAGCGGCCGCATTTTGTCCCACGCCCTGCCGGACGGAAAGAATTTGACGGGGCGGCAGAGTGAAGTGCTGCAGCACCTGAGCAACGGATTGTCAAACAAGCAGATCGCGTATGAAATGAGCGTGTCCGAAGCGACGGTGAAGCTGCACATCAACGCTTTGCTGCGTCATTTGCACGTCGAAAACAGGACGAAAGCCGTCGTCACGGCGCAGCGTCTGGGCATTTTGCAGGCGTAATCGCCGCCGGCGTTTGATTTTCCGCTCCGGTTTCGATCGGGGCGGAAAATTTTTTGTTTGGCAGTCCGGCCGGATAAGGCGTAAATATAAACGAAATTAAACCTTTGAACCGGAAAGGCGCGCAAATGGACACGGCTGAGTTGATCGAAAATTTTTCTTTTTTGGACAACTGGGAGGATCGCTACGCCTATTTGATCGAATTGGGCAGGGATATGCCCGCGTTGGACGAGGCCGATAAAAACGATCAAAACAAGGTCGAGGGGTGCATGAGTCAGGTGTGGTTGAAAATCAAAACGGACGGCGACGTTTTAACGTTTGACGGGGAAAGCGACGCCCATATCGTCCGCGGGTTGATCGCCGTTTTGCGTATCATCCTGTCGGGGAAGACGAAGGCCGAGATCCGCCATACCGACGTGGATGCGATCTTTGCCAGGCTGGGGTTGGAATCGCATTTAAGCCCGACGCGCCGCAACGGTTTTTTCGCCATGGTGGAACGCGTCAAAGAAGCGGCCGCGGAATGAAAAAAGGCTTCGGTTGTCCGAAGCCTTTTCCGTAATGTTTATGCGCGGCGGTCGCCCCACGGTTTCGCTAGCCGCAGGATTTCGCCCAGCGCCTCTTTTTCAAAAAACGTGTGGTCGCGTCCCCAAACGACTTTGGAAACGGTCTTCTGACCGCATTGAAACAGAGTCTTGTCCGTCAGCAGATGCCCGCGGAACGGGACGGTCGTGTCCTTTTCCCCGTGAACCAGAATAAACTCCGGCTTGGATTGCGACGGGTGTTTTTCAACCTCTGCGGCGTTCAGCAGGCAGCCCGCGACGATCATCACGCCGCCCAGCGGGATCAACGACCCGTCGGCCGCCCTGTCCGCCAGAATGTCGGATTCGGCGCACATCTGCACCGCCATCATCGCGCCCTGCGACACGCCGAAAACGTAAGTGTTTTGCGCGCCGATGCCGTGCGCGTCCATGCGGTCGCGAATGTAATCCGCCACCTTTAACGCCGCGGCGTCGTACCATTTGTACATCCGGTTCAGTTTCAGCCGCGCCCGTTTGGACAGCAAATCGGGGTGGCGGGTGAACCAGTTGTCGTTGAATTTCGGCGGAATGCCGAACCATTGGCGGGCTTCTTCATTGCCGTCCATGGCTTCCAGTCCGTCGGGGACGTAAAACACCGCGCGCGGCATCACCCGCTGCAATTCACGGGCGAACCAAGCGTTCGATTCGCCCGTTCCGCCCATGCCGTGCAGATAGACGACCAGCTGTTCCGGTTTTGCGCCGTCCGCGGGCATCAGCACCGCGCCGCTTAACAAAGGTTCGCGCATCCTACCCCCGCAACGTTGCGCCGGTGGCGGCCGCGACCGCGCCGACGACGCGGCGGCAGACGCTTTCGATTTCCTCGTCCGTCATCGTTTTTTCGACGGGTTGGATCGTCAGCTGGATCGCGATCGACTTTTTGTCGCCCAGATTGTCGCCTTCGTACAAATCGAAAACGGAAACGTCGGCGATCAGCGCTTTGTCCGTGTTTTTGGCGGCGGAAACGATCTTTTCCGCATCGACTTTGCGATCGACCAAGAACGCCAGATCGCGGAAAATCGGCGTGAACGCGGACAGTTTCAGCGTTTTGACGCCTTTGCCGTTTTTCTTTTTCGCGGGCGGCAGGCGGTCAAGGAAGATTTCGCACGCGCAAACGGGCGTTTTCAAATCCATCGCTTTCAACACTTTTGGATGCAGTTCGCCGAAGTACGCCAGAACGGTTTTGCCGATTTTAATCGCGCCAGACCGGCCGGGGTGGTACCAGGCGGGGGCTTCGCGCGCGATCTGCGCGTTTCGCGGGGCTTCCGCCGCGTCCAAAGCGGACAGGGCGTCGGCCTTGGCGTCGAACACGTCAACCGGACGCTGGGCGACCGCCCAATGGCGCGGCGTCATTTGTCCGAAACGCAACTGACAGGCGACCGTTTCCTGTTCCATCGGTTTGAACCCGAAGAACTGGGGGCCGACCTCGAACAGGCAGCCGTCAAACGTGCCTTTGGTGATGTTGGAACGCGCCGCCGAAAGCAGGTTCGGCAACAGGTTCGGGCGCATTTCGTTCAGATCCGCGCTGATCGGGTTGGCGATCAGGACGGCGCCCTTTGTGCGGAAAGGTTCCGCGTCCTTGGACGACATGAACGACCATGTGATCGTCTGGCACCCGCCGCGGTTGGCCATGGCGCGGCGGACGGAAACCTCGCGGCGTTGTTTGGGCTGCAAAATGCCGTGGACGCCGTTCGGGCGCGGCAGGGCGATTTCCGGTAGCTTGTCGTAACCGTAAATGCGCAGCACCTCTTCGACCAGATCGTGCGAGCCGGAAATGTCGGAACGCCACGTCGGGCGGATCACGGAAAATCCGTTCGATTCCGGTTTGACGAAGCACCCCAGTTTTTCAAGGATTTCCCTGCAGGTGTCCGCGGGAACGTCAACGCCGCACAGCTTTTCAACGCGTTTCGGGTCGAAAAAGATCGGCGCGGGCGCGGCGGGTTCGGCACCTGTCACGATGATATCGGAGCATTCGCCGCCGCACAGTTCCATAATCATTTGCGCCGCCATTTCCGCGCCGACCGGAATTGTCGAAGCGGGGTCGATGCCGCGCTCGAACCGTTGGCGCGAATCGGATGTCAGGATCAGTTTTTGTCCCGTTTTGGCGATGCTTTCGGGGTCGAAATACGCGGATTCCAGCAAAACGCGCGTGGTAGAATCTTCGCACCCCGATACTTCGCCGCCCATGACGCCGGCGATGGATTCGACGCCGTTTTCGTCGGCGATCACGACCATGCCGTCGCTCAGCGCGTATTCCTTGCCGTCCAGAGCCAGCAGTTTTTCGCCGTCGCGCGCGGAACGCACGGTGATTTGGCCTTTGACCTTGTCCGCGTCGAAAACGTGCAACGGGCGGCCGAACGTGATGTTGAAATAGTTGGTCACGTCAACCAAGGCGGAAATCGGACGCAATCCGACCGCGGTCAGGCGATCCTGCATCCATTTCGGGGATTGGACGTTTTTCACGTTGCGGATTTCGCGCAAGGTGAAGAACGGCGCGCCGATGTCGGTCGCTTCGTTGACCAGTTTGACGCCGGTTTTGAAAGCGGGGGCGACGGATTCGCGTTTGGGCGTTTTCAGCGCGCCCAGTCCCGCCGCCGCCAGATCGCGCGCGATGCCGTAAACGCTCATGCAATCGCCGCGGTTCGGGGTGATCGATACATCGAAAACGGGATCGGACGGATAGACGGTCGTGATTGACGCGCCGACGACCGCGTTTTCGGGACATTCGATAATGCCCGTGTGGTCGGGGCCGACGCCCAGTTCGTCTTCGGCGCACATCATGCCGCAGCTTTCGACACCGCGGATCTTGCCGGCTTTCAGCTTGTCGCCGAAAGCGGGGACGTAATCCCCCGGACGCGCCAGAATGCCTTTCATTCCCGCGCGGGCGTTCGGCGCGCCGCACACGATTTGCAGCAATTCCTTGCCTGTGTTGACCTTTAAAACGTGCAGGTGGTCGGAATCGGGGTGCGGGACACATTCGTCAATGCTGACGACGATCAAGTTTTTGACCGCGGCCAAAGGATCGACAACCTCTTCGATTTCCAAGCCGATGGCGGTCAGGCGTTCGGCGATTTCGTCAACGCCCGCGTCCGTGTCCAAAAAATCTTTCAACCAGCTCAGCGTGAATTTCATCTTTTGTTTCCTCCCGTCATGCTCAAGCCCGATCCCGTCGAGGGAATGTCCAAGGGAACGAATCCGTAATGTTTGATCCAGCGCAGATCGGATTCAAAGAACGTGCGCAGGTCGGGAATCGCGTATTTCAGCATCGCCAGACGGTCAAGCCCGATTCCGAACGCGAAGCCCTGATAGACTTCGGGGTCGATGTTGCAGGCTTTCAGCACGTTCGGGTGAACCATGCCGCATCCCAGAATCTCAAGCCAGTCGCTGCCCGCGCCGATTTTCAATTCGCCGTTTTTGCGCGAACACCCGATGTCCATTTCCGCAGACGGTTCCGTGAACGGGAAAAACGACGGGCGGAAACGCACGGGGACATCGTCCAATTCAAAAAATGTTTTGACGAATTCGATCAGGCAGCCTTTTAAATGTGCCATATTCGTTTCGGTATCGACAATCAGCCCTTCGACCTGATGGAACATCGGCGCGTGCGTCGCGTCGTAGTCGCAGCGGTAGGTGCGGCCGGGGACGATCACGCGCACGGGTGGGCGCTGTTTTTCCATCGTGCGGATCTGCACGGCGGACGTTTGCGTGCGCACGATGAATTTGTCGCCGTTTTCTTCGCCTTTCAGGTAGAACGTGTCCTGCATTTGGCGCGCGGGGTGGTTTTTCGGCGTGTTCAAAGCGGTGAAGTTGTGGAAATCGTCTTCGATATCGGGGCCTTCGGCGACATCAAATCCCATTTGACCGAAAATGGCGACGACCTCGTCATACGTTTGGTACAGCGGGTGGACGCGTCCCTGCGTTTCGGGACGGACGGGCAGAGTGACGTCCACGGCTTCGCGCGCCAGACGGGCGTTGATTTCATCCTCTTCCAATTTGGCTTTTTTCGCTTCGATCGCGTCGGCCAAAGCGTTTTTGATCGTGTTGAACTGCTGTCCCGCGGCCTTGCGTTCTTCGGGGGCCATCGCGCCCAGCGATTTCATTTTTTCGGTGATGACGCCTTTTTTACCCAGAACGGAAACGCGCACGGCGTCCAGATCCGCCAGCGTCGCCGCCGATTCTACCTGTTCCAGCAGCTGTGTTTGAAGTGTGTCCAGTTCACTCATTTTGCCGATATCCTTTTGTGTTTCTATGCAAAAGGGGCGCGACGCGCCCCTTTCGTTAATGCAATCCGTTGCTTAGTTCAGAGCCGCCTTGACTTGTTCGACGACTTTGGCAAAAGCCGCGGGCTGGTTCATCGCCAAGTCCGCCAGAATCTTGCGGTCCATTTCAATGCCGGCTTTGTTCAAGCCGTTGATGAATTTAGAATAGGTCAATCCGTATTCGCGGACGCCGGCGTTGATGCGCTGAATCCACAAAGCGCGGAAGTTGCTTTTCTTCTTGCGGCGGTCGCGGTAGGCGTACTGCAGACCTTTTTCAACCTTTTCCAAGGCGATGCGGTACAGTTTGGAATTGCTTTCGCGATAGCCTTTGGCAAGTTTCAGAATTTTTTTGTGTTTGAAATGGGCGGTCATACCGCGTTTTACACGAGCCATGGTTCAATTACTCCTTAGTTGTACGGCATGAAACGATCAATGATCTTGAAATCGCATTCGCGCAACAGTGTCGTTCCGCGCGCGTGGCGTTTCATTTTCGTTCCTTTGGAAATCAAACGGTGGCGTTTGCAGGCGAATCCGTGCTTGATAGCGCCGGAACCCGTGCGGGCGAAACGCTTTTTGACCGAGCTTTTTGTTTTCAGTTTGGGCATTTCCGTCTCCTTAACAATAATGATTTAACGGTTCTGCGTTTTCAGGCTGCCCTGAAACAATAGCCCGAAAAACGCGGTTCCCTTTTTCAAGGGCTTTTCTTTATACGGTGGAATCCGTTCGATTGCAAGCGTTATTTTTCCTTGTTCCGCAAACGGATAAAGCGTAAATATCGGGCGGAGGAAAAATCCGTGAAATATCATTTCAGTTTGACAAAAAAATGCCTGTGCTGTCTGCTGGGGCTGGCGGTCAGCGGGTTCGGCGTCGCGTTCAGCACCTATCCCGATTTGGGAACCAGCCCGATTTCGGGGCTGCCGTATGTGATGACGTTCATTTATCCGCTCAGTTTCGGGACGTGGACGGTGTTGGTCAACGGGCTGTTCATCGTGATGCAGGCCGTTTTGCTGGGCAAAAAGTTCGGGTGGGCGCAGTTGCTGCAGATTCCGGCCGTGATAGTGTTCGGATTCTTTATTGATTTCGGGATGTGGTTGGCGGGATTCATGCCGTTGGAAAGTTATGCCGCGCGCGCGGCGGAACAGGTCGCGGGGTGCGCGATTTTGGCCGCCGGCATTTCGTTCGAGCTGATCGCCGACGTGACCTATATGCCCGGCGAGGGGCTGATCAACGTCATCGCCAAGCGTTGGCGGCTGGATTTCGGAAAAACGAAAATCGCTTTCGACGCCTCTCTGGTCGTTTTGTCGTTCGCGACATCCCTTGTTTTTTGCGGAAAAATCATCGGCATTCGCGAAGGTACGCTGATCGCCGTTTTAATGGTCGGATCGTGCATCCGCCAGCTCCAACGGCCGTTCAGATTCTTTAAACGCCGGTTGGTGAAAGCTTGAAGAAAACGGAGCCGCGGCTCCGTTTTTCGTGCTTAGTTTCCGTGGACGGTTGACATTTTGTCGATGACGGCGTCGGCCATGGTTTCCGGCGACCGGTTTTCATCCAGCAGTTTTTCGATGTCCGCGACCGTTATGCCCGAAAATTGCGCCAGCGCCGACAAATATCCGGCGTCCCGTCCGGCCAGCGGCGGATAGTTTTTCAAAACGAATTCCTCGATTTGCGCGTTGTACGCGTCCTGCGGCGAAAACGGTTTGTTCGCCGGCCGCATATCGGCGCGGAACTGGTTTTTGCCGTAGGCGTAGTAATAGCCGAGCGGGTTGTATTCCGTCGTGAAATCGAACGGCACCCAAACGATTCGCAACACCGTTTTGACCAGATTGACCGGCAACATCACGGTCGAGGTCGGGCTGGTCGTCGCCGCGTCCGCCCCCGTTTCGGACAAATCGGAGCTGATGTCCGAAACCTGTCCGCCCGTCCAGCTGACCGAGCTGTCATGCGAGGTGACGTTTCTTTTTTCGGGTTGGTCGCGCCACACGATCATATCCAAATCGTGATACCCGTCGCGTTTCAGGGTCAGGCGGCGCATTTCAGCGTTTTTCAGGGTGTGCTCCTTGGCCGCGGGGGCGATTCTTTCGCCGTTTTCCCACAATTCGACGGCGACGCGGGCGGTGATTACAATGTCGGTGTCGGGCGTTTGATCCAGACTTTTATAATGAGTCGGGGCGCAGCCGCACAATGCGGCCAGAAAAGGCAGGACGGAAAGGGATTTTGCGTTCATGGTCGTCTCCTGTCGTTAAAATGTCGCAATAGGATAGCACGTTTTGCGGCCGGATGATACCCCCGCCGTCACACGCCGCGCGGATTCGGGCGGAGAAAAAGAAAATACGCGCCGGTGCGGGAAAGGCTTTGCTTTTTGTTTCAAAATGTGGCAAATATATTTCTGCTTGAAAAAAATTCCGCGTCCCGATGCGGGGCGCATTCGTTACAATTTTCTAAGGAGAAAATAACATGGCAGTTCGCGTTGCGATTAATGGTTTCGGTCGTATCGGCCGTTTGGCTTTCCGCGCTTTGGCGGAATCCGGTCGTACGGACGTCGATGTCGTTGCGATCAACGACCTCGGTTCGCCGAAAGCCAACGCTCATTTGTTGAAATTTGATTCCGTTCACGGTCCCTTCCCCGGCGAAGTGTCCGCGACCGACGATTCGATCACCGTCAACGGCAAAACCGTGAAAGTTTTGGCTGAACGCGATCCGCACAATCTGCCGTGGAAAGAAATGGACATCGACATCGTCTATGAATGCACGGGCATTTTCACCGACGCCGAAAAAGCGAAAGTTCATCTGGAAGCCGGCGCGAAACGCGTTCTGGTTTCCGCTCCGTCCAAAGGCGCCGATCTGACGGTTGTTTACGGCGTGAACGACGACAAGCTGACGGCCGAACACAAAATCGTTTCCAACGCGTCCTGCACGACGAACTGCTTGTCGCCGGTCGCGAAAGTCCTGAACGACAAATTCGGCATCGTCCGCGGCTACATGACGACGATTCACTCCTACACGGGCGATCAGCGCACGGTTGACACGCTGCACAAAGACCTGTACCGCGCCCGCGCCGCGGCTTTGTCGATGATCCCGACAACCACCGGCGCCGCGAAAGCCGTCGGCCTGGTTCTGCCGGAACTGGCCGGAAAGCTGCAGGGTTCCGCGATCCGCGTCCCGACGCCTGACGTGTCCGTCGTTGACCTGAAAGTCGAATTGGCGAAAAACACGACCGAAGAAGAAGTCAACGCCGCGATGAAAGCCGCGTCCGAAGAAGGCCGTCTGAAAGGCATTCTGGGTTACAACGATCTGCCGCTGGTTTCTTCCGACTTCACGCACACGAAGTTCAGCTCGATCTTCCACGCCGACCAGACGAAAGTCATCGACGGCAACTTCCTGCGCATCCTGAGCTGGTACGACAACGAATGGGGTTTCTCCAACCGTATGTCCGATACCGCCGTCGCGATGTCGAAATTCATCTAAGGTTTTTTACCGCGAAGCGGCTTCCTCCCTCAAAGGAGGGAGCCGTTTTCGTTTATCTGCTGAGGAAAATAAAAAATGGCTAAATTCAATACGATTAAAGATTTGGACGCCAAAGGCAAAGTCGTTTTCGTCCGCGCCGATTTGAACGTCCCGTTCAAAGACGGCAAAGTCACCGACACCACCCGCATCGACCGTTTCGTCCCGACCGTCAAAGCTTTGACGGACAAAGGCGCGAAAGTCGTCATCGCTTCGCACTTCGGCCGTCCCAAAGGTCAGGTTGTTCCTGAAATGTCGCTGGGACAGATTGTCCCCGACGTTGAAAAAGCTCTGGGCCAGAAAATCGTTTTCGTTGACGACTGCATCGGACCGAAAGTCGAAGCCGCGATCAAAGCGATGAAAGACGGCGATGTCATCATGCTGGAAAACCTGCGTTTCTATGCCGAAGAAGAAAAGAACGATCCCGAATTCGCCGCCAAATTGGCGAAAAACATCGACATCTATGTCAACGACGCGTTTTCGTGCGCCCACCGCGCTCACGCGTCCACCGAAGGCATGGCAAGGCTGAAACCGAATGCCGCCGGTCTGCTGATGCAGGCGGAATTGGAAGCTTTGGACGCCGCTTTGGGCAACCCCGTCCGTCCGGTCGCCGCGATCGTCGGCGGCGCGAAAGTGTCCACGAAGCTGGATTTGTTGGGCAATCTGGTCGCCAAGGTTGACAAGCTGGTCATCGGCGGCGGCATGGCCAACACGTTCCTGTTCGCCAAAGGCGTTGCCGTCGGCACGTCTTTGTGTGAAAAAGAAATGGCGGATACCGCGCGCGAAATCATGAAAAAGGCCGAAGCCGCGAAATGCGAAATCATTTTGCCGGTTGATGTCGTTGTCGCCAAGGAATTCGCCGAAAACGCCGAAAACGAAACGGTTGACGTCGATGCGGTTCCCGCCGACATGATGATTTTGGACATCGGTCCGAAATCCGTCGCCGAAATCGTCAAAAAGCTGGGCGAATGCAAAACCGTGATTTGGAACGGCCCCGTCGGCGCGTTTGAAATCAAGCCGTTCAACAAAGCGACGTTCGCGATCGCCGAAGCGGTTGCCGATCTGACCTCCAAGGGTTTGAAATCCATCGGCGGCGGCGGCGACACGGTTTCCGCGTTGAAACACGCCGGCGTTGCCGACAAGCTGTCGTACCTGTCCGCCGCGGGCGGCGCTTTCCTGGAATGGATGGAAGGCAAAGTTCTGCCGGGCGTCAAAGTTCTGGAAAAGTGATTTTCCCGTTTTGACCGAAAGGCCGCCCTTGGATGACAGGGGCGGTCTTTTTTGTCAAAAAAATGTCACAATACGGCGAAAACGGCGGATTCAGGCCGAGTGCGTTTTGGCAAAAAGGGAGTTTCTTTTTTTCTAAAAACGCGCTATATTATTAGAAAAGTGTCCTGTCGGATTTCTGAAAGGAGAACTATCCCATGGCTGATAAAATAAACCTCGGACTTCCCGAACACACGGCGAACGAAGCTTTTCCCGAAAAGGCGCGCGACGACACGGCGGCGCGTGAACGGCGGTTTGCGGACGGTTTTGTCAAATTCACACAAAAAAATGATAAGAACAACGCCACGAACGTTGCGCAAAGCATGGGCGATCTGCTTTCCGATTACCGGCGTCAGGGATTAAGTCCGGAAGAGATCAAGTCAAAAATGGCGGATATCATGTCTGTCGCTTATGATATGGGGATTGAGCAAGGGGTTGACGCCGATCATTTGAAACAGACAATCAAACAGTTTGAACAGCGGTTCAATGCCGCATTGGACGGATCGGAACACGCTGCGGAACAGGCGACCGTGAAGGCGACGCGTTTGGATGACAAAGCGAATGCCGGCGCAAAATTGGGGTTGGAAAACGTCAAAGACGCCGAATATGAAGACGTGACGAACGATCCCGCCTATGTGAATGCGGAAAATGTGTCCGCCGACCGCGGCAATTCTGCGCCTGAGAATGTGAAATCGGATTCCGGCGACGCCGAATATGTTGATTACGAGGATGCTCCGAGTGTTGCTGAAGCCGTTGAGGCCGAAGAAAATACGGCGGACGCCAAGGTTGATGACGAATACGCCGACGAAGGCAACGAATCGAAGACGGCGGATGCCAACGACGGCAATGACAATGGCGGAAACAATACTGTTCCGCCTGCCGGAAACGCCGACGAAGGCAACGCGGCCGAGCAGGCCGACGGCGGATTTACAATGGCGGCGGATGACGGCAACGCCAACACTAACGACAATACGGCGGACAATGCGAACGCCGGCACGGCGGGGAAAACAGCGGCAAGAACGGCGGGCAAGGCGGACAGCGGCGATTTGCTGGCGCAAATGATGGATACGGCGTTCAAAAACCGGTATATGATGGTTGAAGACGTGAACAACGATCCCAATCACCTTTGCCCGTTCGGCCAGCTGAAATCCAACACGGTCAAGGACGAATCGGACGACAAGGACGATCCGCGCGTTTCCATGCAGTTGAATACCGGCGCGACGTTGGTCAACCGTCCGAATCGCGTTCACATCAAATACACCACCAAAGTGGATTACGACGAAGGCGGCAACGAAATCCGTTCGCCGCAGGTTTCGTTTGAAGATTGCATGGCCGCCGTCCGTTTGGGGATGGAAAAGGGGTGGACTTCGGCGACTTTGAACGGTCCCGACGCGTATAAGGAACAGATGTATCTGGCCATGCGCGCCATGGGGATGAAAGTCGTCGGTTATCAGCCGTCGGCCGAATTGCAGAAGCAAGGCGACGAATTGGCCGCGCAGTATGTCGCCGACCGCCGCCACGCCGATTTCACGGATCAGCGTTATCCCGCCATCAGCGCGCAGTGCAAGGCCGACGGTTTGTCGAAGCCGGAAAAGATCGGCGAATCGTTCGTCAACAAAATGAACGATATGGACGGCATGAGATACGATCCGGCCGAAGAGGAAGTGAAGTTGACGAAAGACGGCAACTATACCGTGACCACATACCAGAACGACGGTGAGGGCAATACGTCCAAATCAACGGTGACTTACGGTTTCGGCGGTCGAGTGGTGTCCAACGCCAGCGACGGGAATAAGGGAACGGAAAACTCTGAAGCCGAAAATACAAGTGTCGGAAATGCCGGAGCTGAGAATGGCGGAACGGAAAATACAGACGCCGAAAATACGGGTACGGAGAACGCCGGAGCTGAGAATGTCGAAGACGAGAATGCCGGCAACGAAACCGTTGAGCAACCTCAGCCTGTCAACCTGAACGATGAAGAAACGTCGCACGTTGAACCGACGGCGGAAAATGTCGGCAATGAAACCGTCGAGCAGCCTCAGCCCGTCAATCTGAACGACGAAGAAACGCCGCACGTTGAACCGACGGCGGAAAACCAAGCGGAAACGACGGCGTTACCCGCGACGATCGATAAGGAATCCGGCGCGCGTTCTGTCGAAACGCCGAATTTGCCCGCGACGATTGACAAGGGCGGCAATACAAACGAAGCCCCGGAGCAGGTTCCGCCCGTCAAAGGCGCGGAAAACAACCTGCCTGTTCCCGTGACGGCTAAAGTCAGGGCGCAGCTGGCTATTGAAGCGGGCGGCGCGACGACGGCTTTGGCCAAAACGGATCCGGTTATGGCGCGGCAGATGGCGACGCAGGTTGCGGCGACCAAAGGCATTGCCAACAGGTTGCGGGTTGTCGGGCAGATCGCGAACCGCGCCAAAGGCAATAACACGCAGTTGGCGTTGACGCAGCATCATCAACAGGAAACGGCGATCGCCCGCGCGTCGCAAAAAGACAAAACGAAATAGCTTGAGCCGGAACGCCCGATTGATTTCGGGCGTTCTTTTTTTACACACTTGAACAGCGGAACGAAGCCATGACGCAGAACAAAGACCGAAAAAAGGACGCGAAACCGGAAAAAAAAGCCCCGTCCAAGGATTTGAACCGGATTTTGGGCGCGTGGGAACGTTTGATGAAAGAACAAACGGAAATCGCCGGCCGCAGCAGAAAAAGCAAAACGGCGGGGCAGATTTCTTCCGTCGGCATTGTCAGGGATGAAAACGGCAACGCTTCCGTTCAAGTCGCTTTGGTCGGCGGGGGAAAAGTGATGGACGCCGGTGATCGGCGCGACGCTTTTCAGTCGATGATTCCGCAGAAAAGCATAAACATCGGCCGGATCATTTCGCTGTTGAACGCCGTCCGGCTGTACGGGTACGATGCCGTCGCGGCGGGGTTGTCGCCGGAAATGAAAGCCTTGTTGTTAAAGGCGTGCGAACGGTGCGGCATATCGCTGTCCGGAAATCCGAAAACGGCGCGCGTCAACACGTCGAACCTTTACGGCGACCGTGATGTTCCCGCGTTTTCCAAAGATGTCGGAAACGGCGGCGTGAAAGAGCGGGACGCCGCTTGGCAAATGCCGTGGCCGGAAGGTTCCATCGCCACGCCGTCGGCTTTGAAAATGGCGGCGCAAGAACAGAAAATGCGCAATGAAAGCTATTTGAAATTCGTTTTGGATCGCGCCAAAGAACGTGTGAAACAGGAATATTTCGACCGGTTGGTTCAACAGGCGGGGGCGATCGGGCGGGCGCAGGCCAAAGGCGAACCTTTGACCGCCGAACAGAAAAACGTTTTGGCTTTGGTGGAAAAGATGGGGCTGGGATCGGAACGGCCGACGGAAAAGCAGACGCGGGAACGTGAAAAATTCCCCCTTAAGAAGTTGCCGGAGGATTTGCATAAAAAGCTGCACGAGGAAATCGACCGCTATGAAACGATTTGCAAAGCCAAGAATATAGCCGCCGACTATGTTTGTCACAAACACTTGCACGATTTGGAATGCGGATGCGATTGTTGCTATTCGGCGGAGGATTTGGCGCGCGAGGCCGCGGGGCATTTGCCGCCCGCCAAAGAACGCAGGGGCGACAATTTGCGCCAAGCGGTGGAAAACCTTTCGGAAAGATTGGCCGAAAAACGGGCGGAGCGAAAGGAAAACAGAAAGGCGCGGCGGCAAAAATTAAGTCAGCTGATGACCAAAATCATGACGGCGGAATCGCCCAAGCAGGGGTTGCATATGGTCTTGCGGCAGATCAAGCCGTCGCCCGCGCGAACCGGATTCGCCGAAAACGCCGTCATCCGCGAAATGATGACGCGGCGGCAGAATCAGCGATAAAGGTTTAAACGCCGTTTTTCTGGCACAGGTCGGCAACGGGGCACGCGGCGCAATCCGGTTTTTTCGCCGTGCAGACGTAACGGCCGTGCAGCACCAGCCAATGGGAAACGTATTTCAAATCGTCGTCCGGAACGACGCCTTTGACGGCCTTTCCCAGATTTTTTTCGACCTCGAGCGGGGTTTTGCCCCCGGCTATTCCCGTCCGGTTGCCCAGCCGGAAAACGTGCGTGTCAACGCCGAACGTCGGCGCGCCGTAATATGTGTTTAAAAAAACGTTCGCCGTTTTCCGTCCGACGCCGGCCAGTTTTTGCAGTTCGTCAAAGTCCGCCGGAATGGTGCCGCCGTACTTTTCGACCAGATCGCGAGACAGCGCGATGATGTTTTTGGCTTTGGAATTGAACAGGCCGATCGACCGGATGATTTTTTTGACGTTTTCTTCGCCCAATTCCAGCATTTTTTCGGGCGTCGGCGCGGATTTGAACAATTCGGGCGTGACTTTGTTGACGTTTTTATCCGTCGTTTGCGCCGACAAAACGATCGCCACCAGCAGGGAATAGGGCGAATCGTAGTTCAATTCGCATTTCGGTTCGGGATTTTTTTCCTTTAAACGGGCGAAAAAAGCCCTGATATCCGCCGGTTTCATCGCTTTAAAATCCGAAGCGCGACAACACGGCGTCAATGCGTCCCAAACATTCCGCGCCGAACAGTTTGACGCGCAGCAACATCGGGTACAGGTTGTAGATGCTTTGCCGGTATTCAAAAAATCCGGATCGGAACGGGCGCAATTCGTTGTATTTGTCGAAAAACACCTTTGTCAGCGAATGTTGTTCGCCGGCAAAAACGAATTCAAATTCAGGATCGCCGAAGTAAATCGCGGGATCGACGAACGCTTTGATCCGTCCGTGGTGGCACAGAACCGTGCTGGAACGGATGTCGCCGTGCAGCAAAGCCGGTTTCGGCGGTTCGTCCAGATAGGCGTCCGTTTTTTCCGCGAACCGTTCAATCCTGCTCATCATTTCAACGGGCAAGTTGCCGCTGTCCAGCGCTTGGCGCGCCATGTAAAGCAAGCGGTTCTGCGTGAAAAAGGGAACCCATTTTTCGCTTTTCGCGTTGGGTTGGCGGACGCCGCCGCGCAGGGTGTCGTAATCGAAGCCGAAAGCGTCCGAAGTGATATCGTGCAGATTTGCCAGATGTTCGGCGGCCTGCGGTTCGGAATCGACGCCCAGCGTCCCGTCGGCGATAATGTATTCGTGCACCAGGGCGTCCGGCCCCGAATAGTACAATTCGGGCACGGGCAGGCGCGTGTGCCGCTGCAGGTATTCCATGGTCGCGCCTTCGACCGCCAGATCGCCCGAAGCGTCCTTGGGCAATTTGACGACGACTTGCGTCCCGTCGGACAGCACGACGATTTTGGCGTCGGCGAAACCGCCGGCCAACGTCGCGACGGATACGATCAGCTTGCCCGTCGAACGTTCGACGATGCGCGTGACCGGTCCGGACAACGGATTGTTTTCAACCTGCATGGCGTCCTTTCCGTATGTGATCCAAAAGCCCCCGACACGCCGATTCGATCATGTCGAACACGTTTTGGAAACCTTCGCTTCCCCCGTAATAAGGGTCGGGGACATCCTTTAATCCGAAACGCGGCGCAAATCGCATCATCAATTCCAGCCCCGCCCTGTCATGATCCGGCGAAAACGCCGGACGCATTTCTTCGAGAGCCGCCAAATGCGACGAATCCAGAGCGACGATCAAGTCAAAATCCTTGAAGTCGTCCCGAACCACTTTCCTTGCGCGAAGGGACCGGATGTCCACACCGTTATCCAAGGCTGTTTCAACGGCTCTGGCGTCCGGCGGGTCGCCGGCGTGCCAACCGCTGATTCCCGCCGAATCCACCAGAATTTCGTCCCCCAGACCCGCCTTTTCAACCAGCTGTTTGAAAACGCCTTCGGCCGTCGGGGATCGGCAAATGTTACCGGTGCATACGAACAGGACTTTAAACATACTTTGATGAAAGCATAAAAAGGTTAACAAAGCTTAAAGCGGGGCGGACTCTTGATTGTCTGGTTTTCGGGATTATTTTATGCTATATGTAAAAAACAAGTTTTAATTATGGGAGTGGAAAAACCATGGATTTTGGCACAAACAGGGACACTGTCGTTTCCCGTTCAACCGCCGTTGAAATCGACGAAGGTCTGCGTCAGTATATGCTGAAGGTCTATAACTATATGACCATCGGTTTGTTGATCACCGCGGGCGTCAGCTATCTGCTGTCGCACACGCCGATGGGATTCTTTTTCTTTTCGCAAGAAACCATGCAGCCGAACGCGTTGGGGTGGATCGCCATCATCGCGCCGCTGGCGTTGGTGTTTATGATCGGCTCCGCCGTCACATCCGGAAACGCGGCCAGAGCGTTTGCTTTGTTTGTCATATATTCGGCCGTTATGGGGATTTCCCTGACATCGATTTTCTGGGTTTACACGGGAACCAGCATTCTGCGCGTGTTCCTGATCACCGCCGGAATGTTTTTGGGGATGAGTTTGTACGGCTATACGACCAAACGCGATTTGACCGGTGTCGGGTCGTTCATGTTCATGGGGCTGATCGGGTTGATTTTGGCGTCGATCGTCAACATCTTCGTTCAAAGCACGTCGCTGGACCTGACGCTGTCCGTCGCGGGCGTCGCGATTTTCGTCGGGCTGACGGCGTGGGACACGTGGAAAATCCGCGAAATCTACAATTCCGGCGACACGGAAAACGCGATGACGAGCAAAGCGATTTTCGGCGCGCTGGATATGTATCTGGATTTCATCAACCTGTTCATTTACCTGTTGCGCTTTTTCGGCGACCGCCGGAACTGAGGGTAAAACGAACGACAAACGATAAAAAACGGGGCGATCGCTCCGTTTTTTTGTATTCTTGCCCCCCCCCCCCCCCCCCC
>DJSW01000015.1 GCA_002439085.1 Alphaproteobacteria bacterium UBA6324
CGTCGTCTGCGTCGGTTTGATGCCGACGATTTCGATCGTGTCGCCAACCTTGATGACGCCGCGTTCAACACGTCCCGTCACAACCGTACCACGGCCGGAGATCGAGAAAACGTCTTCGATCGGCATCAGGAACGGTTTGTCCTTCGGACGATCCGGCTGCGGAATGTAGTTGTCGATCGCGTCCATCAGCTGCAGAATCGATTCTTCGCCCAGCTTCTTGTCGCCGTCTTCCAGAACCGCCAAAGCGGAGCCTTTGATGATGGGGATTTCGTCGCCCGGGAAGTTGTACGAGGACAGCAGGTCGCGGATTTCCATTTCGACCAGTTCCAGCAATTCGGGATCGTCAACCTGATCGACTTTGTTCATGTAAACGACCAGCGCCGGAACGCCGACCTGACGCGCCAGCAGAATGTGTTCACGCGTCTGCGGCATGGGGCCGTCGGCGGCGGAAACAACCAGAATCGCGCCATCCATCTGCGCGGCGCCCGTGATCATGTTCTTGACATAGTCCGCGTGCCCCGGGCAGTCAACGTGCGCGTAGTGACGCTTGTCCGTTTCGTATTCAACGTGCGACGTATTGATCGTGATGCCGCGCGCGCGTTCTTCCGGCGCCTTGTCGATGTTCGCGTAGTCAACAAACTGCGCGTCACCCTTCTTCGCCAACACTTTCGTGATCGCAGCCGTCAACGTCGTCTTGCCATGGTCAACGTGACCAATCGTGCCGATATTGCAATGCGGCTTCGTTCTTTCAAACTTCTCTTTTGCCATTTCCTAAATTCCTGACCGTAGATCGTTTATACAAAAAAGCCCCCAAAGCGGCGGCTGAAACCATATGCGGAAGCAACGGGCTTCCGTACCGTCGGCGCATCCGATTCCTTTCGGTTCCGGCGGACGCCTTATTTGGAGCGGGTGATGGGAATCGAACCCACGTAGTAAGCTTGGAAGGCTTCTGCTCTACCATTGAGCTACACCCGCAAGATGGTGGATGGGGCTAGATTCGAACTAGCGTACGCTCACGCGGGCAGATTTACAGTCTGCTGCCATTAACCACTCGGCCACCCATCCGGCCACTTGTCGCTACAAAATGTAACGTACCTGAAATAGTGGATTTGCGACCGTCTTGTCAACATAAAAAATCAAATATGTCTTTTTCTTTTAAAAAAAAGTGGTAAAACAGGACGTTAGTAGAGTTTTCAACAAGGAGCGTCCGCCGTGCCGCAGCATCAAAAAAAGCAAAATTTCAAAGAAAACCAGCCGCGCCGTTCAAAATCGCCCGCCAAAGAGGATAAAAACGGCGTCTGGCTTTACGGTTATCACGCCGTGACGGCGGCTTTGCAGAATCCGGCGCGCACGGTTTACCGCCTGCTGCTCAGTCGGGAAACGGCCAAAGAGCTGCCCGAAAAACTGATTCCCGAAAACGTGTTTCCCGAATCCGCCGGCCGCGCCGAATTCGACCAGCTGCTGCCCGCCGGCGCGGTGCATCAGGGAATCGCGGCGTTCGTGTCCCCCCTGCCCGATTTGTATGAAACGGACATTGCGGACAAAACGCCGTCCGTCGTCGTGATTTTGGATCAGGTCACCGACCCGCACAACGTCGGCGCCGTGTTGCGTTCGGCGGCGGCGTTCGACGCGGATGCCGTGATCGTCACCCAGCGCAACGCGCCGGAAGCGACGGGGGCTTTGGCCAAATCGGCCAGCGGCGCGCTGGAACTCGTCCCCCTGATTTACGTTTCAAATCTGGCGCGGACGATGGATTCGCTGAAAGAGCGCGGCTATTGGTGCGTCGGCATGGACGGAACGGCGAAGCAGACCCTGCGCGACGCCGCCCTGCCCCGCAAAGTCGCGCTGGTCATGGGGTCGGAGGGATACGGCCTGCGACGGTTAACCGCGCAAAACTGCGATTTTATGGTTAAACTGCCGATTTCCCCGCGTGTCGAAAGTCTGAACGTGTCGAACGCGGCGGCGATCGCCCTGTACGATCTGAAATACAAGCTCGGATAAATTAAAGCGTCTTAAACTTCTTTTAGCTTTTCGGCGTTATGTAGAAAAAATGCTTTCCAATAACAAAGGCGACAACGGTATGCAAACGAATCCCCCCGCCGACCGCGAACAGGCGCAGGCGAACTGTCTTGGCAGAATTTTGCGTTCAACCAAAGCGTTGATTGATCAGATCGGAGACAAAGCCGCCGATTTGGTGGCGGACGACATGGAAAGCGCGTTTTCTTTCGATCGGCCGAAATCGCCGCGTTTCCGGTCGTTGCAGATATTTTTGGCCGGTACGGTCATCGGTGCCGGCACCGTGTTCGGCGCGGTCAAATATTCCGCCGCGCACAATTCGGCCGAGGACGCCGCGGCCGCGCTGATTCAGGAACGCGCCGCAGAAGAGCAGACCCTGACCCCCGTCGCGCGAATCGATCTGCCTTTAACCGACGCCGCGACGGAAGAGGTGGAAACCGTCGCCGAAACCGGTCCCGAACAAACCGTCGTCCCCGATTCGACGGAATCTTTCACCCTGAAACCGCGCCAGAACCTGTCCGTCGTCCTGAAACAAGGCGGATTGACGAGTCGCGAGATTTATCTGGTGACGGAATCGCTGGGCGAAGTGCTGGATCTGAAACGCATTCAGGTCGGCGACAAGGTCGAAATCGGCAAAATCAACACGGAAAACGGCGAAAAATCCCTGCTTTGCGTCACGGTGGAGGATCGCCGCGGCAACCGCTACACCGCCACGCGGGTTGAACCGGAAGTGTTCACCGCCAACCTGACCGAACCCGAAGTCGATTTGAAAACGGAATACGCGTCGGGCGTCATTGACGGCGCGTTTGTCACGAACGCCAAAGAATCCGGTATTCCGACGAACGTCATCCAGCAGATCGTCTGGGCTTTTGACGGGCCGGTCGATTTTTCGCGCGACCTGCGCAAAGGCGACACGTTTGCGGCCGTTTTCCAAAAGGAATACAACAAGGACGGCGATCCGACCGGCAATGGCGCTTTGTTGTACGCCGAAATCGGAACGCGCGCGAAAAAACACGAACGCTATTTATATAAGGATTCGCAGGATCGCGAGGACTATTACGACGAAACCGGCAAAATCGCGCGCAAGCTGTTCACCATGCATCCGTTGAAAAAGCCGCGCATCACATCCAAATTCGGCCAGCGCAAGCACCCGATTCTGGGATACACGATCATGCATTGGGGAACGGATTTCGGCGCGCCGGTCGGAACGCCGATTCGCGCCCCCGGCGAAGGGACGATCACGCAGGTCAAACGCGGCGGATCGTACGGGCTGTACATTCAAATCAAGCACAATTCGGAATACTCCACCGCCTACGCGCATATGAGCGAATTCCACAAAAACTCGAAAGTCGGACGCAAGGTCAAAGCGGGCGACATCATCGGCTATGTCGGCAACACCGGGCGTTCGACCGGTCCGCACCTGCATTGGGAACTGATCAGAAACGGCAAGAAAATCAACGCGACGACCCAGCGCATTACGGCACAACGCAAATTAAAGGGCGAAGAACTGGAACGTTTTTACGCCGAACGCGACCGGATTCGCGAAAACGTAACCGGCGACGAAATCGCTTATGCCAAAGCCGAAGCTTTGCCCGAAGCGCGCAAAATGGCGTATCAGGGTGAACCAAAACCTAAAAAGACCGCCAAACGCAAAGCACGCCTGCAAAAAACGGCCGCCCGCATCACGCGCCGCCGCAACGGCGGCTGAAACATCCGATTGATGAAAGCGGTATAAAAAAAACCTCCGGCGAAAGCGGAGGCTTTTTTTTGCGGGTTGTCCGGATCACATATCCATCGTCGTGCCGCGGCCGCGCATGGCGTAGGGGTGCGCCGACGTGGTTTGCAAAGACGGATTGTACATCAGGCAGTTCGGAATGCAGTCGCATTCGGCGGCGATTTTGATGCCTTTGGCGATCTTGCCTTCCTTGCGCAGCTCGAACAACCGGCCGACGATACGGTCGCGCAACGTCCACGGATCGACCGTGTTGACAAAGATTTTCGTCACGGCCTCGAAACCGGCGGGATTGCTGATGCGCCATTTGATCAGGATGTGCCACGGCACGGCGACATCCACCGCGGGCGGCCGGTAATACCATTCCTCGTTGCACGGGATTTCGCTACCCATCGCGGCGTGGCAGGCGTGCACCAGATCGGACATCCCCTTGATCTGTTCGGGCGTCTGGTTCCACGGCTGGTTCTTTTCGGCTTTGGAATAGATCGCCAGCGTCGGATAGCGGTGCCCGAAATCGGCGAACGCGACGGCGTAATCGTTTTCGGCGAACACCAGATTCTGATATCCGGCGTAGTTCACGGCGTAATCGTTGTACATATTGGGATTTTCGCGCGCCGCTTCAAATTCGGCGGCGTTGGACGCGCTGATCCCGTCGATCGCGACCAGCTGTTTGTGCAGGTGGTCAAACGACGCGCCCGCTTGGTTCAACCAGTTTTGGAACACCGTGACATAGCGGACGTAACGGTTGTTCAGATAAATGTCTTTCAGCGCGCCGATCGTAAAATTGATGTACTGGTAGTGCATTTCCGGCGTCAACGTCCCCGACGACGCGTTGACATCGTCCGTTCCTTCGACGAAATGGCGTTTGCCGACGATCAGTTCGTGGCCGCCCGCGAAAAAGCTGTTGGCCATTTTCAGCTTGCGCCCCGACGAAATGCTGTCGATTTCCTCGCGCGACAGGCCGCTCATTTTCAGCTTGGCTTCGATAATGTCCAGAACGTGCTGACGCCCCTCCGGTTCGGCGATATAGGCTTCGCGGTGGGCGTTGGCTTTGTCGGAAATGACATAAGCGTAGTTCTTTTCCCAATATTCGTAGGAAATGATTTCAAACAGGTTCGGAATGCGCCGGAATTCCGCCGTCGTGTCGAACAGCTGCGACACTTTCAGGTTTTCCAGAACGCTGAACGTGCCGTCCGTGTTTTTGACCAAGCGCGATTTTTCCGGCGGCGTTTTTAAATAGTTGGACGGACAGAACGAACAAAAATCCTCCACCCCGTCATGCGGCGCGGGTTTTGCGGCGTCGGCCTTTTTATTGACGGTGGGGCGTTTGCCGCGGCCGGGGACAGTCCACACCTGCGTTCCGGTGAACGGGTTGACCTGTTTAACGGTGCCGTCAGGCATTTTTTGCAGGAAGTTTTGTTCAAAAACACTATTCAGCATGACTGATCCCCTGTTTTCTTAGGTGTAAAGTCCTTATCCGACTTAATGTTGTATAGAATATCCGCCTGAAAATCCAGCCTTTAATCGAAAAAAAATTCCGCCGTTCCGGTCGATAAATGATTGACGAAAGACGCGTAAAAGGTAATTCTGAATCCCAGAATATTTTTTCGGAGGTTTTATAATTATGAAAGTTATGTTTATCACGAACGAATACCCCCCGTACATTTACGGCGGCGCGGGCGTTCACGTTGAATACCTGTCAAAGGAACTGGCCAAGCTGATGGAGGTCGAAGTCCGCAGTTTCCACGACCAGCAGTCGCAGGACGGCAATCTGGTCGTCAACGGCAAAACGCCCGACGCGTCGCTGTTCAAAGATTGCCCCAAGGAACTGACTTCGCCGTTAAAGGCGTTGTATGAAGGATTGGTCTTCGCGGGCGAAAACATGACCGCCGACATCGCGCACTGCCACACATGGTACGCGCATTTCGCGGGCATTCTGGCCAAAATGCTGTACGGCATCCCCTTGGTTGTCACGGTTCATTCGCTGGAACCCCTGCGCCCGTGGAAACGCGAACAGCTGGGACGCGGCTATGACGTGTCCAGCTGGGTTGAAAAAACGGCGCTGGAAATGGCGGACGCCGTCATCGCCGTTTCGACCAGCACCAAAGAGGACGTGCTGCGCCTGTTCCCGAAAATCGACCCCGCCAAGGTGTCGATCATCTACAACGGCATTGATGTCAACCAGTACAAAGAGGTCGAGGACACCGCCGTTTTGCAGAAATTCGGCATCCGCACGGACAAACCCTACGTCCTGTTCGTCGGCCGCATGACGCGCCAGAAAGGCCTGCTGTATTTGTTAAAAGCGGCGGCGAAGCTTGATCCCGACGCGCAGCTGGTGTTGTGCGCCGGCGACGCCGACACGCCCGAAATGAAAGCGGAACTGGAAGGCATGGTCAACGCGTTGAAACAGGTTCGCTCCGGCGTCGTCTGGATCCCTGAAATGGTTTCGCGCGAAGAAGCGATCGCCCTTTATTCGCAGGCGGCCGTGTTCTGCTGCCCGTCGATTTACGAACCGTTCGGCATCATCAATCTGGAAGCCATGGCGTGCGGCACCCCCGTCGTCGCCAGCGCGGTCGGCGGCATCCGCGAAGTCGTCGTTGACGGCGAAACGGGCTATCTGGTCGATCCCGACCTGTCCGATCAGTTCCCGCACGATCCGAAGGACGGCGACGCGTTCGGCGCGCGTTTGGCGGAAAAGATCAACACGCTGATCCGCGATCCCGCTTTGGCCAAGAAAATGGGACAGGCCGGACGCCAGCGCGTCGAAAAACACTTCAGCTGGCAGAGCATCGCCCTGCAGACCAAAGAGCTGTACGCCAAGCTGATCGAAGCGAACAAGGCGAAATAACTTCAGCCCATTACGGAAAACAGCCCCTTTCGGGGCTGTTTTTTTGAACTTGTTTGAACGTTTACGCGCGGCGGATGATGAATTTTTCAAACAGCCCGCGCAATTCGTCCAACAATTCCTTGTCGGTGAAAAATGCCGAAACCTTTGACGGATCGGGCGGATTTTTTTCCGACGGATGCGGCCGGTATTCCTGCAAAGCGTAGGTTTTCACCCCTTTTGCGGCCAGTATATGCGCCAACGTCCGCAATTCATCTTTTGAAATCACGCGCGGATCCAACGTCGTGCGGCATTCCAGTTCCACGCCGGAACGGATCAAAGCGTCCAGACACGCCTCAACCGTCGCGCGGCGCGAATGCGGAATGCGTGATTCGTAGGCGTCGAACACCGTTTTGACATCGAAACCGACCCACGACAGCAATGGCAATACCTGTTCCAACCGTTCAAGGTTCACGCCCGACGTGTGCAATCCGACCTGATACCCCATGTCTTTGACGTATTTCATGGATTCGTACAAATCGGGCTGCGCCAGCGGTTCGCCGCCGGAAAACACGATTCCGTCCAGCAATTTTTTGCGGTCGTCCAGAAATTCGGCGAACTGTTCCCACGATATGAACGGCCTGCCCTTGAAATCCTGCAATTCCGGATTGTGACAATACGGACAGCGCAACGGGCATCCCAGACAAAACAAAACGGCGGCGAGTCTTTCGGGGAAATCCACCGTTGTGAAAGACTCCACGCCGCCGATGATTACAGGCATGAGCGAATTATTCCGCCGCTACGTCCATGAAAGCGGACATTGCCTTTTTTTCGGAAAAGCATTTGCGTTCCGCGTATTCGCTTTTTTTGCCGATGTTGAATTCGGACACCGGACGGAAATACCCCATGACGCGCGTCCAAACTTCGCACGGCTGGCGTTCGGAATCGGAAAGCTGAATGTTCGTGTCTTTTGTCATGTTCTCTACTCGCTAAGTTCTAAGGTTAAAGATAATCGTTTTGCGTTGCGTGTGCAAGCCTGTTTAACAGGCGCAGGCTTGCTGGCGTTTGACGGCGATGAGCTCCTCATCGCACAAGGGGCAGAATTTGTGTTCGCCCGAAATGTATCCGTGTTTGGGACAAATAGAGAAAGTAGGTGTCACCGTCACATAGGGTATCCTATAATTCTCTAAAATTCTCTTAAGAAGCGTGCGGCACGTCTTCGCGTCCGAAATCCGTTCGCCCATATACAGGTGCATAACCGTGCCGCCCGTGTATTTCGACTGCAGGGATTCCTGCAGGTTCAACGCGGTGAACGGATCGTCCGTGAACCCGACCGGCAATTGCGAAGAGTTCGTGTAGTACGGCGCGGATTTCGTTCCCGCCTGAATGATGTCGGGATAACGTTTCTGGTCTTCCTTGGCCAGACGGTAGGTCGTCCCTTCGGCCGGCGTGGCTTCCAGATTGTACATGCTGCCGGTTTCCTGCTGGAATTCGACCATTTTGTTGCGAATGTATTCCAGAAAACGGTTGGCGAAGTCCTGACCGAACGAATCGGTGATGTCGTGTTCGTCGTTCGTAAAGTTGCGGATCATTTCGTTGATGCCGTTGACGCCGATCGTCGAAAAATGGTTGCGCAGCGTGCCCAGATAGCGTTTCGTGAACGGGAACAGCCCCGCGTCCATGTGGCGCTGAATGACTTTGCGCTTGATTTCCAGCGTCGTGCGCGCCAAATCCATCAATTCGTCCAGACGTTTCATCATCCCCGCTTCGTCGCCTTTGAACAGATAGCCCAAACGCGCGCAGTTCAGCGTGACAACGCCGATCGACCCCGTCTGTTCGGCCGACCCGAACAACCCGTTGCCTCTGGCCAGCAACTGACGCAAATCCAGTTGCAGACGGCAACACATTGAACGCACCTGCCCCGGTTTCAGGCTGGAATTGATGAAGTTCTGGAAATAGGGCAAGCCGTATTTCGCCGTCATCTCGAACAACAGGTTCGCGTTTTCGCTTTCCCACGGGAAATCGGGCGTGATGTTGTACGTCGGGATCGGGAACGTGAACAGGCGTCCCTTGGCGTCGCCGGCGGTCATGACCTCGATATAGGCTTTGTTGATCATGTCCATTTCGACCTGCAGATCGCCGTAGGTGAAATCCATTTCCTCGCCACCGATGACGGGATTCTGTTCGCGCAAATCCTCGGGGCAGACCCAGTCGAACGTCAGGTTCGTAAAGGGCGTCTGCGTCCCCCAGCGCGACGGAACGTTCAGGTTGTAGATGAATTCCTGAAAATTCTGCTTCACTTCGTCATAGGTCAGCTTGTCCTTGCGGATGAACGGCGCCAGATAGGTATCGACAGATGAAAAGGCCTGCGCCCCCGCCCATTCGTTTTGCAGCGTGCCCAAAAAGTTCACCATCTGCCCCAAAGCGGAACCCAAATGTTTGGGAATGCCGGATTCGACCTTCCCCGGAACACCGTTCAACCCTTCCTGCAACAGGGCGCGCAAAGACCATCCCGCGCAATACCCCGACAGCATATCCAGATCGTGGATGTGGAAATCGCCGTTGCGGTGCGCTTCGCCGGCCGCCTGCGGATAAACGTGCGACAGCCAATAGTTGGCGATGATCTTGCCCGAAACGTTCAGAATCAACCCGCCCAGCGAATAGCCCTGATTGGCGTTCGCGTTGACGCGCCAATCCGCGCGTTCCAGATATTCGTTGACCGACGACGCGACATCCACCAGCGTTTTTTTGTCCTGACGGGATTTGTTGCGGTTTTCGCGGTAAACGATATAGGCGCGCGCCGTTTTGTAATAGTTCGCGGAAATCAAAACCTGTTCGACGACATCCTGAATCTGTTCGATCGTCGGCAGAACGCCTTTGGAAAAGCGGTGGCGCAAAACCTTTGTCACCTGATTGGTCAGCAAAGACGCTTCGTCTTCGTCGAATTCGCCGGTCGCGTCGCCCGCACGGCGAATGGCGGACATGATCTTTTCGGAATTGAAAATCACCTGCGTTCCGTCGCGTTTGACGATGCGGGACAAATCCTTGCTGGCGTCGTCGTCGTCCGCGTTGACAATCTCTAACTTCGGTGTCTGTTCAGACATGAAAATCTCCGTTTTCTGGGTTTCGCGTGTTGTGACGGACAACACAACAGATTGTGTCCCGCCCCTCTTTACTGCGACAATATATTGTAACTTTCCGGTCTTGCAACCGAAAAAAAATATTTTTTCGATTGACAGGAAAAACGTCGGCTTTCCGCCGTTTTCAAAGTTCGGCTACGTTCAATTTCTTAACGGCTTTTTAACCTTTGGCGTTTTGACAACAATAGCCGTTCGCGCGCCCGTGTCAAACGGAAAAACGCAACCTGTTGTTTTGCGCCGATTCACATACGGAAAAGGGGGCGGCCGTTCCGTCCCCCTTTCGCGAATCAGGAAAAGTTCAGATGTTTTTCCCCAATTTATAGGCCTGTTCGGGATATTCCGTCCCGTTGACCGCGCCGACCGGCCAAACGCCCGAAGCGATCACGCGTCCGGCGTCCGTCCATCCCAGATAGTCCAGCAGGACTTCGTAATGCGATTCGATCGGCACGGCCTGCGACGGGCGCGTGTTCGCGTACGTCATCAGCAGCACGGCCTTTTTCGGCGCGTGGATTTTGCCGTTGATCGCGTAGAACCGGTCGATGACGGCTTTCAGCTGCGCGGAAACCCCGAAATAATACATGGGTGAAGCGAACACGACGACATCAGCGTCAACGATGTTTTCACGCACGAAATTGAAATCGTCGTTGAAAACGCAATCGCCGTCCATGCCGCACCGGTCGCACGCGATGCACGGATGCACGTTTTTAAACGCCGCGTCGAATCGCGCGACCGTGTGACCGGCCTCTTGCGCGCCCTTGGCGAACGAATCCGCCAAAACAGCCGAGTTGCCGCCTTTGCGCGGACTGCCCGTCAGGATCAGAATCCTCTGCGGTTTGGTCGATTTTTCCGCGGCGACGCTTTTCCGGCCGGACAGGATCGCGCCCGCGACAACGGCGGCCGTTCCGGCGGCCAGCGTCTTTTTCAAAAACTCACGGCGTTCCATCACAGCCTCCTCCAATTACAGCTTGGAATATTCTTCGTCCGAAACGGGTTCCAGCCATTCGTTGGACCGGTTTTCCCCCGGAACTTCGATCGCGATGTGCGAAAACCACGAATCGGCCTTGGCGCCGTGCCAGTGCTTGACGTTGGCGGGAATCGTGACGACCGCCCCCGGCGTCAGGGAAACGGCGGGCTTGCCCCATTCCTGATACCACCCCTTGCCGGCCGTGCAGATCAGAATCTGGCCGCCGCCCGCGGTCGCGTGATGAACGTGCCAGTCGTTGCGCGTCGCCGGTTCAAACGTCACGTTCGACATATGCAGCGCGGTTTCCTGCGGATTCGTCAGCGGTTTCAGATACGAATCGCCGATGAAATATTTGGCGTAGGCCGTGTTCAGATCGCCTTTGCCGAAAACGTTTTGTTTGGCGAAATCGGATTCGTCGCGAACCGCGGCGATTTTCAAAATCTCGTCCACCTGCGAATCGGTCACGCCGTTGTGTTTGGCAATGGCGATGTGGCTTTTCAGTTGCGGCGCGGCGTGCGGCAGCTGCGCCAAAAACGCGACCGTGGCGATTTCGCGCGTTTTCCAATCGACGTTGTCGCGGGCGAAAATGTCGCCGAACAGATGCGCTTTCAAATATTCGTCGATCGCAGGGGCGAAATCAAACAAAGCGCCTTTGACTTCGCGGCCGGTCAGCTTCGTCTGGTTTTCCGTGCCGAAATCAATGCTTTTTCCCGCGGGCAAAGGCGACGGCGCCGCGCCCTCCGCGTCCTTTCCGCCCCGTTCGGCGACCAACATCCGCAACGTGTCCAGCGAATTCAGCGCGGCGGGAAATCCGGCGTAGGCGTACAGCTGTGTCAGAATTTCCTTATAGGTGTTGACGGGGATTCCCGCGTCCAAACCGGCGGCCAGCGCGGATTTCAACGCGGCGTAATTGCCGCGCGCGGCGGCGGCGGAAACCGCGGCGACCGATTGTTCCATCGGGGTTAAAGACGAATTTGTTTTCATAACGGACTCCTTTGCGATGCAGGGCGTCGCCAGCAACGCCGAACAAATAAACGAAACGAAAAGCTTTTTCATGGCTTGTTCCCTTGATTGAATTGAACCATACCGGAATTGTGGCATTTACAGTTCACTTTAAGTCAAGAAAAAAAACGAACCGCCCCGAAAAAAAATTCCCCGTCCGTTCGATTCGGGCGGGGAAAGTCAAACCGTCATTTTCTTTTCTGCTTTCGCAGCGCCTCCGCGCCGGAAACGACATCCAGCAGTTCGGTCGTGATGTTTTCCTGCCGCATTTGCTGGTATTCCAGATTCATGTTTTCCAGATTTTCGTCAATGTTCTTTTCCGCCGCCTGCATGGTCGTCAAACGCATATGGTGTTCGGCGGACAACGCTTCGGTGATTGCGGTGGACAGCTCGATCAGCAGCCGTTCCCGCACCAGCGCGGAATAAATCGCGGACGCGGGCAGCGTGTAGGTCGGAAAATGGCGCCCCGGCCACCCCATTTTCTTCACGCGTTCCAACCATTCCGTCCCCAACGGCATCAACAGCGTTTCCGTCGGCGCAACGCTGACCCCGCGTTTATGGCTGTAAAACACATAGACATGGGTGATGTGGTTCGCGTGCATATGTTCGTCCGCCGTGACCAGAACGGATGCCGCCGTTTTGCTGACCGCCTTGACGGAATTGGAAACGGGATAGTTCGCCGCGACGTTCCATTGGTTGCGCTGCAGCTGGCCGATGATCTGGCGGCCGACCGCGATAAAGACCGACCGGTCGATTTTGAACCCTTTTTCGATCAGCGTTTTCTGGGCGTAGCGGACAACTTCGCGGTTCATTTTGCCGACCAACCCCGTGTCCGACCCGATCAGAACCGCCAAAGCGCGTTTCGCGTCGGGCTTGACCGCGGCCGTTTTGGGCAGCTCCAGTTCGCCGTTTTTCATCAAAGCGACCGCCCCCAGATTGATCGTGCGGCCGTATTCGATCAAAGACTTCAAAGCCGTGTCGTACTGGATGATGCTGACGGCCGACAGCGATTTCATCGTCGAAACGATGGAACGCAGGTCTTGCGTCGTTTTGATCCGCTTTTGCAGCCCTTCGATATCCATGCCGCCCCCTTCGCCTTACACCTGTTTGGCGGACAAAACGCGTTCGTTGACCAAAGCTTCGCGAATGTCGTCGGCCAGCGCCTTTTTGCGTTCGGGCGACAATTTTTCGCGGTGCAGGATCAAATCGGCCGTTTCTTTGTGCTTTGTTTTCATCAACGACGCGATGACGCGGTACGCCTTTTCCCGCAGCTTGTCGGAAACGTTGTCCAGCAATCCTTCTGTCGTCGCGAACAAAACCGCGATCTGATCCACGACGGGAACGGGCGCGAACTGCTTTTGCTGCATGACGGCGCGGATGGCGCGGCCGCGTTTCAGCTGACGTTCGGTTTCCGCGTCCAGATGCGAACGGAATTTGGCGAAGCTTTCCAGTTCCTCGAACTGCGAAAACGCCAGTTTCAAAGGCCCGACCAGCGAACTGTACGCCGGCAGCTGCGCGTCGCCGCCCACGCGGGAAACGGAACGCCCCGTGTCGATCGCGGGCAGGATGCCTTTCTGGAACATCGGCGAAGACAGGTAAATCTGCCCGTCCGTAATGGAAATGATGTTCGTCGGAATGTAGGCGGAAATGTTCTGCGCTTCGGTTTCCACGATCGGCAGAGCCGTCAGCGACCCGCCGCCGTATTCCGGACGCAGGCGCGTCGAACGTTCCAACAAACGCGAATGAATGTAGAAAATGTCGCCGGGGAAGGCTTCGCGTCCGGGGGGACGGCGCAGCAGCAGCGACAATTCGCGGTACGCGCGGGCGTGGTTGGTCAGATCGTCGTAAACGACCAGAACGTCCTTGCCCTTTTCCATAAAGTATTCGCCGATCGCCGTCGCCGCGTAGGGGGCGATGTACTGCATCCCCGCCGTTTCGTCGCCGGACGCCGCCACGACGATCGTGTTTTTCATCACGTCGTATTTTTTCAGGCTGTCCACCACGCGGGCGATGGCCGTGCCGCGCTGGGCGATCGCGCAGTAAATGCAGATGACGCCGGTGTTTTTCTGGTTGATGATCGCGTCGATCGCCAAAGCGGTTTTGCCCGTTTGCCGGTCGCCCAAGATCAATTCGCGCTGGCCGCGGCCGATCGGCGTAAACGAATCGATCGCCTTGATCCCCGTTTGCAGCGGCGAAGAAACCGGCGCGCGGGACATGATCGGATAGGCTTCGCGTTCGATTTTGCGACGGTTGACAGTGACGATACGCCCTTCGCCGTCCAACGGGTTGCCCAACGGGTCGATCACGCGCCCCAACAAACGTTCGCCGACCGGCACGTCAACGACGCGGCCGGTGCGATAGACGCGGTCGCCGGCCTTGACGCCGTCGGGACGGTTCAGGAAAACGACGCCGACGGAATCTTCGGACAGCGTAAAGGTCATACCGGTGACATTTCCGGGGAAACTCAGCAATTCCTCCATCTGAACGTTATCCAAACGGGACACTTCGGCCGTCCCGCCGGATATCGACGAAACCGTGCTGATTTCCTCGATGTTCATTTTGGCCGATTGCAGGTCGATCGTGTCCTGAACCGCGCCGAACGCGTCTTTTACAGCTTCTATTAACATACCGGCTCCGTTTGTTTGATCAGTTTTCTTCGCGGCTGAGGCGCAGGGAGATGTTTTCCAGCGCGTCGTGCATTTTCGCCGTGAACGTGTTCAGGTAATCGTCCAAATTCCACGAAACGACGTTGCCGTTGACGGAAAATTCAATGCCGCACAGCAAACGCGGGTTGACGTTGAAAACGAATTGCGGATTTTCCGCGTCCAAAACCGCGGAAAGCATTTTTTTCAATTCGTCCCGCGCTTCGGGCGTCAGCTCTTCGGAAGTGGTGATTTGCAAAGGCACGTCCGCGTCCGCGGCCAGAATTTTCTTATCCTTGGCGGACAATTCCTCCAGCTGGTGTTTGAACACGGAAACGAACCGCGCTTCCAGCTCTTCGTCGGCCATGCGCTTGAACGCCTTGCGGGCGAAATCCAAAAAGTTGGTCACGACCGTCTGACGGACTTCGTTGACCATCAACGCCTTTTCGCGATCCAGTTCCTGCTGCAGCAGCAAACGTTTTTCCAGCACTTCGGCCTGCACGTCGTGTTCCAGCTGTTTACGCAGGTTTTCGGCCTCTTCGCGGGCTTCGTTCAAAATCTGCGCGCGTTCGTTGTCGATGGCCAGATAACGCTTGTTCAGCTCGTCCAGCTTTTTTTCGGCGTCGGAAGCCAGATCCTCGGCGTTTTTGATTTCGCCGGCGATGTGTTTTTCGCGCTTGTCAATCGCGACCAGCAAAGGCTTGTACAGGAATTTGTACAACGCCCACGCCAAAATCGTGAAATTGACGATTTGCGCCATTACGGTTGTAAAATCTAAAGACATTCTTTTTATCCCTGTCTGTTAAAGGGGAAAAGCGGATCACTTCGCGGCGACGGAAACGGCGTACTGCCAGAACGGATTGGCGAACAGCAAAATCATCGCGACGACAAAGCAGTAAATGCCCGACGTTTCGACGATCGCCAAGGAAATGAACATCGTGCGGGAAATGGAACCGGCTTCGTCGGGCTGCTGCGCCAAAGAGGTCAGCCCCGAAGCGACCGCGTACCCTTCGGCCAAACCGGCGGCCGACGCGCCGACGCACAGACAAAAGCCCGCGGTGAAAATAGAAATCGAACCCAAAATAGCAGCTAAATCCATAATACAGTCCTCCTGTTTATCATAAAGTTTCGTTATTTGTCGCGACGGGCTTTTTATCCTGCGCGGGGACATCGTCGTCGCCGTGAACGGATGATATGTACATCAACGCCAGCATCGCGAAAATGTAAGCTTGAATCATGCCGGTGAACAACCCCAGCACCTGCATGGGCAAGGGCAGAATGAACGGAACCAGCATCAGGCAGATCGACCCGATGATGACGCCCGACAAAACGTTGCCGAACAAACGGACGGCCATCGCCCCCGTTGACGTCAGTTCGCTTAAAATGTTAAAGGGCAGCATCGCGGGCGACGGTTCCAGATATTTTTTCAAATACTTTTTCATCCCCGCCGTTTTGATCCCGAAAAACGGCACCCCCAACAGCACCATGGACGCCAGCGCCGCCGTCGTGGACAGAGACGCCGTCGGCGTTTTGAACGTCGGAATGATCGTCAGCAGGTTGCACGTCAGAATGAACAAAAACAGCGTCCCGATGAACGGCAGATATGTCATCGAATTGACGCCTTTCGTCATTTCGCTGATCTGGCCGTAGATAACCTTGACCATGACCTCCATCGCCGTCTGCCAATGGGAAACCTTGTTGCCGGTTTTCAAATGTCGGGTCGCCAGCCACGAAACCAGCAGCAGAACCGCCATGACGATCCACGTTGACGCGATCGTCCAATTCACGGGGAAATTGAAATACGGCAAAATGAAAGCTATTTGTTCGTCATACAATTCCAGCATACGCTTTACTCCCTACATTCCTTTTCCTGCGCCAGTTTCCGTTTCACGAAACGGACGATCGCGAACCGCGCCGCCAACAATCCGGCCGCACCGGACAACAACGCCTGCGCGTCGTAAACGGCCAGCCCGTACAGCCCCGCGCACAGCAAAACCGACCGCGAAACCCAACTGAGAAAAAGGAACAGCTTTTTGCGTTCAACCTTTTTCAACCGCGCGACAGACCACCACAACCCGCCGAAATACAGCCCGCCCAACGCCAGCCCGCCAAACGCGCCGACGCAAATCGCGGCGGGGTTCAAAACGGGCGTCATTCCTCTTCCTCCACTTCGGCGTGGATTTGGAATTCGTCGATCAGCTCGTCCTGTTCCAAAACCTCTTCCGCCTTTTCATCGGCGTTTTCCCGCACCTCGTCCACCAACCGGTTGCGGCGTTCCTGTTCCTTTTGCGCGCGTTCGATACCTTCGCGTTTCAACCATTGCCACGCCCCGAACGCGCCCGCGAAAAATCCCAGCAACAAAAAGTTCAGCGTCCACGACACATGGGCGACCTTGTAATGCGCGTCCATCCACCGCCCCAGCAAAACGCCCAGAAAAGTCGGAATCGGGATGTTCCACCCCAACGCCCCCAGAAACGCCAGCCCCATTGCGGGTTTGAAAGCGTCCTTGTCCGTTTGGTTTACCAGCCGGCGGGACGCGCGTTTCGCCAGCCGTTCGGCCAGCGCGCTTTCGGATTTCACCTGTGTCTGTTTTGTCGAATCGAAATCCATGACTATCCTTTCAACTGATCGGGCTGGTTGTTGGCGTTCCGGAACATCACGCCGCGGGTCAGGCCGACCTCCAGCCGCGCCATGGCGGCATTAACGGTTTTGCGGTTTTCCTCGTCCTTTTTGAACTCTTCGGAAATCGTGCGGGACAATTCCTCCAGATTTTCGCTGACGACGGCGCGGCGCACGGACAGCAGAACTGTCGCGTTGTCCTTGACCAGAACGCCGCTGTCGCACGCCATGAACACCTCTTTGTCGGGATTCGCGGCGGGCGTGTACGACACCAGCCCCGGAACGACGACCGTCACGAAATCCGCGTGTTTGGGCAGGAACGTGAACGATCCGTCCAACGCGTCGAAACGCACGCGGGTGATTTGTTCATCGACGACGACGCCGGCGGGGGTGAGCGCTTTCAACCTCATGCGGCTTTTTCCGCCTCCCTGATCTTTTCGGCCTTGGCCATCACGTCTTCCAGCGTGCCGACCATGTAGAACGCGTTTTCGGGCACATCGTCCAATTCGCCGGCCAAAATCTTTTCACATCCGCGCAGGGTGTCCTCCAATTCGACGGAACGCCCCTCCATTCCCGTAAAGTGGAACGTCGTAAAGAACGGCTGGGTCAGGAAACGTTCCAGCTTTCTGGCTTTCAGCACCGTTTTCTGGTCGTTTTCGGGCAGTTCGTCAAAACCAAGCATCGCGATAATATCTTTCAATTCCTCGTATTCCGCCAACGTTTTGCGCACGGCAGTCGCCACGCGGTAATGGCGTTCCCCGACCACCTGCGGCGTCAGCATATTCGACCCCGACGCCAGCGGATCGACGGCGGGATACAGCCCCTGCGACACGCGGGCGCGCGACAAAACGATGTTCGACGACAAATGCGCGAACGTGTGGCTGGCCGACGGGTCGGTCAAATCGTCGGCGGGGACGTACACCGCCTGAATGGACGTGATCGCGCCGGTCGCCGTCGATGCGATGCGTTCCTGCAACGACGCGATGTCGGTCGCCAAAGACGGCTGGTACCCCACGCGGGACGGCATCTGCCCCATCAAAACGGAAATTTCGGAACCGGCCTGAACGAAACGGAACACGTTGTCGATCAACAACAAAACGTCCTGCTTTTTCTCGTCGCGGAAATATTCCGCCATAGCCAAAGCGGCGTGCGCCACGCGGAAACGGATTCCGGGGGCTTCGTTCATCTGGCCGAACATCATGACGGTCTTGTCCAAAACGCCGGCGTCGCGCATTTCGCGGTACAGCTGTTCGCCTTCGCGGCAACGTTCGCCGACGCCGCAAAACAGGGAAACGCCCTCGTACCGGCCGACCATGTTGTTGATCATTTCGGTGATTAAAACGGTTTTGCCCACGCCCGCGCCGCCGAACAAACCGGCCTTTCCGCCGCGTTCCATCGGCGCCAGCAGGTCAATCGCCTTGATGCCCGAAACGAAAACCTTTGAATCCACGCTGCGCCGCGCCAACGGCAGGGAGTGGTTGTGAATGGGGCGGCGTTCCGTCGCCTCCAACTCCGCGCCGCCGTCGATCGTGTTGCCGAACACGTTGAACATACGCCCCAAAATCTTGTCCCCGACGGGAACGGTCAGCATATGTTCGGTATCGAAAACCGCCTGACCGCGCGCCAAACCGCGCGTGGGTCCCATGGCCAGACCGCGCACCGTGCATCCGTCCAGATGCGCCTGCACCTCGATCACCAAGCCCCTGTTTTCGCCCGTCCGCAATTCGTTATAGACGGGGGGCAGTTTGTCTTCAAACCGGATATCAACCACGCTGCCCTGAATGGCGGTGATGTAACCGACGTTTTCCTGCACCTGATTTTCTTCTGTATCCGACATAGGCGTCATCCCGAAAAATGCGAAAAATTCAAACACTGGTTAAAGGGTAACTTTTTTAATCCCGAAAAGTAAAGGTATTTTTCCGCGAAACGGCTATAAAAAAAGACTTTTTCCCTTTGTTAATGATCAGGATAACATCCGAAAAGTTAAAAAAAGAATGAACGGCGCGCGGTGATGCAAAAAAACGCCCCGAAGCGGATCAAGGCGTTTTTCGATTTGATTATTCGTCCACGCGAACGACCGGCGGCGGCACAATATCCGGCGGCGTTTCAACCGGCGCGGGGGCGGCGGGCGGCGGCGTTTCGGGAACGGGCGGCACGGCGGCTGATTTTTCCGCGGCTTCCTCGGCGGCGATTTCGCGCGCCATGGCGGCGGCCGGCATTTTCGGCATCCCCAGCCCTTTGCCCAAAGTCGATTTGAACCCTTTGATCACGGGAACTTTGATCACCTTGTGCGGCGCGTTTTCCGCGGGCATCCCGCCCTGCTGCTTAGCCGCCATCAACGCCGCGCGTTTCCACGCGGGCAGGTCGGCGTATTCGTCGCCGCTTTCGTTCAGCTTGAACGTCGGCGGAGGCGGCGGCCGGTCATCGATGTTGTCTTCCATCTTCCGTTCGACCGTGACGGCCTCTTCCAGCTGCTTGTTTTGGTCTTCGGGTTTCAGGACGACGATTTCAACGCCCTTTTTGTCTTTCGGGCGAATGATTTTAATCAAATCGTCGCCGCTGACCTTGTCGTACATCATCAACACCGACAGCGGGTTTTCGATATGGTGTTGGATCAGACGTTTGATTTCGCGCACGCCGTTTTTGGCGATGAAGACTTCGTCCGCGAACCACTTTCGGGCTTCCAAAGTCAATTCGGCGCGCAAACCGACGGCCTTGGCGCGCTTGACGAATTTGTTCAGGTGGATGTCCACGATCGCCAGCAGGTTTTCCTCCGCCAGCCCGTGGAACGGAATGATGTCGTCGATACGCGCCAGAAATTCGGGACGCAGGTTTTTGCGCAAAAACTCCATACGCTGATACCGCGGCAGGTTCGCGCCCAAGTTCGATGTCATGATCACGATCGTGTTGCGGAAATCGACCGTCACGCCCTTGCCGTCCGTCAAGCGGCCTTCGTCCAGCAACTGCAGCATCAGGTTCAGGATCTCGCTGTGCGCCTTTTCCAATTCGTCGAACAGCACGACTTGGTACGGACGCAAGCGCACGGCTTCGGTCAGCACGCCGCCCTGTTCGTATCCGGGCGTCCCCGGCGGAGGTCCCAACAGACGCGCGACCGACGATTTTTCCATGTATTCGGACATATCCAGTCGCAGCAAAGCCGTTTCGTCGTCGAACATGAATTCGGACAAGGCCTTGGCCAATTCCGTTTTACCGACGCCGGTCGTACCGATGAACAGGAACGTGCCCAGCGGGCGGTTCGGGTCTTGCAATCCCGATTTCATACGCCTGACCGCACCGGAAATGACGGAGATCGCCTCCGGCTGGCCGATGACGCGCCGGCCGATGAAGTTTTCCAGATCGATCAGCTTTTGCTTGTCCTCCGACCCGACCTTGTCCATCGGGATGCCCGTCCAGAACGAAACGATGTTCGCGACGTGCTGGTCGTTCAGGACGTTGTCCTTCGTCGATCCCTCGTCCAGTGCCATCATCAGCCCCGTCGCCGCTTCGTCCAGCAGGTCGAGCGCCTTTTCCGGAAACAGACGCGATTTGACATAGCGGGCGGACATGGAAACGGCGCGCTGCAAAACCTCGTCGGGGATTTTGATGCCGTACTTTTCCTCCAGCTTCGGGGCGATGCCGCGCAGGATGTCCGTCGTTTCGGCGGGGGTCGGTTCTTCGATGTACATCGTTTGCAGACAGCTCATCAAATCGGGGTCGGTTTCGATATACATTTTATAGGCGTTCAGCTCCGCCTCGACCACGCATTGAATACCGCCGTCCAACACTTTGGGTTTCAAAAATTTCGGGATTTCGTGGTTGCCGTTCGGCGTCATCGCCAAAAATCCCAAATCGTTGATGAACAGGATTTTTTCGCCCTTCGCCGCCTGCAGCTCCTGAAACGCCTCTTTCAAGTGGTTTTCGTATTCCGCCTGCGTTTTGGAATCGATCATCATCGTCGCGATATCGACGCCGACGATCGTGCGCCCGCGCAGTTTCGGAGGGCAGTCGCCCGCGGCCAAAGCCGCCGCCACGCCGACGACGATGGACGTTTTGCCCAGCCCCGTCTGTCCCAGCAGCATCGGATTGCTTTTCATGTCGCGCAACAGGATGTGCATCACGCGGCGGATTTCCTTTTTGCGGCCGACGACCTGTTTCAATTCGCCTTTTTTCAGCTTTTCGGCATAGTCGATGATGTATTTGCTGCCCATTCGTTCTTCCTTATCCCAGATATTCGCCGACGAAAGCGCGGTGCGTTTTTCCCGTCATCAGGATGTCGCCGCCGTTTCGCCATTCGATGACCAGTGATCCGCCGTCCATTCGGATTTCGGCCTTTCCCGCGTTCAACCCGCGGCGCACCGCGGCGACCAAAGTCGCGCACGCCCCCGTGCCGCAAGCCTCGGTTATCCCCGCGCCGCGTTCCCACACCCGCATCCGGATCGCGTCGGGCGAAACGGGCTGCGCGAATTCGACGTTCACGCGGTCGGGAAACATCGGATGCCGTTCGACCATGCTTCCCCATTTTGCGACATCGAAATTTTCAACGTCGTCCACGAAAAACACGGCGTGCGGATTGCCGACCGACACGCAGCACGGTTCGGGCAGCCCTTTGTCAATTCCCGTCACCGCCAGCGTGTCGCATTCGCGCGCCAAAGGAATCTCGTCCCATTTCAGGCGCGGTTTGCCCATATTGACCGTCACCAATCCGTTTTCCGCGCGCCAAGCCTTTAAAATCCGGCCGTCGGGGGCTTCCATTTCCACGGCGTCCGTCCCCTGTTCGTCCATCAACAGACGCGCCGTGCACCGCGATCCGTTACCGCACGCGCCCGCCGTCGATCCGTCCGCGTTGAAAAACAGAATCTTCACCGCCGCCTTGTCCGATTTTTCCAGCAAAATCAGCTGGTCGAACCCGACGCCCGTTTTGCGGTCGCCGATCGCGACGATTTGATCCGGCGTCAACCCGACGTTTCCCGAACGGTTGTCGATGATGACAAAGTCGTTGCCCAGCCCGTCCATTTTGGTAAAGGGGATTTTTGTCATAACGCCAGCTTCCCGATCCTGTCCAAAGCCCGCAGCGTGTTTTCGCGTGTGCCGAACGATGTCAGGCGGACGTACCCCTCGCCGTATTTGCCGAACCCGCTGCCGGGGGTGCAGACCAGCTGCGCTTCGTTCAAAAACTTTTCAAACAAATCGACGGATGTCATGCCCGCGGGCGTCGCCAGCCAGATATAGGGCGCGTCAACGCCGCCATACACGGTAAATCCCTTTGCCGCCAACGTTTCACGGATCAACCGCGCGTTTTCCATGTAATAGCCGACCGTTTCGCGCACCTGCCGTTTGCCCGCGTCGGAAAACACAGCTTCGGCCGCGCGCTGGACGATATAGGCGACGCCGTTGAATTTCGTCGAATGGCGGCGGCTCCACATCGGGTTGATCGCGACCGGTTCGCCCTTGGGGCCTTTGGCTTTCAACGATTTCGGCACGACCATATAGGCGCACCGCACGCCCGTGAACCCCGCCGTTTTGGAAAACGACCGCAATTCGATCGCGACGTCTTTCGCCCCGTCGATTTCGTAAATGCTGTGCGGAATGTCGGGCGTCGTGATGTATTCCTTGTAAGCGGAATCAAAGATGATCACCGCGCCGTTTTCCTTGGCGTACTTCACCCATTTTTCCAAATCGACCTTGGTCAGAACGGAACCCGTCGGGTTGTTGGGCGAACACAGATAAACCAGATCCGCCGCCCCCCGCGGCAAAGCGGGGGAAAATCCCGTTTCGCGGACGCAGGGCAGATATTCGATTTCGCGCCCCGCCATGATGTTCGTGTCGCGGTAAACGGGATAGACGGGATCCGGAATCGCCACACGCGCGTTTTGCGAAAACAATTCCTGCACGTTGCCGACATCGCATTTCGCGCCGTCGGAAACAAAGATTTCGTCAATGTCGATCCCCAATCCGGCATAGTCGTTGTCCGCGATCGCGCGGCGCAAAAACTCGTACCCCTGTTCGGGGCCGTACCCGCGCATCGTCGCGGCGTCGCCCATTTCATCGACGGCTTTGTGCATCGCTTCAACGCACGCGGCGGGAATGGGCTGCGTCACGTCGCCGATTCCCAGACTGATGATGTCGGCGTCGGGCGTTTTTTCCTTAAACGCCTTTATTTTCTTGGCGATATCCTGAAACAGGTAGTTCGCGGACAAATCAAAATAGTGCGAATTGGCTTCGATCATCGTTTTTTCCTTTACGCGTTAAATATCTTTTTCACCGGCGCGTCATAGATTTGCGCGGGCGTGCCGTCGTCGTCCATTTCGCAAACCAGAATTTGCGGCACGGACTCCAGCTTTTCCCAAACGTCGTCAGGCACGCCCGTCAACCGCAGCGACGGCATTTTGTCGGAACGGATCAGCACCGCCTGATTGTCGCCCAACGTCAACCGCGGGTTTTCCGGTTTGTCCATGAACCCGTCCATGACCAGCATCAACTCGCCGTCGTCGTTATACAAAAAATCGTATTCCTCGATATCCATTTTTCACAGTCCTTTTGCAAAACGCCCGCGTATTTTAAGCGTTCACCCGCCCCCGCGTCAACGGATAAAAAGAACCCGCCGGAAACGGCGGGAACTTTCGTTTGATCAGCCGGCGGCGGCTTTCAGCTTTTCAATGCCTTTTTCAACGCGCCGCAAGCTTTCGTCCCGCCCGAACAGATAGACGGCCTCGACCGCGCCGACGGGGGTGCATTGCTTGCCCGTCAAAGCGGTGCGCACCGGCCACAGGAACTGGCCGTTTTTCATCCCCAGCCGTTCCGGAACGGCCAACAGGACGTTGTGCACGCTTTCGATCGACGCGAAATCCGCGTTCGCCATGCCGGCGATGACGTTTTTGGCTTCCTCCAACGCTTTCAAAGCGATTTCCGGCGTCGTTTTCATTTTCTTGTGCACATACATTTCGATGTCGTATTCGGGCAGTTCGTCAATGAAATCGACCGCTTCGGGGATTTCGTTCAACACGTTGACGCGCGGCTGAACAAATTGCGACAGCACCGCCAAATCGACGTCGCGCTTAACCGCTTCCTTGTAATACGGCAAAGCGAGTTCGCGGAACTTTTCGACCGGCAAAGCGCGCAGATAAACGCCGTTCATCCATTTCAGCTTTTCGCCGTCGAAAATCGCGGGGGATTTGTTGATCCCGTCGATGTTGAAGATTTTTTCCAATTCCGCCATGGAAAAGATTTCCTGATCGTTTTTCGCGCTCCACCCCAGCAGGATGATGTAATTCACGATCGCTTCGGGCAGATAGCCTTTGGCGACCAAATCCTGAAACGACGCGTCGCCGTTGCGTTTGGACAGCTTGTTGTGTTCGTCTTTCATGATCGGGGGCAAATGGACGTAGGTCGGAATCTCCCACCCGAACGCCTGATACATCAGATTGTATTTCGGCGTGGACGACAGGTATTCGTTGCCGCGCAGAACATGCGTGATTTTCATCAAATGGTCGTCAACCACGTTCGCGAAGTTATAGGTCGGCAGCCCGTCGGATTTCAGCAAAATGCCTTCGTCCAGCGTTTTGGTTTCAACCGTGACGCGGCCATAGACGCAATCGTCGAACGACACCGTGCCGTGCGGGTCGATCGTCTGGCGGACGGTGTATTTTTCACCCGCGGCGATACGCGCGCGCGCCTCTTCGACCGTCAATTTTTTGCACGGATCGCGGAATTTGAACGGAATGCCCGCTTCCTCGCACGCCTTGCGCTGTTTTTCCAATTCCTCTTCGGAACAAAAACAGTAATGCGCGCCACCCAAATCAACCAACTTGTCGGCGTATTCCTTGTAAATCGCGCGGCGTTCCGATTGGACATACGGCCCGTAAGGCCCGCCGACATCGGGACCTTCGTCATGTTTCAACCCGACCATTTCCATGGTTTTATAAATGATATCGACGGCGCCGGGGACATAGCGTTCCTGATCGGTGTCCTCAATGCGCAGGATGAATTTTCCGCCCGCGCTTTTGGCGACCAAGTATTCATACAAAGCGGTTCTGAGGTTTCCGATATGCATATAACCCGTCGGGGACGGGGCGAATCTGCTTCTGACTTCCATGGGACAATCCTTTAATAAAAAACGTTTTGCCTAATTTCTACCCGTTGCCGGACGAAAGTCAAGGGAAAGGTTCATTTTAAATCAAACAGGAACAACCCCTTGTTCGTTTCGGAAATCCGCCGCAGCTGTTCGTCAAACCCGCTTTTGGAAAACAAGCCGTACATCAATTCGTGGTTTTTAAAATCCGGCGCGGCGCATTTTTCTTTCAACCTGCCGTACACCCCCGCATCGACAGGCTTGCCTTGATTGTAAAATTTACATTCCGCGGCGAAAATCCTTTTGTGGCTTTCATCAACCGCGACCAAGTCTATTTCGCTGTTTTTATCCCACCACGCCCCGACGCGGGAGGGAACGAAATCAATTTTTTTGTTTCTGCACAAATCAATAAAATACTGGCGGCAAATTTCCTCAAAAACAAAAGCGACGTGATTGTCGATGAAGTTTTTGTTCAACTTTTCCAAAACGAAATCAACGTTTCCGAATTCAAGCTCGCCTTTGTACGGAAAAACGAACTTGAACCAAAAACGCATAAAAACGTCACGGATGAAATACAGCCCTTTCCGGCTTTTTTCAGGATATTTTTCCGTGGCGGGGACTTTCTTGTCCAACAAAAACAACCCTTGCAAAGTATCCAGATACGGGCTGAGCCTGTTCGTCGGAATTTCCAACGCGGCGGCGATTTCCGTCGTTTTATGTTTTTCTTGGGCGACCGCCTGCATAATCGAGAAATACCCGACGGGTTCGCGCACTTCCTTGTTCAGCAGAAAAGCGGGTTCTTCGTACAGGAAACCGTTTTTGTTCAGCACAATGTCGGTGACGTTTCGCATCAACGGCCGACCGTTGTCAAACAGCTCCAAATATTTCGGAACGCCGCCCGTTACGGCATACAATTCGACGACATCCGAAAAAGACTTGCCCCGATAATATTCCCTGATGTCTTTAAAATCCAGCGGAGCCAAACGGATTTGCGCCGTTCGACGCCCGTACAGGGGGCTTTTTTCAGACAAAACCTGCTGCGTCATCATATTGATGTACGATCCGCAGATGACAACCATAATATCCCGCTTCGACAGAATTTCATCCCACGCTTTTTGAAACACGGACGTGAATGCGGAATTCGTGTTCACCAAATATTGAAATTCATCTATCACCAGAACTTTTTTTTGCTCCGGCCGCATTTCGGCAAAAAAGGAAAACGCCTTCAGCCAGTCGCCGAAACGCATATCCGCCAAAGCGGAATTGTTCGCAAAAGCCCCCAAACTTTTGGAAAAACGCGCCAAACTCTGCGCTTCACTTTCTTCGGTCGCCAAAAAATACAACGCGTTTTTATTTTTGATAAATTCTTGAATTAACGCCGTTTTTCCGATCCGCCGCCGACCGTAAACCACCACAAAGGCGTGATTTGATTCATATTGGCTTTGCAGATCCGCCAATTCCCGATGCCTGCCGATAAAATCCATAAGCCCCTCCGTTATTCTAATTTAGATTAGTCTAATCACGATTAGAATGTCAACACTCTTGCATTAAACCGACTAATCCGAACACAAAAAGCCCCGCTTGAAACAGTTTCAAGCGGGGCTTTGCATTTTCATATAATTTTACGCTTTGGCGATTTTGAACGTGACCGCCGCGGCGCCGACCTCTTCGGTGTCGCCGGACAATCCCGCCGTTTCGTCAAACGCGGTCGCCAAAACCTGTTCGGAAATATAGGCTTTGTTTTCCCGCAGCGCCGCCAAAACGGTTTCGTCGCCGGAAGTGTAAGCCACCGTGATCCTGTCGGACACGTCGAAACCGCTGTCCTTGCGTTTTTGCTGGATCACGCGGACGAAATCGCGGGCGATGCCTTCGCGTTCCAATTCCGGACGGATTTCCGTGTCCAGAACGACGACCGCCGTATTGTCGGGCAGCGCCTGCCCCGCCTTGCCGTCTTTCAACACCAGTCGCAGCTCGAATTCGTCGGGATTCAGCGTCTGTCCCGCGATCGCCAGCGTGCCGTCGGCGTTTTTATGCCATTCGGTCGTTTTGGACGCGGCGAGGATGTCTTTCATAAACCGTCCCAGACGTTTGCCGACCAGCGGCGTGATGATGTACAGCGTCCGGTCGGCCAATTCGGCGACATCCCGCGCCAAAATCAGCTCTTTGACGTTGACTTCGTCCTTGACCAGCTCGGCGTAATCCGCCAGACGTTCCGCGTCGTTGCCCGCGACCGTCATCGACGCCAGCGGCAAACGGTTGCGCAGCTTGTGTTCTTCGCGCACCGCTTTGGCGGTCGAACACACGGCGCGGACGAAATCCATGTCCGCGACCAGCTTTTCGTCCGCCGCGAACGCGTTGTAATCGGGATAGTCCGCCAGATGCACGCTTTCTTCGCCCGTCAGCGCGCGATAAATGTATTCGCACGTCAGCGGCTGCAACGGGGCGATCGCCTTGACCAGCGTCACCAGAACCGTATAGAGCACGTCGAAAGCGTCCTGCCCGTTTGAAACGTCCCAGAACCGCGCGCGGGAACGGCGGATGTACCAGTTGTTCATGATTTCAAGGAAATCCGCCACGTCGGCGCACGCCCCCACGATGTCGCAGGCATCCAGCTTTTCCGTCAGCCCTTTGACCAGATCGCGGGTTTTCGCCAAAATATAGCGATCCAGCACGTCTTTCGCCGTCGTCGTGAAGTTGGCTTTCAACCCCTCGGCGTTCGCGTACAGCGTGAAGAAATAGAACGCATTCCACAGCGGAATCAAAGCCTTGCGCGACGATTTCGCGATTTCCTTGCCCTCGCGGTCGATGGACAGGTTGCCCCCGCGCAAAATCGGCGAAGACACCAAGAACCACCGCAACGCGTCCGATCCCAGCGTGTCAAACACGTCCGACGGGTCGGGATAGTTGCGCAAACGCTTCGACAGCTTTTGCTGGTTTTCGTCCAGCACGACCCCGTGGCACAGGCACGTTTTGAACGGCGCGCGGTCGAACAAAGCGGTGCTCATCACCATCAGGGTATAGAACCAGCCGCGGGTCTGCGCCAGATATTCGACAATGAAATCCGCGGGCGAATGGTTTTCAAACCAGTCTTTGTTTTCAAACGGGTAATGCACCTGCGCGAACGGCATCGATCCCGATTCAAACCAGCAGTCCAGCACGTCCTCGACGCGGCGCATCATGGATTTGCCCGTCGGATCGTCGGGGTTCGGACGCACCAGCGTGTCGATGAACGGACGGTGCAGATCGGTGACTTTGACGCCGAAATCCTTTTCCAATTCGGCGATCGATCCGTACACATCGACGCGCGGATATTTCGGATCGTCGGATTTCCACACGGGAATCGGCGTTCCCCAGAAACGGTTTCTGGAAATCGACCAGTCGCGCGCGCCTTCCAGCCACATTCCCATCGCGCCGTTTTTGATGTGTTCGGGAATCCAGTTGATCGTCTGGTTGTTCGCGACCATTTTGTCGCGGAAAGCCGTGACTTTGACGAACCAGCTGTTGATCGCCTTGTAGATCAGCGGGGTGTCCGTGCGCCAGCAGTGCGGGTAGTTGTGCTTGTACATTTCCTTGCGCACCAGCTTGCCCTCGGCTTTCAGGCGTTTGATAATCGGTTCGTTGGTTTCGAAAACCTGCATTCCCTGATAATCGGGCACTTCTTTGGTAAAGCAGCCTTTGCCGTCCACGGGGCAGACCACGGGGATGTTGTAGGGCTGGCAGGCGATCATGTCGTCTTCGCCGAATCCGGGGGCGATGTGAACGATGCCCGTGCCGTCTTCGGTCGAAACGTAGTCCGCCTGAATGATTTGAAAAGCGTTCTTCGTCCCCTCGAAATACGGGAACAAAGGCTGATAGGTGCGTCCGACCAGCTCCGCGCCCTTGACCGTTTTGACTTTGACCGCGTTGGCAAGCTCGCGCTTGTACCGCCCGACCAGAGCGGAGGCCAGAACGTACTGAACGCCGTCTTCTTCATAGAAATCGTAATCGAATTCCTTGTTCACGCACAGCGCCAAGTTCGACGGCAGCGTCCACGGGGTCGTCGTCCACGCCAACGCCTTGACGGGCTTCGTTTCGCCCTCAATCGGGTTCAGCGTGAACATCACGGTCACAGACGGGTCTTCGCGTTCGCGGTAACAGTTGTCCATGCGCGTTTCAAAGTTCGACACGGGGGTTTCCGCCGCCCAGCTGTACGGCTGGATGCGGACGCCCTCGTACATCAATCCTTTTTTATACAGTTCCTTGAACGCCCAGATGATGGATTCCATATAGGGCAAATCCATCGTTTTATAGTCGTTGTCGAACGACACCCAGCGCGCCTGACGCGTAACGGTTTGTTTCCATTCGTTGGTGTACATCAACACGCGTTCGCGGCAGGTTTCGTTAAACTTGCCGATGCCGTAGGCGGAAATCGCGGCGCGCCCCGAAATGCCGAGGAACTTTTCCGTATCCATTTCGGCGGGCAGCCCGTGGCAGTCCCACCCGAAACGGCGTTCGACGCGGTGACCACGCATCGTTTGATAGCGGGGGATGATGTCCTTGACGTAACCGGTCAGCAAATGTCCGTAGTGCGGCAAACCGTTCGCGAACGGAGGGCCGTCGTAAAAGACGTACTCGTTCGATCCCTTGTCGCCCGCGGCGCGGTTGGCGACGGATTTTCTGAACGTGTCGTCCTTGCGCCAGTATTCCAGAATATCGCGTTCCAGCGCGGGAAAGTCCGCCTTGGCCGAAACGTCGGGATAATGCTTTGTTTTTTCCGTCATGGTGTTCCACTTCTGTTGATGTTGACGTCGTTTTGATATAAAGCTTTTAAAACAGATAACGGATATTATCAACAGAATCCTTGACGCAAAAGGCATTTTAAGGGATTCTTGGAAAAACGCGATTCACTTTAATTCTTTCAAGGACACGGCCATGGCGCAGAATACGGATTCGGACGGCGAAACGGAAATGCTGTTTTCCGAACAAAAAACAGACGGCGGACATTCCGGACGGTTTGAAAACACCGCCGTTGTCGCGGGGGCGGTTATTTCGCTGATATGGCTGGCCTTTGTCGCGGATTACGCCGTTTCGTCGGGTTGGTGGGCGTCGCGGCTGGACATGACGCCGGCCGAATTTTCCGGTTTCGCGGCGGGGATATTGTCGCCGTTCGCGTTCATCTGGGTGGCCGTCGCCTACTTTTCGTCCCAACGCCGCTATGTCAAAGAAGCCGGAAAACTGCGCGCTTACATTTCCGAATTCATGTACCCGAACGCCAAAAACAAAACGTATGTCAAGGCGTTGTTGGACGACATCCGTTCCCAGACGGCCGATTTGAACGCCGTTTACGACCGCCTGCGCGATTGCGCCGACAATGCCAAAGACGCTTTGGGCGACCGGATCGGCCGATTGACGGATCTGGCGGAAACGTTGGAACGCGGCATTGACGATTCCGCGCGCAAAATCCAAAGCGGCGTCGAAGATTTGAAAGCGGCGTCCCTGCTGGCGGATTCCCAATCGGCACGCGGCGCGGAACTGATTGAAAAAGGGTTGAACGGGCTGCAGGAAGCCGCGCGGCAAACGAACGAAGCCTATTCGCGGCTGTCATCCGCCCTGCGATCCGACACGGACGCGTTGAAAAGCGCGGGCGACGGCCTGACCGACCAAACCGCCCGCCTGTCGGCCGAAGTCAGAGAGCAAAGCACCCTGCTGCACACCGCGGCCGAAAACGCGCGCGACGTACTGACGCGCCAAACCGCCGCCGCGACGGCCGCGTTGACGGCGCAGACGGACGCGCTGGTCGCCGCGGGAACGCAAGTGTTCGACACGCTGGACGAACAGGCGGCCGGCATCCGGCAAAACGTGTCCGGCCATGTCGAACAAATCACCCGCGCGGGACAATCGGCGCGCGACGACATTTCCGCCGTCGCCCTTGATTTGGAACAACAAACGGCGATGCTGCAAACCGCGGCCGAAAACGCGCGCGACAACACGGAAAAAATGCTGGCCGGATTGGAACGCCGCATCGCGACGCTGGAGGAAATATTCGACCGCCAGAACAACGCCATTTCCGACAAGGACGCCCTGCTGACCGAAACGTCCGAAAAACTGCAAACGACGTTCAAGGAACAGAACGCCCTGCTGGATCAGGAGGCGGAAAAAATCGTCGCCCGTTTCCGCACGATCGAAACGACGCTGGACACTTACATCAACGAAATCAACGCGGCATCGACCACGGCGGTGGAACAGATTTCGACCGTTTCCGATTCCCTGAACGGCAAAGCCGACCAGATTTCGACCGCCGGCGGAAAAGCGTGTTCCGAAATGGATTCGGCCGCGAACCGGATTGAACAAAGCACCGCCCGTTTGGACGATGCGGCGCAAAATCTGAAAACGACGGGACAGACCGTCGCGGACGCCTTGACGCGACAGGCGCAGGATGTGAAATCCGCGTTGGACGGGACGGAAGACAAGCTTTCCGCCATTCAAACCGGCCTTCGCGACGGGTTGGCGGAAATTGATGCCGGACTGACGGGGGCGGAGGAACGCGCCGAAACCGTCAGCCGCAAAATGGTCAAGCAGGCGGGCGAGCTGTCCGATTTGACGGGCGCGCTGGTGTCACAGGCGATCGTGACGGAAACGTCGCTGGCGCAACAACAAAAGTACGTTTCCAACGCCGCCGCGAAGCTGGAGGAAAACAAGTCCCTGCTGAAAGAACAGGCCGACGATTTGACAGGCATCGCCGATTTGTTGGACACGCGGGCGGCCGAAACGGTCGTACGCCTGTCGCGTTTGTTGGAAGACACGATCGGTCAGGCCGGCAAGGTCGTTGATCAGATTCAGGAAATCGACACCGTTTTGGCGGACAAGATCACGTCGCTGGATTCGTCGTCGCAGCGCGCCGTCGTCGCCGGAAACACTTTGCGCGAAGATTTGGAACGCCACAAATCGCTGCTGGACGCGTCGGCGCAGCGCGTCACCGCCTATGCCGAGGAATTGGGCGCGGAAATCACCCGCCGCACGACGCAAATGGACATTTCGTCCGAATTGCTGAAATCGCGGTCGGAAAAGGCCGTTTTGCAAATCGACGAACAGTTCCGCAAACTGACCGACGACGCGCAGGCCATGATCGACGCGACGCAAACGGCGGCCGCGTCTTTGACGGACAGTTCGGAAAAGGTCGAAACGCTGTTCGGCCGCCAGTCGGCCACCCTTTCCGCCGTTTCGGACAAGCTGGCGGAACAAAGCGCGCAGGTCGCCGCGTCCCTGCGCGAACAATCGGAACAGGCGGACAAGGATTTGGAACGTCTGGTTTCCCGCATCCGCTTGATCGAAGAGGGATTGAACGTCCAAACGAAAGAGCTGACCAACGCGTCGGAAATGACCGTGTCGCAGCTGGAAACGGTCGGAACCGCGTTGACGCGCCAAACCGACGTGCTGGCCGCGTTGACGGAAACGGCGAAAACGAAAATGACGGAAACCGGCGCCGCCGCGACCGCCGCGGCCGAAAAGCTGTCCGCCGCCGCGCAGGACGCGTGTTCGCGCCAATCCGAATCCGTCGCCGTTTTGGAAATGAAACAGCGGGATTTCAAACAATCCGCGGACGAATTGATGCAACGTCTGACCCTGCTGCAGGACGAAATCGCCGAACAGACGGACGGGTTGCAGAAACAATCCGCCAAATCGACGCAACAGGCCGTCATGGTGCGCGATTCCATGCAGCGGCACATCATCGATCTGGGGGATGTCGCGAACATCGTCGCCACACAGTCGCGCATGGGCGAAGCCGCTTTGGGCAACCAGATCGACTATTTGAAAGAAGCGGCCGAAGACGTGATGACCCACATCCGCAACATCAACGACGCCGTGCGCAAAAACACGAACGATTTGCTGGCGGCGTCTTCGCGCATCGGGTTCGAGCTGGACGCCATGGGCGAAAACCTGCGCCAGCGCAACGACGAAGCGTCTAAAGCCGCCGAGGACAGCCTGAACCGGTCGCAGACGGCCGCGCAGTTTTTGGAGGAAAAGGCGCGGCTGCTGGCGTCGATGACGGATCAGGTCGTCAGCGGCCTGAACAACGCGGGCAGCGAATTCGCGGCGCAGGCCAACCGGATCGAGGCGGCCGGCGAAATCGCCCGCGACCAGATCGAAACGACGGGGGACACGTTCCTTGTCCAATCGCACCAGCTGACCCGCATTTCGGAAGAAGCGCAAAAGGCCGTCAAAAACCTCAGCACCGTATTGCGCGAACGGGCGGTCGATTTCAACAAAACGGCCGAAAACGCCGGCGCGCAGGTGCGTTCCCTGAACGACACGGTGCAGCAAATCGGCAAAGAGTTCGAGGAAATGTCCAACAAAGGCGTCATCCAGATCGATCTGGCCGGTCAGCGTCTGCGTTCCATGATCAGCGAAGTCGCCGGAAATTCCGAACGCATCGCGGTCGAAGTGCGCAAATCCGGCGAACAGTTTGTCGATCAATCCGATCTGCTGTCCATCGCCGCGGACGACGCGTTGAAACGCCTGCAGGAACTGTTGTCCGTCATGCGCGACAACGCCAAGGAAATTCAGGATTCCGGCGAAAAGATTTCCGCGCAGTCGATCAAGCTGGGCGGCGCGTTCAACCGGCAGGTGCAGGCGTTGATTTCCGCGTCCCGTTCGGCCGAGGAATACCTGACCGCTTTGGATCGGAAAAAGGACGACGCCGACACGGAACGCTTTATGCGCGAAGCCTCTTTCATCATTGAAAAACTGCAGTCGCTGGGCGTTGACATGGCGCGCATTTACACGCCGAACGTCGAAGAAGACCTGTGGAAACGCTATTATTCCGGCGACCGCGGCGCGTTCATCCGCCACCTGTCCCGCGCCATTGACAAAAACCAAGTACGCAAAATGACCGAATTGTTCACCGAAAACGCCGAATTCCGCGAATACGTTTCGCGCTACATCGCCGAATTCGACGGCATTTTGGCGCGCGCGCAGGAAAACGAACGCGCCGACGTGCTGACCGGCGTCCTGCTGGGGTCGGAATCCGGACGCCTGTATATGATTCTGTCCCGCGTGTTCAACAAGGAAGCGTGATCCGATCCGGCGCGGTTCAACCGCCCGTCCGCAACACATAAAACGAAAGCCCGCCGTTCCCTATGTCGGCGGGCTTGCTTTTTTAAAAATCCTTACGCGTTTAAAAATCCTTACGCGGCCAAAGCGACGTTTTGCGATTGAACGAAGCGGGTCATTTTTTCAACGGCGCGGTTTTCGATTTGACGCACCCGTTCGCGGGAAATCCCCAACCGTTCGCCCAACACGTCCAACGTGACCGGTTCTTCGGCCAACCGGCGCGCGCGCACCACTTCGCGTTCGCGGTCGTTCAGCTGACTTAACGCGCGATTCAGCAAATCCTTGCGCAAACCGTCCTCTTGCCGTTCGGCCAGATCGTTTTCGATGTTGGTTTCGTCGGTCAGGAAATCCTGCCGTTCCGCGTATCCGTCGTCATACACGGGCGTGTTCAACGACACGTCGCCGTTCAACCGCATATCCATCGCGGTCACGTCCGATTCGGGAACGTTCAGATTTTGGGATATTTCCTTGACGCTGTCGGCGTCCAACGACGCGTCGCCGTACAGCCCCAGCCGCGCCTTGATTTTGCGCAGGTTGTAGAACAGGCGTTTTTGCGCCGCGATCGTGCCGATGCGCACCAGCGACCACGATTTCAAAATGAATTCGTTAACGGCCGCTTTGATCCACCACACGGCATAGGTGGACAGACGGTTTCCCTTTTCCGGTTCAAACCGTTTGACCGCCTGCATCAAACCGATGTTGGCTTCGGAAATCAAATCCTCCAGCGGCAGGCCGTAGAACCGGTAGGAAAAGGCGACTTTCGCCGCCAAACGCAAATGGGCGGAAATCAGCTTTTTCGCCGCGGACAAATCGCCGTGGCTGCGGAACCGGTTGGCCAGCATATATTCTTCCTCGGCGGACAGCACGGGGATGCGCCGGATGGATTCCAAATAAGAGTGGAGGCCGTTTTGAACGGCGGGTAACAAAGCTGTTGTCGTCATCGTCATATCCTTTCACAAAGCAACATGACATTCATGTCAAAGAACCTTTATCAAGCATTCTCATAATCAGGATATTACTAAAAAGTTTTTTGAAAAGCAATAGGAAAAATTGTTGTTTTTATCAATTCTAAACTTTTTGCCGTATGCCGCGCCGCCCTGCCCGCCACGCCCCGATGCAGGGCTTCCCCCCCCCCCGCGGACATAAAATAAAGGCGGGGGTTTCCCTCCGCCTCTATTCGTTTGTAACAATGCTCCGGCATTAGAACAACTGCAACACGCTCTGCGCGGCCTGAGAAGCCAGCGACAACGAATTGATGCCCAGCTGCTGACGGGTCTGCAACGCCAACATATTGGCGCCTTCCTCGTTCATGTCAGCCAGCGTCAGTTTGTCGGCACCGGTCTGCAGGTTGTTGATCATGTTTTCCGTAAAGTCTTCGCGAATCTGAACCGTGGACAGGTTCTGACCGAATTCGGACGCCTGAGCGCGCAACAACGACGTGGCTTTGGTGATTTGATCCAAAGATTTGTCGATGCTGGCGTTGTCTTTCCATTCGGATTCGGACATCGTGAAGCCCAAGCCCGTCGAATCGAAAGTGACACCTTTCAATTCCAGCGTGCTGGTACGGGATTCGTTGAACACAACCGTCAGGTCGTCACCGTTCAGCAGGTTGATGCCTTTGTAGGACGTGTCCTGAACCAACTGGTCGATCTGTTCCAAAACGGCGTCGAACTGGTTGGCGTATTTCGCGCGTTCGTTCGATCCGTTCGTGGCGGAATAGATGCTGGAACCCAGCAGGCTTTTGACAAAGTTGCTGCCGTTGTTGTCGGCGATGACCATATCGTCGCCCTGTTCGCCCGAAATGACCAAGTGGCCCTTGGAATCGAAGTCGGCGGCGATACCGTCCAGACCGTCAACCGCCTGACGGAATTGTTCAACCGTCATGCCGTCGGTGATCGTGACGGAATATCCTTCGTCAAAACCGAACACTTGGTTAAAGTTGGTCTTCAGGTTGACCGTGCCGTCCGCAACAACAGCATCAGCTGTATAAGCAACACCAGTTCCTCCCGCACCTGTTCCTTTGGCAAAGGTTACCGAGGGAGCAGTTTCAGAATTGGCCTTGTCGTAAAATTCAACGCTCTTGCCATCCGCGCTTTTCTGGGCGACAACCGTTGAACCGGCGTCGGTCAATTTAGAATTGATTTCCTTGACCAAACCGTCAACATCAGTGATTTTACCCGTTGTGGGGGTGACAAAGGCACTGATATCGATTTCCGTACTGCCAACTGTCACTTTCGCACCGGTCACAGAGGTATCGTCGGCTTTACCGTTCGCGAAGATCTTACCGTCCACTGCCAGCGTCTTGGCCGTAGCCGTTTTGCCGGAATCGAAATCAGCCGTGGAACGGATGACCAAAGACGAGTTGTCCATCGTGTTGAACGACAGTTTGCCGTCTTTGACTTCGGCGTTCAAAACTTTACGGCCGACCGTGTAAACGGTTTCGCGCATAAAGTCTTCCAACGTCATATCGGTGCCGAACGTCTGTTTCGTCACGCCGGTCGCCGCGTCAACCGTGGCTTCGCCAACGTCAGCATTGCCGTCGGCAAACGTAAATTCATACGTTTTGTCGCCGACGATCATTTCGATCTTGGCGCCGTCTCCGATGCCGATCTGGCTCAGCGACTGATCCTTGGAAACGTTGGACGTGCCTTCCATTTTTGTGGAATCGCCCAAACGGATCGTGAAGCTGTCGCCGGCCTTGACATTGGCCATGACATCGGTCAACAGGTCGGTTTTGGCCGTCGCGGCGTTGAACGTGACGTTGTCGGACGTGGCTTTGGACGCCACGTTCGCCGTGTCGCGCGCGCTGTTCGCGATGGATTTGGCCTGTTCAACAAAGTCTTGCAGTGTGGTAATGCCCTCGTCGGCAACTTCCAACGTCGAAATGGCCTGGCCGATGCTGTCCAGCAACGTGGACAGGTCGTCAGCGCGCGAATTCAACGATTGCGCCGTAAAGTACGAAGAGGGGTTGTCCATGGCCGAGTTCACTTTGTAACCCGTGGACAAACGGTCCTGCGTCGTATCCATCAGCTTTTGCGTGTTTTTCAGGCTCAGCAGGTTGGAGCGCATGGAAGATGTCAGAGCAATTTTATCTGTAGACATGAGATTTCTCCTTTTCTTGGATTAATAACAGCCCGTTTCGGGGGTGACCCTTGCGCGGGCCGGTTTCTGGAAACGGCGCTTCGGCCGCCTTGTAAACTCCATTGTTAAAACGCTATCACAACATCGCCGTTCGTTCAATAGGCAAAATTTGCCCACGCCCTCCGGCATCGCGCCCGCCCGTTTCCGCCACCCCACCCCGCCCCGTGTTGTCCGCCCCCTCCGGCCGTCGGCACAGCCCAGCCGCCGCCCCCGCCGAAGCCCCCACGCACCGCACACCCCGCACAGACGGGCAATGCAAAAACGGCGGAGTGTTACCCCCGCCGTTTCCACCGTCCCCTATCGGAATACCGACATCAGGACAACGATGATCAGTTTAATGATATAAATCAAAACTCTCATCATTAGCTCTCTCCTTACGGCAACATTACCGCGTTGGGAAGGAGCCAACCGAAAACAGGTTGACAAACTCAACCCGTTTTCATATCCTAAACTTAGATGGAGTTAGGTAAGTTAGCTCCTTCCAGTTAGGAAGATGTCCGGTGTTCCCGCACCGGACTTTTCTTTTATAAACAATATTGTTTAACAGAACAAGCTTTTGATGCCGCCGCACGGGGAGTCCCCCTGTACGGGTAGTATCAAGCAAAAACGGCGGAGTGTTACCCCCGCCGTTTTCACCGTCCCCTATCGGAATACCGACATCAGGACATTGATGATCAGTTTAATAATGTAAATTAAAACTCTCATCATAAGCTCTCTCCTTACGGCAACATTACCGCGTTGGGAAAAGAGCCGTCGGAAATCCGTTGACAAAAACAAACGGATTTCCTATCCTAGAAACATGGGTGAGCTTCTAGACAGCTCTTTTCCAGTTTTTTGGACAAAGTCCGGTGTTCCTGCACCGGACTTTTCTTTTATAGACAATATTGTTTAACAGAACAAGCTTTTGATGCCAAAGCCCCGCCACCCCACCCCGCACAGACGGGAAAAGCAAAAACGGCGGAGTGTTACCCCCGCCGTTTCCACCGTCCCCTATCGGAATACCGACATCAGGACATTGATGATCAGTTTAATAATGTAAATTAAAACTCTCATCATAAGCTCTCTCCTTACGGCAACATTACCGCGTTGGGAAGGAGCCAACCGAAAACAGGTTGACAAACGCAGCCCGTTTTCGTATCCTAAAACCATAGGTCGGAGTTAGGTTGTTAGCTCCTTCCGGTTTTCGGAAATTGTCCGGTGTTCCTGCACCGGACTTTTCTTTTATAAACAATATTATTTAACAGAACAAGTTTTTGATGCCAAAGCCCCGCCACCCCACCCCGCACAGACGGGAAAAGCAAAAACGGCGGAGTGTTACCCCCGCCGTTTCCACCGTCCCCTATCGGAATACCGACATCAGGACATTGATGATCAGTTTAATAATGTAAATTAAAACTCTCATCATAAGCTCTCTCCTTGGCGGCAACATTACCGCGTTGGGAAGGAGCAAACCGAAAACAGGTTGACAAACGCAACCCGTTTTCGTATCCTAAAACCATAGGGCGGAGTTAGGTTGTTAGCTCCTTCCAAGTTTTGGATAAAGTCCGGTGGTGCAAACACCGGACTTTTCTTTTATAAAGGATTCCGTCGGCCGCGGCAAGAATGACTTGCCGTTTTCCGCTTCGCCATTTTTACCAAGGATTTTTTTTCATGACCGGTTCTTTGCAAAACAAAAAAGTCGTCCTGATCGACGGATCGGGGTACATTTACCGCGCCTATTACGCCCTGCCCGCGATGACGCGGCCGGACGGAACGCCCGTCAACGCCGTGTATGGTTTTTGCGCCATGATGATGAAGCTGGTCAAGGACACGCCCGCGGATTACATCGCCGTCGTTTTCGACGCCGCGCGCAAAACGTTCCGCATGGACATTTTTCCGCAATACAAAGCCACGCGCCGCGAAACGCCCGACGATTTGAAACCGCAATTCCCCTTGCTGCGCCAAGCGGCCGACGCGTTCAATCTGGCGCAGGCGGAGCTGGACGGCTTCGAGGCCGACGATTTGCTGGCGACATACGCGCGGATCGCGCACGCGGCGGGGGCGAACGTCACGATCGTTTCCGCGGACAAAGATTTGATGCAGCTGGTCGGGTCGGGCGTTGAAATCTTCGATCCCATGAAACAACGCGTCGTCGAAACCGCGCAGGTCGTTGAAAAATTCGGCGTCACGCCCGACAAAGTCGTTGATGTGCAGGCGTTGGCCGGCGACACGTCCGACAACGTTCCGGGGGTGCGCGGCATCGGGATCAAAACGGCGGCCGCGTTGATCAACGAATACGGCAATCTGGAAAACCTGCTGGACAATCTGGATTCGATCAAGCAGGTCAAACGCCGCGAAACGCTGACCGCCGACGCGGACAACGCGCGGATGTCGAAACGGCTGGTCACGCTGGACGCTTTCGCGCCGGTGGAAAAGGCGTTGGATTCGTTCGCCGTCCGCGCCCCCGATTTGGAAAAGATGCAAACCTTTTTCACCGACATGGGATTTAAAAGTCTGGTGGCCAAATTGCCCGCGTGGATCGGTTCGCGCCAAACGGCCGCCGCGCCCGACGTTCCCGCTTTGCCCGACATTCCCGTCGTCGAAAAGGATTACCGCTTGATCCAAGACGCCGCGGAATTGAAAAAACAGCTGGACGCCGCGGTTGAAAAGGGGTTTCTGGCAATCGACACGGAAACGGATTCCCTGACGCCGACGCGCGCGCGAATCGTCGGATTTTCGTTTTGCTTTGAACAGGGCAAAGCGTTTTACGTCCCCCTGCGCCACAGGGTCGGAAACGCGCAGACCGATTTGTTCGGCGATGTGGTCGAAACACCGGAAACGCGCCAGATTCCCGTCAAAACCGCGATGGATCTGTTGAAACCCGTTTTGGAAAACAAGGGGGTTTTGAAAATCGGCCACAACATCAAATACGACTGGCACGTCTTTTCAAACGAATGCGGCGAAATCGCCCTGTCCCCGATCGCCGACACGATGGTGATGTCCTATGATCTGGACGGGACGGCGCACCGCCACAACATGGACGATCTGGCGGCGATGTTCCTTGATTATCAAACGGTTTCCTACGCCGACGTTTGCGGCGCGGGGCGCGCGAAAATCACGTTCGACAAAGTGGATTTGGAACGCGCGCGCGACTACGCCGCCGAAGACGCCGACATCACTTTGCGCCTGTATGATTTTTTCAAAAAACGGTTGGAAAACGAAAAGGCCGTCGCCCTGTACGAAACGCTCGACCGGCCGTGCGTCGCCGTCCTGTACGCCATGGAACGCGCGGGCGTCAAGGTTTGCGAACGCGAATTGGGCAAGCTGAGCGCGGATTTCGGCGAAAAAATGGCCGCCGTGGAACAAAAGGTTTTTGAACGGGCGGACGAAACGTTCAACCTGAATTCGCCCGCGCAGCTGGGACGGATTTTGTTTGAAAAACTGAACCTGCCCAAAGGCGTCAAAAGCAAAAAAACGGGCGCGTGGGGAACGGACGCCGCCGTGTTGGAGGAATTGGCCGACGACGGATTCGACATCGCCCGCGACGTTTTGGAATACCGGATGTTTTCCAAACTGAAAAGCACCTACACCGACGCTTTGCAGGCGCAGATCAACCCGAAAACGGGGCGCGTGCACACGACGTTCATGCAAACGGGAACATCAACGGGGCGACTGTCGTCCAACGATCCGAACCTGCAGAACATCCCCGTGCGTCAGGATGAAGGCCGCGCCATACGCCGCGCTTTCATCGCCGAAAAGGGCAACGTCCTGCTGTCCGCCGACTATTCGCAAATCGAATTGCGGCTGATGGCGCACGTCGCAGATGTCAAGGGGTTGAAAGACGCGTTCGCGCGCGGAATCGACATTCACGCCGCCACCGCGTCGCAGGTTTTCGGCGTCCCCGTCGAAGGCATGGATCCCATGATCCGCCGCCGCGCCAAAGCGATCAACTTCGGCATCATTTACGGCATTTCCGCGTTCGGATTGGCGCGCCAGCTGGGCATCGACCGCAAAGAGGCGCAGGATTACATCAACGCGTATTTCGCGCGCTATCCCGAAATCAAAACCTATATGGAACAAACCGTCGCCTTCGCCCGCGAAAACGGGTTCGTCGCGACCCCGTTCGGCCGCAAATGCGCCGTCGGCGACCTGCGCGACAAAAACGCCGCGAAACGGCAATTCGCCGAACGTTCCGCGATCAACGCCCCGATTCAGGGCGGCGCGGCCGACATCATCAAAAAAGCGATGCTGCGCCTGACGCCCGCGCTGCGCGACGCCGGATTGTCCGCCCGCCCGTTGCTGCAAGTGCACGACGAACTGATCCTTGAGCTGCCGCGCGAAGAATCCGACGCCGCCCGCGAAACCGTCAAAAACGTGATGGAAAACGTCGTGTCCCTGTCCGTCCCCCTGATCGCCGAGGTCGGGATAGCGGACAACTGGGCCGACGCGCACTAAGGAGGTTTTCTTAATGATTGAAAAATTCGATTTTTTCTTTCCCGCCGCGGGGGAAAACAGGAAAATCCACCTGTACCTGCCCGACGATTACAACGAAACGGACGAACGCTATCCCGTCATGTATATGTTCGACGGACACAACTTGTTTTACGATTCGGACGCGACCTATGGCAAAAGCTGGGGGATGAAGGATTTTCTCGACCGTTGGGAAAAGAAAATCATCGTCGTCGGTCTGGAATGTTCCCACACGGGCAACGACCGGCTGCGCGAATACTGCCCCTATCATTGGGATTCGTTCGTCGGTCCGATCGACGGGACGGGCGACGACACCATGCGATGGATCGTCAACGATGTCAAACCGTTCATCGACGCCGATTTCCGCACTTGGCCGCACCGCGCGGCGACCGGTATAGGCGGCAGCTCGATGGGCGGATTGATGGCGCTGTACGCCGCGATCCGCTATAACGCCGTGTTTTCAAAGGCCGCCTGCGTGTCGTCCGCCATCGGGTTTTGCGGCAAACAGCTGCGCGCCGCGATTCAGGAATGCCCCATGGACGCGGACACCAAGGTTTTCCTCAGCTGGGGATCGAACGAAAGCGGTTCCCCGCGCGGCAAAGCGATCGCCAACGCGTGCAACAAATCCATTAACGATCATTTGTACCGCAAAGGCGTCCAGCCCTATATGTTCCGGCAGATCGGCGGCCGCCATTGCGAAGCCGATTGGGAAAAACAAGTGCCGTTGTTTATGAACTGGCTGTGGCTGGACAGAATCTGATTTCACCATAAAAACAAAAAAAAGCCCCTGCCGGACGCGCCGACAGGGGTAAAGGAAGAATGATTTTTTATCAAAGGGACTACCGCTTGATGGTCAGCAGTTCCTCCAACATGGAATCCGCGGTGGTGATGATCTTCGACGCGGCGGAATAGGCGCGCTGGGTCGTGATCATATCCGTGAATTCCTCGGCGATATCGACGGTGGAATCTTCCAGCGCGTTGGCCGAAATGACGCCCGCGCCGCCTTCGCCCGCCGTGCGCAGCGTGGCGTTGCCCGACGATGTCGTTTCGATGTACGCGTTGCCGGTCAGGGCTTCCAACGCGTTGGCGTCAACAAACGTCGCCAGCGGGATCTGCGCGATCGCGCGGGTTTCGCCGTTGTCGAAAATCGCGGTGACGATGCCGTCTTCGGAAATCGAAACGCCGGTGTAGGAACCGTACTTTGCGCCGTCCTGCGTGACAAAGTTCGTCGTGAACTTGCCCGCCAGCTGGGTCAGGCCGTTCGCCGTCCCCGTGTCGCCGATGTACAGGTTGATCTGCGAGCTTTCGTAATAGTTGCCGGTCATGTCGCTGGCGCCGTTCGCCCATTCCAGCGCGATCTTGTCGGTGTTGATCGCCTTGGGCGTGCCGTCGGCGTTGAAACTGACCGCGGGGATCAGCGATCCGCTCTGCGCGTTTTCGACGTTGTTGAACGAAAACGTGTTCGTCAGCACCAGCATCCCGTCGGTGTCCGGCTGGTTCAGCTGTTTGCCGTTGTCTTTGCCGACCACGTCCAGCGCCGTGCCGATGCCCTTTTGCGACAGGGATGTCGCGCCGGTTTCCGTCGTCGTCTGCGTGTTGTCAACGGTGAAATCCGTCGTTTGGATCGGATAGCCGTCGAACGCGCTGACTTCGGCCTTGGCGCCGTTCTGCTTGTCGGCGATGTTCGCTTTTTCGCACAAAGCCGTCATCATGCCGATCGCCGTGACGTTGTCGGTCATCGTGCCGAACCCTTGGTTGGTCGCGTTGTCGGAATCCACAACGTACCCCGTCAGGGTCAGCGTGTCCGTGCCGTCGCTGATGCCGCCCAGCGCGTCGGCCAGATTGACCAGCGTCGCCGCCAGATCCGCGCCCAGCTGGATGTCCGTCGGGGCGGTCGGGGTCGCCGTGACCTTGCGCGTCGTCCCGTCGGCCAGCGTGATCACGGAACCGTCGGTCAGATTGGCGTTGAATTTGAACGTCTGCGTGTTGATATGCTTTCTGATATCAATGCTGGTGGACGTTTCGTCGGCCTTGGCGAACGTGTAGGTTTTGCCGCTGATCGTCACGTTTTTGCCGATATAGTCGGTGGCTTTCGTGCCCGTGAATTCCAGAACGGATTTTTTCAGTTCGGCCGTCCAGTCGGTTTGGTTCAGATAACCGTTCGACGAAACCATCGTCGCGCCGTTGACCTGAAAATAATTGCTCAGATCCGTCACGCCCGTCGTGTTCTGGTAATAGGCCTTGACCGTGTTGTACAGTTCGTTCATCACGGCGACGGGTGCGGCTTTCGTGCCGTCCTGTTCGGCGAACCCGTCGATGTTGACGGCGATCGTGTCGTCATCCAAAACCGTACCGGATGCGATGCCTTTGACGAATTTGAAGTTTTTCGCCGTACCGCCCGCGATGTCGCCGATCGTGACGAACTGGTTGGCATAGGCCGCGACGCTGGTCGTTTGGAACGTGATCGACGCGGAATCGCCCGAATTGACCAGAATGTTCGCCCCCGTCGATGTCGGATTGATTTCCAGCGTCGAACCGGACGCGACGTAACGGGTGTAGTCGGGTTCGTTGTCGTTGATGCTCTGTTTCAACAGGCTGACCAGCTTGACCGTGTCGATCTTGCCCGTCGCGTTGTTGATCAGGTTGGCGATATTGACCGTGACGACGCCGTCGGTCGTTTCGGCTTCGACATCGCGGAACACATAGATGTTCTGGCCGATCGTGACGGATTTATCCAGATAGTCCGCCAGATTGTCGCTGGAAAAGTCGATACGGGCGGTGTTTTTAACGTCCCAGTCGATTTCCGGCAGCTCGAATTCGCCCGTCGAAATGCCCGTCACGGGGTCGGGATTCGTCGCGGATTGCAGACAGGCCGTTGTCGAAACCTTGAATTTTACGGACGAACCGCCGGTGGATTGCTGGACTTCGATCGTCGTGCCGTCCGCGCCGACGGTGAAACGTCCCGCGCTGGGCAGGGTTGCCTGAATCACGTCGTTGAATTTTTCAACGGCGTCCGCGACGGTCACGATGCCGGAACTCAAATCGACCGGAACGACGACTTCGTTCGCTTTGGGCGAATAGCTGGTTGAACCGTCCTTGGTAAATTCAAAGACGTAGGTTTTGCCGTTCGTTTCCATCGAAATCGTGGAATGGTTCGTCGGAATGGACGTGAATTCCATCTGCGCGCGGGCGGAATAAACGTCCTGCGTCGCGTCGTTCGTCGTTTCGGCGGAACTGTAGGTGATCAACGTCGCCGCGCCCGACGGCATTCCGATGTCCAGCGACCACGTGCCGTTTTCCGTTTTTGTAAAGGTCAGTTTCGCATTGTGCGAATTGCCCAAGGAATCGTAAATCAAAACGGATGAGCTGTAACGGCCGCCGGCTTCGGGATTGGCGGGGTCGAACGCGGGGGCGTCGGCGGGCAGGTTCGCGCCAAACGAAATGTTCTGCGTTTCCTGCGCCGTGCCGCCGATCGTGTTCAAATTGATCGGGCGCATATTGGTCGAATCAATGATGTTGTCGTTGACGTAAACCGTCGAACCCGTCGAATCGGTGTAGGCTTTCATAAACATATTGTCGCCGATTTTGACCAGCGAAGCGTTTTCTTCGCCGTCAAAGGCCATCAGCGGCCACGCCTGCAGGTAATAACCGTTGTCGTTTTTCAAATATCCGTCCTGATCGACGCTGAAATTGCCGACGCGGGTATAGCTCCACAAATCGTCTTTGGACGGCTGGGACGTGCCGGTCGTCACAAAAAAACCGTTGCCGGAAATGCCCATGTCCGTGGAATAGGACGTGGACGACAGCAACCCTTGAACGTCAACGCCGGCGCGGGTGCGGCATTGCACGCCGCCGCTGGTGTAGCGCGTGGACGATGTCTGTTTCGTCACCAGCGTTGAAAAGCTGGCGGAATTGGCCTTGTATCCGACGGTGCTGACGTTGGCGATGTTGTCCGAAATGATGCTCATGGCGGACGACTGCGCGTTCAATCCCGAAACGCCGGATTTCAATGCTCCGAATAAACTCATGTCATTCTCCTTTTAGTTTGGTCTTTCCCGTTTCTGTTCTGAAACGGAAAAGGTGCTTTGCGCCGGATTATTCTTTCCGACTTTGTTTTAAACCGTTTGCGTCGCATCGTCCGACGCGTCGCCGGACGCGTCCGGCTGTTGTTTGTCCGGCGCGTGAATCGCCAGAATGCTGTTCATATCGACGGCGACATCGCCCATACCGATCGCGACCGTGCTGCCGTCATAGGCGACGCCCGTGACTTTTCCGAACACCGTTTTTTGAACCTCGACCGTCGAACCGGTCGAATCGATCGCCGTGACGACCAGAACATAAGCGCCGTCTTCCAACTGGTTGCCGTTGTTGTCCTTGCCGTCCCACGTCATTTCATGACGACCGGAGGAACGTTCCACGCCGGTGAACGTTTTGACGTAATTGCCCGACGCGTCTTTGATCGCGACGACGCAGGACGCCGCGTCCGCGCCAAGGATGTAGGAAAATTTCGCGCTTCCGTCCTGCAGCGGCAGGTAATCGCTCAACGCCTGCACGGTCTGATCCATATAGCTGATCGCCTGCGTCGCCATGCTGTTGACGTTCTGCGCGACGATCGTTTCCAGATATTCGTTGCTTTGGATGCTTTGTTCGACCTGCGCGTATTGAACCAGCTGGTTGGTGTATTCGCTGGTGTCCATGGGGTCGAGGGGATCCTGATATTTCAACTGCTGCGTCAACAGGTACAGGAACGCTTCCATATCGTCGAACAACTGTGTTTTCGACGACGCCGAATCCTTTCCCGATGTCTGCGCGTTGGTCAACACGTCCAAACCGCTGATGGATGATGTGTCCGCCATGGCTTAATCCTCCCTATACTCTGATATTCAAGGCGTAAAGCCCCGAATCCGCCGCTTCGTCCGCGACATCGCCCGTTGCGGCGTCCGCCCCGTCCGCGGTTTCCCGCCGCCCGTTTTCACCGCGGCGGCCGTCGTCGTCGAACCGTTCGCCGCGATAGTTGAACGAAAACGATTCGTCGTTCATATTAAATCCGCTGTCCGCCAAAGACTGCTTCAACCCGTCCAGATCGGCGCGCAGCAAATCGACCGTTTCCGACCGCGCGCCGGACAGGACGGCTTTCATATTGCCATCTTTGTCGATTTCCAAATGCACTTTGATCGTGCCCAGCTCCTTGTGCTTCACAATAACGTCGATCTTGTCCAAACCGGCTTTCAACGCCTTTTTGATGCTGACTTTGATCTGGTCGGCCACTTCGCGGGCAGGCGCGTGCTTCACCGCCGGCGCCGCCTCGGAAACCGCCTTGCCTTTCAATCCCTGATGAACGGCGGCGAAAGGCTGCCCCGCGGGCGCGGACGAAACGGGGGCGGCGGCAGCCGTCTGCGATCCGTTTTCGGCGGTTGTGTCGGCGGCGGCGAAATTTTGCGCCGTCTGCTCAACGGGCAAAGGAACGACGTTTCCGTTCTCGCCCGCCGCCGGACGTTCGGCCGCCTGCTGTTGACGCGGCGCCGCTTTGTCGAACGATTTGACCGCCGCCTGTTCGACCGGACGAACCGCCTGTTCCGATTCCACACCGAACAGCGAAACCGTGTTTTCCTCCGGCGTCGCGACCGTTTTGCGCGGCGCGGCGTCCCGCTGTTTCAACGCATGATGTTCCGGCGCGGCCTGCGCAACGGGTGCGTTTATTTCAACGCTGATCGCGATTTTCACATCGGACGGCAAACGGCGCGCCAAATCCTCCGCCTGACGACGCGTCCGCGCGTCCGCCGTTTGATCGAAATCAAAGAACCGATCCTGAAAATCAACCGCATCCGCCGTAACGGGGGCGTTGTTTTCCGCCTGAAGAACCGGACGTTTTTCCACTGTTTTTTCCGAATGATCCGGAACAGCGGCAACAGCTGGCGTTTCCGATTTTATTTCAGCGACCGACGCATCGACAACCTCGGCCGCTTTCGCCAACCGCGGCTTGACCTGTTCGGGAACGGCCGCTTCATTGTTTTCCACCGGCGCGGCGAAGTCAGCATCCGGACGAACAACAACCGCTTCCGGCGTTTTTACAACAGGCGTGTTTTCCGCAGTTTTTATGACGCTTTGTTCCGGAACGGCGATCGGCAAATTTTGCATAACGGGCGCATCGTCGCCGTCCGTTTCCGCCCGATCCGCGATTTGCCCGACCGACGCGGCCGTTTCGGCCACCCGCGATGCGGCAACCGTTTCTGGCGCGGGAGCGTTATTCACCGCCCCCTGCAGAGCCGCGTGAATCAAAATATCCGCCGCCGTCAATTCGTCCGCGGGAACCGAACGCGCTTCGCCGCTGTCCCGATCGACCGGCGCGGCGACCGTTTCAAACACGGGAAAAGCGGATTGATCAACCGTTCCCGCCCCGTCCGTTTGCGGCACGACGATCACTTGCGCCGCCGACGCTTCGACATTCTTTTCCGGCACGGGAATCTTTTGCCCATTCGCAGCCACATCCGCCGCGGCGGTTTGAACCGGACGGTCTTCGTTCGTTTTTTCACAGGCGCGGGTGCGTTTCAAATGAATCTTCACGACCCTGACGTTTTCCGACGCGCCGCTTTTCGTCCTGAAATCCTTCATGGCGGACGAATTGTCGGCGCGCGCGCTCATATTGCTGAAAAAAGTTTCGGCGCTTTTTTCCGTTTTGCCGGAACGCACCTGATCCAACACTTTCAGGAACGCCTCGCCCGTTTTCATGGCGTCGCCCGATTTTGACGCCTGCGCGGCCGCGTTCGATTCGGCGGCGGAAAACGGCGTTTCCAACCCCGCCGCGTTCGGCGTCGTACTCATCAAAAAATTAAAAGCGGACAAATCCATTCGAGTGTTCCCTTGCGTAAAACAAAAGCCCGAACACTCAGATGCAACACCCGTGCCAAATTTTAAAACCGGAAAAACCTCTCGCCGCTTTTTTCCGAATCGGATGATTTCCGGAACGCGAAGTGGTATCATATTCGCGTTCAATCATTTCAATGAAAGGATTCCGAATATGTCTAAACGCTTTATTTTGAATGAAACCAGCTATCACGGTCACGGCGCCGTCAACGAAATCGTGACGGAAATCAAATCCCGCGGCTTTAAAAAGGCTTTGATCGTCACCGACGCCGATTTGGTCAAATTCAACGTCGTCAAAAAAGTCACGGACATTCTGGACGCGAACGGATTCGCCTATGACGTTTTCGACCGCGTCAAGGCCAACCCCAGCGTCGCCGTCGTCAAGGCCGGCGTCGAAGCGTTCAAAAAATCCGGCGCGGATTACATGATCGCAATCGGCGGCGGATCGCCGCAGGATACGGCGAAAGGCATCGGCATCATCATCAACAACCCCGAATTCGCCGATGTCACTTCGCTGGAAGGCGTCGCCCCGACCAAACACAAAAGCGTCCCCGTCATCGCCGTTGCGACGACCGCGGGCACGGCCGCCGAAACGACGATCAACTACGTCATCACGGACGAGGAAAAACGCCGCAAGTTCGTTTGCGTCGATCCGCACGACATCCCCGTCGTCGCCATTGTCGATCCCGACATGATGTCGTCGATGCCGCGCGGGCTGACCGCCGCCACGGGCATGGACGCCCTGACCCACGCGATCGAAGGGTACACGACGCTGGGCGCGTGGGAATTGGCGGACGCGCTGAACCTCAAAGCGATTCAGCTGATTTCCAAATCCTTGCGCAAAGCCGTCGAAAACGACCCCGACGGACGCGAAGGAATGGCGTTGGGGCAATACGTCACGGGCATGGCGTTTTCAAACGTCGGATTGGGCGTCGTGCACGGCATGGCGCACCCGCTCAGCGCGTTTTACAACACGCCGCACGGTGTCGCGAACGCCGTTTTATTGCCCTATGTGATGGAATTCAACGCGGAATACACGGGTGAAAAGTTCCGTGAAATCGCCCGCATGATGGGCGTTGAAAACGTCGATTCGATGACGCAACCCGAATACCGCAAAGCCGCGATCGACGCCGTGCGCCGCCTGTCTTTGGATGTCGGCATCCCGCAAACGCTGAAAGAAATCGGCGTCAAGGAAGACGACCTGCCCGCTTTGGCGGACGCGGCGATGGCGGACGTCTGCACGGGCGGCAACCCGCGCCCCTGCACCAAAGAGTTGGTGCTGGGCGTGTATAAAAAAGCGTTCAACGGCTAATTCCACCTAACGCGCGAAGCCTCTTGAAAAAAGAGGCTTCGCCCCGAGAGCCGGACATCCCGCCTTAAAAAGCGCGCTTCACTTCGATCGTCATGGTGTGGTCGGTGTAATGCGTGCGGAAATATTATTTTTTTAATCCATACAAGTTAAAAACGAAATAAAAAAACGCTTGACTTAAAGCAAGGTTTAAGAAATAGCCTGTCAGCAATGACAACTTTGGAAAAGGAGCTTTCAGTCATGTCGTATTTGGAAAACATCAATTCCCCCGCCGATTTGAAAAAGCTGGATGTTGCGGAGCTGCCCGCCGTCGCGGACGAACTGCGCGCCGTTCTGTTGCAAAAAATCAGCACGGCGGGCGGCCACATCGGCCCCAATTTGGGCATGGTCGAAGCGACCGTCGCCCTGCATTACGTTTTTAATTCACCCAGGGACAAGATCGTTTTCGACGTGTCGCACCAATCCTATGTCCACAAAATGCTGACGGGACGCAAACAGGCGTTCACCGACCCCGCGCATTATCACGACGTAACGGGATACACCAATTCCGCCGAAAGCGAACACGATTTTTTCACCGTCGGTCACACCTCGACATCGGTCAGTCTGGCCTGCGGTTTGGCCAAAGCCCGCGATTTGAAAGGTGAAAAGGACAACATCGTCGCGGTCATCGGCGACGGATCGCTGAGCGGCGGCGAAGCCTACGAGGGATTGAACAACGCGGTCGAAGCGGGCACGAACATGATCGTCGTCGTCAACGACAATGAAATGTCGATCGCCGAAAACCACGGCGGGCTGTACAATAATCTGCGCAAGCTGCGCGAAACGGACGGCAAGGCGGAAAACAACTTTTTCAAAGCGATCGGGTTCGATTACGTCTATGTCGGCGACGGCAACGACACGGCCGCTTTGGTCGCGGCCTTCCGTTCGGTCAAGGATTCGCCCCGCCCCGTCGTCGTGCACATTCACACGCTGAAAGGCAAAGGGTTCGCTCCCGCCGAAGCGCACAAGGAAATGTACCATGCGGGCGGTCCGTTCGACCTGAAAACCGGCGAATGGAAATACCCGACGACCGGCGAGAATTACTGCAAAATCACGGCCGATTTTCTGCGTCCGAAAATGGAAAAGGACGAAACGATCGCCGTCATCACGTCGGGCACGCCCGTCATCACGGGCTTCACCCCCGACGAACGCGTCAAGCTGGGCAAGCGGTTCATTGATGTCGGCATTGCCGAGGAACACGCCGTCGCGATGGCGTCCGGCATGGCGAAAAACGGCGCGAAACCCGTGTATTGCGTGTTCAGTTCTTTCATCCAGCGCACTTACGACCAGTTGTCGCAGGATCTGTGCCTGAACAACAATCCCGCCCTGATTTTGGTGTTTTCCGCCAGCCTGACGGGGTTCAACGACGCGACGCATCTGGGCGGTTTCGACATTCCGATGATGTCGAACATTCCGAATCTGGTCTATCTCGCCCCGAAAAACCGCGACGAATACCTGTCGATGCTGGAATGGGGGTTGGAACAGCGCGAACATCCTGTCGCAATCCGCGTCCCCGGCGGTTTCGGCATGGAGGAATTGTGGTCGGACGGTGAAAAGCCCGCCCCCGACTATTCCGCGATCAACACGTTTAAAACGGACGTTACGGGCGAAAAGGTCGCTTTGTTGGCCTTGGGCGCGTTTTACCGTCTGGGCAAAGAGGTCGCCGCGGAACTGAAAAAATCAGGCGTTTCCGCGACGTTGATCAACCCGCGTTTTATCACGGGGTTGGACGAAACGGTACTGAACGGATTGAAAGAAAAACACAAACTGGTCGTCACGCTGGAGGACGGACAGGTCGAAGGCGGATTCGGCGAAAAAGTCGATCGTTTCTACGCCGGTTCGGATATGAAAGTCATGAACTACGGCGGAAAAAAGGAATTCACCGACCGCTTGACACCCGACGAGATCCACGCGCGCTATCACCTGACCCCGCAACAGATCGCGGCTGAAATTCTGCAGGCGTTGTAACGCGGCGAACTTAAACGGAAAAGGCGGGGTATATCCCCGCCTTTTTGTTGTTTCCGTTCCTGTTTGTCAGGTCACTTCCGTCACCGCGCGGATGTTGCCCTGACGGTTGATTTGGACGACGCGCAGCTTGTCGTGCATTTCGGCAATCGTTTTTTCGCGGTCGATCGTCGGATAGCAGTGCAGGATGCGATCGGTGAACGCTTTATAGGCGGCTTCGGAGTTTTCGGCGTGGATGGTGGCGAAGCAGTTGTCGTGGCCGGAACCCATCAGCTCCCACAACGCCCCCGCGTTTGCCGTTGAAATTTCACCGCCGATGATCGCGTCGGGCGTGAAACGGACGACCAAGTCGATCAGTTTCGGATACGTCATCGTGTTCGTTTGTTCGGTACGCGACAACACCAAATGAACGTGATTCGGATGCGGCACGATCAGTTCGCGCGTATCTTCAATCGTGATCACGCGTTTGTGCGAATCCAAAATCGTCAGCAGGTTGTTCAGAAACGTCGTTTTACCTGTCGCCGTCGCGCCGGAAACCAGAATGTGATCGCCGCGCTTGATCGACAAAATCAAACGTTCGTAAGGATCTTCGGGGTTTTCAACCTCTTTCAGCTTGTTCAGCTTTTGCAGACGCTCGCCGGCTTTCAACCCGTAATCGCCCAGCCCGAATTTAACGTCGTCGGAATGGACGCGGACGCACATCGCGATGCCGCCGGTCAAATCCTCGTTGTCGTACATGACGTTTTTTCCGGCGATGCCCGTGAAACGGTGATCCCCCGGCAGCGTCGCATAAACGGCGGGCGACCCTTGTTCCGGATCGAACGGCAGTTCAAACGTGTTGGCGATGATGTGCATGATATCCGTCAAATACGTCCGCGACAGGTTCGCGTCCTGCTGACACGCCCACGGGTGCGCGCGCCGGCCGCGCAGACGCAGCCAGATTTCATTCGGACGGTTGATCGCGATTTCCTCCACGTTGTCCTGTTCGTACCAATACGACAGGTAGCGCAGGGTTGACCGTAAAACCTGAAAAGCGTCCGTTCCCATATTTCCCCCTTCGGTTAGAAGTCCAGTTCCGGCACGGGATCGACAGGTTCATCCTTTTTAACCTGCGTTTCCTGCTGCGGCACCGGCTGCTGGAATTGCGGCTGTTGCTGCTGCGGTTTGTCGTCGATCAGATTGCTCTGGCGCGGCGGCGGCGGCTGGCCGGTGTAGTTGTTGTAGTATATCTGCTGTTGTTGCTGCATATTGTTCGGATCGTTCGGGTTTGTCTGACTGCCCTGCGCGTTCGGATCAACCATGCCGCCGGCATCTTCGTCGTCCTTTTCGTTTTCATCCGGTTTGTCCGGATCGATCAAAACTTCTTTTTTGTTGATATACTCGTCTTCGTAATCTTCCATTTCACTGCGCAGCCACAAATCCGTTTTCGCGTAAACGGTGACGCGCGTGCCGGCTGGAACGAACAAACGCGTTTTCAGCTTTTTCGTTTCTTCAAACAAATCGTCAGCAACTTCCTGCATCACTTCGGAAAATCTGCTTCGCGCGTCTTCGGCGGCTTCCTGCCGGCCGGATTTGGCCACCTGTCCGCTTTCGCCGACGGCCGCGGTGTCATTCGTCGCCATCGCGTACAAAATCGCCGACGAAACCGTCGATTGCAAAATCGGCAGCCCGTATTTCTTCAACAGCTGGCGATCCATATACGCGCCGACACCCGCGCGTCCCGACGCGTCGCCCGACACGCCGGATTCAAACACAAACGCCGCGCCGTCCGGACGAACCAGACGTTTCCACGAAATTTCGACCTTTGACGCCGAACCGACCTCTTCCTGCGCGGACGTTCCCGTCAATTCGCCGATAATGCGGCTGCCGGCGGGAATGATGATCTTGCGTCCGGATTCGGAATAGATGTTGCGTTCGACAATGGCCGACAAGGGGATATCCGACTGTTCGGTGTCGATGGAACGCGCCAGAACCGCGGGAATCGCCTTGTCCGCCAAAATCGCGTTTTCCATGTTGACGCGGTACGACGAAACGTTTTTCAAAATCCCCTGTTTGTTCCAGTTCCGGCTGCGCTTTTGTTTTTTCAGCGTATCCTCTTCCGTCGCGGACACGCCGATGCCTTTTCCGGGGCGGATTTGACGGCGGTAGGCCAGCTGCATCGCGCGCAGCTTTTTAATCCGCGCGGGATCGTAGCGTTCCCCTTTGCCGGTGCCGCCGCCGGAACCCAGATTTTTGCCGCGGTAACGGTAGCTGTCCGGATCGAACGTGCCGAAAACGGAAACGCGGCCGTCCTTTTTATCCTCTTGCTTTTGATCGGGGGCGGGCGGATTGATCGAACCGATGATGTTGCCGTCAAGGTCGATCACGTTGCCGTTCGCGTCCACGCGGCCAATGATGTTGCCGTTTTCATCCACAACCGTTCCGTCGGGTCTGATGACGCCGATTCGATTGCCGTTTTTGTCAAAGGCGAAACGCTTTCCTTTCAGCTTGTCGCTGAGCGGCGTCAGCTTGCCGCCTTTCCAAATTCCCAAAACGGTGCCGTCTTCGTCCACGATTTCGCCGTTGGCGTTGATCCGGCCGATCACGTTGCCGTCCAAATCGACGACACGGCCGTCGGGCATGATGACGCCGATGATGTTGCCGTTTTCGTCGCGGATGGGTTCGCCTTCGATCACGGAACCGATCACGTTGCCGTTCAGGTCAACGACCGTCCCGTCGGGCAGAACGCGGCCGATGATGTTGCCGTTCGCATCGCGGACGAAACCGTCTTCGCCGACAATGCCCAAAAACTTGCCGTCGCGCCCCACGGCGATTTTGACGTTTTTGGATTGCGACGGCGGACTGGCGCGCCCGATCACGTTGCCGTTCAGATCAACGACCGTCCCGTCGGGCAGCATCCGCCCGATCACGTTGCCGTTCAGGTCAACGACCGTTCCGTCGGGCAGGACGCGGCCGATCACATTGCCGTTCGCGTCATAAACCAGACGGTCTTCGCCGGCTTTGGTCAAAAAGTTGCCGTTCGCATCGACGATGCCGTCTTCCAGCAAAGCGCGGCCGATCACGTTGCCGTTCATATCGACGACCGTCCCGTCGGGCAGCATCCGCCCGATGATGTTGCCGTTTTCATCGCGCAGGTATCCGTCTTCGCCGACAATGCCCAAAAACTTGCCGTCTGGGCTGAACACGGCGCCTTTCGGATAGACTTTGCCGATAATGTTGCCGTTCAGGTCGATGACCGTCCCGTCGGGCAGGACGCGGCCGACGATGTTGCCGTTCGCGTCGCGGATGAACCCGTCCGCGTCGATGACGCCCAAAGGCTTGCCGTCGGGGCCGTAAACCATTTTGCCGATCATGCTTTTCGGGAACAGCGAACCGTCGTCGTTTGTGCTGATCAGCGTGATCATGCACAAATGCGCCCCCGCGTTGTCCAACGCCTGACCGCTGGCCATCAAACGCCCCAAAACCTGCTGGCGGTCGTCAACGATCGTGCCGTCGAAATGCACTTTGCCGACGACGTTGTTCTTGCCGTCCTTACATTCCTCGCCGATCGGAACGACGCGCCCCAAAAACTTCCGTTCGTCCGTCAAAACGCGGGTGGAGGCCGTGACAAAGCCGACATCCTCGCCGCGGTCGTTCATCACGCGCCCGCGCGGCAGAACCGTGCCGACGATTTTACCGTCAACGGCGATGACCCGCCGTCCGGACGGCACGGAAACGCCCAGCCGCTTCCCGTCGTTTTTCAACTCTTCGCCGTCCAGCTCGCCGATAAAAGCACCGCCATCGGGATTGACGCCGTAACGTCCGCCCAAAACGCGCGCAATGATTTTGCCGTTGTCATCCACCGCGTATTTCAGATCCGCCGCAACGCCCAGAACCTTTTTATCCTTGTCCAAAACGGCGCCGTCCACCGTAAAGCATCCCAGCACGTTGCCCTGATCACCCAAAGCTTCGCCGTTGGCGACGATTTTTCCGATGATGTCGTCGGCGGGACCGCGCACCTGCCCTTTGGACACGACGCGCCCCAAACGTTTGCCGTTTTGATCCCTGACCAACCCTTCAAAATCGACGCAACCGAGCTTTTCGCCCTTGGTGTCGATCGCATTGCCCTGCGCCGTCATGCGCCCGATGATTTTGCACGGTTCGTTGATGACGGAATCCTGTCCCAACGCCAGACCGATCTGCGCGTTGGACGCGTCCACCAGCGAACGGTCGTAGTTCAGCCGCCCGATTTGACGGCCGGTCGTGTCGATCACTTTGCCCAGATCGTCGATCGTCCCCAACGTGCGGCACTGTTTCCCGACGGGAACGGCGTTGACCACGCCCTTGCCGATCACGACGCTGGCGGAATCCGCGATCGTGTCGTCGGCCTGCAGCGTGCCCAAAACGCGATCCGACCCCGCCGATTTCAGCTGGCCGGAAGAATCAATCTTGCCGATGACTTCGTTTTTAAAGTTCAGCCCCAGCCCGTCTTTGACCGCGTAGCCGATCACCGTGCCGTCCAGCGACACCACCGTGCCGTCCGGCATCACGCGGCCGATCACGTTGCCTTTCAAATCGACGACCGTTCCGTCTGCCAGCACACGGCCGATCAGTTTGCCGTTTTCATCATAGACCAGCCGTTCGGGCGGCCCCGCGTGTCCGATCACGTTGCCGTTCAAATCAACAACCGTTCCGTCGGGCAACATCCGCCCGATCACGTTGCCGTCCAAATCGACGACCGTTCCGTCGGGCAAAACGCGACCGATGATGTTGCCGTCCTTGTCATAAACCAGACGTTCCAAAGTGTTGCCGATTTTGCCGATGACCTTGCCGCCGTCCTCGACGACCGACCCGCCGGCGCGGTAACGCATCGGTTTGCCGTTGGGCCCCAAAACGGGGTTGCCGTCCTTGTCAACGATCGTGCCGTCAATGCCGACATAGCCGATGATCTTGCCGTCGGGACCGATGATCGGCTGACCGACCGGAATAACTTCGCCGATCACGCGGCCGTCCTTGTCAACGACCTTGCCGTTCAGATCGGCCTTGCCGATCACGCGGCCGGCGGCGTCAACGACCGTGCCGTCGGGCATGACGACGCCCAAAATCTCGCCATTGGGGCCGACGACCTGCCGCAAACCGACAAAAATCTTGCCGACGACCTTGCCGTCCTTGTTCACGATTTCGCCGGACGGCATTTTCAACCGCCCCAACGGACGGGAAAGCAGATCGACCGCCGCGCCGGACGGTAGCAGACGACCGATCGTTTCACTGGTTTTGATGTCGAAAACGTCGGCTTTGCGGGGGATGACGCCGCCGGTGATGCGGTCGTCTTCGCGCACCAAAGCGGCGATTGTCACCGCCCCGACGAAATCCGTTCCTTTCAGATTCATCGCCTTGGCTATGGAATCGCCGCGGGCATACAGCTCCGGCTTGTCGTTGACGGCGATGCCCTCGGCCAGCGCCGCACCCAAAAACTTGTTGTCCGAATCGACAAAGACGGAATCGGGGCGCAAGCAACCGATCTGTTTGCCCGCGGCGTCGTACAGCGTCCCGTCGATTCCGGTGCGCCCCAGATAGGCGTCCTTGCGCCCGATCGCCCGCGCGCCGTACGCGACGCGCCCGAGGAAATCGCCGTTTTCGTCGGTCAGCATATCGTTCATATGAATATAGGCGGCGCGTTTAAAATCCTTATCCACAACGCGGCCGTCAATCAATATGTCGCCCGCGGGCTGGCACGCCCCGCGCAAAGCGATCCCGCCCGTCGGCGCGACGCGCGCGACCGTTTGGCCGCTGAGATCGACAACCGATCCGTCCGGCATCGTCCGGCCGACCGTCGCGGCTTTGCCGTTGGATACGGAACCGTCCGGCATCACCCAACCGATCGTGCGGCCGTCGCGATCCAAAACACCGCCGAAAGGCATGATCATCCCCGACGCTTCGTTTTTGGAATTCAAAACGACGCCGTAGGGATCCAGACATCCCAGAATCTTGCCCTGTTTATCTTGAACTTTGCCCGCCGCGTCCGTCAATCCGGCGACACGCCCGTCCGCGTTCAAAGCGACGGCGGTATCGAAAACGCGCCCCAAAACGACTTTCTGGTTGTCCAGAATTTCACCGTTCGCGGCCAAGCAACCGACAAATTCGCCCTTTGTCGTGATCATCTGCCCGTCCAGATTGGCGTACCCCAACGACATACAGCCGGGGCCGACGCCGATGTTCTGGCGCGCCAATGCGCCCTCCACCTTTCCTTCGGCGGACAGGAAACGCTTGTCGGGCAGGATGCGGCCTTTGATCTGGCCGTCGCCGACGACACTGCCGTCCGGCATGACGCGGCCGACAACGCCGCATTGGTCGCCGATAACCGTGCCGCGCGGCAAAACGGCGGCGATGATTTCTTCGGAATCGTCAACCACCGTGCCGTAAGGCGTCAGACAGCCCAAAGGATCGCCCTTGAAGTTGATCGGGCTGCCGTCCGAATCGACTTTGCCGATCACTTTGCCGTTCCAATCCAGCAAAGCCCCCTCTTGCACATAGCCGCCAACCGGATTGCCGGCCATATCGACGACCGTCATCGACGCCGTCAGCCGGCCGACCTGTTTGTTCGCGGACATGACGGAACCGTCCGTGCTGATCCGGCCGATCATTTTGCATCCCGCGCCGATGGCCAAGCCCTCTTTGATCACGCGGCCGATGATGTTGCCGTCCTTGTCCACGACAAAACCGTTGGGCAAAACGCGGCCGATGATGTTGCCGTCCTTGTCCACGACCGTGCCGTCGGGCATGACGATGCCCAAAACGTTGCCCTGCGCGTCAACGACCGCGCCTTGCGGCATGACGGAACCGATGATGTTGCCGTTCGCGTCAACGATCGTGCCGTCGGGGTTGACATAGCCGATGATATTGCCGTTTTCATCGACGACCGTGCCGTCGGGCATGATCCGCCCGATCGGATTGCCGTTTTTATCGTAAGCGATGCCCGTTCTGACCGCCGCGCCGATCACGTTGCCGTTCAAATCGACGATCGTTCCGTCGGGCAAAGCGTAACCGATCAGCTTGCCGTCCTTGTCAACGACGCGCCCGTCGGGCAGAATCGTCCCCAAAATCTCGCCGTTCGGCCCGATCGCCAGCCGCGTTCCCTCCGCGACGCCGATGATGTATCCTTGGTCGTCAACGACCGTGCCGTCGGGGCGCAAAGTCCCGATCCGCTTGCCGTCCAGTCCATATACGACGCCGTTTTCATCGGCGTACCCGATCGGTTTGCCGTCGGGCCCCAGAATGACGCGCCCCTTTTGGCGCAGCTGATCCAAAATGGAACCGCCGCCCCCCGGCGCTTCGTCGCAGACGCCGCACATACTGGTGTCGATGGCCATCGCCGAAACGGGAACGATCACGCGCCGACCGATGCCGCCGAATGTTTCGTCGCTCCACCTGATCGAGATGTTGGATTGTATGGTGCGCGCCGTTTTCGGTTCCCAGCGCACGACGACGTTGCACGTCATGTCGCCGCTCAGCACGATGTCTTTGCGGCATTTGTTTTCCAAAACGAATCCGTCTTCCTGTTTGTTTTCAAATTCGACGGACGTGATGCCGACGCGGCCGGACGACGCCGACAGGGTCAGCGTCCCTTCCGCCGTCGTACCCAAAACGACCTGATCGAAACGCAGGCTTTCGGGCGACGCGACCAACCGGACGGTTGTCGGTTGAGGTTCTTCTTCAGCCAGATTGAACGAATCCGCGTTGCCGCCGGTGATGCTGCTGGAGCTTTCGGCCGAACCGTCAATCGTGACCTCGGCGTCTTTTTTGCGCTCCTCGTCCCCGCTCAACAGAATGATGACGCCCGTCAGGAACGCCAGCAAAGCGACGATCCCGACAACCAACAGCATTCTGTTGGACTTTTTTAAATATCTGTCTGACGAGCTGAGTAATTCTTCGTTCATTGCGTCCGCACAACTATGCAAGTCACCCCGCGGCGACCCAATTGATTACACAATTTGTCCCCCGCCTCGATACTGCCGACAGGCCCGATGCGCAAACGGAACAAATCCCTTGATTCACCCTCCGCGACGGCGTCAACGGAATAATACGGCTCGAAAGCCCCGAGCAAATCCTTGTTTTTACGCGAAATGACGTCCCATTTCTGTTCCAGCGGAGCGATTTCCGCGCCCGATCCCAATTCAATGGCGATCGTTTCGGCCGGCGTCGAACGGTAACGGAAAGCGCGCGACGCGTCCCGTCCCTGCTGCGCCGAAAACTGCGCGATCTGCGCCGCGTTCATCATCGGGTTCATCATGTTCGGCATCCCCGCGCCGCCCATGGCCGCCGCGCCGTTCAACGCGGTCATCGTCTTCGCGCCGCCCGCGGCCGGATTGTACCCCGGCGTCGTGATCATCGGCCCCGGCGCCCATTGCGGCTGGACGGATTTTTCGTATTCTACCCAATCCGTCCCGTAGGCCGGATCCTTTCTGATCTTCAGACACAGGATGCGTTTGCCGTTGCGCAAAACCAAATCGCCGATGCCTTCGACAACCATCAACCGTCCGTTCGGCCCGCGCGTCCTGAAACCGATCGGCACTTCGGACCCCTGCGACAACAGGTTGACGATCGGCCGTTCGGTCATGGTCAGCGCTTTCGGTCCGAAGTCGATATAGGTAAAGATTTCGTCACGCCACACGCGTTCCGGCGCGATTTCCATATCGGCGGGATTCGGAATGAAAACGTCGATGTCGAAACGCAGTTTTTCGGGATCGACTTCGATGTCCGCCAGCCAGTCCTCCGTCCCGTTTTTGGTCGTGTTTTTCTTTCCCGACCGCATTCCGCCGAACATCCCGCCCGAACCGGCGGAAACGTTCATGACGCCCGCCGCCGCGCCCGTTGCGACCGCGCCCGAAGCAAACGGCGTCGTGCCGGAATCGTCGGGAACGAATTTGGCGTCGTTGATCACGATGTCAACGACCGAGTTTGTGATTCTGTCCGTGTTGAACGTTTCGCTGCGCAGGTAAAAGACGTACCTGTTTCCCGAACGTCCGAACACGATCATGTTCGTGTCCATGCCGACCAGATCGACGCTGGCGGCGAAAACCATCAAAGCGTTCTGCGCGACCTTTTGCGCCCCGAACGCGCTTTCGTTGCCCAGAAACACGTTTTCGATCAGTTCCCACGACGGGAAATTGATCAGGGTGTGCATCCCTTCGCGAATGCGCAGGGGCAAAACCAGATCGGGCGTCCAGTAATATCTGGAATATCCGGGTTTGCTCTGCCCTTCGCCCAAATGTTCCATCGGCTTGTTCCACGCCTTTTGCTGCATCCCCAAAGACCAGAACGGCATATCCATTTCGGAATACTGCCCGTTCGACTGTTCAATCGCCGCGTCCATTGATTCGCGCGCGGCGGTCTGTTGCGCCGAAACGTTTTGCGCGAACAGGCAAAACGTCAGCGAAACGACTGCGAAAAGGCGGATTTTCAAATTAGCTTTCACGGGACACCTTCTTATTCGTTAGCACTTTCGATGGAATAGCCGTCAACCGAGAACCCCAGCGGGTTTTTCAGCCGGTTGATGTATTTGACCTGCCGCTGGTCTTTGGCGAAATATTTGATCGACAGCCGGACGCGCCAGCGGGAAACGGCGGGTTCCTCGGCTTCGGGCAGCATATCGCGCGTGACGATGTAAACCAGCCAGATGTTTTGCTGGCGCACGACGGATTCAATGCGGACTTCGCGCGTCAAACCCTCCAGCTTGATGCGCGACAGCCAATCCTTGACCGTTTTGGAAAACTGGTTATAAACCTGCGCCGACGACATCCAGCGCAAAGGCCCGTCGGGCCCCCAGCGGAACGACATTTCATCAACGTCGGAAACCATCGTGTTGCGCAGCAGGACGTATTGACGGATCATGGCTTCGGAAATGATGTCTTCGGCCGCCATATCCTTGGACAGCGGACGGATTCTGACGACCTGTTCGTCCTTGCTTTGGAACGTCAGCAAAAACGGTTCGACGCGTTTCAACGGCATCAAATGAACGATGGCCAGCAACAAAACCAGATTGACGCACAAAGCGACGGCGGACACGATCGCAAAAGCGCGCGCCGTCCACAAATACCGCCGTTCGCGCAGCTGATCGACCGACACTTCCTCAACCTGCGGCAAAGCGGGCGCGGGCTTTTTCTTCGCGTCGGCGACGGGGCGCGCGGCGTCCGCCTTTTTCAAAGGCTGTGTTTCGGCGTCTTTTACCGTCAGCTGTTGTTTCGATCTCACCGGTCTGGGCATCGTTTTCGTCCTGTCATCCCGCCGCCGTCATCCAATCGGGCAGATTGGCCGGCAACTTTAAAAGCATACAGGCACACGGGGAACGTTTCAATTCAGAAATGTCCCGACCGATGCCGACCGGTTCTTTTTCATAAATGGAACCGGCGCAGGCGTTCAACACGACGCACGCCGTTACGATCAAAACCGCTTTTCCGATTGTTTTCATTTTCATGCCGGATTCTCCTGTCTTGGTTATTTTTTCTGCCGCGCCAAATGATATTGCGTCACCGTGAACCCCAACGGGTTGCGCAGGCGGGAAAACATCACGGCATTGCTGGAATAATAGCGGAATTGGATCGTGGCGATCCAATGTTCTATCACGGGGGGGCTTACCGTTTTGTCCATGCGCCGCGTGTCGAAAAAGATTTGCCAGCTGTTCCATCCCTCTTTGATGATGCGCTTGATGTCCGTTTCCACCGTAACCTGCGGCGCCGTTTCCGGATCGGGGAAATAGCGGGGCATTTCCTTTGTCGCGAAAGCTTCGTACACTTCGGGCGACGACATATAGCGCACAAGGCCGCCGCCGCCCCACTGGATGCGCATTTCGCGGGCGTTTTTCCACACGTTGTTGCGGGCGGTCACATATTGGCGCACAAACATTTCCGCCAGAATGTCCATCGCCGGCATATCCGGATGCAGCGGTTCAAAATAGGACAGGTTTTCCGAATACGTCGGCGCCGTAACCAAAACGGAATCCACCTCCGCCTCTTTGGAAATGTGAATCAGCGACAGGGCGAAAACGACGGTCGAAACGACCAGCGCGAAACACAGCACGCTGAAAAACCGCGACAGCCAGATAAAAGTGGCAACGCGTCCCCCGTCCGTCGGCGGTTTACCCAACCCCGCGGATTTCCTGACATTCGGGCGAACAGACGCATTTGGCATACTTTTTTCCATTCTTTAATAGTGGCTCCATTTCGTTAAAAATACCTTTCCGAACGGAAAAAAGTGAAGAATTTAAACGGAAAAAACGGCATCCGCGCCCTGCGCGCGAACGGGTCAGACAAACGCTTTTTCCAACGCCGCCGACAAATGCCCCGCCGCCGTCATGTCGATGCCGTGCATCAAACCGGAAACGACATACGTTTCGACATCAACGCCCGCCGCCGCCAGATTGCGCCGGTTCAAATCGAACACCGCGGGCGGAACGACGTTGTCGGCATCTCCGTGAATCAGGGTCACGGGCGGTCGCGACACGATTTTATCCGGCGTGAACACCGTCCCGTCAAACGTCACGGCGACCGCGGACATTCCGACCGCCGCCGCCAACGTTTCATCAAAACGCAAAGCCGTATATACCGCCATCAGCCCGCCCTGCGAAAAACCGCACAAGGCGGCCTTTGACGCCGGAACGCCCGCGTTTTCCAACACGGCGCGCAAATAGGCGTCCGTCGTCGCGCGCGCCCGCTCCGCCAGCGGCATCAGGGTTTTCAAATACCGCTCGCCCGCCTGCGGATCGGCCAGTTCCGCCGGATTGAACCCGTCAAGGTCGAACCACTGATATCCGTCGAAGAATCCCAGTTCCTCCGGCGCGTCGGGAAAATAGAACGCGGCATCGGGCAAACGTTGCCGCAGCAAACCGGAAATGCCGGACAGATCCTGCCCGTCCGCGCCGTACCCGTGAAAAAACACGGCGGCGTGCGACGGCTTTCCGCCGTCCGGCAAAGACGCGTAAGTCCGCAAAGGCAGATCCGTCAACACCCGCATCATGACAATTTGATCTCGTTCATCATAAACGCCGGCATCGCGTTGCCGAAAGCCTTCGTTTCAACGGGCTTGCGTTCATTTTGCCGTTTCGGCGGGCGGTTGTTCTGAACAGGCTTTGCTTTTTTGTTGCCGTTTGCCGCCTTTACCGCCGGAGCGGCCGCCTTTTCCTTTTCGGGCGCGGGCTGTTTTTCCTTGACCGCAGGGGCGCGTTCGCGCTTTTCATCCTTTTTCACGGCGTCGTTTTTCGGCGCGACTTCAGCCTGTTTCGCGGGTTTGCCGCGGCGTCTTCCCTTGGCTTTCGGTTCCGGTTCCGGATCCATTTCCACGGAAAAGCGGGACATTTCCTCGATCTTTTTGCCGATCATCTTTTCAATCGCGGCCAAAGCCTTGAAATCGCGCGAAGTCACCAGCATGAACGCGCGTCCCGTGCGCCCCGCGCGCCCCGTGCGGCCGATGCGGTGGATGTAGTCTTCGGAATTAACGGGAACGTCAAAGTTGAAAACGTGCGACACGTCGGGCAGATCCAGCCCGCGCGCGGCGACATCCGAACACACCAGCAGCTGCACGTTGCCGTCGCGGAAAGCGTTCAGCGTATCCGTGCGCGCCCCCTGCGCCATATCGCCGTGCAAAGCGGCGACGGAGAATTTGTGTTTCGTAAAGGATTTGAACAGGATGTCCACATCCTTTTTGCGGTTGCAGAAAATCATCGCGTTTTTCACGTCTTCGGCGCGGATCAGATTGCGCAACACCTCGCGTTTGCCGCGTTCGTTCGTTTTCACGATGAATTGTTCGACCGTGTCCGCCGTGGACATCGGGGGATCGACGCGGATTTCGACGGGGAATTTCATAAACTTCTGCGCCAAAGCCTTGATTTCAGGCAGCATCGTCGCGGAAAACAGCAGCGTCTGGCGCATTGACGGCAGCTTGAACGCGATTTTTTCCACATCGGGAATGAATCCCATATCCAACATCCGGTCGGCTTCGTCCAACACGAACACGCGCACGTCGCGCAACAAAATGCGGCCGCGTTCGCACAAATCAATCATGCGGCCGGGGGTGGCGATCAACACGTCAACGCCGCGCGACAAAATCTTTTGCTGTTCCACCATGGATTCGCCGCCGATCAGCAAAGCCATCGTCAGCTTTTGATACTTGCCGTATTTCTGAAAACATTCGGCGATCTGCGTGGCCAATTCGCGCGTCGGCGACAGGATCAGCGTTCTGGGCATCAAAGCTTTTGCCCGACCGTTGGCCAGAATGTCGATCATGGGCAGGGTGAACGCCGCGGTTTTGCCCGTCCCCGTCTGCGCGATCCCCATCACGTCGTTGCGTTTCAAAATTTCGGGAATGGCCTTTTCCTGAATGGGGGTGGGTTCCGTATAGCCGACTTCGGTGACGGCTTTTAAAGTGTTTTCGTTCAGTCCGAGATCAGAAAATTTCATTTTTATGTTTTTATTCCGTTAAAAGTGTGGCACGAATAAATAAGCTTATATACCGAAATGAAAGGCAGGACAATGTTAATCAGCAAATCGGATTCATGTCTTTTGATCATTGATGTTCAGGAACGTCTGGCACCGGCCGCGAACGAACCGCGCCGCGTCATTGACGGATGTTCCCGCCTGTTGAAAGGCGCGGGCGTTTTGGGCGTTCCCGTCATCATCACCGAACAGTACCCCAAAGGGTTGGGGGCGTCGATTTTCGACATCCGCGACGCCGCGCCCGAAAACGCCTTTTATTTCCCGAAAACCAGCTTGTCCGCCGTCGGACAGGACGGATTTACGCAGCATTTCGACGCCCTGAATAAAAAACAGGTCGTCATCGCCGGCGTCGAAGAACACATCTGCGTCCTGCAAACCGCCGTCGAATTAAAGGAACGCGGATGCGACGTGTTCGTCGTCACGGACGCTTCGGGCAGCCGGACGGTCGAAAACGAACAAGCCGCGCAGGAACGGTTCAAACAGGAAGGCATCACCCTCGTCACCGTCGAAATGGTTTTGTTTGAATGGTTGCGCAAGGCCGGAACGCCCGAATTCAAAGACATTCAAAACCGTTTGATCAAATAGGGAACATCGCCATGAAAACGCCCGTCGTCCTTTTGCCCGCCCTGCTGTGCAACGCGGGGCTGTTCATCCACCAGATCAAGGCGCTGGAAAGTGAAGCCGACTTTTTCGTCCCCGATTTGGGGTTGGACACGACCGTTTCGGCGACGGCGCGGCGCATTTTGAATCAAATCAAGGGCGATTTCGTTCTGGGCGGCATTTCCATGGGCGGCTATGTCGCTTTCGAGATATTGCGCCAAGCCCCCGAACGGGTCAAAGGGCTGATTTTAATGGACACGAACGCGCACGCCGATCCCGAACCCGCGCGCCAAAAACGGGCGGAAATGGTCGAAACCGCGCGAACCGGCGGAATCGAATCCGTCATTGAACCGTCGCTGTTCAACGTCGTCGCCCCGCAACACCGCGGCAACGACCTGATCCGTCACGTTTTGGAACATATGGCGCGCGCGACCGGCGTCGAAAAGTACGCCAACGAACAGCGCGTCATCTCGACCCGTCCGGATTCCTCTGAATTGCTGGGAAAGATCGCCTGCCCGACGCTGGTTCTGGGCGGTGAAAACGACGTTCTGTCCCCGCCGGAATCCATGGACACGATCACCGCGCGCATCCCGACCGCGATCCACGCCGTCATCAAAAACAGCGGCCACCTGCCGCCGTTGGAAAATCCGGCCGCGACGAACGCCGCCCTGCGCGTTTTCCTGAACCGCGCGCGCATAAAAAAGTGACGCGTTAGCGTTTTGTGAACCTTTGCCCTTTAGAATCAACGGCGTATCGCTTTTGAAAGAGGCCGTTCATGCGCAAACTTTTGTTTTTCATCGCCTGTCTGGGACTGGCCGCGCCCTCCGGCGCCGCGGCGCAATCCAACGATATCGAGGAAATCGGCAATCTGGCCGGCGCCGTCATGGCGTGCGGGGCGTACAAACCGCTTTACCAGTTCGAGGAAATCCTCAGCCGGTATTTCAGCAACACGTCGCCGAACCAAGCGGCGGAGGAAACGTTGATCCGCCGTTACTCCGCGGCCAAAGTATCCACTTTCGCGCTTCAGAGCAAACGCAACAAAGCGGATTGCCCGCAAACGGTTTCCGATTTCACCCGCATGGAAATTTTTAAATTCGAACTGTATTCCGACGGTTCGCTGAAAACACCCGAAGGCAAATTCCTGTTCCCGCGGGGACAGAAAAAACTGGCCGCCGACGCCGTCAGACTCTATCCGCGCAAGAAACGCTGATCACTCGTTTTTCGGAATATTGACCAGATCCGCGCTTTGCAACAGATCCAGCGGCGGATACACGCCCGTTTTGCGCGCCGCCGTCATATTCACGACCACCAGCGGCCGCTGCGGCGTTTCGATCGGAATGCCATAGGCCTGCACATGATCGCGCAATATTTTCAACGCCTTGCGCCCCGCCAAACGGCCGACGTTGTAATATCTGTGAACCAAAGCGAACAGCGCGCCGTCGTGCCGCACCGCGCCTTCGGACGCCGAAAAAACGGGGATCGAAAACGTCGCCGCCGCGTCGATCAACGCTTTGCGGTTGGCGTTCATGAACGCATCCGGCCCCAGATAAATCAGATCAACCTTGGCGTCCGCCATTTCGGCGACCAGCCCGTCGATCGCCGACGCGTCCGGTTTGCCGTCGGCGTCCGCCGGAACGGGACGGTCAACCAGATCGAACCGCATCAGCGCGGCGTACCGTTTCAGCTGATCAACCGCGACCTGCGCGTTCGTTTCGGCCGGATTATAAACAACGCCCAGCCGTTTGAACCCCGTCACCCGTCGGGCGTATTGCAGCTGGTCGGACATCGCGGCCAGATGCGTCACGCCGGTGATGTTGCGCCCCTGCGCCGCTGGCGAAGACACCAACCCGCTTTCGACCGGCTGGGACACCACCATGAACACCGCGGGAACGGCGCCGTATTTTGCAACGGGACCGTTGTTTTTCGTCCCCAGCATTTCCAAAGTCGCCAGTGTCCCCCACGTCACCAGCAAATCGGGCGACGTTTCGGCCACTTCGGCGATCAAGGCGGGGATTTTGTCCGTTTTCCGGTTCAAATCGCGCCGGACGATTTCCACATTGGCGCGCGCGGATTTCAAATAATCCTGAAAACCGCGGCAGGCGTCTTCGCACCCGTCCCACAGCACCATATACACTTTGGCCGGCGCGGCGGCGCAAACGGCCGGCGACAGAAAAAACATCAGGAAAAGCAGATTAAAAAGCCGTTTCACGCGCGAACCTTTCATTCACCCCGATTTGCACCCATCCGGCCGCCCCGTCCGCGTCGTTGACGGATTCCGCGGCGTTATAATATCCGTCGCGCAAAGAAATCCTGCCCGTGCGGCGGTCGGCGTCGAACGCTTTGGCGGCTTCGCCCGATTCGTACAGGACACGGCCGTTTTTGTCCGTTACCAAAATGAATTCGATTTCCTTGTTTTGTTCGCGCACGGCGTTCAACACGCTTTCCAAACCGTTGACCGATTGGAACGGCACGCCGTTTTTCACCGCGCATTCGATTTGCGCGCGGACGTTTTTGGCGACAATGCCCGCTTTGGCGGCGATCATCGGCCGCAAATCGTTTTCAAACGATCCGGACAAGGCGGTCACGCCGATTTTCACGCAAAAGGCTAAAATCAGCACGCCAACGACAACCGCCGACGCCCGCGCCGCCCCGCTGTTCAAGGCAAACCGGCCTTTCAAATCGCCGGACAGGAAAATCAAAATCCACGCCAACACGCCGGCGACGGCCATCCGGACGGAAAACCGCAGCGTCGTCGAAATCATCTTTTCCCGCATTTGCTCGGTCTGCGCCGTTTTGTATTCGGCGGCCAAGCATCCCTCACGTTCGGAAAATGCGTTGATCAAAGGCAGGCCGACCGTTTCCTTTCCCTCGTCGGGATCGACGAAAGGCAATCGGGAACCGGCGCATTTTTCAACCCACTTTTCCGGCACGGCGGAACCCGTTTGCGCCGCGGCCGTCCCGTACAGGATGCGCCCCGTTCGCGCGTCGAACACAAAGGCGGACAAAACGTCCGCGTCCTGTGCCGCGAATTCGATCAGCATCCGTTCAACCTTTTCGATTTCGGGCAAAGCCGCGCCCTTGTCCATTTCGACCTGTATCCGGTCGCGCAGCCGCGTCATCGCGATTTGCGTTCCGGCGTCGCGCAAGGCGTTTCCCGCGGATTCGTATTTTACGAACTGCGATCCGGCGAAAGCGAACACCGCCGCGCACCACAAAAGCGAAGCCAAAAGGGCGTGGGTTAAATGCTGACTGCGCATGAATCCGTTTTTCCCGATAAACACATAACGGGTCAACTATACGCGCGCATTGTAAAAAAAGCGTGAACGCCTATTGCGGATACAGCGGCGGAACGGGCTGTTTTTCATTGTTTTTTCCCGTTTTCGCCGCCGATTGTGCCGATTGGAAAACCGTCCAAAGCGCGTTGCCGTCCCATTTTGCGGCAACGCCGCCGTACAGCGCGCCGTTCAGCTTTTCCACCTGATCCGTCAACGCCGTGTCATTGAAACGGGCGGCCAAAGCGGACAAGGTCAAGGGCGGCTTTTCCGGCCACAGGGATTGACCGACGGCCAGCAGGGCGGCTTTCGCCCGTTCGGGATCGCCCGAACGGCAGGCGGATTTCAAATCGCCGACAACCGCCCGCAACGACGCGTTTTGACACGTTTTTTCCTCCGCTTTTCCGCGGTTTTTGAAAAACAGGTAATGCGCCGCCAACCCTAACGCCGTCACGACAAAGCATCCCGCCAATATTCCGGCCAGAAACAGCCGCAAAGGCGATTGAGCGGCGATTTTTGCCAAAGCCGCCGACATTTTCGTCGCCGCCGCGGGGGCTGACGCCGCCGGAACGGTAACGGATTCCGCTTTTTTCTCAATCGGCGACGGCAAAGTTTGCGCCGTGTTTTCCGCCCGAACCGGCGCGGAAACGGCCGATCCCGTCACTGCGCCGGTCACGGTGAGAGTGCGCGCGGGCAAAACGGCTTTGCGCGTTTGCCCCGACGCGACATCGAACCACGGGATTTCCAAAGCGGGCAGAACGACCTGCCCCGCGCTGGTCGGCATAAAGACAATCTGACGCGTTTTCACGCCGACGATGCCGTCGTTGTCAAACACGTTTTTGGAATCCGCCTTTCCGGGATACTGTCTGTACGCGTCCCCGTCGGGAAAAACGACATCCGGAATTTGCGTATCCAGCACCCCCGCTGCCGAAACGGTCACGGTGCGGGTCAGCGCGTCGCCCAAAGCGACCGATTTTCCCGCCGGTTCGACGGTTTCGGACACGACGACATTCGTCGCGGGCAACCACGCGCCGACAACGTAATCCGGTTTTTCACGCACGTTTAATTCCAAACCGGCGGTCTGCACGGCGACGACCTTTTGCGCGCCGAAACCCGCCGTGAAAAATCCGCCGAAACCGAACGGATCATCGTCCATGTTCGCGTCACGGGCGTCCGGATCGCTGATCATCCCCTGAAAACGGAACGGGGGTAGCGCAACGTGGCCGGTTTTGTTTGAAAACAGCAGATATTTGTATTCCAACACATCGTACAGCCGCCCGTTCACCGTTTCGCGCGACCGTTTCGCATCCCCCCATTGTTCGGCGACGACGCCGTCGGCGCGCGGCGCCGTAACCGCTCCGTCCAACAGCGACGTTTGCACGAACGAATACAGCTTGACCGTCAAGGCAACCTGCTGGCCGACATAAGGGGTCTTGTCCGCGATTTCGGAACGGATGAAAACGTTCGATTGCCGCGCCGCGTCCGCTTTTTCACCCGACGGCGCGGAAACGGCCGTTCCGCCCGCGACGACCGTCAGTTTCAGCGGTTTTGTCTGTTCCCTGCCCGCGCGAATGGACGGCAAAACGACCTCGCCCGTTTTTTTGGGGATCAAGGTCAGGACGTTTTCGTTGAACGTCTGCGATCTGCCGTTGACATAGCTGGATTTGTAGCTTTTGCGCTGCATGACGATCGTGAAGTCGGCGTTCAAAACGGACACGTCGGGATCGTCCCCGCCGCCGTCCTGACGCAGGTAAAGCTGAAAACTTTCGCCCTCCGGAATTGTGGTGGCACTGACATTCGCCTGAAAATCCGCCGCAGCCGGACGGATTGAAAACGCGGCCGCCCACAACATCGCCGCCATGATTGTTTTTTTCATCATCTTACGCCTCCGTTCATCAGATTGCGCCGCCTGATCCTTTCGCGCAACAGTCCCGACGGGTCGTCCTGAATGACGCTGAGCCACTGCATTTGTTCGCGTTTTTCGCGGTCATCCGCATCGGATTTTTTCCCAGACGGCGCGGATTGCCCGTTTTCGCGTTTCTGTTCGTCCCCGTTTTGCGGCCGGACACCGGCGGATTGCAGTTGATTTTCCTGTTGCCCCCTATCCTCCGCGGGGTCGGGTTGACGCGCCTTGTTTTCCTGTTGTCCGTCCCGCCCCTGTTGCGCCTGTTTCTGTCCTTGCTCTTTTTGCCCCCGTTCGGCGGATTGAGGTTCGGACTGCCGCTGATTTTGGTTTTGCGGTTGATTTTGTCCCTGTTGCCCCTGCCCGCCGTTCTGCGGTTGGTTTTGCGGTTGGTTTTGCCGTTGTTCCTGATTTTGCTGTTGTTGTTGATTCTGTTGATTCTGCTGTTGATTGTTTTTCAGCCTGTCTTCCAAATATTTCTTATTAAAAGCGGCGTCCGCGTGATTCGGATCTTCCTCCAAAACCTGTTTATAAGCTTCGATCGCCTGTTGATACTGTCCCGCGCGCGCCAACGCGTTGCCCAGATTGTACCGCGTTTCGGCATCGTCCGGATCGCCCAACACCGCGGCGGCCGACCGGAAATCGCCGGATTTGTACAGCGCGACGCCCCGCCAGCCGCGATCGGAAAACACGTTCGCGTCAGCCGGTTTTTCACCCGCCGCGATGCGCAAAGCCTCTTTGCGATCACTGCGCGTCCACAAATCGGAAACGTCCGCCCGCGCCTGAACCGGCGTCAAAGCCAGCAGCAGGACGCCCAGCCATCCCTTGCGGTATCCCAGCGCGGCGAACGGCAGGATCAGCCAGCACAAAACCGCACCGAAATCGCGCCACGCGTCCGCCTTCACATCCGTGTTTGAACCGGCGGAAACCCCGCCCGCATCCGCCGCGACACCCGCGATCGCATCCACATCGGCGTCGTCCAATCCGGCCGCGCGATAAACGCCGCCGCCGGAAACGGCGATTTTTTCCAAATTATCCGCCGTCAACGCCGACAAAACGGGCTTTCCGCCGGATTTCAAAAACGTCCCGTCCGGCATTTGCAGCGGCGCGCCGTGTCCCATCCCAACCCCCGAAACGGACACGGGAAAGCCGTCGGATTTCAGCTTTTCCGCCGCTTTTCGCGCGGCCGCCAGATTCCCGCCGGAAACGTGCGCCCCGATCATCACAACACGGCCGCGCGTCGATCCGGCCTGTTTCAACAACGCCCGCGCCTGATCCAGCGCTTTCGCCGCATCCGGCATCCGGCCGCCCATCATGCCCGCCTGAACGCTGGGCAGCATTTGGTCGATGACTTTGGCGTCCTGCGTCAACGGAACGGCGACGAACGGTTCGTTGTCGTACAGCACCAGCGCGTTCTGCCCGTCCTTTGTCTTTTGCAAAAAATCGTGCAGTTTGAAACGCGCGCGATCCATGCGCGACGGTTTGACATCCGACGGCGTCATAAAAACGGAAATGTCCAGCAGGTAAACAGTGTCAACGCCCTTTTTCACCGCGGGTTGCGGCAACCGTTCCCACGCGGGCCCCGCCAGCGAAAGCACCGCCAGAACCCAGCACACGCCCGCCAAAACAACCGGAACGAACGTCTTTGCCCCCGTTCCGGCGACCAGCTGCGGCCGCAACAAAATCCGGTCGCAAAAATCGCGCCACAACCCGCCGTTCGACCGGCCTTTTCCGGCCAGAAACGGCAGTAAAAGCAACACGGTCAATCCCCACAGCCATTCGGGGCGCAAAAAATGAAATTCCGTCATACCCGCCTCCCGATCAGCAGGGATAAAGCCCCCAGCGCGCTAAGAGCGAACGCGGCCGCCAGCGGATAGTAAAACAACGCTTTCACGGGGCGGACGAAAACGGCGTCGTTTTCCACGGGTTCCAGCGCGTCGATCGCCCCGTAAATGCGCGCCAACTCCGCCGTGTCTTTGGCGCGGAAATACCGGCCGCCCGTTTTTTGCGCGATTTCACGCAAGGCCGCTTCGTCGATTTCGTCGCCGCGCGGAATTTGCATCATGCCGAACAATCCCGACAGCCGCATCGAATCCGACCCCGCGCCGACCGTATAGACTTTCACCCCCGCTTTCGCCGCCAATTCCGCGGCTTCGGACGGTTTCATCGCCCCCGCGTTCGCGACGCCGTCCGACAGCAAAACGACGACCTTGCTTTTGGCCGGAACGTCCGCCATCGTTTTTAACGCCAGCCCCAGCGCGTCGCCGATCGCCGTTTGCGATCCGGCCATGCCGACGTCCGCTTCGTCCAGCAAAGCGGACACCGTTTTCAAATCATACGTCAGCGGAACATACACATACGCCCGTTCGCCGAACAAAACGACGCCGACGCGGTCGCCCGCGCGTTTTTTGACAAAAGCGTCCGCCACCGCGCGCACCGCGTCCCACCGGCGCACGTTTTGATTTTGCAAAACGAAATCCGTTTCCCGCATCGACCCCGAAATATCCAGAACCAGCATCAGGTTGCGCCCCTGCGACGGGACTTTGGCCGGTTCGCCCGTCCAACGCGGATTCGCCGCCGCCGTCACCAGCGCGATCCAAATCAGCGCGCCCAGAAACCGCCGCCATTTCAACCCGCCGGCAAACGGCCGGACGCCCGCGGCGCGCAAATCGCGCACATCGTCGAAAAAGGGGATTTTCAGCGCATCGCCGCCGTTGTCGTTCACCCGCGGCAAAACGGCGCGCACGATGAACGGCAACACCAGTAGCAAAAACATTTGAGGATACGCAAAACCGGTCATAGGTTTTTCTCCAACCATTTACGGGCGGAAACCAGAAAATGCCGCCCGCGCCGCAAATCGTTTTCGAAATCAGCCGGAGCAAACGCTTGATTTTCCAGCAAAAAAACATCTTCCTCGTTCAAACGCGCCCCCGTGTCCCGTAAAAAATCCGTCCAATCCCGCCCGCTTAAACCGGCCGTCCGCGTCCGCCCGAAACGGTGCAGAGCCGCCCGCCGCAGCAAAACGGACACTTGCGCGGCCAATCCGGAAACGTCGCCCGTGTCGAAAAAGGCGCGCCGCGCGGATTTCAAACAGTCGAACGCTTCGCGCCGGCGGCGCATCCGCGGGCTGTTGTAAATCAGAACCGCCGCCGAAATAATGCCGGCGACCGCCCAGAAAACGGCCGTCCACCCCGCCCCCAACGGGAAAAATCCGTCCGGATACGGCGGACGCACCATCGCGATCAACTCTTCCGTTCCGGCCTGCGGCGGCAAATCAATCATTCCGTTTTGTTCCTTTCTTTGATGAAAGTAGGCGATTTGTTTCCGACATTCAAGTTTACAACGCAAACATATTTTTTAATTCGCCTTTGCGGCAGTTTTTTTATGCCCTGCGGAAAAACAGCCGCCGTATCTTTGCGGCTGGACAAACCGCGATTTTTAGCGCAAGATAGGGCAACGTTTTTTAAGAGGTGTTTCATGTCAAACCTACCGGAACCTTCCCGCGTCGCAACTGCCGGCGGCCAACAAAGCCGCCAGCGGGACATCCGCAAAATCGACGACGTTCCCGCGCGTTACCGCAACCATCCGTCCTTTGACGCGCTGATCGACGACCCCGCCCATCACGGCGACCCGAACGGCAAAGTCCTGCGCGAAGCCATGACCGCGATAGAGGCCGAGTTTTCCGGCGCGGTCAAAGGCCCCGTTTCGCGATCCGATACCCCTTACATCGACTTTTACGACGGCGAAGGCCACCCGTTCGACATCAAAACCCCGCTGTCGCCCGACAAAGGGGACAAATGGGAATTCGACCCCGTTTCAAACGCGCAAACGATCTTGCACCAGCTGGACATGGATCACCCGAACAAATATACGAAAAAAGCCGAACCCGTCGCCGTCATGGTGGACACGACCTATATGACGCCCCGCGACCGCGACGCGCTGTGGCACGAATTGCGTAAAAACACCAAGGACGACCGCGCCGTTTTGAAACGCGTGTTCGAGGTCAACGTCGATCTGGACGGCCGCAAACCCGTCAGGGCGAAACAGCCCCTGACCGCGGCGCAGCTGGCCGTTTTAAGCGGGCGAGGCCGGTGATGTCGTTGAAAACGCGCTTTATCCTCCCCTTGTTGCTGGCGTTGTCCGGCTGTGTTTTCATCCCCGATTTTTATTCGCCGGAAATGGCGGACGGCTATTCCGACGCCGAAAAGGGGATCGCCGCGTTCAACCGCGCGGATTATAAACAGGCGTTGCAATTTCTGGCGCCCGCCGCCGAAAAGGGCGACATCGACGCGCAATACATGGTCGGCATGATCCACCTGTACGGGCTGGCGGAATACAAAAACAGCTTCGCCGCGCAAAAATGGCTGACGCTGGCGGCGCAGGCCGGACAGCGCGCCGCGCAGGAACAGCTGGCGTTTTTATATAACGACGAACTGTCGTCCGTTTACAACCCGATCGACGCGTATCATTGGTTCAGCATCATCATCGCCGACCGCCCGCAGTATCAGGAAAAGCTGAACAATCTGGAATGGACGCTGCGCAGCCGCGGATTGCTGGCCACGGCCAAAACCATTCCCGATCCGAAAAAACCGCGGTACAAGGGCGTCGATTACAATTCTTTGTTTCCGTTGCGGTGACCGACAAAAATGACTGATAAAAAATTCCTGTTTTTGACGCGCGAAGACTGGCTGGCGTTGATCGTCTGTCTGGCGGCCGGCAGCGCGCTGAGTGCGTTTCTGCTTTACGACGTTTTGTGCGATCTGGCAAACTATCACTATTACAACGGATTCGCCTTTGTTCACAACCGTTACGACATTGATGTCGCCCCCGCCGGATACCACAGCTTTTTCAATCCGCTGCTGGACGCCGTCAACTGGTTTTTGATCAAACGTCTGGACACAAACCCGCGGCTTTATTTCGCACTGACCGGATTGCCGTTCGGGTTGCTGCTGTTCGTCTGTTTGAAAATCAACCGGTTGTTTTTCACCGATAAAACCGCCATTGCCGCGTCCATGGTTTTGGGCGCGACCGGTTTTGCGACGTGGTTCCAAATCGGTTCGACCAGCAACGAAATCCCCGTCGCCGTTTTGGTGCTGGCCGCCCTTTATTGGATGTTAAAGGGGGAAAAAGAGCTGTTCGCCGCGTTTTTATTGGGCGCGGCCGCGGGGTTGAAACCGACGGCGGCGACCTATTGCCTGTCGTCCGGAATCGTGTTCATCGCGTTCAACCGCAGGGATTTCAAGCGCATCGGACTGTTCGCGCTGTGCGGCGTCCTCGGTTTTCTGGCGACGAACGGTTTTTGGATGTACAAATTGTACGCGATGTATCAAAACCCGTTCTTTCCGTTTTTGAACGGCGTGTTCCGGTCGCCGTGGTTCGCGGCGTCGAATTTCACGCCGATGCAGCTGGAATCGCCCGATTTGAACACGTCCCTGCCGAAACTGCTGTTGCTGCCGCTGCTGCTGATTTCGGTGACGGAGGGAAGCGAACCGACGTTGGATCATATGACGTTTTCGGATTTCCGCTGGCTGTTCGCGGCCGTTTTGCTGGTCGTCTGGGCGGTTCGGGCGCGCCGGATCAAAATGACCCGTGCGGAAAAGTTTCTGGCGTTCTGGCTAATCGTTTCCTATGTCGTTTGGATCAAGGCGTTTCTGGTCGTGCGCTATCTGATCCCCGTCGAAATGATGCTGCCCGTGTTTTTCGTCAAAGCCGCGGCGTCGTGGCGCCCTCTGACGGGTTCGACCGTCAAACAGGCGGTCAAAATCTCCGCCTGCGTCGTTTTGTTCGCGATGTGCGTCGGCACGGTTTGGAATTCGGGCGTGTGGGGCAAGCTGAGCGTCGGCGAGAACGCCCGTTTGCGGCCGGATTTCCCCGACAAGCTGATCGTCCCCGATGATACGGTGTTTTTAACGTCCGGCAACCGCAATTCGATGTTTTTGGCGCAAGTGGCGGAAAAGGCGAAGATCAGGATTGTCAACAGGGATGAAAACCTGTGGCCGTTCATATCCAAAACGAAATGGGGCGAAAAAATCAAAAACACGGCAAAAGAACCGGCAATCAAAGCGTTGTGGATGACATCCGGCACGTCCGCCATCACCGTTGACGGCATGACCTGCCGCCCGTTTCAGGCGGACATGATTCACACCGTGTGTTTCCCCGACAAAATCGCAGGCGTCGCGTTTTTAATGTTCCAACCCTGATATTGCTCCTCGGCCGCCTTGCCTTTCTGTTTAGCTGGCAAGGCGATCGTGTTTTTTTTTATTTTATCTCGGATGCGGGGGAACGCTCAGACTTTCAATCCGCACAAACCGAACAGGCGTTTCAACCGCCGTTTCACCAGTATGCGCGCCAAAGGGGAAATGATGTTTTCCAATTTCAAAAAACACCAGCCTTTGTAGCGGCAAAAGCTTTTCATATCAATGTATTTCAACTGTTTTTTACCGTTTTTGATCTGAACGACAAAATTGTTCAAATTGAAATCATAAAAAAACAAATCGTGCGCCAACAGATTATACGCGAAAAAATTCAGCTGTTCCGCCAGTTCGGGACAAATTTTTCCATTTGTTATATAATATCCCAACGGTTTCGACGGCGATCCGTCGTCGTCAAAAAAGGCTTCGCATTCCAACCCTTTCCCCAAATTCGTATCGACCAAACACGGGGCGGTTTGGGCGACAAAATCGTTTAAAACCGATTTGGCGGTGTAAAAAGTATGGATTTCGCGATCGAAAAAATCCGCTTCTTTGAAGCGAGACGGTATTTTAACGCATTTGCCCGTCTTTGTCGGATGCTTAAAGCAAAGTCTGGTCGAACCCTTTCCCAGAAAGTCCGTTAAAATCAACATCTTAATTCCAAAATCATTTGTGTCCGGTTGATGTAATTATAATTGCATTTAAACAAACGTGTCAAGCGATAATCATTGAAGAATGAAGCGAGAAGATGCTGAAAAATTATCGCAAAAAGTGGTCGAAATTCTGGAACGCGAAAGAATCGAACGACGCATCACAAAATTGCGCATTTCCAAAGAAACGGGGTTGAGCAGAACCGCCGTAACATTGATTGTCAACCGGCAAAACAGCCCGACTTTACGGACGTTGCTGATGCTGGCGGATTGTATCGGCGTTGATTTGAAAAAAGCGTTGGACGAAGCGGAAAAAACATTAAAGTGATTATTGATCTGAAAACTGCAACGACATCGCGCGCAGGCGTTTGATTTCGTCGCGCAGTTTGGCGGCCTGCTCGAATTCCAGATCCTCGGCGGCCTTGCGCATCTGCTTTTCCAGTTTTGTCAAAGTGTCGCGCAGTTTTTTGTCGTTTGCCAAAACCGATTCGTCTTTTTTGGTCGGCAGCTCTCCGCCCTCTTTTTCCCGCAGGCTATCCAGAATGTCCGCAACGTCGCGTTTGATCGTTTTCGGCGTGATGTGGTGTTCCAGGTTGAACTGTTCCTGCTTTTCGCGGCGGCGCGCCGTTTCGCCCAAAGCGCGTTTCATCGAATCCGTGATTTTGTCGGCGTACAGGATCACGCGCCCGTCGGCGTTGCGGGCGGCGCGGCCAATGGTCTGAATCAGCGAACGGTCGGAACGCAGGAAGCCTTCTTTGTCCGCGTCCAAAATGGCGACCAAAGCGCATTCGGGAATGTCCAGTCCCTCGCGCAGCAGGTTGATGCCGACCAGCACGTCGAACACGCCCAAGCGCAGATCCCGCACGATTTCAATGCGTTCCAGCGTGTCGATATCCGAATGCATATAACGCACCTTGACGCCGTTTTCCGCCATGTACGCGGTCAGATCCTCGGCCATTTTTTTGGTCAACGTGGTGACAAGGACGCGCTGCCCCTTTTCGGAGCAAGCCCTGCATTCCGCCAACAGATCGTCAACCTGCGTCGCAACGGGGCGGACTTCGCATTTCGGGTCGAGCAGCCCCGTCGGCCGGATGATCTGTTCGACGAATTCGCCATGCGTCTGTTTCAGCTCCCAATCGCCGGGAGTGGCGGAAACAAAGATCGTCTGCGGCCGCATTTTGTCCCATTCCTCGAATTTCAGCGGGCGGTTGTCGATGCAGCTGGGCAGCCGGAACCCGTAATTCGCCAGCGTGCTTTTGCGGTTGTAGTCGCCGCGGTACATCCCCCCGATCTGCGGCACGGAAACGTGGCTTTCGTCCACGAACAGGATCGTGTCTTTCGGCAGGTATTCAAACAGGGTCGGCGGCGGTTCGCCCGCGGCGCGCCCCGTCAGGTGGCGGGAATAGTTTTCAATGCCCTTGCAATGGCCGGTTGCTTCCAGCATTTCCAGATCGAACCGCGTGCGCTGTTCAATGCGTTCGGCCTCCAGCGGTTTGTTTTCGGCGGCGTAATAAGCCAGCCGTTCCTTTAATTCCGCGCGAATGGTTTTCATCGCCTGCGACAGGGCGGGACGCGGCGTGACGTAGTGGCTGGCGGGATAGACGGTGACTTCTTTCAGCTCCAGCTTTTTTTCACCCGTCAGCGGATCGAATTCCGACACGGATTCCAATTCGTCGCCGAAAAAGGACAGCCGCCACGCCAAATCCTCGTAATGGGACGGAAAGATGTCCAAAACGTCGCCCTTTAACCGGAACGTGCCGCGCGTGAACGACAGATCGTTGCGCTGGTACTGCAATTCGACCAACCTGCGGGCAATGTCGCGAATGTCGTAACTTTGTCCCGCCTGAACGGAAAAAGCCATTGAGGAATACGATTCCACGCTGCCCAAACCGTAAATGCACGACACGGACGCGACGATCACGACATCGCGGCGTTCCAACACGTTGCGGGTCGCCCCGTGGCGCATCCGGTCGATTTGTTCGTTGATCGCGGAATCCTTTTCAATATAGGTGTCCGTGCGCGGAATGTATGCTTCGGGCTGATAGTAATCGTAATAGGAAACGAAGTATTCGACCGCGTTTTCGGGAAAGAACGACTTCATTTCGCCGTACAGCTGGGCGGCCAGAATCTTGTTCGGGGCAAGGATCAGCGCGGGACGGCGCGTCTGTTTGATGATTTGCGCCATCGTGAACGTCTTGCCCGATCCGGTCACGCCCATCAGCACCTGATCGCGTTCGCCGTTTTTCAACCCCTCGGTCAACGCCCTGATTGCTTCGGGCTGGTCGCCGGCGGGTTGATACGCGCTGACCAGATTAAAATCCGCCGGCGCGTCGTTTTCCGGACGGTTGTAAAGAGGCAGAATGACACTCAACGCTTTACCTTTCCTTTTCAGACCGTTAAAATGACCGCCGTAACAATATAAGGACGCGAACCGCCGGATGCAATCCATTAACACAAAAAACCGTTCCACGCTCTTTCACGCTTGCGCCGCCCTGATTTTTCTGGCGGCGGGCGGGTTGGTTTCCGCCGCGTTGAAATTCGAGCTGACCTACGATTACCTGCTGTATCACCATTACAACGGATTTGCGTTTTTAAACGGGCGGCTGGGAACGGACATCGCCCCCGCGTCCGTCGCGACCTATTACAATCCGCTGTTGGACGCGCTGCTGTACAAGCTGAACGCGTTTTTCCGAAACGACCGCGGCGGATATTATTTCGCGACCGGCTTGCCGTTCGGCGCGATGCTGTTCGTTTTGTTTGAAATCTCTCTGCTGTTTTTCGATTTCAAAACGTTAAAAGGCAAGCTGTGCTGCTCCGCCGTTTCAATCATCGGCGCGACGGGCGTCGCCGCGTGGTTTCAAATCGGAACGGCGACGCATGAAATTCCGGCCGCCGCCCTTATTTTATCCGCGCTGTACCTGATCCTGCGCTTTCCAGATCATAAAAAGACCTACGCCGCCGCCGGTTTCCTGCTGGGCGCGGCCGCGGGGTTGAAGCTGACCGCCGCCGTTTATTGCGTTTCAACGGGAATCGCGTTGCTTTTGTCATACAGGACGCTGGCGAAGCCTAAAACGTTCATCGCTTGGCTGGCCGCGGGCGGGCTGGCCGGATTTCTGGCGACGGACGGATTTTGGGCGGTCATGCTGTGGAACGATTTTCAAAACCCGTTTTTCCCGTTTTGGAACAAAGTGTTCAAATCGCCGTTTTATTTGAACGAAAACTACGTCGATCGCCTACATTTGGACGGCGTCACGGGTTTTCAGCTGGCTTTCCTGCCGTTTTACCTGATCAACCACCCCTATACATCCAACGTCGGCGCGCTGCAGGAACTGACCGATTTCAGATTTGCCGCGCTGTTCGTCACCGCCGCGTGCGCTTTGGCGTTCCGATGCCGCCTGTCGCCCGTGATGAAAAAAGCGGCGCTGTGGCTGGGCGTTTCGTATGTTGTCTGGCTGACAACGGCCGCCAACCTACGCTTTGCCGTTCCGATCGAAGCTTTAACCGCCGTCGTTTTGGTCGCGGCGTTTTCCAAATGGAAAAAGCCCGCGTCCCTGATCGGCGAAGCGTTGTACCTGTCCGCCGCCGTGATCGGAACGGCCGTTTTCGCCTCGACGGCCGTTTTGTCCGCCCCTTGGGGGTTCGGAACGCGGGCGGACATTTTAAACGAACGGGTCGTCCTGCCCGAAAACGCCGTGCTGGAACTTTACCGTTTTCCGCTGGCGGGCGTCGCGGCCGAAATCGCCGAAACGAACCCGACGGCGAAAATCGTCCTGTACGCCCCGTCCGACAACCAATGGCACGGGTGGGACATCGCCCGCATGGGGAAAACGGACGGCCTGCGAACGGATCTGATCGCCAACGCCGCCGTCCGCGCCGCTTTGTTCCAAGACGCGTTCGGGCTGGTTTACGACGAAAATCCGGAATTGCTGAACTGGAACTGCCGAACGCTGGACGTGGCGGCGAATTTCAAAACCGTCCTGTTTTCGGATGTCAAGCTGTGTATCGAACCGAAAAAATAACGAAAAACCTCTTTACGGGCGATAGCGACTAAAGTATGCTGACCACCGTTTTTTCATCATTCACGGGGGTAGAAATGAGCATTGTCGCCGATCGTTTGCTGGCTGTCAAACCGTCCGCCACTTTGGCCGTCACGACCAAGGCCAAGGAATTGAAAGCGCAGGGCGTTGACGTTATCGACCTTGGGGTCGGGGAACCTGATTTCCCGACGCCGAAACACATTTGCGACGCAGCCAAAGCCGCCCTTGACCGCGGGGAAACGAAATACGTTCCCGTCGCGGGGACTTTGGCTTTCCGTCAGGCGATCTGCGACAAACTGAAACGCGAAAACGGGTTGGATTACACACCCGACCAGATCACCGTGAACTGCGGGGGAAAGGGAACGCTGTTCAACATCATCATGGCGACCGTCAACCCCGATGACGAAGTCGTCATCCCCGCGCCCTACTGGGTGTCCTATCCCGACATGGTGCGCATCGCGCAGGGCACGCCCGTGTTCGTGACGGGCAAAGAGGAAACAGGGTTCAAAATCACACCCGAAGATTTGGAAAAGGCAATCACCCCGAAAACCAAATGGTTCATTTTGAATTCGCCGTCGAACCCGTCCGGCGCGGCCTACACGGTTGACGAGCTGCGCGCGTTGGCCGAAGTGTTGAAAAAACACCCGCACGTGTGGATCATCAGCGACGAAATCTATGAACACATCGTTTACGACGGTTTTAAATCGCACAGCATCGCCGCCGTCGCACCGGAATTGAAAGACCGCACCATGACCGTCAACGGGCTGGCCAAATCCTATTCCATGACGGGGTGGCGCGTCGGTTACGCCGCGGGCCCCGTCGAAGTGATCAAGGCCGCGAACAAAATCCAATCGCAAAGCACGTCGCACGCCGTTTCGTTCTGTCAATCCGCCGGTGTCGTCGCGCTGAACTCCCCGCTGGATTTTTTGAAAGAACGCAACGACATTTTCAAAGCGCGCCGCGACATGGTCGCCGCCAAATTAAACGCGATCGACGGCGTTTCCTGCCGCACGCCGGAGGGGGCGTTCTACCTCTACCCGTCCATCGCGGGATGCGTCGGCAAAAAAACGCCGACCGGAAAAGTCATTGAAAACGACACGGATTTCGTGACCGCCCTGCTGGAAACCGAAGGCGTCGCCGTCGTTCCGGGGGTGGCGTTCGGGTTGTCGCCGTATTTCCGCCTGTCCTACGCGACATCGACGGAATTGCTGGAAAAGGCCTGCGACCGGATCAAGAAATTCTGCGATTCCCTGATTTAAAGAAAAGCCCTTCCGCCCAAAAAAACGGAAGGGTTTTTCATTTTATGAAAACGACAGGTACGCCCGTTCGCCGTTGATTTTGAACATCAGCGCCACACCGGATTCGCGCAGTTTTTCCTCGTCAATCAGGGACGGATCGGCCAGCCGGACGCAAACGCCGCCGTCGGCCTCGCTTTCAACCGATACGATGTTGGCGTCCCCGCCTAACGCGGCGCGCACATCGACTGACAGAACGGGGGCGGAGATGACGGGAACGTCCGCGCCGGAACGCAAAAACTCCTCCATCTCCGTTTTCAAATTTTCCGATATCGTGCCAAAAACGGCTTGGACGCCGTGGCCGACGCGCATCACGCCCGTCGCGCCCAACGCTTTCAATTCCGCATCACTCGCCTTGGCCGGATCTTTTAAAATCAGCCGCAGCCGCGTGATGCAGGCGTCAAGGTTTTGAATGTTGTCCCGCCCGCCGAACGCGGCCACCAACCGCGCCGCCGTTTGCGTTTTCGCCCCGTGCTCATCATCGCCGGTTTGCGCGGCGGCCACGCCCGCGTCATCGTCGCGGCCGGGGGTTTTCATATCAAACGCCGTGATGAAAAACCGGAACACGGCATAGTAGATAACCGCGTAAACGGGCCCCAGAACGAACACCAGCCACGGTTTCGTATCCAGCGCGTAAAACAGGCCGAAATCTATCGCGCCCTGCGAAAACGTGTAACCGATATGTGCGCCGGCCAGATTGACGACGGCAAAGGCCGTGCCGACCAGCACGGCGTGAACGAAATACAGCGCGGGCGCGACGAACAGGAACGTGAATTCCAGCGGTTCGGTGATCCCTGTCAAAAACGCGGTCAACGCGCCGGACGCCATGATCCCGCCGATTTTCAGCCTGTTTTCGGGCTTTGCGGTTTGCCAGATCGCCAACGCCGCGGCGGGCAGGCCGAACATTTTGATCAAAAACCCGCCGCCCAGTATGCCGGCCGTCGGATCGCCCGCGAAAAACCGCGGAATGTCGCCGGTGACGACTTCGCCCGCCTTGTTCACATACGCCCCGATTTCAAAGAAAAACGGCACGTTCCAGATATGGTGCAACCCGAACGGCAGCAGCAACCGTTCGACAAACCCGTAAGTCGCTCCGGCCACCGCGGGCGCGCTGTACGCCGCCCACATGGAAAACGTGTTGATCAATTCCTGCACGGGCGGCCAGAACAGGCTGAGCGCGACACCCAAAACGATCGCGATCAGGGACGTTAAAATCGGCACGGAACGCTTGCCCGCGAAAAACCCAAGATACGGCGGCAGACTGACGCGGTAGAACCGTTTATATACCCACGCCGCGACGACGCCGGCGAACAACCCGCCGAACACGCCTGTTTGAATGGTCTTGATCCCCGCGTTCGTCGAAACGATCCGGCGCGCGAAATCGACGTCGTAGCCCAGCGCGTCGGCCAAAATCCCCAACGTTTCCCGTTCGGACGACACATGAAACCACAAAACGTCCGCCATGACGCCCATCGTCGCCTGCAGCACCAGAAACCCCGTCACCGCCGCCAAAGCCGCGACACCGTCGTTGTCGGTCAGCCCCAGCGTCGTGCCGATCGCGAAAATCAGCGGCATATTGTCGAAAATGACGTTGCCGCATTGGGTCATAACCTGCGGAATAACAGTCGGAATCCACGTCACTTCCGCATTCAGCAACCCCGACCCGATCCCCAGCAGCAACCCCGCGACGGGCAGGACGGCGACCGGCAGCATCAGGGATTTTCCGATTTGCTGCAAAAACATAAAGGCTTTCTTTCCCATGGCGGACACTCCTATTTTTTCAAAAATTCCCCGATTTTCGACCGGACGGCGGCGGCCGTTTCCAATTCCAGCACCTCTTGCGCCAACAGGCGGCAGCGGTCGATCGACAAAGCCCTGACCGCCGCTTTGACGGCCGGAACGGCGGACGGCGCGACGCTTAATTCATCCGCCCCCAAACCGATCAGGACGGGAACGGCCGCCGATTCGCCCGCCGCCGCGCCGCAAACGCCGACCCGCAGGCCGTGTTGTTTCGCGGCGTCCGCCGTTTGTTTGATCAACCGCAAAACGGCCGGATGCAACGCGTCGGTGAAATCCGCCAATCGGGCGTTGCCGCGATCCGCCGCCATGGTGTATTGCGTCAAATCGTTCGTCCCGATCGAAAAGAAATCGACGTAACGCGCGAAAACGTCGGCCATGACCGCCGCGGCGGGGACTTCCACCATCATGCCGACGCCGACGGGCGCGGCCACGTTCAGCCGTTCGCGTTCCTCCGCGACGATTTGTTTCGCGCTGATCAGTTCGCCGACATCCGCAATCATCGGGAACATCAGCCGCAGCCCCGTTTTTCCGGCCGCGCGCAAAACGGCGCGGATCTGCGCGCGAAAAACGTCCGGCTCAGCCAGCGACAAACGGATGCCGCGCACCCCCAGAAAGGGATTATCCTCCCGCGGCATTTGCAAATAGGGTAAAGGCTTGTCCCCGCCGGCGTCCAACGTGCGCACGATCAGTGTCCTTTCCGCTCCCAGCGTTTCCGCGACGGCCGAATAGGCGGCGGCCTGCTCGTCTTCGTCCGGCGCACGCCCGCGTCCCGAAAACAGAAATTCGGAACGCAGCAAACCGACGCCGTCACCGCCGTTTTCAACGACCTGCGCCGCCTCTTTGACGGAAGAGATGTTGGCGCAGACCTCGATCCGCGTTCCGTCGGCCGTTACGGCGGGAACATCCTTTTCCTTAAACAAAGCCGTGCGGATTTCGCGATCCGCCTGTTCCCGCAAAGCGGCCTTTTTGCACAACAGGGCATCGGGGTTCGTGCGTAATTCTCCCTTTGTCCCGTCCAACAAAACGGGCGTCCCGTTTAAAATGTCCAGCACCGTTTCCGGCAATCCGGCGACGGCCGGCAACATCAGCGACCGCGCCAATATCGCCGCGTGCGACGCCGCCCCGCCCCCGACGGTCGCGAAACCGGCGATTTTTTCGCGATCCAGCGACGCCGCGTCCGACGGGGACAGTTCCCGCGCGATCAAAACGGCATTGTCCGGCAGACAAAGCTTTTGTTCGACTTCGCCCGTTATCAACCGCAGCACGCGCCGCCCGACATCGCGCAGATCCTGCGCCCGTCCGGCCAACAACCCGCTTTTCATTTCGGACAGGATTCCCGCCTGACGCTCTGTCACCGTCCGCCATGCGAACGCCGCACTGCGTCCTTTGGCGATCAGATCGCCCGCCCCCGCCGCCAATTCCGGATCGTTCAGCAATTCACGGTGCGCTTTGAAAATGCCGGCTTTGTCTTCGCCGGCACGGCGGCGCGTTTGATCAAACAGATCGGAGAGCTGTTCATCCGCCTCCGCCAGCGCGCGGGTCAGTTTCTCCCGTTCCTGCGCAGGGGTCGCGCCGAACTCTTCGATTTCAATCGCGGCGTCCTGCAACCGCACGGCCACGCCGACTGCCACACCGGCCGAAACCGGAATCCCCGAATAAACACCGCCGACATCATCACGCCGCGCCGCGGGGGATGCGGGATCAACCGCGGCAAATTCTTCGGCGGATCGGGTCAAATCCTCGCCCAATCCGGATTCGATCAAAGGAATCAGGGATTTGACGGCGTCCCGCGCGTCCGCCCCTTCGGCCGTCAAGCGGACGACATCGCTTTTTTGAACGTCCAATCCCATAACGGAAACCAGACTTTTGGCGTTGGCGGAACGATCCCCTTTCCATAACAGGATCGACGCCGAAAACCGCTTCGCCGCGTTTGTCAAAACCGCGATCGGCCGCGCGTGCAGCCCCGCCGGATTTTTGATTGCCATCCCCCACGATTCGACACGGTCGCCCGCCGCGTTTCCGGCCGCCTCCTCCTTAACCGCGGCGACGCGCAACACGACATCCGCGCCGGCGGCGACATCCCGTCCGGGCAGCAACAGTTCGACCCCCGCCGTCCGGCCGACGACGACCATTTCCGTCAGCAGGCTTTTCCCGCCGCTTTCAATCGTTTCGGGATCGAACGCGATCAGCGGATCGCCCCGATTCACGTTTTGCCCGACGGCCGTCCGGACATCGAACCCCGCGCCTTTGAGCATGACGGTATCCAATCCGATGTGCAACAAAACCTCCACCCCCGCCGCCGTTTTCAACGTCAAAGCGTGATGCGCGGAATGAATGTTCGTCACAACGCCGCCGCACGGCGCGCGCAATATGAACGATGTCGGCGCAAACGCCGCCCCGTCCCCGATCGTTTTTTGCGAAAACACCTGATCCGGCACGGATTCGACCGGCACAACCCTGCCCGATACGGGCGCGTACAATTCCAACACGTCATTATTTGTCATCATATTCCCTCCGAACCGCGGACTTTCATCCAGTTTACCGCCGAACGGCGCGCGTTCCCATACGGCAACAAGGTTATAGAGGGATATGAAAAAGCCCTCCGTCCGGAGGGCTGTCGTTCAAACGTTGTAATCGGCGGCCGGTTTGGCGGCGGACGTTCCGTATTGCGCCGACACTTTGCGCGCGGCCTCGTACGCGTCCAGCTGGCGGGTCATCACTTCGGGGAACCACGACGCGGCGGGGGAAACGGATTGCGACGACGCCGACGGCAGTTTGTCCCGCTGATATCCGAATCCGTCCGCGGAAACCTGCGCGCGAATCGCCGCCGTGTCGATCGGGGCGGATCGTTTTTGCGTCAACGTCGTACCGGCTTCGTCGATCGTTTTATTCTTGGCCTGTTGGCGCCTTTCGTCCATCCTCATCCGCTTGGCGGCGTCGGACGCGGAAACCGTCGGCATTTGAGCGACGCCGAATTGGTGTTGCGCGTTATGAAACCGCGCGGCCTTGTCCATGGAAAACACCTTTTCATTCGCCGACGGCATACGCGTTTTTTGAACGGATTGAGCGGTTTCGCGCGCTTTCGCCTTTTCAGGGGACATATTATAAGGGGATTCTTTGCCGATCAGCTTTTCCGGTTTTTGCGAAAATCCGGTTCTGGCCAGCTCCGCATTCAAACGGCTGCCCGGTTTGACATCCGCGTCGGCGGCGACCAAAGGCGTCAGCTCTTCGCCGACGGACGCAACGGCAACAGTGCGCGGTGCAAAATTTTCCTGCGCGGCCAAAACGACGGGGGCGGTAGCCGCGGCGACGGGCTGCGCGTCCGATGTTTCCACCTTTGTTTCCGCAACCGGTTCGACGGCGGCGTCAACACTGATCAACCGATCGAAATCCGCCGCGGGCTTTGACGCCAAAGCGGTTTGAAAAGTCACCCCGTCCTGCCAGACGGCCATGTCAACCCTGAAATCCGTGCTTAACATTGTCAGCCTCCGTTTACTCTTTCCCTTATACCTTGCAATTTTCGTGCCAAGTATTTTTGTTTAAAAACGGCGAAAGCCCCCGTATGATGAAACCGTCCCTTTGAAACGGAGAATGCCCATGCGCCAGATTTTGATTTATTCGCCCGCCGAAAAACCCAGACAAGCCTTGGCCGGCGAGATTCGCGTGCTGGAAATCGCGCAGGAGGTCGTGGAAACGCCGTCGTTCGACGAAGCGGTTTCCTTTTTGCAAAACGAACGATTTTCGGCGGTGATCGCCGACGATCCGACGCCGGAACAGCATTTGCTGATGTCGTCCGTGCGGTGCGGCGTTCCGGCGTTTTATCTGGTGTCGCGGCCGTTTCCGGCGGACGACGTTCAAATGTTTCAAAAACCCGTCCGCCTGCCCGTGTTTTTAACGGCTTTGGTCGCCGCCGCCGCCCAATTCGAACAAAGCGACGACGCCAGCGTTTTTCTGGGAAAATGGAAATTCAATTTCGCCGCCAAAACCCTGACGTTCAAAGACGCCGAGATCCGACTGACGGACAAGGAAGCCGCCCTGCTGAACTGTCTGCACCGCCACGACGCGCCGGTCGATCGCGAAACGCTGCTGCGCGAAATATGGGGATATGGCGACGGCATATCCACGCACACGCTGGAAACGCACATCTACCGCCTGCGCCAGAAATTGGAAACGACGGGCATCACGTTCACGATCGCGAACGGCGAAGGCTATAAATTGCTGTGCACTTCCGTTTGACCTACTTGATGTAATTGTCGCGCATTTTGCGCAGACGGCGCGCCTTTTGCGTCGGCGTTTCGTCCATGTCGCGGTCGCGGATGCGGATTTTCAACGCGTCGAAAGCGTCCCCGACCGGAATGAATCCGTCGCGGCTTTCGATCAGGCTTTTCCCAGCGTGCGCCAATCCGATCGCGTTGCCGTTTTCATCGACCAGAATGCCGCCCAGCGTGACGCTTTGAACATTGGTGTTCGTCAAAATGTCAACGCCGGTGTCGCTGAACCGGTATCCGGCGACTTTGCCTTTTTCCATGGCGCCCTCAAACCCGCCGCGCATCGGCGTGCCGATCGCGTAGAACGGTTCCCCGACATCGGGCAGATCCAAACGCAACGGGACAGGCCAGTTGTATTTGTCGAATTCCGTCGGCGTCATGTAAAGCAGGGCGACATCTTTGTCCCTGTTCACGCGCAACACCATCGACGACGCGACGCGGCCGTCCAGAAACTCCGTTTTGACAAAGGTCGTTTTCTTGGCGATTTCATAGTTCGTCAAAACCAGCGACGGCGCGATGACCAACCCCGACCCTACTTCCTCTTCATTCGTGACGGCGACGACGCTTGACCGGATGCGGTACAGGCGGATCGGCGACAGATAGCGGAACGGTTTTTGATTGTTGATCGTGATCCAACCGTCCACGGGCGACACGATGAAACCGGATTTTTCCTCCGCCCGTTCCAACGCGGACGACAGATCGTAGCTTTCAAAAAAACCGGTCAGTGGAATGACGGGCAGAACGCGGCCGAACAGCCCCTTTTCCAACGGCGGATCGCGCAACAGGCGGGCGAAGATCCCGTTGCCGTCGTCTTTGTCCGACAAACCGTGCGCCAACACGCCTGTTCCGATCGAATCGCCGACGCCGCGCCCCATGATGCCCGATTCCGTCCCGTCGTCGTTCAAACCGCGGCCGGACGATCCGGTTTCGGCGTCGTCATCCAATCCGCGCCCCGACAGGCCTTTTCCCGCGCCCGCGCCCAGCTCTTTTCTCAACCGTTCCAAACGTTCCAGCTGTTCGGGGGTCAACGCCGCCCCCTGCGATTTCAACCGTTCCAGCTCTGCCAGATCGTGCAGATCGCCGTCCCCTTTTTCCAAATCGCCGCCGGTCAGCCGGTGAATGTCGCCCGCCAGCTTTTCCAGCGTTTCCAAATCGCGTTCGCGCTTGCGTTCGTTGTAAAATTCCATACGCCGACGGCGATATGACGAGCGCAGCTTTTTGTATTTTTTATGTTCGTAGGCCAGCGCGTCGAATTCCGCCTTTGCCCGTTGCAATTCCCGCGGATCGGGCACGTTGCGCATCGTCTGCAGAAAACCGGGCATTCCGATAATCCGCACCAACGCGTCGGCGAACGCTTTTTCGACCAGCCGGACTTCGCCGTCGCGGATCGGGGTCTGGATTTCCGCGTAGCCGCGGGTGACATCCTCCCAATACAGTTTGCGGTTGAAAGGCGTCATCACGCGCCACAGCACCTGAATTTCCGCCGAACCGCTGCGCAGTTGCGAATAATTGCGGGTGCGCCAGTCGTATTGGTCGCAAACGTTGACGAACAAATCCTTGATTTCCGCCGTGATGACGTATCCGGGCAGCAAATCGGGACGCTCCGCCCCGATCGAATACGGAAAATAGGGATTGTCCTTTCGCACGATGACGGGGAACAGTTCGTTCATCTCTTCAAAAAAGACGTTGTCGAACTTCATGTCGCGGCGCATGGCGCGGCCTTCGTTCAAAACGATGTTTTTTTCCGCGCGGCGGCATCCGAAAAGCTTGAAATTGTAACGCCCGATATCCTTGCCCCATTCGTCGGCCGTCCGGTTGCGGTTGATTTTGAAATCGACGTATTCCAACTTTACCGGCGCCAGTTTCGGGTCGAACGTGAACAGGTTGCGCGCCAGTTCCGACGCGGCCGAATCATAAACGGGCGTCGCGCGTTCGCCGTCGATCACGATCGCGGTTTGGGCGGCGGCGGGCATCTGAACGGCGCGGAAAAACAGTACTATGAATAAAAAATGTTTTAATTTCATCAGATACCTTTATATATTGATTCAGCCTGTTTTACATAATCAGAAAAACATTAAAAAATGTTTTAGTTTTCTTAAGGGGTTCCGCCATGTACCTGCTGCCCGCGATTGATTTGAAAGACGGAAAATGCGTCCGTTTGAAACAGGGCGACATGAATCGGGCCACCGTGTTCGGAAACGATCCCGCCGAACGGGCGAAAAGCTTTGCGGAACAGGGCGCGGAATGGATTCACATCGTCGATCTGGACGGCGCGTTCGCCGGAAAACCCGTCAATACGCGGCCGGTGGAGGACATTTTGAAATCGGTTGACGTGAAAATCGAACTGGGCGGCGGCATCCGCACGTTGGATTCGATTGAACGCTGGCTGGACAAGGGGGTGACGCGCGTCATTTTGGGCACGGCCGCCCTGCGCGATCCCGAATTTGTCAAATCGGCGTGCCGCCTGTTCCCCGACCGCGTCGCCGTCGGCATCGACGCCAAGGACGGATTCGTCGCCGTCGAAGGGTGGGCGGAAACGTCGGCCGTGACGGCGGTCGATCTGGCGCGGAAATTTGAATCCGCCGGCGTTTGCGCGATCATTTACACCGACATCGCGCGCGACGGCGTTCTGACGGGTCCCAACCTGCCCGCGACGGTCGCGCTGGCCAAATCGGTGTCGATCCCCGTCATCGTTTCGGGCGGCGTTTCATCGCTGGACGACATCCGAAACTGCAAAGCGCACGAAAACGACAACATCGCGGGCGTGATCGCGGGACGGGCGGTTTACGACGGCCGGTTCACGGTCGCGCAGGCCGTTCAAGCATTGAAAGGGTGAAACATGAGGGCGGAAGTTTTAAACAGGCTGTTTGCCACGATTCAAAACCGCAAAGGCGGCGATCCGGCGACCTCTTACACGGCGAAGCTGTTCGCCAAAGGAACGGAGCGCATCGCGCAAAAGGTCGGCGAGGAAGCCGTTGAAACGGTCATCGCGGCGGTGGCACGCGACACGGCGCACGTCGCGACGGAAAGCGCGGATCTGCTGTACCATTTGTGCGTTTTATGGGCGGACGCGGGGATATCCCCCGACGACGTGTTCAATGTTTTGGAACAAAGGGAGGGCGTTTCCGGCATTGCGGAAAAGGCCGCCCGACCGAAGGAGTAATTGAAATGAAAACTTATGATGAAAACAATGTTTTTGCGAAAATGCTGAAAGGGGACATCCCCGTCAATAAAATTTACGAAGACGACAACGCGATCGCCTTTGCGGACATCCACCCCAAAGCCCCCGTCCACCTGTTGGTGATTCCGAAAGGCGCATATACGGACTTTTCCGATTTCACCGCCCGCGCGTCGAACGACGAAATCGCCGGATTTTTCAAGGCGGTCGGCAAAGTCGCCGAACAACGGGGACTGCCTGAAAACGGATACCGGCTGGTCATGAACACGGGACGCGACAGCGGACAGGAAGTGCCGCATCTGCACGTCCACATTCTGGCCGGCAAAAAATTGCCGGTGTGATACGGAAAAGGCGGGACATCCTCCCGCCTTTCTTATTTTCCAAGTTCTCGCGACCGGATTTGCGCGGCCTTGACCGCCCGAATCATCAACGGTTCGAACCCCGTTTCCGGATTCATCAAAACATCCAAAGCCGCCGCCGTCGTGCCGTTCGGCGTCGTCACGTTCTGCCGCAGTTTCGCCGGTGTTTCATCGCTTTGCATCATCAGCCGCGCGGAACCGGCGACCGTCGCCTTCGCCAGCTTTTCGGCCGTGTCGTCGGGCAATCCGGCCGCCTTGGCCGCCGCCGTCAACGCTTCGGTCAGGTAAAAGACATAGGCGGGGCCGCTGCCCGAAACGGCCGTCACGGCGTCAATCTGACTTTCGTCGTCCAGCCAGACCGTTTCCCCGCAGGCAGACAGGATTTCCTCGGCCGCCTTTTTCTGTTCCACCGACGCTTCGGGCGACGGCTTCACCCCCGTGATGCCCGCGCCGATCGCGGCCGGCGTGTTCGGCATGGCGCGGAAAACGACCGTGTCGCGTCCCAGTTTTTCCTTGAACCATTCGATTTTGCGCCCCGCGATGATGGACAGGACGGCCGCTTTTTTATCCGTAAAGGATTTCAAATCGCCGACGACCTGTTCAATCATAAACGGCTTAACCGCCAAAAAAACGAAATCGGGCGAAAAATCCGCCAGATCGCGCGCCGACGCCGCGCTTGCGACCCCCGCGGCCGCCAGCTTTTCACGCGTTTTTTCATCCGGTTCGGCCACACGAATGTTTTCGGGCTTGAACCCTTTTTTCAGCAGGCCGTTTAAAACGGAGCCGCCCATTTTGCCGCACCCGACCAGTAAAATCGAAAGATCCTCTTTCATCCGAAGCACTCCTTTTTTGCGGAAATTTTCCTTAAAATAGGACGTTTCCGACTCTTTTTAAAGAAAAACATTTGAGGAAAAGCCCCTTTTGGGCTTATAACTGATTTACAATTCATAAAAAACACGAGGGTGCTATGTATGTGATTACGGGCGGCGCCGGCTTTTTGGGATCGAACCTCGCGGCCGGCATAGAAGAACGGGGCATGGGCGAAATCACGGTCGTTGACCGTTTTGAAAAGGACAACCGCTGGCGCAACATCGCCAAACGGTCGTTGCGCGAAATCGTCTTTCCGGAAAACGTTTTTGAATACCTCGACCGGCACGCGGGACGGATCGACGCCGTTCTGCACATCAACTACACCGGTTTCGACCCCGAAGACAACGTTGACGCGCTGATTGACGACCGCATCCATTTGACGTGGCGGCTGTGGTCGTGGTGCGCCCACCATCAGGTGCCGTTCATCTATGATTCGACCGCGGGCGTTTACGGGGACGGGTCGCTGGGGTTCAAGGACGACGACACCGCCGCCGGACTGGCCAAATTGCGCCCGCTGTCCGCCGCCGCGTGGACAAAGTTGTTCCTTGACCGCAAGATCATCGACACGATCAACCGCGGGGAAAACACGCCGCCGCAATGGATCGGCCTGCGGTGTTTCAACCTGTACGGCCCCAACGAATACCACAGCACCCGCCACCAAAGCGTCGTTCCCCGCATTTTCAACGCCGCCAAAAACGGCAAGCTGTTCCCGCTGTTCAAATCCGAAAATCCGGCCTACAAAGACGGGGAGCAGATGCGCGATTTCATGTGGATCGACGACACCGTTGACGTGATTCTGTGGCTGTTGCAGCATCCGGAAATCAGCGGATTGTTCAACATCGGCACGGGTCAGGCGCGGACGTACGCCGACGTTTTACGCGCCGTCTATACCGCCGTCGGGGAAAAACCCGAAATGGATTTCATGGATCTGCCCGCCGAAATCAAGGGACAATACCAGTATTTCACGCAAGCCGACATCCAGAAACTGCGCGCCGCCGGATACACGAAACCTTTCACCTCGCTGGAGGAAGGCGTCGCGAAATACGTCAAGTATCTGGAATCCGACGACCCGTACAGATAAGGCCGCGGGGAAAACGTCATGACATATCAGGGCATCGCCTTTCCGGATATCGACCCCGTCGCCGTTCATTTCGGCCCGTTCGGGTTGCGGTGGTATTCTCTGGCCTATTTGGCCGGCATCGTCTGCGCGTGGTTTTTAGTGCGCCGGATGGTGCGCCGCTACCCCGGCCAAGTGACGGAAACCATGGTTGACGACGTGATTTTCTGGGGCACGGTCGGATTGATCGCCGGCGGACGGCTGGGGTATGTTTTGTTTTACAACCTCGGCTATTACCTTGAAAATCCGTCGCAAATCCTTGCGCTGTGGAAAGGCGGGATGTCGTTTCACGGCGCACTGATCGGCGTGATCATCGCGGTTTGGTTTTACGCCCGCAGCGTCAAAACAGGTTTCTTCCACTTTACGGACATTCTGGCCTGCGTGACGCCGATCGGGCTGTTTTTCGGGCGGCTGGCAAACTTTGTCAACTCCGAATTGTACGGCCGGATCACCGTTTCCGTGCCGTGGGCGGTCGTTTTTCCGAACGGCGGCCCCCTGCCCCGCCACCCCAGCCAGCTGTACGAAGCGGGGTTCGAGGGCGTTTTGCTGTTTTGCGTGCTGTATTTTTTGTGGACGCGCAGCGTGTGGGTCAGAATCCGCCCCGGATTCGTTTCCGGCCTGTTTTTGACGGGATACGCCGTCGCGCGCGGAGTCGTCGAAAATTTCCGCGAACCCGACGCGCAAATCGGTTTTTTGTTCGCCCGAATCACCATGGGACAGGCGCTGACCGTCCCGATGTTGCTGGGCGGGTTGGCAATAATGCTGTGGGCGGCGAAAAAAGCTTAGACATACGGGCGGCGGTCTGTTATTTCATAAAGGAATACGCAACATCGCAACGCTTTGAGGGATCATGCCGATAAATTTCAAAAAACGGGGCTTTTTCAAAACAATCGCTTTATTGTTGCGCATAAAGCTGGTCGTCCCCATGTTGCGGTCGAAAGCGGCGCCGGAAATCACGGCGCGCGGCGCGTTGGTCGGCATGGGATGGGCGATGACCCCGCTGGTCGGCATCCAGATGTATCTGGTTTTCATGACGTGGCTGTTCACCCGCAAAGTGTTCAAATGGGATTTCAGCCTGCCGGTCGGATTGGCGTGGACGTGGGTGACGAACGTGTTCACCGTCCCGCCTTTTTATTACGCGTTCTACGTCACCGGAAAGATTATGACCGGAACGTTCGCCGAACGCACGACTTATGCCAAATTTTACGATCTGATCAAAACGATTTTGAACGAAAACGGCGTTGTCGAAGCGTTAAAGGCCACCGCCGCCGTTTTGATCAAGGATTGGGGTTTTTCCATGATGATCGGTTCCCTGCCGTGGATCGTTTTCGGCGGATGGGGCGCGTACGCGTGGACGCTGTGGTACATCCGGCGGCGGCGCAAAACGTTGGAAAAACGTCTGGCCGGCAAGCAGAAAAAGCTTGAAAAGAAAATCGAAACGACGCAAAAGAATTTTGAACGCAAAATCGAAAAGGTCGGCCGGAAGCTGGAAATCAGCCAGCAGCGGTTTGAAAACCGGCAGAAAAAATTGGAAGACAAACTGGAACAAACCATCGCCGCGCGCCATGAAGCGCAGGAAACATCGACTGAACAAAATACGGACGACGTTTGATGACCAAAACGACATTATGCTTTGCCGAAAACATCCGATCCCGTTTCTTCACCCGTAAAAACGGCGTTTCAACGGGCGATTTTTCTTCGTTGAACTGTTCGGTCAAAGTCGGGGACGATCCGGCTAAAGTGCGCGAAAATATGCGGCGGATTGCCGGATATCTGGGATGCACGGTCGAAAAATTGTTTGTTCTGCATCAAACCCATTCGTCCATCGTCGTTCCCGTCACGTCCCGCGAACCGTTTGAAAAAACGCCCTATGCCGACGCTTTGGTCACAAACGAATCCGGCATCTATCTGGGAATCAAAACGGCCGATTGCGCGCCCGTTTTGCTGGCCGACGCCGAAAACGGCGTGGTCGCGGCCGCCCACGCGGGATGGCGCGGCGCGGTCGGCGGCGTTTTGGAAAACACCGTTCAGGCCATGATCGACATGGGCGCCGAACGGGAAAGCATCTCCGCCCTGATCGGCCCGTGCATCGCGCCGCAATCCTACGAAGTCGGCGAAGACATGAAGCAATCCTTTTTACAGGCGGACGCCAAGGCGTCGCTGTTTTTCATTCCCGCCGGCGCGGGAAAATACAGGTTTGATTTGCCCGGCTATGTTCTGGCCAGACTGGAACGGCAGGGAATCGGAGCGGCCGAATGGGTCGGCGAGGACACGTACGCTTTGGACGAATCGTACTTTTCCCACCGCCGTTCGTCGCAAAAAGGGGAAAAAAGCGGACGCCAGATATCCGTCATCGGATTGTTGGACGACGCTTTGTTTTAATTCAGCATAAGGGATATGAAATGAAAATCTTTTCAGGGAACAGCAATCTTCCTTTCGCGCAGTCGGTTGCGAACTATATGGACACGGCGCTGTCGAAATGCTCCGTCCGCCGCTTTGCGGACAACGAAATTTTCGTCGAAGTGCAGGAAACCGTCCGCGGTCAGGACGTGTTCATCATCCAGCCGACCAGTTCGCCGGTGAACGACAACCTGATGGAACTGCTGATCATGCTGGACACGTTCCGCCGTTCGTCCGCCCGCCGGATCACGGCCGTCGTCCCTTATTTCGGTTACGCCCGTCAGGATCGCCGTTCCGCGCCGCGCACGCCGATTTCCGCCAAGCTGGTCGCCAACCTGATCACCTCCGCCGGCGCCAGCCGCGTCGTGACCATGGATCTGCACGCCGGCCAGATTCAGGGATTTTTCGACATCCCCGTTGACAACCTGATGGCCGCGCCCGTCATGGTCAAGGACATCATGTACCATTTCCGCGACAAAACTCCGATGATCGTTTCCCCCGATGTCGGCGGCGTCGTGCGCGCCCGCGCCATCGCCAAACGCCTGCACGCCGATTTGGCGATCATCGACAAACGCCGCGAACGCGCCGGCGTGTCCGAAGTCATGAACATCATCGGCGACGTCGCGGGTCAGGACTGTATTCTGGTTGACGACATCGTCGATTCCGCCGGCACGTTGTGCAACGCGGCTGTCGCGTTGACGAACGCGGGGGCGAAATCGGTTCATGCCTATGTCACGCACGGCGTTTTGTCCGGCGAAGCGGTCAAGCGCGTCACGGATTCGCCGTTGGAATCGCTGGTGATCACCGACACGATCGCGCCGACGCAGGCTGTTTTGGACGCCAAGAACATCCGCATCCTTTCCGTTGCGGAACTGGTCGGCGAATCCATCCTGCGCATCAGCGAGGAACGTTCCGTCACCAGCCTGTTTTACTGATCCCGCCCTTATGACAAAAAAGCCGTTGGAAACAGCGGCTTTTTTATTAACAGGTGTTGATTTCGGTTTCAAAACGGTGTAAACAGACGACAGCTTTCCGCATGGTGCGGAAAACAACGGTTCAGGCACCCCTGGAGGCAGAACCGTTTTCAAACAAGTTTTAAGGATACAAAATTTATGGCTAAAATTACTTCCATTCGCGTTAATGAACGCAAAACGGCAGGTAAGGGGGCGGCTCGCGCAGAACGTCGCGCCGGTTTGATTCCCGGCGTCATCTACGGTGAAAAGAAAGAACCCGTGATGTTCTCGATTTCGTCTTTGGAATTGGACGCGCAAATGCGCCAGAAAGGTTTCTGGACGCGCCAGTTTGAAATCGAAGTCGGCAAAAACAAGTACCACGCCATTTGTCAGGACATTCAGACGCATCCGATTTCCGATCGTCCGATTCACATCGATTTCCTGCGCGTTTCCGAAAACGCTCTGCTGCAGATCGAAGTTCCTGTCATGTATGAAAACGAACTGGCTTGCCCGGGCTTGAAACTGGGCGGAACTTTGAACGCCATTTACCGCGCGATCGAAGTTTCCTGCAAACCCAAAGACATTCCCGAAACGCTGTTTGTGGATCTGTCCGGTTTGAACATCGGCGACGTCGTCAAAATGTCCGACGTCAAATTCCCCGAAGGTGTCAAACCCGTTGAAGATTTGGATACCACGATCGCCGCGATCGCCGCGCCGTCCGATGCTGATGTCGCCGACGAAACGCCCGCGCCCGCGGCCGATGCCGCCGCGGCTCCGGCTGCCGCTCCGGCCAAAGCGTAATTGCAAGGGTAAGCGCCGATGTTTTTGGTTGTTGGTCTGGGCAATCCGGGATCGGAATATAAAAACAGTCGGCATAATATCGGATTTATGGCGGCGGACGAATTGTTCCGCCGCTATAATTTTTCGCCGTGGCGCAAGCGTTTCAACGGCGAAACGGCCGAGGGAACGATCGGCGGCGACAAAGTGTTGCTGTTGAAACCCGCGACCTATATGAACAATTCGGGGCTGGCCGTTCACGCGGCGATGGCTTTTTATAAAATTCCGCCCGAAAACGTCATTGTCATCCACGACGACATGGACTGCGCGATCGGCAAGCTGAAAGGCAAAGTCGGCGGCGGCGCGGGCGGTCACAACGGATTGCGCAGCATTGACGAACATTGTTCGCCGAACTATACGCGCATCCGCGTCGGCGTCGGCCACCCGCAGCACGGCGAACCCGTCGTCGATTGGATTTTGTCCCCCTTTCCCAAGCAGGAATTGGACAAGATTTGCGAACTGTTGCAGGACGCCGCCGAGGTTTTTCCGTGCGCTTTGTCGGGCGGCGCGCCGGAATTCACATCCAGACTGGCCGTGTACCAGCAAAAGAAAAAAGGATAAAAAATGGGATTTAACTGCGGAATCGTAGGGTTGCCGAACGTCGGCAAATCGACTTTGTTCAACGCGCTGACATCGACGATGGCGGCGCAGGCGGCGAATTATCCGTTCTGCACGATCGAACCGAACGTCGGCCGAGTCGCCGTCCCCGATCCGCGTTTGGAAATCCTGTCCAAGCTGGCCGATTCCAAACAAACGATCTACACCCAGCTGGAATTTGTCGATATCGCGGGGCTGGTCAAAGGCGCATCGCGCGGCGAAGGACTGGGCAACCAGTTTTTGGCGTCGATTCGCGAAGTGGATGCGATCGTCCACGTCCTGCGCTGTTTTGAAAACGGGGACATCACCCATGTCGAAGGGTCGATTGACCCCGTGCGCGATGCGGAAACCATTGAAACCGAACTGATGCTGGCGGATCTGGACAGTTTGGAACGCCGCATCGTCCCGTTTGAAAAGAAAGCCCGCGCCGGCGAAAAAGAGGGCAAGGAAATGGTCGCCGTCATGCAGCCCGTACTGGACGCCCTGCGCGACGGCAAACCCGCCCGCACCGTCCGTTTCGACGACGAAGAACAGCAGAAGCTGTACAAACAGCTGTTTTTGCTGACTTCCAAACCCATTTTGTACGTTTGCAACGTGGACGAACGTTCGGCCGCGACGGGCAACGAATTTTCCAAACGCGTTTTTGAAATGGCCGAAAAGCAGGGCAATCAGGCGGTTGTCATTTCCGCCGCGATCGAATCGGAGGTCGCTTTGCTGGAAGACCCCGCAGAACAAAAGGAATTTCTGGAAACGCTGGGGTTGGAGGAAACGGGGTTGAACCGCGTGATCGCCGCGGGATACAAGCTGTTGAAACTGAAAACGTTTTTCACCGTCGGTCCCAAGGAATCGCGCGCGTGGACGATTCGCGACGGCATGACCGCCCCACAGGCGGCCGGCGTGATCCATTCGGATTTTGAAAAGGGATTCATCCGCGCCGAAGTCATTTCCTACGACGATTTCGTCGCCTGCAAAAGCGAAGCCAAAGCCCGCGAACTGGGCAAATTGCGCGCCGAAGGCAAAACGTACGTCATGCAGGACGGCGACATCTGCCATTTCCTGTTCAACGTTTAAAGGCCGGCCGATGCGTCTGGCTTTGTTTGAACCCGACATTCCGCAAAACACGGGGACGCTACTGCGGTTGGCCGCGTGTTTCGGGCTTCCCGTCGATGTCATTGAACCGTGCGGATTCGTCTTTAACGACCAGAAAATGCGCCGCGCGGGCATGGATTATCTGGATATGGTCGATTGCGTGCGCCACGATTCGTGGGAAAAGTTTTACGCGCAGCACCAAGGGCGAATCGTCCTATTGACGACCAAAGGATCCGAACCCTATCACACGTTTGATTTCAAAAACGACGACATTTTGCTGCTGGGACGCGAAAGCGCGGGCGTCCCCGATTACGTGCATCACGCTGCCGACGCGCGCCTGCGCATCCCCATGCGCCCCGAAGCGCGTTCAATCAACGTCGCCATATCCGGCGCGATCGTGTTGGGCGAAGCGTTGCGCCAAACCGGCGTTTATAACCGTTTAACCTGAAACACCTTGACACGCCTTTTCGTCCGGCGCAAACTGTGACATCGTTTTAATTTTGCATAAGGACGAAATAAATGAAAAAATCTTTGTTGGCGGCCGTTGCCGTCGTCGGTTTGTTTTCCACTGCGGCCGAAGCCGCTCCCGCCGCGAAACAGGCGGCCGCGCCCGCTCCGGCTGAAAAAACGGCGGCCGTAACGCCGTACGTTTCCGCAAAACTGGCGCGCAGTTGGGACAAAATCAAATTCAAAGGCGAAGACAGCGCCGGCAGTTTTCAGACATGGGGCGGCGATATCGCCGTCGGCGCGAAAATCGGCGACGCCCGCGCCGAATTGGAATACGGCTTCACCAAAATGGGAACCAAAACCGCGTTGGACGAAGACGAAGCGAGCAAAGTCAAATTCGGTATGCAGACGGTCATGCTGAACGGTTATTACGATTTCCATAACGACAGCGTTTTCACGCCGTACATCGGCGCCGGCATCGGTTTTGCCGACATGACGTTGAAATTCACTGACGAAGACGGCGCCTATTCCAAATCCAAAGTCAAATTCGCCTATGGTTTGAAAGCCGGCGTCGGCATCGAAGTCGCCAAAAACGTCACCGTCGATGTCGGATACCGCTATTTGAAACCGTCCGTCGCCAAATATGGCGTTGATGAAGACGGTGAACAGGTCAAAATGAAAACGCATATGAGCGAAGCCACCGTCGGCGTCCGTTTTGCGTTCTGATCCGTTTCCGGATGATAAAAAAGGCTCTGTTGAAAAACAGAGCCTTTTTTGTAACCGTCATTCGACGCGCGGCGCGTTAAACATCCGCCCGCGCCCCGCCGCGACCGTCCGCGTTATTCGTCGTCTTCGTAATCGTCGTCCGTTTCGGGTTCGGCGGCCATCGCTTTGACCAGCGCCAACACCTTTTTCGCCTGACGGCGATCGGGGATCAGATAGTAACAGCGCACCAGATCCAGCGTTTCGCGCTTGGTCATCGGATCGTAATCGAAAAACACGGGTTCTTCGGCCAAAGCGTTCGCGCCGGCCAGCATACGCGGGGACAATTCAGCCACCTGATCGTCCATTTCTTCAAAAAAGAAGCTGATGGGCACGCCCAGCACTTTGCCGATGTCAAACAAGCGGCTGGCGCTGATGCGGTTCATGCCGCGTTCGTATTTTTGCACCTGTTGGAATGTCAACCCGATGCATTCGCCCAGTTTTTCCTGACTCATCCCCAACAGCGTGCGGCGCATTTTAACGCGCGCGCCGACATGGACGTCAATCGGATTGGGAGAACCGTCGGCTGTTCTGCCGCGTGAAGATCTTTTTCTATCCATAACCGTTTCCTCGTTAAAAACCCTGACTTAGTTAGATAATCGTTATTTTATGACTAAAAATCAACAAAAAAGCAACGATTTTAAAAAAAACAGCGGTGGAAAAACAAACAGACGCTTGATATCACGAAATAACGATCACCGACCGGCGGCGATCGATTTTTGCAGCAGGACTTGACGGCGTTTGACCGCGTCGGCGTATCCGCCGATGCGCGCGGACGGATCGACGGGACGGTAATCGGACGGCACGTTTGTAATGCGGCCGTGTCCATGGGAATCGACGATGAACAGCGCGCCTTCGACATTTGCGCGCTGGGTTTTCACGCCGTCGGCGTATGTTGTTCCGACGGGGATTTCAACGGCGCGGCAAGCGTCGCTTTTGCGTTTGTACAGTCGGCCGGGGGACGCGAACGCCCTGCGTTTGTACGCTTGGTCAGAACAATAGCGGTCATCGAAACCTGCGCGTTTCAAAAAACCAAGCATCCGCTTGACATCGCGCGTGTTCATTTGTTCCGCCGCGACGCCGTTTTCCCGTTCATACGCGGTCAGATAGCGGTTCATCATATCGACCTGTTTCGGCGTCAAACCGTTCAGCAACAAAATGTCGTTGCCGTCGCCCTTTAAATGCTGAGCGCCGTATTTCGTGCCGGCATCTTTCGGATTTTCAAAATCCAGCGGCTCTGTCAGCCCTTTCAGCTCGACAATATAGCGGCGGGTTTCGCTTTTGACGGGCGTGCCGAATTTCGCCACCAGCTCAACATCTTTCGCGGTCAGTTCCATTGTCGCCCCTCCTTTTTCTATTATTAAAACGCGTTTTTTCATTAAAAACAAGGCATTGATGCGCTTTCGGACTTGACAGGCGCGCGAAAAACGAATAACATTTCGTTATAAAATGCAAAAACAGAACGCTGATGTCAGGACGAGGGGATTGTTTCCGCTCGTCTTTTTTATTTGAAAGGATAAAAAATGACGGTAAGCAGTCAAACAAACAAGGTTATCTATACCGGAAACGGGGTTGCGACGGAATTCGCGATCCCGTTTTCTTTTTTGGAGCGCGATCATATCAAGGTCAGGCAAAAGCTGGGCGACATCCAAACGGAACGCGACGATTGGGAAATCCGCGGCGGCAATCTGGTGTTTCAAACCGCGCCGGAAACGGGGGCGGAAATCGCCGTGATCCGCGAAGTGCCGTTGACGCAGGAAACGGATTACCGTGAAAACGAGATTTTGCACGCCGAAACACTGGAACGCAACTTTGACAAGCTGACGATGCAGGTGCAGCAGTTAAAGGAGCAGATCGACCGCGCGGTCACGGTGGACGTGTTCGACGACACGCAGGCGGCCAGCCTGATCCCGTCAATCCGCCAAGCGGTTTCGGATTGCCAAACGGCAGTCGCGACAACGGCGACGAGCGCGCAGACGGCGGCGGAACGGGCAAGCGCGGCATCAACCAGTGCCGCCAACGCCGCAACGGCGGAAACGAACACGGCGGCAATGCTGGGG
>DJSW01000006.1 GCA_002439085.1 Alphaproteobacteria bacterium UBA6324
TTGTGTCAAACCGCAACTTTATCGCCCGAAACACAAATCCGCCGCCATTATAGCAGATGGTTATTTTGTGTCAAACCGCAACGGAGCTATATCGACCGCGTTGAACGGTTGGATTATAGCAGATGGTTATTTTGTGTCAAACCGCAACTCCGCAATAGGCGTAATGTTCGCCGCCAGCATTATAGCAGATGGTTATTTTGTGTCAAACCGCAACCGGGCGACACGACGCATTTGTTCGGGAAAAATTATAGCAGATGGTTATTTTGTGTCAAACCGCAACGAGGAGCATTGTATCGTTCTCGGTTTGTTGATTATAGCAGATGGTTATTTTGTGTCAAACCGCAACTTAAGTGGGTTGATTATTACTCGTGTTGGATTATAGCAGATGGTTATTTTGTGTCAAACCGCAACACAGCCTGCTTAACGCCAGAAATGGCACCATTATAGCAGATGGTTATTTTGTGTCAAACCGCAACAGCCCCGCGATAAACTTTTTTTACGTACATATTATAGCAGATGGTTATTTTGTGTCAAACCGCAACCTTCTTCGGCGTCTGGTGAGCTTGGCGGAAAATTATAGCAGATGGTTATTTTGTGTCAAACCGCAACCTCTTCGGTCAACGCCAGATACCGCGCGGCATTATAGCAGATGGTTATTTTGTGTCAAACCGCAACCTACAAGACGTTCCAAGGCCTTGTTGAAAAATTATAGCAGATGGTTATTTTGTGTCAAACCGCAACAATAAACCAAGACGATTCTTTTTCGTTCGTATTATAGCAGATGGTTATTTTGTGTCAAACCGCAACCTACAAGACGTTCCAAGGCCTTGTTGAAAAATTATAGCAGATGGTTATTTTGTGTCAAACCGCAACGGAATCATATCCTTTCCAAAAGCAGATACAAAAAACCGCCCTGTTCAGGCGGTTTTTCGGTTTAACAGATGTTACGATTATCTGGCTTTGTAATCCATAGCCTTTTTCATCGCGACCTGCTGCGGCGCCGTGGCGGCCGGTTTCTGCTGGTACTGGCGTTTTCTCGCTTCGATCGCGGCGCGGCGTTCGTCGTAATTCTTTTTGAATTCTTCCGTTTTGTTCACGTCGCGCTGTTGATGTTTCTGCGAAAATTTCGCCGCGATGATGTCATAGGCGTACGTTTTGAAATAGCCGCTGTTGGCCATCGATTCGTACAAAGCCACCACGCGTTTGGCGTCGCGCTGTTTGTTTTCCGTGCGGCCGGGACGTTTGAATTCCGAAATCTGCGGATCTTTGACTTTGGAATTTTCGTTGCCCGCCTGACGGTAGCCGTTCAAAATGCCCGCAATGTCTTTGAAAACGGGGATTTCCTTGATTTCATTGACCTTGATGTGCATTTTCGGACGCCAGTTCTTCCACGGGATACGGCTGGCACCGCCCTGTTCAAAGACTTTCATGTCTTTGCCACCCTCTTTGGATTCGGAACGCTGACGCGTGCCGGGAATGTTGCCCATATAGTTGGTGCGGAACATATCCGAGAACGGGAACAACAGCATCGCGGAACGGGATTGCCCCAGATAGTCGGCAACCGCCTGTTCGTATTTTTCCGGACAGGAACGCGTGTCGTGCGCGGGGTCGGTCACGGCGTGTCCGCCGACGCGATCCCAGCACCCCTTTTCGTTCAAAGCCCAGTTCAGGGCGCAACGCTGGGATTCATACTGACGGAATTCCATATCGCGCTGCTGGCTGCTTTCGTAATATCCCAAGTAGTCTTTCAAATGCACGTCGCGCGCCGTCCATTGGCTGGCCAAAGACGGAGTATCGTGCGTGGACGGCGCCGCCGTCGAATACTGCGGGTATTCTTCGGGGTGGCGGAAAGCGTTGTTGTTGCCGCCGTGCTGATATCCCCATTCGCGTTCAAACGGCATCACACGGTAGGACAGAATCCCGTGATCCATCAGTTTGTCCTGGAATCCGGGAGGCAGCTGCCCCAAATCTTCGCCGATCAACATACATTTGTTGCGGTGGGATTCCAACGCGGCGACCGCCATCAAATCATCGACGGGGTAGTACACGAACGCGCCCTCCTTGGCGGATTTGCCTTCGGGGATCATGTACAGACGCGCCAACTGCAAAACGTGATCCAAACGGGTGCAACCGGCCGTTTTCATGTTGTTGCGCAACATTTCGACAAACGGTTCGTAAGCGGTGTCTTTCAACGCTTTCGGTTTAAAGCCCATCACGTCCCAATTCTGGCCGTTCGGCGACAGAACGTCGGCGGGCGCGCCGGCGGAAGCTTTCATATACAGATCCTTGCATCCCCATCCTTCAAATCCGAACGGAGCGGAACCGACGGCGATATCGGTGTACAAACCGATTTTCATACCGCTTTCCTTGCAGGTTTTCTGCACGTTTTCCATCTGGTTCAGGGTTTCAAACTGCAGATAAGTGTAGAAACCGACGCGGTCTTTGTTGGCTTCGGCGAACGCCTTGACTTCCGGCGTTTTGGAATCCTGATATTCTTTCGGCCAATCGCGCCAATCGGTCAGCTTCGGTTCCTGCTTGGCGAAGTGTTCGCACAGCGTCTGGAACACCGCGAAATCCTGCAAGCGTTCCCCGCCGTCGCGTTTGAACGCTTCAAATTTTTCCTTGCGTTCCGGCGAACCGTTTTTCACGAACTGGTCGTAGCATTTTTCCAAAACGGGCGTTTTCAATTCAAACGCGGCCGTGTAATCGACATCAACGCCGTCCTGCGCTTTGCGCCGTTTCGCCGTGTATTCGGGCGAATCGTACAAAGCCGTGGCTTCTTTGCTCTGTTCAAACTCGGGAACGGCCGTCACGTCAACGTAAACGTGGTTGAAATAGGTGCGGCTGGCCGGCGAATACGGAGAAGCTTCCTCGGCCGCTTCGGGGAACATGGCGTGCAACGGATTGACGCCCAGAATGCCCGCGCCGCTTTTGCCGACGGTGTCCGCGATTTCCGCCAAATCGGAAAAGTCGCCGATCCCTTGGTTTTCATCGGAACGCTGTTCGTACAGCTGAACGGGAACGCCCCACGCCTTGCCACCGTCCTTGATGTCGATCGGGTCGTAGCATTTCGTCGGCGCGTAGATCATGCGGGTGGACGCCTTGGGCTGGCCGGGGATATCCATTTCCAGCGTGTGGTATCCGATATCGAAATCGGCCGGCATTTTGAATCCGCGTTTTTCGTATTTGACGCCGTTGACTTCGCGCACCATCGGCTTACCCTCGTCGTCATACTTCAAATAAGTATCGGCGATTTTAACGGAACCGGCCTGCGTGTTGCCGTTTTCCTCTTTGACCGACCAGTTCAGCTGTTCGTTGTCCTTTCCGGCGGGAACGACGAATTCGACCTCTTTTTCGCGGTCTTTGCGCATCACGCAAACGGGTCCCAGCGGGGAAGCGTACTGCGCGTCCAACGCCTTGTTCAACGTTTCATTGATGTCGCGGGCGTATTCCTGATCGGATTTGTTGCCCTGCGGTTCCAACACGTCCAGCGCGATCAGCAGGGACTGCTTGTTTTCAATCGTCGCGTAGTTGTCGATGCCCGCCATGACGGCCAAGCGATGCAATTCGTATTCATTTAAAATAGCCATTTGAGACCTCGTAATTGAACCGTTAAAATCTGATTAGTTAGAATAGTATGACATCTTTTTCGGATTTTCCAGTTTTTTTTGGAAAAAAATCATTTTTCCGGAAAAAATATTCGCCGTAGCCTCCGGCCACAACGACAGCCGGTTCGGCTGCCGCCGTTTTTGATGAATTTTCAATCAGATACAACGGATTTCTTAGCTTTTTCACCGCCCGCAAAAGTCCTTTCCGCTGAATAAAACGCCGCAAAACGCGTCAACAACAGCCGCAATCGCAAAAATATAGCCGTAAAAAGTTTCCGGAAAGGATAAAACACCCGCTTTTATGTCGTTTTTTCAAAAACAAACTCGAAATCGCCAGCCGGTTCGGATTTTTGCACCACTTCAAACAACGTCACCAACCCGTCACGACCTTTTTCCCGCGCGATCGACACCGCCGTCCGGCCGCCGTAAACGGACGCGAACGGATCGGCGCCCGCGTCCAACAGCAAAACCGCGATTTTTTCATATCCGCGCAGCACCGCGTCGGCCAGCGCCTCGTCCCGCGTTCGGGCAGGAGTCGTCAGCAAAAAGCGCTCGCTTTCCTCTTTTCCGTGCGCGGCCGCGCCGATCAGCGCGGCATCGACATCCCCGCCGACGTGCTCATAAAGATAACGCACCGTCGCCGCCGTTCCGAACGAAGCCGCCGCAACAACAGCCCAATCGTCCCGCGCGCCGCTTTGCACCAAACATTCGACCAGCGGCAGCCGCCCCAATTCGGCGGCATTGCGCAACGCGCCGACCAGATCGGCGGGATTCGCGTCCGGAATCGCCCGCCGCAGCGCGTCCAAATCATTGTTTTTCACGGCCTCGAAAACACCGGTCACAACCATTTCTCCATACTCAACAGTTCAAGTTTAAATCAAAACGGAAAGAAATCAACAAACCCCGCCGTTTTCCTGTAAAAAAAAGCGTCATTTCGTTGACAAAAAACGCGAAATGTGAAAAAATGAGGATAAGAAAAGAATTTCTTGGAAAGAACGGTGAATAGAAATGTCATCTGCGAAGGTATCTTCAAGCGCGCCCGTAGGGCACACGGCGCCGACCGTTAAATTGAACGGCGTCCGCGCGGCATCCCCCGCATCGGTAAGCGCGTCCATATCCGCTTTGAACGATTCGACCAACGTCGGCACATCCACGGATCAATACCTGCCCGCGGGCGATGACGCGGCCGTTCCCGTTTTCGACCAAAAACCGGCGGAAGACGAACACCCCCTGCCCCGCGCGTCTTTGAACGACGACGCGGCCGCGCGGATCGGGTTGCAGTTTATGGAACACGGCGCGCCTTTTTTCACCGTTCAAGAGGTTGAACAGCGTGTCGAAACCTATGAACGCACGGCGGAACAATCCGACGAGCCGCTGAGGAAAAGAACGCAGGGTTTCGGATAGAACGGGAAAGGAGCGCGCCATGAAAATCGCATCCGCCGCTTTGTCAGGCATCCGTTCGGCACAAATCCGTTTTGAAAACAGCGCGAATCGCATCGTCAGCGCCCCTTTCACACCCGAAACGTCCGGCGAACCGGCCGCGAATCCCGTCAACGGAGTGCGGGAAACCGGCATCCCGTCAACCGCTTTCATCGCCGCGGAGGACGTTTACACTCAAGAGGCCGTCAATATGACAACGGCCGTTTTCGCCTACAAGGCCAGCATTTCCGCCTTTGAAACGTGGAATGAAACGACGCGCGAAACCGTCGCCGCCCTGTCCGTTTAATTTTTTTTCAAAAAAGTAAAAAAAACTATTGACCTGAGAGCAAACGGGCTATATGTTGCGACGTGTTAAGGGCGTGTAGCTCAGCTGGTAGAGCACTTGACTTTTAATCAAGTGGCCCCGGGTTCGAATCCCGGCACGCTCACCAAAAAAACCCTCGTGAACAATCACGGGGGTTTTCTTTTGCCGGAATTGTTGCGCGCGGGTTGGTTTTAACCGAAACGCGGGATAGATTTAATTTAAAACTATCCTGCGCTTTTTGTTCAAGGACAGGATAAACCGCCCTTTGATACCCGTTAAACAGTTGCGCGACCGATCGAAATCGGCGCGGGTAAGGAAAAACCGCGCGGCGAGTTCGATGTCCGTCAGCGTTTCCGGCGGCGATGATGCCGCCTTTAAATTTTTTGGCGCGGTTTGGTTAAAAACAATCGACACGCGACAGCGGCATCTGTTCACGCGCGGCTTTTTCACCAAACCGTGCATGAAATCTTATCCGGAAATTTTATATTGAAAAATATGAAAAGACTGATATTTTAACAAGTGGGTCCATAGCTCAGTTGGTTAGAGCTGGGCGCTCATAACGCCTTGGTCGGGGGTTCGAGTCCCTCTGGACCTACCAAAAAACCTCCCCGTTCGGGAGGTTTTTCTTTTTGTTCCGGCGATTTCGGGCGGCCGTTTCGCGCGCGGGATGCTTCCAGCTAAAAAAAACGCGGGACAGTTTTAATTTAAAACCATTCCGCGCTTTTGTTCAAACAAGCCGGTGTCAGCCGATCATTTTTTCCAAAACATCCGCGACCGAATCCAAAGCGGCCGTGTCGATTTCCTCCACCGTTCCGGCGTCGCACGCCGCCGCGACGGCGGGGTCGATCGGCAAACGCGCCGTGTGTTCGATTCCGTATTCGACGGCGGTCTTTTTCAAATGCGATTTGCCGAAGATTTCGTATTCCCGTCCGCAATCGGGGCATTTGAAATACGACATATTTTCGACCAAGGCGACCACGGGGATGTTCATCATCTTGGCCATTTTCACGGCTTTGCCGACGATCATCGAAACCAGTTCCTGCGGCGAAGTCACGACGACGATTCCGTCAACCGGCAAGGATTGGAACACGGTCAGCGGCACGTCCCCCGTTCCGGGCGGCATATCGACGAACATCATGTCAACGTCGCCCCAAACAACATCCGTCCAAAATTGGCGCACCGTCCCGCCGATGACGGGGCCGCGCCACAACACGGGGTCGGTGTCGTTTTCCAACAGCATATTCACCGACATGATTTCAATGCCGGCGTCCGTTTCGGCGGGGAATATCCCCTTTTCATTGCCGAACGCCTTTTGCGTCACGCCGAACGCCTTGGGGATCGAAGGCCCCGTGATGTCGGCGTCCAAAACCGCCGTTTTACGCCCGCGCCGGTTCATCGCGACCGCCAGCATCGACGTTACCGACGATTTGCCGACGCCGCCCTTGCCGCTGACGACGGCGATCACCTTTTTGATTTTGCTGTCGGCGTTCGGGGCGTCCTTTTGAATTTCCTTGCGTTCCCCGCATTTCGCGCCGCATTGGGAACAGTTGTGATTACATTCCGTCATAACCGAATCTCCGTTGTGTTTTTAATGTTCATAGCCCGATCGCGGCGCGCCGTCAACCTTTTGACGTTTCGCAGCGGCGCAAAAAGAAAGGGGATTTTCATCCCCCTCCTTTAATTTTATCATCAGTGACAGCGGATGCTTTCGTCCGCATCGTCCTCCTGCCCCATCAAAGCCTGCTTCGCTTTGGCCTTGTTTTCCTCTTCCTCCTCGTTCCATTCGATCGGGATCAAAGGACGGATCAAAGCGCGTTTCAGGACTTCCTCGGCGTTGGAAACGGGGATGATTTCCATTCCCTTTTTCACATTGTCGGGAATTTCCTCCAAATCCTTTTCGTTTTCCTGCGGAATCAAGACCGTTTTAATCCCCGCGCGCAAAGCCGCCAGCAACTTTTCTTTCAGCCCGCCGATCGGTAAAACCTTGCCCAACAGCGTGATTTCACCGGTCATGGCGATGTCTTTGGACACGGGGATGCCCGTCATCGCGGAAACCAGAGAAGTGCACATCGCGATCCCCGCGGACGGCCCGTCCTTGGGCGTCGCGCCTTCCGGCACATGAATGTGGATGTCGCGTTTGTCGAACAGATCCGGACGGATGCCGAATTGCACCGCGTGCGAACGCACGAACGACCGCGCCGCGGCGATGGATTCCTTCATCACATCGCCCAGCTGCCCCGTTTGCGTCACGCGGCCGTGGCCGGGCATCATGACGGCTTCGATCGACAGGATTTCGCCGCCGACTTCCGTCCACGCCAGCCCCGTCGTCACGCCGACCTGATCCTGTTTTTCCGCGACGCCGTAAGTGTAAACGGGGATGCCCGCGTATTTTTTCAGGTTGCGTTCAGTGACGGCGACGGATTTTTTATTCGTCGTCATCAACTCTTTCGCCGCCTTGCGCGTCAATCCCGCCAAAGCGCGATCCAGACTGCGGACGCCGGATTCGCGGGTATAAAGCCGGATCAGGGTGCGCAAAGCCTCGTCGCTGATGCTCCATTCCTTTTCGGACAGACCGGCGGCCTCGCGCTGTTTTTTGATCAGGTGACGCTTGGCGATTTCGACCTTTTCGTCCTCGGTGTAACCGGCGATGCGGATGATTTCCATACGATCCAGCAACGGACGCGGCATTTTCAACGAATTGGCCGTCGTGATGAACATCACGTCCGACAGATCGTAGTCAACCTCCAGATAATGGTCGCTGAACGTGCTGTTCTGCGCGGGGTCGAGAACCTCCAGCAGCGCCGAAGACGGATCGCCGCGCCAATCCGCGCCCAATTTGTCGATTTCATCCAGCAAAAACAGCGGGTTGCGCGTTTTGACTTTTTTCATGCTCTGGATGATCTTGCCGGGCATCGAACCGACATAGGTGCGACGGTGGCCGCGAATTTCAGCTTCGTCGCGCATACCGCCCAAGCTGGCGCGCACGAATTTGCGCCCCGTCGCCCGCGCGATGGATTCGCCCAGCGACGTTTTCCCCACGCCCGGAGGCCCGACCAAGCACAAAATGGGACCGTTGACGGATTTCGTTTTCTTTTGCACCGCCAGATATTCCAAAATGCGTTCCTTGACCTTTTCCAAACCGTAATGGTCGTGGTTCAGGATTTCCTCAGCCTTTTTCAAATCAGTCTGGATCGGCGATTTTTTACCCCACGGCAAATCCAACAGCCAATCCAGATAATTGCGGATAACGGTCGCTTCGGACGACATGGGGCTCATGTGGCGCAGTTTTTTCAGCTCGGATTGCGCTTTGGCCTTGGCCTCGGCGGACATTTTCGTTTTTCTGATCTGCGCTTCCAGCTCGTCCAGTTCGGCGGAACCGTCGTCGTCGCCCAATTCCTTTTGAATGGCTTTCATCTGTTCGTTCAGATAATAGTCGCGCTGGGACTTTTCCATCTGCTTTTTGACGCGGCGGCGGATTTTCTTTTCGACCTGCAACACGCCCATTTCGGATTCGATATAGCCGAACAACAGTTCCAGCCGCGTGAAAACGTTCTGCGTTTCCAACAGGTTCTGACGGTCGGACAGTTTCAGCGACAAATGCGACGCGATCACGTCAGCCAGTTTGGACGGATCCTCAATCTGCCCGATGGACAGCAGGATTTCCGGCGGGATTTTTTTGTTCAGCCGGACGTATTCCTCAAACTGCGCCATCAACGAACGCATAAAGGCGTTGATGTCGTCTTTGGCGTTGATTTTATCCGCGACATCGGTCACGCGCGCTTCAAAAAATCCGTTCGCGTCGGAAAATTCATCGACCTTGACGCGGTTGATCCCTTCGACCAAAGCCTTAACCGTCCCGTCGGGCAGACGCAGCAGCTGAACGACGGAGCCCATCGTCCCGACCGAATGCATATCGTCGGCCGCCGGATTGTCCAAAGCGGGATCCTTTTGAGTCAACAGCACGATCCGCCGGTCGGACGACATCGCCTTGTCCAACGCCTTGACGGATTTTTCCCTGCCGACGAACAGGGGGACGATCATATGCGGAAAAATGACGATATCCCGCAAAGGCAACAGGGGATACGTTCTTTCCGCGGTCGTTTCAACAACGGGTTCTTGATTCGGGGCATCCATAGCTACACCTCTTTGTGTTTTTTCAAATCGGTTAAAAAAATGGGATCGCGGTTGAAAAAGCGCAAGGACGCGGCGCGAAAAAAAATCACGCGCCGGCGGCTTCCTTGCCTTTCTTTTTATTGTAAATGCGCAACGGCGCCGTTTCGCCGGTCACAACCTTGTCGTCAACGACGATTTCGCAAACGCCCTCCATGGACGGCAATTCAAACATCGTTTCCAACAACAGGCGTTCGATGATCGCGCGCAAACCGCGGGCGCCCGTTTTGCGTTCGACCGTTTTTTTGGCGATTTCGCGCAAAGCCTGCGGCGTGAACGTCAGCTTGACGTTTTCCATGTCGAACAGGGTCTGGTACTGTTTGACCAGCGCGTTTTTCGGCTGGGTCAAAATCGTGACCAACGCGTCCTCGTCCAGATCCTGCAGCGTCGCCAAAACCGGAACGCGGCCGATGAATTCGGGGATCAGCCCGAATTTCAGCAAATCCTCCGGTTCGACATCGCGCAACACGTCGCCCGTTTTGCGTTCGTCGGGGGCGGAAACGTTCGCGCCGAACCCGATCGACGATTTGTTCGTGCGCTGCTGGATGACTTTTTCCAATCCGGCGAACGCGCCGCCGCAAATGAACAGGATGTTCGTCGTATCCACTTGAATGAATTCCTGCTGCGGATGCTTGCGCCCGCCCTGCGGCGGAACGGAAGCGACCGTGCCTTCCATGATTTTCAGCAAAGCCTGTTGCACGCCTTCGCCCGACACGTCGCGGGTGATCGACGGGTTTTCGGATTTACGGGAAATTTTGTCGATTTCATCAATGTAAATGATGCCGCGCTGCGCCTTTTCAACATTGTAATCGGCGGCCTGCAGCAGCTTCAGGATGATGTTTTCAACGTCTTCGCCGACGTATCCCGCTTCGGTCAGCGTCGTCGCGTCCGCCATGCAGAACGGCACGTCCAAAACGCGCGCCAACGTTTGCGCCATCAGCGTTTTGCCCGATCCCGTCGGACCGATCAGCAGGATGTTCGATTTTGAAATTTCGACATCCGATTTGCCGCCGTCCTTGGTCGCCAAGCGTTTGTAGTGGTTATACACGCTGACGGACAGGACTTTTTTCGCCAATTCCTGACCGATGACGTAATCGTCCAACACGTCTTTGATCTTTTGCGGCGTCGGAATCTGCCCGTCCTCTTTGACGGCGGTTTCGCGCGTTTCCTCTTTGATGATGTCGGTGCACAAACCGATGCATTCATCGCAAATGAAGACGTTCGGCCCCGCGATCAGTTTTTTGACCTCGTGCTGGCTTTTTCCGCAAAAAGAGCAGTACAGCGTTCCCTTTTTGTCATCTTTGGACGTCGTTTTGGTCATAGTCGTCAAAATCCTTTACAATTCTTTGCCATGCTACACGCGCGCGCCGGCAAAGGCAATATCATATTAGGGCGTTATTCCGCGGCCTTGGGGCGGGTGTAAACCACTTCGTCGATCAATCCGAACGATTTGGCTTCCTCCGCGCTCATAAAGTTGTCGCGTTCCATCGCCTTTTCGATCGTTTCCAGCGTCTGCCCCGTCCGTTCGACGTAAATGTTGTTCAAACGGGCGCGCAAAGCCAGAATTTCGCGGGCGTGGATTTCAATGTCCGTCGCCTGCCCGCGGAAACCGCCGGACGGCTGGTGGATCATCACACGCGCGTTGGGCAAACAGAAACGCTTGCCTTTCGCGCCGGCGGCCAACAGCAGCGACCCCATGGACGCGGCCTGCCCGATGCACAGCGTTGACACATCGCAGCGGATGTAGTTCATCGTGTCGAAAATCGCCATGCCGGACGTGACGACGCCCCCCGGCGAATTGATATAAAACGCAATGTCCTTGTTCGGATTTTCGGATTCCAGAAACAGCAACTGCGCGCAGATCAGGCTGGCGACCTCGTCCTGCACTTCGCCGGTCAGGAACACGATCCGTTCCTTTAACAGGCGTGAATAAATGTCGAAAGACCGTTCGCCGCGGCTGGTCTGTTCAATGACCATCGGCACCAAAGTGTTCATGTAAACGTCCATCGGGTCGCGTTCGCGCATGGTATGTTCCTTCCTTTAAAATTCGCTCAAAAAGGAATCGCCGGAAAATCCCGCGATTCCTTTATAAAGATAAGACTTAAAACAGCCGTTTAAAGCGGGTTATTCCGCTTTTTTCTTGGCCGCGGTCTTTTTAGCCGGCTTTTTTTCCTCGCCGTCTTCGGCCTTGGCCTTTTTCGCCGTTTTCTTTTCTTCGGACGCTTCCGCGGATTTGGCGGACTTTTTCGCCTTTTTCGCGGGTTTTTTGGCGTCTTCGGCTTCGGCTTTGTACAATTCCTCCGGCGTCACTTTCTTTTCGTTCAGCTTGACACCTTTCAGAATGAAGTCGATGACCTTTTCTTCAAACAGCGGGGCGCGCAGTCTGTCCAGCATTTCCGGATGTTTCGCATAGAAATCGAACACGGCCTTTTCCTGACCGGGGAACTGGCGCGCTTCCATCATGATGGCGCGGTTCAAATCGGCGTCCGTGACGGCGATTTTGTTTTTCATGCCGATTTCGGCCAGCAGCAATCCCAAACGGACGCGGCGTTCGGCGATCGCGCGGTATTCGTCGCGCAATTCCTCGTCTGTTTTTCCGGCGTCGTCTTCATCCAACTGCTTTTTGTCCTTGGCGGCCTGAACCTGTTTCCAAATCGCGTCGAATTCCAGATCCAGCATACTTTCCGGAACGGGGAAATCGTGCGCGTCGGCCAAAGCGTCCAACAAAACGCGTTTCAGATTGCTCATGGACACGTCTTCGTATTCGCGCGTCAATTCGGAACGGATCATTTCGCGCAGTTCGTCCAAAGAGTTCTTGCCGAAGAATTTGGCGAATTCGTCATTGATTTCGGCGGCTTTTTTCGCGCGCAGTTCCTTGACGGTCACGGCGAAAACGGCGTCTTTGCCGGCCAGATCCTTGGCATGGTAATCGGCGGGGAACGGGACTTTCACGTCCACTTTTTCGCCGGCCTTTTTGCCGACCAGCTGGTCTTCAAAACCGGGGATGAAAGAACCGGAACCCAGCTCCAACGAATAGTTTTCACCCTTGCCGCCGGCGAATTCGACGCCGTCGATGGAACCGACAAAGTCGATCACGGCGATGTCGCCTTTTTTCGCGCCGCGGTCTTCGGTCACGGGTTCGGAATCGCTGCGGGCGGACGCCAGACGTTCCAAAGCCTTTTCGACTTCGCCTTCGGGGATTTCGGCGATCAGCTTGTCCAGCGTGATCGTGGCGAAATCAACCGGCGTGATTTCGGGGACGACTTCCAAATCCATGGTGAATTCCAGATCTTTTCCTTCGTCATAGGCGGTGATTTCGATCTTGGGGCGCATCGCGGGGCGCAAAGAACGTTCGGCCAACAGCTGCGACGTTTCGGATTGGATCAATTCGTCCAGCACTTCACCCATGACAGCCTTTTCATAACGCTGACGCAAAAAGCTTTCCGGCGCTTTCCCTTTGCGGAATCCGGGGATCGTGGCGTTTTCCCCGATGGATTTGATTTTGTCCGTGACCTTGGCGGCGATCGTTTCCGCGGGAACGACCACTTTAAAACCGTGTTTCAGCCCTTCAGCCTTTGTTTCAGTAACCTGCATATCCTTTTCCCTAACAAATAAAACACAAAAGTCCGACAAACCGGAAATGGTGCGGGCGAAGGGACTTGAACCCCCACGGCCAAAGCCACCAGAACCTAAATCTGGCGTGTCTGCCAATTTCACCACGCCCGCATTCGCGATCCGTCGAAATACGCTGAATGTGTCTATAGCATACTTTTGCGAAACGACAAACACTTTTAAATCGCGCCGGCGCGTTTTTCACAAACGCCGCGGAACAACGGGCGTTTTTCGGTTGACAACGCGGTGCGTTTGCCCTATAAGCCGTACATCAAGCCGGCATAGCTCAGTTGGTAGAGCAGTTGATTTGTAATCATCAGGTCGGGAGTTCAAGTCTCTCTGCCGGCACCATAAACCCCGCAATAACACGCGGGGTTTTGTTGTTTCGGGGCAACCGCCCTGCTTACCCCCTCCCTCCAATAATTTTCGTTTTACATCCGACCGGTACGCCGCTATATTTTTCACGCCGTTTTGCTTTGAATGGCATCAACTGTCATTTATGAAAGGCAGGTGATTGAAATTAGTACGCTGATAAAAAGCATACGGCTGGCTTTGCTGGTCGTAGTTCTGATACTCTGTACGGTTAAACCGGCTTGGTAAAGAATGCGGGGCTTTGGTGTCATCACCACCGAAGCCCCGTTGCTTTTATTAGTACGCTAACATTGTTAATATACACTTCCCACCTTCCATTGTCAACAGTCGAACTCTCAGCAACAGCGGCGGAACAGAGAATTGAAATACTCTTTTTCACATTTCCTCTTTCGGACGCATCCGTTTTTGGATATATTCCACCAGTCTTCGGTTACAAGGGGAAAAATGATGAAAAAACTGATGATATTGAGCGTTTTGCTACTGTCCGGTTGCGGAACGGTGTTTTGCGGACAGAATCAGACGGTTTTGATCGACAGCGATCCGGCCGGCGTTAAAATCTATCAAAACGGGCGGCTGTTGGGGGAAACGCCGTTGACAACCAAGCTGGAACGAACGAAAAACCCGTTGATGCTTTCCGCGAAAAAGGAAGGATACAACGACCAAAGCATCATGCTGCGTTCCACGTTGGGAATGGGCGCCATTTTCGATGGCGCGTTCGCCATTCTGTCAATTACGGGAACGACCGGATTTTCAACGGATGCATCCAATGAAACGATTTACGCCTATTCGCCGGATCAGATTTTCGTCGATATGATCAAAAACGGCGAAGAAAACACGTACGACAGCAAAATCAAAATGTTCGTTACAAAAAACTTCGACGCTTTGCATTTGGAAGCGGCCAACGGCGGCGGCATGACCGTTTCAGCTTTGGCGCAAATGAGCGGCAAGAGCGAAGCGTTGCTGATGCCGGCCATTCAAATTTCAAACTATCCGTCGGATTTGATTCACGCGTTGCTGAAATAAAGTTTCCGCAATCCGGACAATTCGATCAAAGCTTCCGCTTTCAACGGCGGAAGCTTTTTCATTTCCGGATAAACGACGCGGCGAAAAATCCGTCCGTTCCGAAAACGGCGGGGGACAGCCGGACGGTCGCGCTCGGCGCCTGCCGTCCCGTCAGGCGTTCCAAAACCGGCGACAGGTTTTCGGCGGAAAAATCCGGATGCCTTTTCAGGAAATCGGCGGCTTGATCCTCGTTTTCCGCGCGATCCAAGGAACAGGTGATATAAAACAGCCGCCCGCCTTTTTTCACGCGGGGACACGCCTTGTCCAGAATTTCACGTTGCGTTTTAATGATTTGCGCCGACTGTTCGGGCGACATCCGCCACCGCGCGTCCGCGCTGCGCCGCCACGTTCCCGTTCCGGTGCACGGCGCATCGATCAGCACCAGATCGTACATTTTCAAGTTGTTGTAATCGTTCAGCAAAATGACGTTGTTCGCCCCCGCCCTGCCCGCCCGTTCGGGCAGATCGCGCAGCCGTTTGGCATTGGCGTCGGCGGCGTACAGCGTCCCTTTGGCGTTCATCATCGCCGACAGCGCCAGCGTTTTTCCGCCCCCGCCCGCGCACCAGTCGATCACGATCTGTCCGGCCGCCGCTTGCGTCAACAGGGAAACAATCTGCGATCCCTCGTCCTGAATTTCGACCATGCCGTCCGTGTAAACGGTCAAAGCCGTCACGTTCACGCGCCCGTGCACGCGCACGCCGACGGGGGAATACGGCGTTTTTTCCGCTTCGATCCCTGCCTGCGCCAGCCGTTCCAGCACGTCTTCGCGCGTCGTTTTCAACGTGTTGACGCGCAGATCCAGCGGCGCTTCGTCAACCATCGCGCGAATGTCGGCGTCGTCGATCCGCCCCCGTAGCCAATCGGGGCATTCCGCGACGGCGTCCGGCAATCCGGCGGGCAGCTTTTCCAGCATTTCCCGTTCCGCCGCCGTCAAAGGCGCGGGTGAATACTTTTCCCCGTCGAACAGCGTTTCGACCGCCGCCCCTTGATAGCGCAAAGCGGCCGTCGCCGCCTCCCTGCCCGTCGGGGCTTTGCCGATGACGCGGCGCAAGCGACCGTAACGGCGCAGAACAAACCACACCAGCGCGGAAATTTCGCGCCGGTCGCCGCCGCCAATATAGCGGTGCGTCCGGAAATACGCGTTGACAGTGTTGTCGGCCGGCTGGCGAAAAGCGAAGATTTCGTCCAGCAGTTCAATCGCCGCCTGTATTCTGCCCGATTGTTTCATTCTTCGCCCTTAAACCCCGTCGCAACGACGTAAAATTCGGATGATTCCTTGCGGCTGGCGGGCGGTTTGGCGTGCTTGACGACCTTGAATTTCCGCTTCATTTCATTCAGCAGATTTTGTTCCGTCCCACCTTGAAAAATCTTGGCCACGAACACGCCGTCCGGATTTAAAATCTCGCAGGCGAAAGCGTACGCCGTTTCCAACAGCCCCATAATGCGCAAATGGTCGATGTCTTTCATCCCCGTCGTGTTGGGCGCCATATCGCTCAGCACCACGTCGGCCTTGTGCCCGCCCAGCATTTCTTTCAGCACGTCGGGCGCGCGGTCGTCCAAAAAGTCCAGCTGCGTCGTTTTTGCCCCCGCGATCGGCGCCATTTCCAACAGATCCAACCCGACGACCAGCGGATTTTCCGGCGTCGATTTCACGCGTTTGACCGCGATCTGCGTCCACCCCCCGGGCGCCGCGCCCAAATCGACGACGCGCTTTCCGGCCGCCAGAAAACGGAATTTGTCGTCCAGTTCGATCAGCTTGAACGCCGAACGCGCGCGGTATCCCTCCTGCTTGGCCATGGCGACATAAGGGTCGTTCAGCTGGCGCTGCAACCATTGCGTTGACGCGGACGACCGCTTTTTCGCCGTTTTGACATAGGTTTTCAACATATGGGCGTTAGGCTGTTTCATTTCTTTTCCGTTCCCGAATTGGATTGACGTATCAAGTCCATGACGATTCCTTCGCGCAAACCGCGGTCGGCGATCGTGATTTCCCCGATCGGCCACATTTCGCAAATCCCCTGCAAAATCGCGCACCCCGGCAAAGACAGGTCGGCGCGCTGCGGCCCGATGCACGGGTGGTTTTCCTTTTCCGCGTAAGGCAGCTTTTCCAGCTTGCGTTTCGCCTTGACCAGATCGTCGAAGCTCAACGCCATGCCGTCCACCACCGCGCGATTATACACGGGCAGCCCCAAATGGAACGCCCCGATCGTCGTCGCCGTCCCCGACATGGCGATCATCTGCACGTCGCTTTGCTCGATCACCTTTAAAATGCCGTAGCGTTCCTCGAACGGCTGCAAATAAGACAGAACCTTTTTCACGACCGCGCGGTACGCCGCCGAAGACAACCCTTTGCCGGTAAAGGCTTCGGACACCGTAATCACCCCCAGCGGAAACGACAGGACGCCTTCGATGTGGGCGCGGTTGCGTTCGTCGATATTCGCCCACGAAACTTCGGTCGAACCGCCGCCGATGTCGAACACCAGCGCGTGGCGAATGTCGCGGTTGATCAGCGGAACGCATCCGGAAACCCCCAGCCGGCATTCCTCTTCAAACGAAATGATTTCCAGATCCAGCCCCGTTTCCCGTTTCACGCGGGCGACGAAATCCGCCCCGTTTTTCGCGCGGCGGCACGCTTCGGTCGCCACGAAACGCGTGCGGACGGCCTTGTATTTCTCCAGCTTTCTGACGCAGAGTTTCAGCGCGGAAATCGTGCGTTTCACGGCGCGTTCGGACAAAACGCCGTCACTGACCAGCCCTTCGCCCAAACGGGTGATGCGGGAAAAGGTTTCCTTGACGGCGAATCCCGTCGGCGTCGGCGTCGCGATCAACAAACGGCAGTTCGTCGTCCCCAAATCAATGGCGGCGAAAACGGGCGACCGCGGCCTTTTGTCCCTGTTGGCCGTCGGCCGACGTTTTCCGTAATGTTTTCCGTCCTTTTTGTTCACGTTTCCCCGCGATGAAAAAAATTGCATTTTAAATATAGTGGATTTTCCCCTGCAACGTACAGTCTTTTTTAAAAAAAGCTGTACGGGTCGATATCCGTCTGCACCCGAACCGACGACGGCAGGGAAACGCGCGCCAGCCAGCTTTGCAAAACGTCTTGGATTTTCACGCGCCGTCCCGTTTGCAGCAACAGGCGATAACGGTACTTTCCCCGCAGCAAAGCCAGCGGCGCGGGCGTCGGCCCCAGTACGCGCACCCCGTCGCCCGCCGGCGCGCACCGTCCCAGCGTTTGCGCCGCGCGTTCTGCGGCCTCTTGCGACGCGGAGCTGACGACGACACCGGCCAAACGTCCGAACGGCGGCATTTTCAGCAGCTCGCGCGTTTGGATCTCGACATTCAAAAAATCGTCCGCGCTGCCGGTTTTCAACGCCTGCATAATATTATTGTCCGGATCGAACGTTTGCAAAAAGACGCGCCCTTTTTTATCGGCGCGCCCCGCGCGTCCCGCGACCTGATGCAACATCTGGAACGTCCGTTCCCCCGCGCGCAAATCCCCGCCGGCCAGCCCCAGATCCGCGTCAACCACGCCGACCAGCGTCAAATCGGGAAAGTGGTGGCCTTTGGTCAAAATCTGCGTCCCGATCACGATATCGACTTCGTGGTCATGGATTTGACGCATCAGCTCGGCCATTTCCGCGGCCGTCGCGTTCAAATCGCCCGAAACGACCAGCCGCCGGACATCCGGAAAGCGCGCGCCGATTTCTTCGTTGATGCGTTCGACGCCGGGGCCGCACGACGCCAGTTCGCCCTCCTCTCCGCAAACGGGACAGGCGTCCGGCACGGGGATGTGATAGCCGCAATGGTGACATTCCAGCCGCCGCCCGTTCCTGTGTTCCACCAACCACGCCGAACAATTCGGGCATTGAAACCTGTGGCCGCATTTCCGGCACAACACCAGCGGCGCGTATCCCCGCCGGTTTAAAAACAGCAATGTCTGTTCTCCGCGCTCCAACGTCCGACCGATTTCGCCCAGCAAAACCGGCGACAGGAAGCTTTTCTCCCCCGCCCTGTTTTCGGGCGGACAGCGGCGCATATCAATCAGGTCGATTGACGGCATGACGGCGTTTCCGAAACGGTCGGGCAGGACGACTTCGCGGTATTTGCCGCTTTGCACGTTGACCCGCGTTTCCAGCGACGGCGTCGCCGAAGACAGAACGATCGGGATGTTTTCGATTTTCGCGCGCACGACGGCCATGTCCCGCGCCTGATAGATCACGCCGTCCTCTTGTTTATAGGACGGATCGTGCTCTTCATCGACGATGATCGCGCCCAGTTCGGAAAACGGCAGGAACAAGGCCGACCGCGCGCCGGCCAGCACGCGGACTTCGCCGTTTAGAACCGCTTTCCACGTTTCGCGGCGCACGCGTTGGGACAAATCGGAATGCCACAGCGCGGGCATCACGCCGAACCGCCGCCGGAACCGTTCCAGCCATTGCCCCGTCAGCCCGATTTCCGGCAACAGGATCAACGCCTGACGCCCTTGGTTCAAAGCGGCCGCGATCATATCGAAATAGACTTCGGTTTTGCCCGATCCCGTCACGCCGTTCAAAACCGTCACGGAAAACCCTTGCCCCACCGCGCCGGACAAAGCGTCGGCCGCCGCCCTCTGCCCGTCGGACAAAGTCACGGCCGCGGCGTCGGTTCGCGGCGTTTCAAAAACCGACGGCTTGATCATTTCGCTTTTCAACGCCCCGCCGCGCGCCAACCCCGTCACCACCGACGGCGTCACGCCGGCCGCGCGGGCGATTTCCGCGGCGGTTTGCGGCGCGTCCGTCAAAACATCCAACACTTTTTGCCGCGCCGCAGTCATCCGGACGGACGGCGGAACGGCGTCCGCCCTGACATACCCCGTCGTTTCCCCGACGCCGGTGAACGCGTCGTCAACGCTCATCGCCATTTTCAAAACGGCGCCCGCGGACGACAAAGTGTATCCCGCGACCCAATCAATCAGCCGCCGGTTCGATTCGGTCAAGGGCGGCAGGGCGCAAACACGCGAAACGTTCCTGATTTTCGATTCGTCCAGATCGGATTTTTCCGCCGTGTCCCAAACGACGCCGGTCATCGTCCTGTTGCCGAAAGGAACACGGACAAAATCGCCTTTTTCAGGCGGAACAAGGCTTTCGGGGCACGCGTAATCGAACGCGCCCGACAGCGGCAGCGGCAACAAAACCCGCAAAAGTTTTTTATTTGATTGATTCTTGTCCGACATTTCCTTACACTCTTTAATCAGTTTCAATCTACTAACTTTAGGGTGAGATACTCAAATGAAATTTTTTATCGACACAGCTGATTTGAACGAAATCAAAGATCTGGCTGCCACCGGCATGGTTGACGGCGTTACGACGAACCCGTCTTTGGCCGCCAAACAGGGCATGAACTTCAAAGAACTGATCGGCGAAGTCTGCAAGGTCGTTTCCGGCCCCGTTTCCGCCGAAGTCACCGCTTTGGATTACGAAACGATGATGAAAGAAGCCGAAGTCCTGCGTAAAATCGCCCGCAACGTCACGATCAAGGTTCCCCTGACGCAGGACGGTTTGAAGGTTTGCCGCGCCCTGTCTTCCGAAGGGACGATGGTCAACGTGACGTTGTGCTTCACCTGCGGTCAGGCCATTTTGGCCGCCAAAGCCGGCGCGACGTTCGTTTCCCCGTTCGTCGGCCGTCTGGACGATCTGGGCGTCAACGGTATGCAGTTGATCGAAGACATCCGCATGGTCTATGACAACTACGACAACTTCAAAACGCAGATTTTGGTCGCTTCCGTCCGTTCGCCGGAACACGTCATCAACGCCGGAAAGATCGGCGCCGACGTGATCACCGCTCCTCCCAAAGTGATTCGCCAGCTGTATCATCATCCGCTGACGGACGCGGGATTGAAGACGTTCGCCGAAGATTGGGCCAAAACGGGTCAGTCGATTCTGTAATCGTCTTAACATTCTTTGAAATCCGAGGAAGAATCCGTTTTTCCTCGGATTTTTTTTAAAGGAGGCGATATGGCGCAGCTCTACGAACCAAAAAACGTTGAAATCCGTTACGCGGCCGACGGCCGGCTGACGACCGCGATCGAGGAATGGCAACGCTGGTTGGCGACCGAACGGCGGTGTTCGGGGCACACGGCGGCGGCTTACGGACGCGATCTGGCGTTTTTTTTGCGCTTTGTGCGGGATTACACAGCCAAAACGCCGTCTTTCGCCGTGCTGCAAAAAATGGAAGTCACCGATTTCCGCGCCTATCTGGCCGCCAGAACGCAAGAGGGAATCGGCCGGACGTCTTTGGCGCGCAATATGTCCACGCTGCGCAATTTCTTTAGATTTCTGGAACGCAACGCTTTGCTGTCGAATCCGGCGATCAACGTCGTCCATTCCCCCGTCGCGCCGAAATCCCTGCCCAAACCGTTGACGCGCGAACAGGCGTTCGCCGTCATCAAAACCGCCGGAGAATTGCAGGAGGACGGCTGGCTGAAAAAACGCGACATGGCCTTTGTCACTTTGCTGTACGGATGCGGCCTGCGCATCAGCGAAGCGGTCGCTCTGGATGTCAAAGACCGCCCCCGATCCGATATGATGACCGTGACCGGCAAAGGAAAAAAGGAACGCGCCGTCCCCGTCCTGCCCGCCGTGCGCGAAATGATCGAAACCTATTTGAAATCGCGTCCCGACGGCGCGCCCGCGAACTCTCCGCTGTTCATCGGCGTGCGCGGCGAACGCGTCAATCCGGGGGTGATGCAACGACAGATGCGCAAAATCCGCGATATGCTCGGCCTGCCGGAAACGGCGACGCCCCACGCCCTGCGCCACAGCTTCGCCACCCACCTGCTGTCGAACGGCGGCGATCTGCGCACCATTCAGGAACTGCTGGGACACTCGTCGCTATCGACGACCCAACGTTACACCGGTGTTGACGCCGATCGGATGATGGACGTATATGTCCACGCCCACCCCCGTGCAAAAAAATAAGCGAAAGAACAGCTATGGATACGGACGCCGTCTTTTTCCTGCTCCCCCTGCTGCTGCCCGTCATGGTGATCGGTTTCGCGCTGATGATGCTGAAGCTGCGCGACGGCAAAATCGACGCGGCCGCATTGACAAAGCTGAAATGGATTTTGGCCGCGTTCGCCGCCGTCATGGCTTGGTTCTGCCTGTTCGAGGACAAGCAGACCATCCTTGAATGTCGCAAGGAAACGATGACCTGCACCTATTACCGTTCGACCATAGCCGTCCCCGAATTGCGCCCCGCGCGGTCGTTTGTCATCAAGGACGTGCGGAACATCGAATTGCAAACGGAAAAACGCCGCAGCGGCAAATATTCCACGAAAACGGTGTACCGGATCGTGTTCGTCACCCCGACGGCGCGGGAGGAATTCCCGACAACGTTCAACATCAAAGAACGGGCGGAGGAAGAAGCCGGAAAAATCAACCGCTTTTTAAATTCCAACCGGAACATTTACCTCTATTCCGACGGCTACCCCGAAATCAACGGATTTGAACGGGGGCTTGTCTTTTCCGCCTTTTTGTCCGTCGGAATCCTTTTTTTCTGGTGCTTTTCCGATTGGAAAAGAAAAAGAACGAAAGAACTTTAATTAACCGTGCAAAGGCATTTTCTGAACGAAACCGGTTTTAGCGTGATTGATGGCAGGAAGCGAGAAGCGCAGATACTGGCCGTACGGGCATCAATTCATACGAAACCGATTGACCTATAAAATTGTGTTTGTAAATCGGTTATGACGGGCTGTCAGGTACTGCCGTACGGGCATCAATTCATACACAAAATCGTGTTTTAAACTTGAACGAAACCGGTTTTAGTGTGATTGATGGCAGGAAGCGAGAAGCGCAGGTACTGGCCGTACGGGCGTCAATTCAACAAAACCGATTTTAGAGAGTCAAGCGGCAGGAAGTCTGAGCGAGAAAGCGGAGCGTACATTAAGTACGTGAGCATTTCGTAACGAAGACTGACGAACCGATTGACCTATAAAATCGAGTTTTACCCGATCCAAGCGGGGAACATCGCGCGCAAGGATGTATATATAAACTCAATCCCCAGCGCGGACAGCAACATACCGCACAATCGGCCGAGGATGTTCAGACCGGTTTGGCCGAGGACGGAGGCGATTTTGTCGGCGACGCGCAAGAGGAGCCAAGCGACGACGGCGACGGCGACGGCGGCACTGCACACGGCCAGAATGTGGGGGATGCTTTTATCGACTTCGGTCGCGATGACCATGGCGGAAATCGCGCCGGGGCCGGAAATGATAGGAATGGCCAGCGGCATGACGCCGATGGCGTCGCGGGATTCGGCTTCGGCCTCTTCCTCTTTGGTATGGCGTTTTTCAGACGCTTTCATCATGCCGAACGCGATGGTGATCAACAGGATTCCGCCGGCGATCCGGAACGAATTAAGGCTGATGCCGAACATATCCAGCAATGCGCTGCCGAAAAAGGCGGAACACAGCAGAATGCACGCGACGGCGACACCGGTTTGGCGGGCGATCCCCGATTTTTCGCGGGTGCCCATGCCGTCCGTCAGGTTCAAAAACACGGGAATGGCGGATTGCGGCGCGCAAACGGCCAGCATAGCCAACGTGAAGTGCAGAAAATCCAAAAACCAAGCTACCATTTGAAAACCGCCGAACGTTTAGAGTCTGTATTCATTATTATCATCTTTCGCAAAAAGAGGAAAGCTGATAAAATAATCGTCGCGATTTTTTTGAAAAGAGGTTTTGCCATGGAATTGATGCAAGGATTGATCACGCGCCGCAGTGTGCGCCAATATACGGATCAAGGCGTTTCCGACGCCGACATCACGGAAATTGTCACGGCGGGGATGTACGCCCCCAGCGCGCGCCACCAGCTGATTTGGGAATTCGTCGTCGTCACGGACAGGGAAAAATTGAAAGAGCTGGGGGAAAAGCTGCCGACCGCGCCGATGGCGAAATCGGCGGCGTTCGCGGTGGCGGTTTGCGCCGATTTGTCGCGCGCGGCGTCGCCCGATTATTGGGATCAGGACTGCGCGGCGGCGACGCAGAACATTTTGCTGGCCTGTCACGACAAAGGATTGGGCGCGGTGTGGATCGGCATGTACCCGCACGCCGACCGCGAAGACGTTGTGAAAGGAATTTGCAACATTCCCGCGGAAATCAAGGTTCAGTCCCTGATCCTCGCCGGACACCCCGCCGCCCCCGCCAGACACGAGGATCGGTTCGACAAACGTAAAATCCGTTTCAACGATTGGAAAGATTGAACTTCCGCGACATTTTTCTATTGACAACGAGGTCGGGGCTTGCCACTTTTTTATGGAAAGGGCAAGCCCTTGACTTAAAATCCGTTTAGGACGCTTTGAAAATGAATTTTCTTTACTTTTCTCCGAACTTTCCGACCTACGGGTGGAAATTCTGCCGTTATTTGAAAGAAGACGGCGTAAACGTCTTGGGAATCGGCGATTCCGACTATGATTCCCTGCAGCCCGAATTAAAGGACGCGCTGACCGAATATTACCGCGTTGACAACCTGCAGGATTACGATCAGGTTTACCGCGCGACGGCGTGCCTGATCCACCATCACGGCAAAATCGACAGCATCCGGTCGAACAACGAATTCTGGCTGATCACCGAAGCCAAATTGCGCACCGATTTCAACATCGACGGCATCAAATACCCCGAAATCATGGATCACAAACAAAAATCCAGAATGAAAGCCTTTTTCAAAAAGGCGGGGGTCGATTGCGCCGAATACTGCCTGCCCGCGACATTCGCGGACGGCAAAGCCTTTACGGACAAACACGGCTTTCCCGTCGTTGTCAAACCCGACGACGGCGTCGGCGCGTGCGACACCTACACCCTGCGCACGGAATCGGAAATGGCGGACTTTTTCGCGCAAAAACCGGATGTGCAGTATATTATGGAAACGTTCATCGACGGCCACGTCGAAACGTTCGACGGCATCACCGATCGCAACGGCGACATCGTTTTCTGCGCCAGCCAAATCTATCACCAATCCCTGATGGACACGGTCGTGAACGACGATTGCATCATGTACCACACCGAACCGGTGATGGCGGACGACATCCGCAAGGCCGGCACGGCGATCGTCAAGGCTTACGGCATCAAAGACACGTTTTTCCACTTTGAATTTTTCCGCACGACGGACAAAAAGACGGGCAAGACCAAAGTCATGGCTTTGGAGGTCAATATGCGTCCGCCCGGCGGCATGATCACCGAACTGTACGAAGCGTCCCACGATGTCAACATTTACAAAGTCTGGGCCGACACGCTGGTCAAAGGCAAACCCGAAGGTGATATGTCGCAAAAACGTTTCGCCGCGTACGCCAGCCGCAAAAACCGGTTCAACTACCTCTATACGCACGAAGCGATTTTGGCGAAATACGGCGACCACATCATGGAACATATGCCGATCGAAGGCATTACCGCGCGGGCGATGGGTGATTACATTTATCTGCTGTACGCCGACACGCTGGACGAGATCAACGAAATCATCGACGCGATCAACGCGCGCGTGTAAAGGGAATGAAATGAAAGAAGAATATTTCAAAGAATACTCCTCTTGCCTTGACCGCGACATGGAATTCAAGGTCTATGGCCACGCGGGCAAGCCGGTTCTGGTCTTTCCTCCGGGATGCGGGCGGTTTTGGCATTACGAACACCACGGCATGGTGAACGTTTGCGCCCCCTATATCGACGACGGGCGGATTCAGCTGTTCTGCATTGACGGCATCGACTGGGAAAGCTGGGAAAACAAAGGCGGCAATCCCTACGACAATATGCAAATGCAGGAACGCTACTTCAACTACACGGTTGAAGAGTTCATTCCGCGGATCAAGGAAATCAGCCGCGACGCCAACGGCGGGAAAGAGATCGGGATTCTGGCGACGGGATGTTCCATGGGCGCGACGCACAGCGCGAACACGTTTTTCCGCCGTCCCGACCTGATCGATTCGGTCATCGCGCTCAGCGGGCTGTATTCGTCCAAATATTTTCTGGGCGATTACATGGACGACACGGTCTATCACAACTGTCCGATCTGTTTCCTGCCCGACGTGACGGACGAGGATTACCTGAACCAAATGCGCCGCGCGCGGCTGGTGTTCTGCGTCGGTCAGGGCGCGTGGGAAGATCCCATGATCGAAGACACCCTGCGCCTGAAACAAATTCTGGAAGAAAAACGCATTCCGGCGTTTGTCGATGTGTGGGGCAAGGATGTCAACCACGATTGGGATTGGTGGCAAAAACAGTTGCCCTATTTTCTGGACAAGGTTTTGGCCTGACCGCATCTTTTGACGCAAAAGCCCGATCGTTGAACGGTCGGGCTTTTTCCATGCGGGTTATTCGCTTTTCTTTTTGGCGGCTTTGATCTTTTCAGCCAGTTTGACGGCCAACGCCTGCCCCTTTTCGATTTCATCGGGCGTCATGGAACGCATCAACCGTTCCAGATCCGGCGACACGGCGACCAGATCGGACGCCTGCGGAAACAGCGACGACAGCGCGATCACCAGCCACGCATAGGCTTGCGCGGCGTCCGGCCGCAAACCGGTGTAAACCGACGCCAGCTTTCGCTGCGCCTCGACATAGCCCGATTCCGCCGCTTTTGTCAGCCAGAACATCGCTTTTTCCGTATCCTGTTCCACGCCGTCGCCGTTGGCGTACAGCTTGCCCAGCAAAGCCTGCCCCTGCGCGTTTCCGGCATCGGCCGCGATTTGGTACAAACGCGCCGCGCGTTGAAAATCCCGCGCGGCGCCCCGCCCCGTTTCCGCCATAATCCCCAACGAAACGGCGGCGTCGGCGTCCCCTTGGCGCGCACCGAGTTCCAACCATTCGACGTTTTCCTTTTTCTGTCCCGCATTGGTGTTTTTTTCGCCCGCCTGACGGTAAACAACGTTCAGCTGTCCCATCGCTTCGCCCGACCCTTTGGCCGCGGCCATTTCATACCAGACGCGAGCGGCGTTCAGATCCTGCGCGACACCGCGGCGGCCGTATTGATAGATGCGCCCCAACATCACCTGCGCCGGCGCGTATCCCTGCGCCGCCGATTTTTTCAAAACGGCGACAATCTCCGTGTTCGGGTGGCGGCCATCCGTCGCCTTGTCATAGATCAGAGCCTGATAATACAACGCTTCGGCGTCGCCGGCCGCGGCGGCCTGTTCGATCCATTTCGCGGCGGCGGTCTCATCCTTTTCGATATCGTAAAAATACCGCCCCAGACGCGACGCCGCGCCAACGTCCCCGTTCATCGCCCGCGCCCGCAAAGCGTCCGCGTCCGACGCCGACGCCGTTGATGAAAGCAGCAACAGCACCGCGATCAATCCGGCCGGATTCACTTTTTATCCTCCGGCTTTTTTTCCGGTTTCAGCTCCAGCTTTTCGGAATACGGGATTTCCTCCGTCTGCAATGTCCACGGATTCCAACCGTCGCGGTAAATGCGGACTTTTTTCGGTTTCCACACGGGCGTCGGCAGGGTAAACGGTTTGAACAGACGGATTTTGTACGGAAAGCGCGTAAATTCGTCGATCAAAATCTGGTCGAAAAGGGCGTAAGTCCGATCGGCCAGCGAATTGTGCAGATCCGCGCCGCTGAGGTTCGATCCTGAAAAATCAATTCCCAACAGGTTCGACCGCGACAAATCGGCCGCGCGCAAATCCGTTCCCGTCAAATCGATCAACCGGTTGCGGTCGCGTTTCAACTTCATATCCGTTAAAACGAACAAAGCCATTTGCACTTCGGGCGTGACAGGGCTATACGGTTTGAACAAATCGGTTTCCGCGTTCCACGGGCGGTTGCGTTTGATGAACGCCGCCAGAATGTCGATTTGCGAATCGGACAACTTTTTATCCTTTTGCGCGATGCAGCCCATGGTGCACAGCGCCCAGCCCTGCGCGTCCAAATCCGATTCCGGATTTTCCAAAATCGTCATGGCGCGGACGGCCAGATTCTGATTGCTCGTCCGTCCCAACAAACGGTCTTCGCACGTCCGGTGCGAACAGGAATAGCGGTCAACGCTTTCCACCGGAACGGGGTTTTCCAATTCGATGTCAAACGCGTTCGTTTCATATTCGGACAATCCGTCCGGCAAAACCGTTTCACGGTCGATTTTCACCTGCGCCATTTCTTCGGGCTGGACGTTTTCCAACGCGCCCATGTCCGCCCCGCCGAAATCCGCGCGGTATCGGGAAACGTCGTGGAACGAAACGTTTTTCAGGAATTTCGCCGTGCGCATATGCGCCCCTTCGATATAAGAGCGGTCGAACACCGTGTTGCGGAATTTTGCGTCGTAAAAGTAGGCTTCTTTGAAATCGCCGCGTTTGAACATACATTCGTTGCACGACACTTTGTTGAACACGGTTTTGCGCGCCTGTATCTGGTTGAACAGGACGTTGTCGAATTCGGCGTTTGAAAAATTGGCGCCGTTCGCGCGCACGCGTCCGCCGCGAATATCCATCCAGTGCGTGTTTTGCAAAACGGCGTCGTTGAACACGGCCTGCGTCAAATTCACGTCGCGGAACTGGGCGTTTTGCAAATCGGCGCCGTCGAATCCGGCAGCCTCCGCTTCAACCTGATAAAAATGCGTATCCTTCATTCGCGCCTTGAAAAATAACGCGCCGTTCAGCCGCGTTCCTTGGAAATACGCGTTTTCCATATCCGCCCGCCCGAAATTGGAATCGGACAGGTTCACTTCGGAAAAGGTCGCTTCGTGGAAATAGGAACCGGTGAAATCCGTGTTGCCCAGCTCGCCTTTGATGAAATCGACCTTGTCGAAATTCACGCCGGCCAAGTTCAAAGACGGGCATTTTTTGGTATCGAAAACCGTTTCCAGATATTCGACGGACAGCTGGACGGCCGAACGCACCTTCACATCGTTGTTGACCGGCGTATAGTACGCGGCCGGCCACGGGTGGCATTGACGCAAATATCCGGCGACGGCCGATTTCATATCGCAATCGGTCGTTCCGTCCGTCAGTTTTCCGTTCGCCGTCATCCAATACGCCGTCGGCAAAACGACGTTGGCGTCCATGGAACAGTTTTCCAGCTGGTCGAGAATCCATCCCGTCCATTTTTCCATGTCCCGCGGGCGTTTGTCGTTTTGATCGACGGGCGGTTTCACCGGACGGTACGGCGCAACGACCGGCCGTTCCCTTTGTTCTCTGGCGATCGCCTTGACGGGGTTTTTCAACGGAAAGACGCGCACCTTGTCCGATGTCACGCTTTCGGGCAGACCGGCGACAGGCTTCGGCATCGGAACGTCCTTGCCGTCCGTTTGCGCCCCCTTGCCGCGCTGTTGCGGCAAAATCAGAACGCGGGCGGGCAGCAAAATGTTTTGCGCCGCCTGTTCGACGGTCACGTTCCCCTTGTCCAACAAAGACACGCCGGCGGGTGTCGGGATGCCGTGCTTTTCCTGATTCGCATCCTTTTTCCCGATTTCAGGCGCGCGCACACCGGCGGACACGCCGTCGGCGGGCAGCGGAGTCGGAACGGCTTCCTGCAGCGAATTGATTTCCGCCGTGTTTTGAACGGGCAGGAAAAAAATGACGACGTTTTTCGGTTCCACCGCGGCGACGGCGACGGCGGACGCCAGCGCGAAAGCCGCGACGGGCAACAGTTTTCTATACTTTTTTGACATTTCTTTCCACCGTCGGCAAACCTTGACGCAACCAGTTCGACACGCCGTAATTCAAAATAGCGACGTTGGCGAACCCCTTTTGTTTCAAAACGCAATAAGCTTTGAACACGCTGTTTTCATCGCGCAATCCGGTCAAAACGACGGGCGTGTCCTTAAACCCCGCCAACCGGTCGGCCGTTTCCGATATGCGGATCATGAATTCCCCGAACGGCAGATTGATCGCATGGTCGATATGGCCGAACATATTGTAAAACTCGCCCTGCGTCCGCAAGTCGATCAACAGCAGATCCTCTTTCGCGGAAAGCTTTTTTTCCAAATCCTTCGGTTCGATGTAGGCGACGTTCCGTCCGCGCAGCATCCGTTTCAGCCGCGGATACACGAACCGCATAAAGCAATAGGCGGCCAGCGCGACAATCAAAAAAGATTTAAAATTTCCGTTCATTTTCTTTCCCGCAAAAAAATATGTTTGTTTCGGTTCAGGGTTATATCTAAGATAGACAATCAACTATAAACCGATTCTGTTCGAGGATAAAGAAAAGATGACACAAAAACCGATCACCGTCGTCGGCGCGGGGCTGGCGGGATGCGAATCCGCTTGGCAGATCGCGCGCGCGGGCATTCCCGTCGTGTTAAAGGAAATGCGTCCGAAACGGCAGACGCCGGCGCATAAAACGGCGAATCCGGCGGAACTGGTGTGTTCCAATTCCCTGCGTTCAGACGATCCCATGCACAACGCCGTCGGTTTGCTGCACGAGGAAATGCGCCGGTGCGGTTCGCTGATCATGGCAGCGGCGGACGCGTCAAGCGTTCCGGCGGGCGGGGCTTTGGCGGTTGATCGCGACGTGTTTTCCGGCATGATTGAACAAAAGTTGCGCGAACATCCGCTGATCACCATGGAAACGGCGGAGCTGACCGACCTGCCCGATGAAAACGCGGGTCTGCACGTCATCGCGACGGGGCCTTTGACGACGCCCGAATTGGCGGAAAAGATTCAAGCGGTCGCGGGCGGCGAAGACCTGCTGCACTTTTTCGACGCGATCGCGCCGATCGTGACGGCGGAATCCGTCGATATGGAAAAGGCGTGGAAACAATCCCGCTATGACAAAGGCGACGGCGACGATTATATCAACTGTCCCATGACGCGCGAAGAATACGACGCGTTCATTGACAACCTGTTGGCGGGTGAAAAGGTCGCGTTCAAGGAGTGGGAGAAAAACACCCCGTATTTCGAGGGATGCCTGCCGATCGAGGTCATGGCGGAACGCGGCCGCGAAACGCTGGCGTTCGGCCCGATGAAACCCGTCGGATTAATGAATCCGCACACAAATTCGCGCCCTTACGCCGTCGTTCAGCTGCGCAAGGAAAACCGGCAGGGAACTTTGCTGAATCTGGTCGGTTTTCAAACAAAGCTGACCTACGGCGAACAGAAACGGATTTTCAAAACGATTCCGGGGCTGGAAAACGCAACGTTCGTGCGTTACGGCGGCATTCACCGCAACACGTTCATCTGTTCGCCCAAAGTGCTGGACGAAACGTTGCGGTTGAAAACGCGTCCGAACATCCGGTTCGCGGGACAGGTCACGGGGTGCGAAGGTTATGTCGAAAGCGCGAGCGTCGGATTGCTGGCGGGGTTGTTCGCGGCGTGGGAAACCGTCGGGAAACCGGCCGTTTTGCCGCCGGAAACGACGGCGTTGGGCGCGATGCTGCGCCACATCACCGTCAACGCGAACGAAGAATGCTTTCAACCGATGAACATCAACTTCGGCCTGATTCCGCCCCCGCCCGTTCCGGAAGGAAAGCGCAAGATCAAAGGGCTTGACCGCAAACGCGCCCAAAGCGAGCGGGCTTTGGCGGATTTGGACGAATGGATCGCAAAGGCAGGTGTCAATGACCGATCGAATTAAAAGAACGAAAGACGCGGACGGCGAAAACTTTCCCGTCGGATCGCGCTTGATCCCGAAAAAACTGCGCCCGCACGTCGCGGCGTTTTACGATTTCGCGCGCACGGCGGACGACATCGCCGATTCGACCGAAATTTCCGGCGAGGAAAAGCTGGAACGGTTGAACCGGATGGAACGGGTTTTGCTGGGGCAAGAGGACGCGGACGATGAAACGAAATGCGCCGAAACCTTGAAAAAATCGCTGGAGGAATGCGGCGTCACCAACCAACACGCGCTGGATATGTTAAAAGCGTTCCGTCAGGACAGCGAAGGCCACCACACCTACCACACTTGGGAGGACGTGATGGCCTATTGCCGTTGGTCGGCGGGCAGCGTCGGGCGCTTCATGCTGGATCTGCACGGGGAAAATCCGACGGCGTACTGGCCGTCCGACGCGCTGTGCGCCGCGTTGCAAATGAACAACCATTTGCAGGATTGCAAACAGGATTATCAGGAAAAGCACCGCATCTACCTGCCCAAAGACTGGTTCAAAGACGCCGAAATCAAATACGAGGCGTTGGACGACAGCCAGACTTGCGCCGCGCTGCAAACCGTGTTCAACCGCGTGACCGATGCGATCGAGGGATTGCTGGTCGAAGGGTCGTCCCTACCTTTGGTCGTCACGAACCGCGGCCTGCGCATGGAGGTGTGCGTCATTTTCCGTTTGGCACAGCGGCTGGTCAAGCGGTTGAAACGCAACGACATTTTGCACCGCAAGGTCGGATTAAAGAAAACGGATTGGATCATCGCGTGTCTGCTGGGTGTCGCCGGCGGGCTGAGAAGAAAGAAAATATCATGCATCAGGAAAAAAGATCTGAAACCGCCGAAAAAGAAATAACCGCGCAGGTCAACGCGATCGTCAAAGCGTCGGGATCGTCGTTTTATCCCGCGATGAAACTGCTGTGCCGCGAAAAACGCGACGCCATGTACGCGATTTACGCGTTTTGCCGCGAAATCGACGATATCGCCGACGAACCCGCGCCTTTGAACGAAAAGAAACAGCGGCTGCAAATCTGGCGCGACGACATTGAACGCGTGTATGACGGCGTCGAACCCGAATCGACCGTCGCAAAGGCTTTGATCGCGCCGGTCAAACGTTTTTCCCTGCCGAAATCCGAATTCATCGAATTGATCGACGGCATGGAAATGGACATCCCCGACGGAATGCGCGCGCCGACGATGACGGAACTGCAGCTGTACTGCCGCCGCGTCGCGGGAGCGGTCGGAATGTTGTCCGTCTGCGTGTTTGGCGATTTTTCCCCGACGGCGCAACGGTTCGCGATCACGCTGGGCGAAGCGTTGCAGCTGACGAACATCCTGCGCGATATGGAAGAGGATATGGAACTGGGGCGGTTGTATATGCCGCGCGAATGTCTGGATCTGGCCGGAATCGCAATCACGGACGACACGGCACTGAGCAGCGTTTTAAGCGATCCGAACCTGAAAATCGCGCGGCGGGAGCTGGCCAAGCAGGCCGCCCTGCGCTTTACGGAGGCCGACGCCGCTCTGGACGAACTGGACGGGCGGAAAATGAAGCCCGCCGTCATTATGAAAGACGTTTACAAAAAAATCTTTGACATGATGGAAAAGCGCGGCTGGGACGTTTTATTCCCCCGCCCGAAACCGTCCAAAGCCTTTGTCGTTTGGACGGCTTTGCGCGTCACCCTGTTCGGGAAATAACCCATGACCGTCCACGTCGTCGGCGCCGGAATGGCGGGACTGTCCGCCGCTTTCACCCTGACAAAGGCGGGCGTTCCCGTCGTCGTCCACGAATCCGCGGCGCGCGCGGGCGGGCGGTGCTGTTCCTTTTTCGACAAACGGCTGAACGCGTTGATTGACGCCGGAACGCATTTGATGTTGGGGGCGAACACGGCTTTGCTGGCGATGCTGACCGAATGTCCGACGCGGACGCCGCTGAAAAACGTCGGCACGAAAATGTTGTTTTTCAGAAAGGGCGGAACGCGTTTCGACATCGACACCGCGCGCCCGCTGTCCGCCGCCGCGCATTTGCCGGAACTGTATCCCCTGCTGTGCGAATCCGTGATGAACACCCCCGCGCGCCAAGCCGACGCAGTGATGTTTTTAAAAACGGCGATCAAGTGTTTCGGCGCGAAAAACGGCGCGGTCTATCTGGCCGATCCGTCGTTGCACGACAGCGTCGTCGCCCCTGTCGAACAATATTTGAAACAACGCAGCGTCGTTTTCCGTTTCGGACGGCGTTTACGGCGCGTCAGGGAAAACCGCCTGATCTTCTTTGACGGCGAAGAAATCGAACTGAGCAACGGCGACAAAGCGATTTTGGCGGTCAGCCCGGACGGCCTGTCGCGCCTGATCGTCGGCGCGCCGGAATTTCCGCATCAAACGATCGTCAACCTGCATTACAAAACGGCCGCCGCAATGCCCGCGCCGTTTTTCGGAATGGTCGGCATGACGGGGCATTGGGGCTTTGCCAAAAACGGCATCGTGTCGGTCACGATCAGCGCGGCGAACGACCTGACCGCGCGTTATTCCGCCGACGCTCTGGCCGGATTGGTGTGGCACGATCTGGCGCGAATTTTGAAAACGGACGAGGTCGCGCCGCCTTTCCGCACCGTTTTGGAAAAAAGGGCGACGATCCTGCAAACCCGCGCCGTCAACCGGTCACGGTTGTCCCAAAACATCGGTTCCGACACCGTTTTCATCGCGGGCGACGCGACGGCGACCGCCCTGCCCTGCACAATCGAAGGCGCGGTGCGTTCCGGCATTGCGGCGGCGCGGGCGGCTTTAAACTAAAAGCGATTTTGACATCGCGATCCGAAAACGAGACAATAATCAAAAAAGAAAGGATCGCCCATGTTTTTTGAATTGCCTCAACTGCCGTATGACACCGACGCGCTTTCGCCGTTCATGTCAAAGGAAACAATCGCCCTGCATTACGGCAAACACCACCAAACCTATGTCGCCAACCTGAACAATCTGTTGAAAGGAAAGGATTTGAAATGCGACAGTCTGGAATGTGTCATCGCCGAAACGGCCGGAAAGCCGGATCAATCCGCCGTGTTCAACAACGCCGCGCAAGTGTGGAACCATTCGTTTTTCTGGAAATGCCTGACTCCGCTGGGCGGCGGCGCGCTGCCCGACGGAGCGTTTAAAAACGCCGTCCTGCGCGCCTTTGACAGCGAGGAAAATTTCAAAGAAAAGCTGAAAGAAGTCGCGCTTTCCCAATTCGGCAGCGGCTGGGCGTGGGTCGTCGCCGGAACGGACGGGATCGACATCGTCAAAACCGCCAACGCGGACACGCCCGTCGCGCGCGGGATGAAACCGCTGTTCACAATCGACGTTTGGGAACACGCCTATTATCTGGATTACAACAACCGTCGCGGCGATTACGTCCAAGCGTTGATCGACCGGCTGGCCAACTGGCATTTCGCGGCGGCGGCGTTTGCATTTTAACCCGCCGCCCCGTTAATGAAAAGCCCTTGTTTTCCGACAAGGGCTTTTGTTTCATTTCTTTTTATCGTCCATATGGCGCAACCGGATGAACATCGGTTCGCCGCGGTCGCGCATCCTGTGCGCCAAATCGTCCTCGGCCTTTTTCTTAGCCTCCGCCGTGTCCTGTTCCAAACAATAAGCGTGTATCTGGTTCAGGATGACGTACAGCCGTTTTTTCGCCTTGTTCCACAATTCGCGCGGCTTTGACATTCCTTCGGTTTCATCGTGTATTTCCAAATCGGCGACGGCGGACAACGTTTTGATCATCCCCATCACGGAACGCAATACGGCGGATTTGACGGAAACATAAATTTCCGGATCTTTGTCCCCGCTCGGCGCGCCAAGCGGTTCGCCCATTTCGCGCAATTCCTCCGGCGTCGGCGTGTCGTGGCTGAGGTTCAAAACCTTTGCCAGCGAAGCCAGCGTCTGCCCTTGCAGCAAAACGGACACGATCACAAGAAAGAAAATCACGTTGAACAGTTCCTGCGCGCCGTCAATATTGTTCATCAACGGATACGTCGCCAAAATGATCGGCACGGCACCTTTCAGCCCCGCCCAGCTGATGAACAGCTTTTCACTGCGGCTGTAATCGCTTTTCGCCAAACACAAAAACACGGCCAACGGACGCGCGATCATGATCAGGCAGACCGTCGCGCTCAACGCCGTTCCGAATAGGTCGCCCAATTCCTTTGGATTGACAAACAGCCCCAGCGTCAGGAACATCATGATCTGCATCACCCACGACAGGGCTGATTGAAACTGGATGAACGGATTTTTATACGGGTACGACGCGTTGCCCAAAACGATCCCCGCGATATACAACGCCAGATAGCCGCTGCCGCCGACCAGCTGGGTCAGCGAAAAGATCAGACACACGACGCTGACGCCGAAAACGGGGTAAAGGCCTTGATACACAAAGGAAAACTTTTTCAAAACGGCCAAAGCCAAAACGCCCAGCCCGTACCCCAGCACGACGCCCAGCCCCATTTGCAAAATCAACATCACGATCAGGTTCAGGCCGGAAAAGCTGTCCCCCGCCGTCAGATAAGCGATCGCCCCGACGGACAAAATCACCGCCATAGGGTCGTTTGAACCGGATTCGTATTCCAAAACGGATTTTAATTTCGGGTTGTTCAAATAAAGTCCGTTCGTCCTTAAAATATTAAACACCGCCGGCGCGTCCGTGGACGACAGGATGACGCTGAGCAACAGCGCGATCGCAAACGGCATTTCCAACAGGTAATACGATAAAACGAACATAAACACCGCCGTCAACGCCACCCCGACGGTGGCCAGCAAAGTGCCGCGCCCCAAAACGCTTTTGATCGACGGCCATCCGGATTCCAGCCCGCCGGAAAACAGGATAAACGCCAAAGCGAACGAACCGATGTAATTGCTCAGCTCCGCGGAATAAAACTGTATCCCCGCGCCGTCCGATCCGGCGATCATGCCGACGGCCAGAAACACCAATAAGGACGGTATGCCCAATTTACTGGAAATTCTGTTCGCGAACACACACATCAACAACAACACGCCGCCAAGCGCCATCAAAATTTCCAGCTTCATAAAATACCTCTAATTTTTTTTGAAAATAACACTATTCAGTGTGCCTGATTCATTTGACAAAAGTCAACGGACTTTTCGGTTTAACGCGATTTTGTCCGGATATGAAAAAAGCGTCCCGCAGGACGCTTTTTCCAACATTCAAACGGATCATTCCGCCGTTTCAAACGGATTGACGTTCTTGTTTTTGTTTTCCATCGTTTTGCGGATGTCCATATACAGCAACACCGGCATGGCGACGTAAATCGACGAATAGGTGCCGACAATGATGCCCCACAGCATGATCAGGGCGAAACCCTGCAGCACGGATCCGCCCAAAAACAGCATCACCGTCAGCATGATGATCGTGGACATCCCCGTCAGCAGCGTGCGGGGCAGCATTTCGTTCGTCGTTTTGTTGATCATCTCGTCAATCGGCATTTTGCGGTATTTGTGCAGGTTTTCGCGCATACGGTCATAGGAAACGATCGTGTCGTTGACCGAAAAACCGGCCAGCGTCATCAATCCGGCGATGATCGTCATGTCGAAATCCAGCTGGAACACGGAAAACAGACCGACCGCAATAATGAGGTCGTGGATCAGGGACAGCATCGTCCCCAACGCGAATTCCCATTCAAACCGCGTCCACACGTACACCGTGATCATCACGCCCGCCAAAATGACGGCCAGCACGCAGTTGCGGATCAATTCGGCGCCGACGCGCGGCCCGACCATTTCAACGCGGCGGAACGTGTATTCGTCGCCCAGTTCGGCGCGGATGACTTTGGTGATTTTCATCTGTTCCTGTTCGTTGTCGCCGCGCCCCAAAGCGGTGATCAGGACTTCCGTTCCGTTTTCCCCGACGGGTTGCAGATCAACGCCCAAACCGGACAGTCTGTCGCGCATATCTTTCATGTCGATTTTTTGTTCGGCCTGCACTTCCATCAAAACGCCGCCTTTGAAATCAATGCCGTAGTTCATGCCTTTGGTGGCGACGGACACAATCGAAATCAAACACAGCAACACCGAAACAAAGAAAGCGGGTTTGCGCGCGCCAATAAAATTAATGTGCGTCGGCTTAATGAAATAGTGAATCAGTCTAGGCATTTCAAATACTCCTTACACATTGATTTTCTTGGGTTTGCAGAATTTAACCCACGCCAGAATCAGGACTTTGGTCACATACACGGCGGTGAACACGGATGTCACCAATCCCAAACACGTCGTCACGCCGAAACCGCGGACGGGCCCGTTGCCCAGCCAGATCAAAATCAATCCGGCAAACAGGCTGGTCAGGTTGGAATCGAAAATCGCCGACGAAGCGTTTTCAAAACCGGCCTCGATCGTATTCAAAACGGATTTGCCGAAAGCCTGTTCTTCGCGCATACGTTCGTAAATCAAAACGTTGGCGTCAACGGCCATGCCCAGCGTCAACGCGATACCGGCGATCCCCGGCAGGGTCAGCGTCGCGCCCAGCGCGCTCATCGCGCCGCACAGCAAAACCAGATTCAGAACCAAAGCGATATCGGCGAACAATCCGAACAGGCCGTAGGTGGCCACAACGAACGCCAGAACCAAAGTCATGCCGATCAGGCACGATTTTTTACCGGCGTCAATCGAATCCGTCCCCAATCCGGGACCGACGATGCGTTCTTCAACCACTTCCAACGGCGCGGGCAGTGCGCCCGAACGCAGCATCAATGCCAAATCAGACGCGCTTTGAACCGTAAAGCTGCCGGTGATGATGCCGGAACCGCCCGTGATCGCGCTTTTCACTTCGGGTGCCGTAATGACTTTGCCGTCCAAAACGATTGCCAGACGGCGGCCGACGCCGTCGCGCGTCGCCGTGCCGAAACGTTTTGAACCGTACGAATTGAAACGGAAAGCGACAACAGGTTCCCCTTCGGCGAAATCGGCGCGGGCGTCCGTCAAATGTTCGCCCCCGACGATCGGTTTGCGTTCAATGACGTAAAAAGCGGCGCTGGCGTCCTCCGCCCCCTGCACAACCTTGGATTCCGGCGAAATCTTGCCGCGGCGGGCGTCCGCCATGGTCGTCGTTTCGTCAACGAAATGGAACGTCATTTTCGCGGTTTTGCCCAACAGCTTTTTGACTTCGTTCGGATCTTCGACACCGGGCAACTGCACCTGAATACGGTCGGAACCCTGACGCATGATTGACGGTTCGCGCGTCCCCAGCTGGTCGATACGGCGGCGGACGATTTCAATCGACTGGTCAACGGCGTTGGATTTGATTTTCGTCAAAGCGACATCCGTATAGCGGACGGTCACGACATCGCCGTTTTCCGTCACGTCCAGATTGCCCTTGTCGATTTTGCGCAGCAAATCCTTGGCCTTGGCGATCTGTTCGCTTTTCACGATTTTAACGGTCAAAGCGTCGTTCTGAACGGTCAGCCCCGTATAGCGGACGCCCTTTTCGCGCAAAACGCTGCGCGCGGCTTCCTGCACGGAATTCAGCTGGTCAATGACGACCTGTTTCAAATCCACCTGCAACAACAGCTGCGATCCGCCCTGCAGATCCAGCCCCAACGTCATCGGCTGCCACCATTCGGGCAGCTTTTCCTGCTGGCTTTTGGGCAGAAAATTAGGAATACAGAAAAACAGCCCCAACGCGGTGATCGCGCCGATCAGAGCCACTTTCCATTTCGGATAGTTAAACATCTGGCTTTCCTTTATTTCTTAGTTAAAACGTCTTTCAGGCCTTCGCTGCCTTTTTTGGCGTTATCGTTCACCGATTCCTCTTCCGTAAACGGCTGATTCGGCTGAGAGCGGCGTCCCAAAACGCGGTCGCGCACGACGATGACGCGCACGCCGTCGGCGATTTCAACCAGCAAATCGTCCGAATTGGAACGGATGACTTTGCCGACAATGCCGCCCGTCGTCACGATCGTGTCGCCGCGGGAAACGTTCATCTGCATCATCTGATGTTCTTTCAATTTTTTCTGCTGCGGGCGGATCAAAAAGAAATAGAACACAACAAAAATGACCAGAAACTGGAACAAAAGGCGCATCGGATTGGCGGCGGCGGCCGGATCGACGGACGCGGCGGCTTCGGTCGCGAAAGCGGGATTTATCAACATGAAACGAACTCTCCGTTTATTAAAAAAGTTTTAAGCTGACAAAGTATAAAGCTATCCCGCCGGATTGCAATCATATTTTATAAAAAAGAATCCGCCCGCCCCGTCGGCGGAAAAGAAACGCCCCGCGTTCGTTTGTCACGGGGTGTTCAAAAAACCGTAAAGCGGAAAGTCACCGTCCGCCGTTTGCTTTGCCAAACACGGCCGCGGCGATGTTGCGGGTTCGTTTCGGCGGTTCGATCTTGCCGTCGGCGGAACGGACGTAAAAATAATCGGCCGACGTTTTGATTTTCGATTTGCCGAACAGTTTCAGCGCATGGCGGACATGGGCGCGTTCCACCTTGGCCGCATTCGCCGCCGTTTTTTCGGAAACCGTATTCGCGCGGGCGGAATCAAAGAAAGCGGCATCGACATAGCCGATTTCGTCCGCCAGCTGCTTCGGCGTAATTTCCTTTTTATACGCGCCGGAATACAGCATTCCCATCCCCATGAAATCGATGACGGCGCTGTCGTAATTTTCAACGTATTCCGCGTGATCGTACCACGCTTTGAACGCTTCGCCCCGCGCTTTTTCGGCATCCTTGTCCGCCGCGAACGCCTGTTCGTAGGCGCGCATCATCCCGCCGTGGCGTTTGCAAAAAGCGTCATAGGTTTCGGGTTCGGCCTTGCGCATTTGATAAACGGCGGCGCATTCGGTCGCCATGGCGTCGGCTTCGACGGCGCGCACCTCGGCCACATTTGAATAAACGCTGTAGGAATGATCGCGGATCGGGTTCTGTTCCGAATGGCGGCATTCGTGAATGATTGTTGACAACAACTGCGCGTCAGTGGCTTTTTCGCTTAACGACACATATTTCATCGACGGCGTGTACGACCCCAGACACTTGCCCTTGTCGCCGTCAATGCCGATGCAGACGCCGCGTTCAATGGCGGATTCGACAATTTTCTTTCCCGTCGGCGAGGATTTGCAAATGCGCACGATCAATCTTTCGACGCGTTTTTCGCGTTCGGCTTCGATGCGTTTGTTTTCCGCTTCCTGTTCCGGCGTGGTCACGACGGGAGGGGGCATCATGCCGCCCGCCACAAAAACCGTTGTCATGCAAATCCCCTTTCCGAAAATTTCGTTCCGGAAAACAGATTAGCACACCCTTGTTGGACAAAAAAGTTTTTTATTCAAAAATTATCGTTCAAAACGGGCGTTCAAAGACGCTTTGACGGCGTTGGTCAAATTTGACGGCCGGCGGAATTTTTCGATATTTCCGATACGATCCTTTTGACTGTCCGACAAGAAACAGGCCTTTTCCGATTTCAAAAACGCCGCGGACACATACGGCGTTCCGTCGTGCGTAAAGATTTTTGCCAACCGTTCCGAATTCATCGTCGGCGACGCGCCCTTTTCGGCGGCGGCGGCCATGTGCGTAATCACGGATTCGTCAACGGCGGCGACCTTTTCGGGGCAATCGTACCACGCCTCGACCGCCCGATTCATCGCTTTGGCGACGTTGCCGGATTCGTGACGCGTATAGAAATAGCATCCAGCGACTTTCATGTTTTTGTTAAAGAAAGCCTGATACGCTTCGGGTTCCGTCGATCGCATTTCATAAGCGGCGGCGGCTTCGTGCGCGACGGCGTCGGCCGTTTTGGCGCGCGCGGTCATCACGGCGTCGCGGACGGACATTTGCGCGGAAACGTTTTCCGTTTGCCGCGCGGTTCGAGCCAGCCGCACCAAAGCCGTCATCAGCCGCGCGTCCGGCATCGCGGCGTTCAGCACGATCTTTGCCCCGCCGTTTTTCCCCGCCGGAATCACGCCGCCCTCGGCCTTTCCCAATCCGTCGGACAGAACGACCTCCGCCCCGTTTTTCAAAGCGGCCTCGACCGTTTTCGCGCCGAATTCCGACGCCCGTTCCAACCGGTCAACCAAATTTTGCATACGCTGCTCGTCCGCCGCGTTTGTCATCGGGCAACTCCTTTTCAAACTTTTCGTCCATATTAGCGCAAATTTTTGAAAACGGAAACACCTTTTATTTCACGCCGCCGCGATTGACTTTCCCCGCCGGAAACAGTATTTATTTCTTGATCAATCAAGCAAAAGGGATACGTCATGCGCCGCGCCGTTTTTTCATCCGAAATTTATCCGCTGGCCGTTGCGGACGTGCGGGCTTTGCCGGACGCGGACGCGCCAGAAACCGACGCGGCGGACGAAATCGTCGTCCTGCTGGGCCGCAATCCCGCCCCGCCGCAGCAAATGAGCGCGCCCCCCCTGCCCGACACGCTGATCAAAGGACGCGCCGCCGTCGAACGCGCGGCCGCCGCCGGTGAAAAATTCGTCCCCGTCCGGTTCGCTTTCGTCCCCGCCAACGCGCGGTGGGACGTTTTTTCCGCATTCATCCGGAAACGCCGGAACAAGATCAGGTTTTACGGCTCGGCCGTCTATCACGTTCCGCCGGCCGCCATTCGGGCGTTGAAAATCGAACGGGCGTTCAAAACGCGTGAAACGGCCTATTCGTTCACCGCGTCAATCCGGCGCATGACGCGGCAGGAACGCGACGCCGAATACGACAGGATTTCAGACAGCATCAAGGAAAACGGTTTCCTTGACAGCGAACCCGTTGACATTATGCTGTGCCGCCTGACCGGCGCGAAGGACTGCGTCAACAACGGACACCACCGGCTGGGGATCGCTTTGGAATTGGGATTGGACGCCATTCCCGTGAATTTTTCCGCCTCCGCCGTCTGTCCCGCCGTCCTGCATCCCGTTTTGCGCCTGTTTTCAACGTGGAATCTGGCGTTCAAACGCCGCTTTCAAAAATAGTGTCGAGGAAACGCGAAATGCCAAAGAAACTTTATTTAACCGACGCGCAGCTGAAAGCCGAAACCGACCGTTGTCTGCATTGTCCGGAAAAACCGTGCATGAAAGCTTGTCCCGCCAACTGTTCGCCGGCGGATTTCATCGCCGCGGCACAGGAAAAAACACCCGAATCTTTCGGCCGCGCCGCCGAAATCATCTTAAAGTCCAACCCGTTGGGGCAAATGTGCGGATTGACTTGTCCCGACACGTTTTGCATGAAAGCGTGCGCCCGCCGCGGGCTTGATTCCCCGATCAAAATCCCCGCCGTTCAAGCGGCCATTTTGGAAAAGGCGCGCAAGCTGAACACGATCGACATTCCCGCCCCCGTGGCCGCGAACGGCAAAAACGTCGCCATTGTCGGCGCGGGACCCGCCGGCATGGCCGCCGTCGCCGTTTTGGCGCGCAAGGGATACTCCGTCACCGTGTTTGAAAGCACCGACCGCGTCGGCGGCGCGGCGAAGCTGATCCCCGAAGTGCGCCTGCCGCTGACTGTCATCGAAAAGGATTGGGAGTTCATCAAAACGTTCGGCGACATCACGCTGAAAACGAACCGCCGCGTCGCCAATCCCGTCGATCTGCTCAAAGACGGGTATGACGGCATCATCGTCGCCGTTGGCGAACCCCATTCGGCGAAAATGGGCATCCCCGGCGAAGAGCTGGCCTTGTCCTTTATGGATTATTTGAAAGCCCCCGAAAAATACGCGACCACCGGCAACGTCGCCGTTTTGGGCGGCGGCGCGGTCGCGACCGATTGCGCCGTCACGGCCAAAGACGCCGGCGCGTCAAACGTGGAAATGTTCGTCCGCCGCCGCGTTTGCGATATGCGCCTGACGGGCGAGGAACGGTCTTGGTTGATGGAAAAGGCCGTTGACATCACGTCCATGACGCGGGTTGAAAAAATCGAACGGACGGGCGACGCTTACACGCTTTACACCTGCAAAACCCGTTTCAACGGCACGAAGCTGGAGGACATCCCCGAAACGACGATCCGCCGGCCGGATTTCGCGCTGGTGATCATGGCCGTCGGGTCGAAGGCCGATCCGAAAAAAGAGGCCGAACGCGTGATTTACGCCGGCGATTGCAACCACGGCGGTTCAACGATCGTCGAAGCCGTCGCGTCGGGCAAAAACGCGGCAAACGAACTGCACGCCGCGTTGACGGGCGAATTGCAGGAAACCGTTTGCCCCGTCAGCAAAATCGTTTCTTACAAGGCGAAATCCTGCACCGTAATCGAAGGCGTGGAAAAAGAACCGGCGGCGGAATGACGTTCCGCCCTTTGCCTATGGAAAAGCCCTCTTGAAAATTTTAAGAGGGCTTTGTTTTTTCCGGTTCAGCGGGCGACCTGTTTGCGCCGCGCCGCCGCCATGGCCGGCGTCATTTGCGCCGTCCGCGCCGTTTGCGCCTGCCCCTTGTTTTTGCGCGGAGCGTGTTTGTATTTGAAATAGCCGTTTTTCACGCGTTCCTTGGTTTCAACATCCATGGACAGCCGGTCGTATTTGAAATACGGTCTTCTGAAATCGTTGTTCGCGTCGTTGACGCCGATCCATTCTTCGGTTTTACCGCCGCTTTCCCATGTCGCGTATTTTTTGAACGCCCGCATTTCCGACATATTCGGAATGATGCACGCGCCCAATCCGGATTCCTGCGCGATTTTCATCACGTTGCGGCGTTGGGCGGGGTCGCCGTGAATGGGGACGACCGTCGTGCGGCGCGGGGACGATCCGGAAACGATTTTGCAAATTTTCGCGACATCGCCCGATCCCGCGTGTCCCGACGCGTGAATGGTGTATTTGTTCGGTTTATAGCGGCTGGGGAAATAGGTGACGCACCCCTGCGCCTGAAACTTTTCCTCCAAAGCCTTGTGCGTTTCTTCACTGCCCGGAATGCAGGATTGCAAATCGTAAACGTAAATCGGCAAATCTTTGCCCATACCGGACGATTCGCGCATTTCCGCCAAAGAAATGTTTTTGTTGCGTCCCTCGGCGATTTTCAACAGCGAAGCGTCTTCGCCCTGCGTGCCGGTGCAAATGTAGAAACGTTTTTGCGGCGGCGTATTCTGCGCTACTTTTGTGTTTGAAGCGACGATTTTCATTTCGACGCCCGTTTCTTCGCGAATGATGTCCTCCAGCTTGTAACCGCAGGCGTTCATCGCGCGGCGCGCGTTGATCAGGGACGCGCCGTCCAAAATCATCGTGCGCGGTTCCGTTCCGTTTTCCAACGCCTCTTCCGCCAAAGCGGTGGCGACCGTGTGCAAACGGTGGCAGGACGAGGAAATGACGCCGGAAATAACGGGACCGTTTTCCGATTCTTTTAAAATCGCGCGCAGTCCTTTTTTCACCTCTGATTCGCCGATTGTTTCCCCTTTGGCTGTCGAAGAAGTCGAATCAATGAACAGGTAATCGACGCCCTTGGCCGCGATCGCGGCGACTTTTTCATCGTCAAACCCTTTGCCCAGCGGCACTTTCGCCGTTTTGAAATCGCCCGTCGTCATCATGCGCGTGCCGTCGGGGCTTTCGATCACGAAACCGACCGCGTCGGGAATCGAATGGGATACGGAAAACGGTTCGACTTTGAACCCGTTGACTTCAAAGGTTTCGTCGGGGCTGAAAACGTGGAAATCGGGGAATTCCTCTTTGGGAATGCCGGTGCTTTGCAGGCTGTTTTTAATCAGTTTTTCCGCGAAAGCGGTGCAATGAACGGTCAGATTCTCGCCCTTGGCGCGCTTTTCTTCCAATTCCGCGCGTTTCAAATTCAACAGATGCGCCAGCCCGCCCATGTGATCCGCGTGGCCGTGCGTGATCAGAATGTCGTTCGATTCCGGCATCATGGGAATGAAGCAATCGTAACCCGTTTCCTCTTTTTTGCAAAACAGGGAACCGTAATCCACCTGCAGACAGCCTTTTCTTTCCCCCGTTTCGTCGGTATAGGAAAATTCATAGCCGTTGCCGCCGATATGGTCGGCGTTGTTGCCGCCGGCGGATTTCCAAGATGTGTAAGCCTCTGCCATAACCGTTTATCCTTTAATCTGTGTTTTCCGAAGGAATTTTTTCGCCGTCTTCGGGAAACTGGATACCGATCCAAGCGCGGATGACGGATTCCATATCGTCGTCGTCGGGTTCGGCCGAACCGTCAAAACCGTCGATTCCGGCAACCATTTCGCGCAATTCGTCATATTCCAAAACGGACAGGTCGGTCTGCGGGTAAAGTTTTTCCAAAGCTTCGGCCAATTCGTCAACATCAGACCAGTTCAACGCCATGTTCGTGTATCCTTAAAAATAACAATCGGGGAAATCCCTTTTGCCTTTCATAGTAACGGAGCGAACAAAACGGCGCAAGCGTTTTTTCATTTTTTTCGACAAAATCGCCTTTTTGGAAAAACCACTTTATTTTATTTATTTTCAATGCGTTATGACAAATTTCAGCTTTGATTGAAAAACAAGCCGCCCTTTTTGCGTAAAGAAATTTTGTCCATTTTCACGGGCGCACGCCATTCGGTTCGGTGGCGTTTCCGATCGGCGGAACAATTTTTCCGGATGTGAAAAGCCCCCTTGACCGCCGCGGCAAGAGGGCTTTTTCAATTCAAACCGTTCGCGCGTCAAAACGAATAGCGCGCGCCGATCAAAACTTCGTTGGCGGCCGTCGTGAACTTCCCGCCGTGTTTTTTGAACGAACCGTGATTGACATAGCGGTACCCGACATCCCACGCCACCCGTTCGTTCATTTCAATGCCGACGCCGGCCGCAAAGCCGTAGGAAAATCCGGAAGAATCGACTTTCCGTTTTCCTTTGCCGCCGGTTCCTTCAAATTCGACCGTATAGTCGACATCGGTGAAACCGACGCCCGCGCCGACATACGGCGTGACCGCCCCGCCGACGGGAATATCGACATAACCGTTCAGCATAATGCCGGAGGTTGAGACGCTGTATTTGTTGTCACTGTACACGCCGGCGCCCTGAATCGTTTTTTCGTTTTCGGCCCCGCCGCGGTAATTGTAAGTAAGTTCGGCGCGCAGCAAATCGTTCATCCTGTATCCGGCGCCGATGTTAAAACCGCCGTTGCCGACGTCGAAATCGCCGTATCCCGCGCCGCTCGCCAAATCTTTGGCGGAATCGTCAACAAACGACAGCACCGCCTGACCGACCGCGTACATCCCCGATTCCGACGAATCCGCATTGTTCGCGTCCAGCGTTTGCGCGGCGGCGGAAACCGCGGACAAAGCAACGGACGCAACGGACAGGAACAAGGCTTTTTTCATAAAAATCTCCATTCACCACCGGAAATATTCAAAGGATAGCGCGCGGCGTCTGAAATACAAGCGTTTTCACCGTTTTCCGGCATCAATTTTTATGACAAACAGCAACATCGCCCGCACCCTTCGTCCTCTTTTGCCGTTTCGCTCGAAAAAAAAACGATGCCGTCCCCTTTCGGCGGGAACGGCATTGCTTATAAATTCAAAAGAAACGGATTAAGCTTCTTCAGCGGCTTCGATTTCTTCTTTCAGCTTTAATTTCTGGCGTTTCAGATTGGAAATCGCCGTTTCATCGGGCAACGGACGCGCCATTTCCTTGGCGATTTCGTCGTCCAAAGCGGCGTGTTTCGCTTTCAAAGCCTGCAAATGGGCGGATTCTTCTTTCATAGGATACCTCCACAGGATAGATTTTTAACAACTTTCAACAGTATATCGCTTTTTAAAAGCGTTTGAAAGAAAATAAAAATCGGGAAGGAGTCGCCCCCTCCCCGATCAAATTCATTCACCGATATACATACCCAAACCGCGGGCGGTTTTGACGATCATGCCGTTCGGATCGACTTTCTGCGTGCCGATCGCGGCGACTTCGTCCAAACCGACGTCGGTGATCGAACCGCTTTTCCAAACGACCATGCGGTCGGTTTTGCCCTGCGCCAACACGTCAACCGCGTGCACGCCGAAGCAGGACGCCGCCAAACGGTCGTGAGCCGCCGGAACGCCGCCGCGCTGGACGTGTCCCAAAACGGTGACGCGCGTCGAAAACCGCGGGTCGATTTCGTTCAAACGGGCGCTCATGTACTGGCCGATGCCGCCATAACGCACGCCGTCAACCTGCGCGACGGAAATGTTCTGACCGTCGGGGGTCTTCACGCCTTCGGCGACGACGACCAATCCGTGGTCGCGTCCCTGTTCGCGCACCAGATGCAGCTTGCGGACGACGCCTTCCAGCGTATAGGGGATTTCGGGGATCAGGCACACATCGGCGCCGCCGGCAATCGCGGAATGCAAAGCGACGTGTCCGGCGTCGCGTCCCATGACTTCGCAAATCATGACACGGTGATGCGAAGACGCGGTCGAATCCAAACGATCCAACGCTTCGACGCAAACGTCGCGCGCGGTGGAAAATCCGACGGAATGTTCGGTGATCGGCGTGTCGTTGTCAATGGTTTTGGGAATGCCGACCATCGTGATGCCCGCGCCGCGGCACAGTCTGGAAACAATCGACATGGAACCGTCACCGCCGATGACCGCCAACGCGTCCAACCCCAGTTCGCGGCAACCCTCGCCGAAATCTTCGGTCAGGTCTTTGGTCGTTCCGTCGGGCATGGGAAAAGCAAACGGGTTGCCTTTGTTGATCGTGCCCAGCATCGTACCGCCCAAACGGGCATACGGGGTGTGGAAATCGGCGATCGACATTTTGCGATAGCGCAACGGGCGGAACGTCAAACCGTCCGTGCCGTCCAAAATTCCATAGACTTCCCAGCCGTACGTCCAAATCGCGCGATGAACGACGGCGCGGATGACAGCGTTCAAACCGGCGCAGTCGCCCCCGCTTGTTAAAACACCAATTCTCTTGATTTGCGGCATTTTTAAAACTCCTAATGAACCTGATGATTCTTTTCGATTTGCAAGCAATACATTTTTTCCGGCTCTTGCGCTAGTCTAAAATCGTTCCGGCAGGGATTTTTTTATCAACGCCCCCTGAAAACCGTTGTTTTTCCATCATAAAACGCCGGTCGGACACGACCGGAAAAAAGGAAACGGTTTTCCGCCGCGCGCCCGACAAACGGCTTTTCAGCCCGTTTCGATCCGGAATCGGCAAAGAATCGCCGCAACGGCGAAACCGGCGGGGTCATTTCAAATCGTCTTTATATACAGAAACAGCTGGCGGAGCTCGTAAATGCCTCGCCGGAGCAAATATATTTTCTTGAAAGCGGCGAAAGAAAAATGTCCCCCGAATGGCTGGAACGTTTATCCAAAGCTCTAAACTGCACCAAAGGGAAACTTTTGGAAGAAGCGCCGCTGTCCGACGATGTCCGCGCCGTGCTGGATATGTACGAACGACTGACAGACGACCTGAAAAACGTCATCAAATCGACCTTGTCCGTCTTTCTTTCCGCCGCAGGAAATTAAGAATTATATTCTTGGCATTTGCGAATTAAATTCTTATTCTGGAATTAGAAAGGGTGGAATATACAGATTCGATTCAAAACAGGCGGCAGTTTTTTTTAAAAAAGCTTCAAAGCAAACAGCGCGAAACCATCGTCGCCAAAATTCACCGGTACGCGGACGACCCGCAAAGCTTGAAAAACATGGTGAAGAAACTGCAAAACAGCTCGTTCTGCCGCCTGCGCGTCGGCGATTACAGGGTGATTTTCGACGAAGACGGAAACGTCATGTCGATTGAACGCATCGAATCGCGCGGAAATGTTTTAAATAGGAGGGGCGATCCATGAACAGCATATCGAAAATAAATATCAAAGGCGCCGACTTCGCCATCATCCCGTGGGAAGATTACGAAGATCTGGCGGATATCGCCGCCCATAACGATTTCCGGCGCAAACTCGCCGCGGGCGAGGAGGAATTTTTCCCCGCCGAAATCGTCGAAAGCATATTGTTGGAAAACGCCAATCCCGTCAAAACCTACCGCGAATACCGCGGCAAATCGGTTGACGAAGCGTGCGCCGCGACGGGCATTTCCAAGGACTACTGGAAAAGGGCGTGGTGGTCGGATCCGTCGTGACCCTGAAAAAAAACGCAAAATTTTTGAACGTCACGATGGAGATGCTGCCCCCCCTGCGACGATTAAATATAACATATTTGTTATTGACCGCAGTGCAAAAAAACACTATATTAAATATTACAGGGAAAGGATGCGGATATGCCTGTAATCGCCAGATTTTACGGTTTGATTATCAAAATGTTTTTCATCAGCGCAGATCATAACCCGCCCCATATCCATGCGTCCTACGGTGAATACGACGCGGCGTTCGACATCAACACGTCGGAATTGATCGCGGGCGATTTACCTAAACGCGCGCAAGGTCTTGTTATCGAATGGATCGGACTGCATCGCGCGGAACTGCTGGAAATGTGGAAACGGCAGGAATTTAAAGAACTGCCACCTCTGCAATGAATGGAGGTCGCCATGCACGCGATTGTCAAAAAAATCGAACCCCTGCCGAAATATCGGCTGATGGCGCTGTTTGACAACGGCGAACGGCGAATTTACGACGTTACGCCGTGGATTGAAAACAAACGCGCTTTTGCCCCGTTGCGCGATACGCGGGGATTGTTTGAACGAGTCCGAACGGATTGCGGCGGCATGGGCATCGCCTGGAATGACGAAATTGACTTGGACGCGGACGAACTGTGGGAACACGGAATCGCGCCAACCGCCCCCGTTCGGGACGCCGCGCCATGACTTGCGACGAAATCATCGACGCCCTGATCGCGCGTCGGCAGGAATCGGGACTGACCCAGAAAGATTTGGCGGAACGCGTGCATCTGGCGCAATCGGCAATTGCGCGGTTTGAAAGCAAACGGGTTTCCCCCGGCTATGATATGGTGGAAAAAATAGCCGGTGCGCTGAACTGTAAAATTACAATCGAAAGCAACCTCTGACTTTTCCTCCCTTCCGCCATGTTTTTTTCTTTTCTGAAAATATACACACTGTAGAAAAACAGCTCGACTGAAAAAGTTTACAATATGTATATTTTATCTGAAAATTCCTCCGCACTTCACGCAGGAAATCCTTTCCGTCGTTCCTCGCAACAGAAAAAATTTAGCACCGGACGAAGTAATAATTTTTTTGCCCCGAATCGTAATTTGTGAAAAAACGCAACAAAACAGCCACAAAAAACTGTGGTTGCGTATCAGCCGCGGGCGTTTTTACAAGCGCGCGTTTTCCGGATATAAAAAAAATGTCCGATATCGGACGGATTTTCTATGTTTGACGGATTGAAAATAAAAAGGGCGGAAACCTAACGTTTCCACCGTTTTTATGGTGCCGCTGGCGTGAATCGGACACGCGACCCCTTCCTTACCAAGGATAAGATTTCCGATAGAAATCAATTACTTATTTTCTTTCGTGTTTGACGGATTGTCTGCGTCAGCTTTCTTTTTCTTTCCGACGCTTTGGTCGGTTTTGTTCAAAAAAGAAATGGCTTCGGCAAGGTTGCGCAGGTCGCCGGAGGTCAGCGGTTTTTTGAAAAGTTCATCCACGGCCGCAGCGCATTTGTCATTCAATTCGGCACAGGTCACGGGCATCAGACCACCTCTTCACTTTCTTTTCGTTCACCGTCGTAGAACCGCGCTTTCGCGATGTTCCGGTCGATTTCCGACATATCTTTCAAAATGTCGGCGTATTTGAACAAATCGTCCAACTGCATCTCTTTGCCGTCGGAAAATCTGCGATGCAGCCGCTCCACACCGATTTTGACGGTTTCTTCCATTTTTTCGCGCAAAGCGATTTTTTCTTCTTTTGTCATATCAAATTCCCTTTGATTTTGCGAACGACCGGCGAAAACATCCTGTATAAATCAACCGGCCGGAATTTACCCTGCGGCACATTGATAAAATCGGGAATTTCTATCCCGTTTTTTGTCATTTTTTGAACCGAAACGAATCCGTCGTCGTCAAGAATTGGCGAAAGAAAGTCCTCCATTTCATTGATGAGTTTTTGGGCTTTTCCCGCCAAATTGATGTTCAACAACCCGACACGGACGCTCATTGCTTCGACAGTGTGTCCGCCGAAAATATCGTCAAGCACGGCCGTTTCCAATTCATCCAAAGCGTCCTGTTTCGTCATATCGCTTCCGCTTTCAGCCGCGCGATTTCCGCTTTCAGCGCTTCGTTTTCCTCGGCCAGCGTCCGATTCTTTTGAACGAACGCGGCGGCGGCGGATTCGACAGCATCGACATATCGTTCCGCCGCCTGCTCAAATCGCGGATCGGAAACCATTCTGCACTTGTGTTGCTCGAACAGCAATTCGATGAACAGGCTGTTCATGGCCCGTTTCGCCTCCAAAACGGCGTCGTTCACCTCGACAGACGCCCTTTGTTCCGGCGGCATTTTCGTGACATCGTCTTGGAAACGCCGCCAAACCGGTGGCATGACGACAGACCCGCTGTTCAGTTCATCCAACCTGTTACGACATTCCATCAGCGCTTGATTCCGTTCCGCGATTCCCACCATATCAGCCTCCGGTCGTCGAAGCGGTGGTCGGAGCCGTGTAGCTGTTATAGCGCGGCATCACTTCCGGACAGATGCTGGTCGTCGGGATCACCGTTTTTGTCAACCCCTCCAACGCGCTGATCCGCTCGTTTGCGCATCTCATGCGTTCGGCGTTAACCGCTTCGGACACGGCCACCTGCTTATCCAAAGCAGCCAAGGCGTTGAACGTAACGGTAAAGTTGTTGTTGATTTTTTCGATAATACCCGCGTTGTCTTTCGCAGTCTGTTTGTACAGTTCAATGCCGACGCTGTCGGTATAGCGTTCGGATTCCAGCTTGGCGATTTCCGCTTGCAGCGCGGCGACCTGACCGTTGCAGTTTCCGCCGCCGAACAGCCCGCCCAGGAAGCCGTTTCCGCTCATCTGGTTCAACAAACCGACCGTTCCGGCGATGCCCAGCCCCAACGCGGTTCCGCCAACGCCGGACGATGCGACGTGCTGCGTTCCTTCTGTAGTTTTGATTTCCATAATACACCTCTCAAATCAAGGGGAAAATTCCCCTTGAATCAAAGGTGCTTGAGTTTTTACGGAAAACGGAGCGCCCCTGCGGCGAACTCAAAGCGCACGGTTTAACCCGCTCAAAATAAATGAAAAAACGCAGGGGGCGACCTTTTCGATTACAGCGCGATGCGTCTTGTCCGCCCAGCGTTTAGAGATTTTCAGCTTGAACGCGACGCATTTCATCGGCAAACGGTCGCAGTAAATCAGTTTTAAAACTGTTTTTTTCTTTGTCGGAAAGAAAGGAAAAAGCGTCGAATAAAACGGATAATCTGGATTTTTCCATTTTTCGGAACAGTATTTTGGTGAAATCGTACATCACCTGATTACATCTATTTGCCATATTCAAATTCCCCTTTAAAAAGACAATGATGAATATGGCGCGGCTTTTCACGCCGGAGGGGCGGTGACTTTCAAGGGTTCTTTCCGCCCCTCACTTTTGACAGGCTTCCCACACGATATTATTCGCGTCCACCTGCCGGATTGTTTCCGGGGTGTCGCGTTCATAGTCAAGATAAACGGGCTGATAAATTTCGCAGAAATCACCGCTTAAAACGGTTGTGCAGCTTGTCGCGCACAGCGTCATCGCGCAAAGAATCGCGCAGGCGGCGTACTTCGCCCGCCGTTTTTTGATTTGCCTTGAATCGTTCGTTTTCACAGTTTCTTTTTCCCAGTTTATAAGTTGCGGTTGCCAAAGCCCCCACCAGAACGCCGCAGAAAACAGCCAAAAGCACACTATCCATTCTCAGTTTTCCTTTTCGGCGTTCGCGGTTTTCATCGCGATGGATTCTTTGAAGCACACCCGTTCGGCGTATTCGGATTTTTTGCCGATGTTGAACGCGGACACGGGGCGAAAATACCCCATGACGCGCGTCCAGATTTCGCACGGCTGCCGTTCGGCGTCGGTCAGTTCGATTTCTTTTTCCATGGCTTTTTCTCCAACGTGTAAGCGTTTCTTACAGGTTCGACAAAAGCGGCGGGCGTTTAAACCCGCCGTTTTTCTTTCAGTCGTCAAGCATCGCTTGACAACTCGTCTTTGTCTTTGTCCTTGTCCGTAATGGCGAACTTGTCCAGCACGTCGGCGGCTTTGGGGTTGCGCCGGCGGAACAGGGCGACGTAGGGCTTCCAGTCGATTGCCGTTCCCTCGATCACGTCGTACAGCCGCTTGACGAACGCGTCGTCCTTTTCGGTTTTGGTCAGTTTGACCGCCCAGAACGCGGCGGGCTTGACGATCATCAGCACGACGACGACCAGTCCCAGAATCGACAGCGCGACGGCGACCCAAGCGATATCCGTGTGCGCCAAAGCGAACAGCAGAATTGAATTGATAACGCTTTCCATGATTTACCTCTCTTTCATAAACAGTTTCATTTCGTCCAGCCGTCTGTTCAGCAGCCCGGCGTTTCCTTTTTTGTTGACGAAGCACCACCGGGGGAACTGC
>DJSW01000024.1 GCA_002439085.1 Alphaproteobacteria bacterium UBA6324
CTTCTCTTATACTTATTCACTGTGAAATAATAACTCAGCCCGATCTCTCGGACACCACCTCATCAGCGGCAAGGTCAGCTTATATACCTATCTCAAACTCATCGTCAATAACTTTTTTCAAATTTCTTCATTTTTTTTTCACCTGTCCGTGCTACCCCTTGGATATCAAGGCTTTTTCAAAGGTTTTTTTATCATGGCAGTGCCCAAAATTCTCAGCCGTTATATCATCAGACAGTTTTTAATGTCCTTTTTCGCCGTGTCTTTGACGCTCGGCGCGATCATTTTGCTGTTTGATGTCATCGAATTGATGAAAAAGGAATCGATTCCGTCGTTCGGATTCGGCAACGTTCTGACTTTGGGACTGCTGAAACTGCCCAATATGCTGCTGACCGTCCTGCCGTTCATCGTTTTGATCGCCGCGATCATCGTGTTCTGGCGTTTGACGAAAAGCAGCGAACTGGTCATCATCCGCGCCGCCGGACAGTCGGTCTGGCAGTTTGTCACGCCGCTGCTGGCGACTTCTTTTATAATAGGCGTGCTTTCCGTCGCGCTGTTCAACCCCTTTTCCGCCGCCATGTACAGCAAATTCCAGCGGCTGGACGACAACCGCAGGGGCGAACCGCACATTTCGACATCGCAAGGGCTTTGGCTGCGCGAACACCGCGACAATAAAATGTACGTTCTGCACACCAACGACATCCGGCAGGAAAAGCTGGAGCTGACATTGAAAAACGTCGGGATTCTGGTGCTGTCCGATTCGGACGAGTTTTTAAAACGAATCGACGCGCGGCAGGCCGTTTTGGACGACGGATTTTTCAAGCTGAGCGACGCGCGGGTCTATGAAGACGGCAAAAACATCAAACATCTGCCGAGTCTGATGATCCCGACCGAGCTGACTTTGGGCAAAATCACCAAGAATCTGGCGTCGCCGGAAACGATTTCGTTTTGGGATCTGCCGGAAATCATCAAATTTTTTGAAAAATCCGGATTTTCCGCGCACCAACACAGGATGCGCCTGCAATCCCTGTTGGTTTCGCCGTTTTTGCTGATGACCATGGTGTTGATCGCGGCCGTGTTTTCCGTCGATCCGAATCAGAGGGCGGGCGGCGGCGCGTTAAAGATTTCGGCCGCCATCGCCAGCGGTTTTCTGCTGTATTTCATGACGCGCATCACTTACGCGATGGGATTCGCAGCCAGCCTGCCCGTCGGATTTGCGATTTGGAGCCCGCCGCTGATTTTCGCGTCGATCAGCATCACCGTTTTGCTGCACCGCGAAGACGGTTAAGCCTTTTCGATCAGCTCCGGCAGTTTCGTGAAATCGTCGAACAGCAGTTCCGCGCCGCTTTCCAGCAACTGGACACCGCGCGCGGGGGTGCAATGCGACGCGCCCATGAAACCGAACGCCCGCATACCGGCCGCCAACGCCCCGACGACACCGGACGAACTGTCCTCAACAACCAAGCATTTCCGCGGCGCGACTCGCATTTTTTCGGCGGCGTAAAGAAAGATGTCGGGGGCGGGCTTGCCGTTTTTGACATAGTGCGAGCTGAACACCGTTTCGTCGGGAAAGAATTTCCGCAGCCCCGTCACGTCCAAGCACATATTCAGCCGTTTCGGCCGGCTGCCCGAAGCGATGCAGACCGGCGTTTTCAACCGCGGCAGCGTTTCCATGACGCCGGCGACGGTTTTCAGCTCTTTAGCCATGACCGACTCGGTGGTTTCGTTGACTTCGTCCAAAAAACCGTCTGGAATTTCGTATCCGTATTCCTGTTCGATCAAACGGCAGATCAGCGTTCCCGTTTTGCCCGTGTATTTTTCCATAATGTCATTGGCGGGAACGTTCATGCCGTGTCTGGCGAAAACGTCCGACCAGATTTGACACCCCATCGTTTCGCTGTCCACCAGCACGCCGTCAAAATCAAAAACGACCAGATCAATATTCGACATCTTCGTCCCCGTCACCGTCATATTCCCCCAAAGCGCGCACGGCCGTTTGGAACGAAAATCCCGCGCGCGCCAACACCGCCAAATCCTTTTTGCGGCACGCCGCCCGATCCTGCGCCGGACGGAACGCGCCGATTCGCCGCTTGGCGACCAAACGCATGGCGGCGTCCAGATCGGAATCCCCGTTTTCCGCCGAGTCGCCCGTTGACAAAGCAGCGCCCTGTCCGTCCGGATCAATACCGGCCTGCGCCAGTTTTTGCCGGATGAAGCGTTCCGATTTCCCCGCTTTTCTGTATTTTTCGACCGTCATGGCGGCGAATCGCGAATCGTTCACATATCCCGCCCGTTTCATTTCCGCGACGACCGATTCGATCCATTCCGCCGATTCGTCGGGCACGTCCGCGCCTTTCATCGCCGCTTTCGCGACCCGCCGTTTCAACAGGCGGCGCAGGTTGTCGGCCGAACTTTCGTACCGGCCGAGGTAGTACAGCGCGATATTCATCAGACGCTTTTGCGTCACGGGCTTGACGGATTTGGTTTCAGACACGATTTATTCCTTTTGAAAAGAAAACCGGACGAAACGCTTATAGCCGAATTTTAAACGTTTTTAAAGGAAGTTGTCACATGATTGAAAAAAAGGAAATCCCCATGACCGACGCAACAACAGACGTAATTTGCCCTTTTTTAATTGATTCCGGTTTGTCCCGCGGACAGGCCGTCCGGCTGAACGCGACGCTGGACACGATCATTTCCCAGCACGACTATCCCGAACCGGTCGGCGTTTTGGTGGCGCAGGCGGGCGTTTTGACGGCTCTGCTGGCTTCGACGATCAAATACGACGGGGTGTTCACCCTGCAGATTCAAAGCAAAGGCGCGGTTTCCGTTCTGGCCGTCGATTTGACAACGGACGGGCAAATGCGCGGCTACACCCGTTTCGACGCTGACGCGGTCGAAAAAGCCGCCGCAGACGCGGAAAAAGGCCAGATTGCCGCGTTTTTCGGCGAAGGCACGCTGGCGTTCAACGTGGAAACGAAAGATCAAAGCTATCAGGGCGTGATCGCGCTGAACCAACCGACTTTGGCCGATTGCGTTCTGGAATACTTCAAACAATCCGAACAGATTGAAACGGCGCTGAAAATCGCCGTGGCGACGCCGTCGCAATCGGGCAAGGGATGGACGGGCGCGGCGGTCATGTTGCAGCGTATGCCGATGGATCGCCAAATCGCGCGCGAATTAAAGGAAGAGGAAATCGACGATCTGTGGAACACCTCGGTCGTTTTGCTTCATTCCGCGACGCCGGAGGAGCTGTTGGATTCCGGTTTGCCGCTGGAAAAGCTGCTTTACCGGCTGTACCATTTGAACGATTTGCACTTTTTTATGCAGAAAACGATAAAATTCGGTTGCCGTTGTTCGCAAGAAAAGGTAATAGAAATGTTAAGACGTTTTCCGAAACAGGATCGGTCGGAAATGGCGGTTGACGGAAAGATCAAGGTCGATTGCCAGTTCTGCGGGAAAAGTTACGTTTTGGATTTAAAAGATTTGGACGCGGAGGGATAGTCGCAATGGCTTTCAAATTTTCACGCTTTTACGCTTTGGCTGTTTGCGCCCTGACAGCGCAGGCCTGTTCCACCGGTTCGACGTACACTTACGATCCGCAAACGCAGAATTACGTTCCGTCGCAGCAGGCGCAGTACAATCAGCCGCAGGCTTACGCCGAAACGCCGTACGTCCAGCGCGCCCCCGGCGATTCGCATCCGCTGGTTCCGCTGGGCAAGAAAATCCGCCTGAAAGCCGAAGACATCAAATTCATTTCAAGCTACAACCTGCCGACGCGCGCGCCGAACGTTGACCAGTTGATGCTGGTTTATCCGGAACAGATCATTCACAAATGGGCGGTCAACCGTTTTTCGGTCGATAAAACGCCCGACCGTCACGTCCGTTTCCTGATCATTGACGCCAGCATTATCGAAGAACGCATTTACACGGGCGGATCTCTGAACAAATCGGCCAAACACAAATACGTCGGCCGTTTTGAGGTTTCCCTGCAGATCACAGACAGCGAAGGCCGCGTTTTAAGCGAAACCAGAAAAGCTGTTGACAGCCGCGATCTGCCCGACGCCTATACCGTGATTGATCAGGAAGCGTCGTTGGAAGCGCGCGAAAAACTCTGGATCGGCTTGACCTACGATTTATTGAAAAAATTGTCGATTCAGCTGGAAGAGGAATTATCTACACAAAGTTTTAACGAATTTGTGGAAAGGTAACGGTATCGCGGGTGTAGCTCAATGGCAGAGCAGCAGCTTCCCAAGCTGAATACGAGGGTTCGATTCCCTTCACCCGCTCCAATAACAAAACTAAAAAACGCCCTCAAACGGGCGTTTTT
>DJSW01000012.1:0-13359 GCA_002439085.1 Alphaproteobacteria bacterium UBA6324
CGCTTCGCTATCCGCGAAGGTGGCCGCACCGTCGGCGCCGGCGTCGTTTCCAAAATCATTGAGTAATAATTTGAATTTTTTCAAATTTTCTACTTGATTTTTCCGAAAGGGATGGGTACTTTTGCTCATCCCTTTTGTTTTGGATAAAGGGATGATGCGATGCGGTTTAGGGGTATAGCTCAATTGGTAGAGCACCGGTCTCCAAAACCGGGGGTTGCGGGTTCGATTCCTGCTGCCCCTGCCAACCGCCTGAATTAGGAATTTCTTTATGGCTAAAGTTCATCCCGTATTGTTTTTACGTCAAGTCCGGCAGGAAGTCGGAAAGGTCGTATGGCCGACGCGCAAAGAAACGATGATGTCCACGCTGATGGTCGTGTTGTTTACGGTATGTGCGACGCTGTTCTTTTTTGTTGTCGATCAGGTCATCGCGTGGGTGATGAAGCTGATCCTCGGTTTGGGAGGTTAGGCTATGGCCGCCCGTTGGTATGTTTTACACGTGTACTCCGGCTTTGAGAAAAAGGTCGCCGAGTCGATTATGGAATTCGCCGCTCAGAAAGGGATGGCGGATATGTTTGAACAGGTGCTGGTTCCGACCGAAGAGGTCGTCGAAGTCCGCCGCGGTTCCAAAGTGAATTCGGAACGCAAGTTCTTCCCCGGCTACGTCTTGGTCAAAATGGAAATGACCGACGAATCGTGGCATCTGGTGAAAAACACGCCGAAGGTGACCGGATTTTTGGGGGCGCGCGAACGTCCGACTCCGATTTCCGAAGCCGAGGCGCAGCGCATCCTGCATCAGGTCACCGAAGGTGTCGAACGTCCCAAGAATTCCATTTCTTTCGATGTCGGCGAACAGGTTCGCGTCACCGACGGACCGTTTGCGTCCTTTATCGGATTCGTCGAAGAAACCGACGATGAAAAGGCGCGTTTGAAAGTTTCCGTTTCCATTTTCGGCCGTTCGACGCCCGTCGAACTGGAATATTCCCAAGTCGAAAAAGTGTAACGAATCGGGTGTCGTTTCCGGATTTCGATTCGTTTCCGGATGACGCCTTTGCGGCAGGCGAGCCATTCGCCGCACCGCAAGCCTTAAAACGAATCGGATAGATTATTAGAGGTAACACAATGGCAAAGAAAATTGTCGGGTTTATTAAATTGCAAATCCCGGCGGGGAAAGCCAATCCTTCTCCTCCCGTCGGTCCGGCGCTGGGTCAGCGCGGTTTGAACATCATGGAATTCTGCAAAGCGTTTAACGCCGCCACGCAGAAAATGGAACCGGGGATGCCGATTCCCGTCGTGATCACCGCTTATGCCGACCGCACGTTCTCTTTCATCACGAAGATGCCGCCCGTCAGCTACTTCATCATCAAGGCTTCCGGTCTGCCGAAAGGTTCCAAGGAACCCGGCCGTACCAAAGTCGGTAAAATCACCAAGGCGCAAGTCCGTGAAATCGCCGAACAGAAAATGCCGGATCTGAACTGCTCGACGGTTGAATCCGCTATGAACATGGTTATGGGACAGGCGCGTTCCATGGGTATCGAAGTCGTGGAGTAACGGATAATGGCTAAATTGGGTAAACGTTTGACGGGTGCGTACAAATCCGTCGATAACATGAAAGCTTACGATCTGGACGAAGCCATCGCCGTTTTGAAAGCGGCTCCCAAAGCGAAATTCGACGAAACCGTCGAAATCGTCATGGGATTGAACGTCGATCCCCGCCAGGCGGATCAGATGATTCGCGGCGTCGTCGGTCTGCCCAACGGTACGGGTAAAACGGTGCGCGTCGCCGTTTTCGCCAAGGGCGCCAAAGCCGAAGAAGCCAAAAAAGCCGGTGCCGATGTCGTCGGCGCGGAAGATTTGATGGAAGAAGTCCTGAAGGGCGTCATCAACTTCGACCGTTGCATCGCCACGCCCGACATGATGGGCGTCGTCGGTCGTCTGGGTAAGGTTTTGGGGCCCCGCGGCCTGATGCCGAACCCGAAACTGGGCACGGTGACGATGGATGTCGCCGGTGCGGTCAAAGCTGTCAAGGCCGGTCAGGTCGAATACCGCGTTGAAGCGGCCGGCCAGATCCACGCCGGCGTCGGCAAGATCAGCTTTACCGAAGCCCAGATCAAAGAAAACATTTTGACGTTTGCGCAGGCCGTTTTGAAAGCGAAGCCCGCCAGTGTCAAAGGAACTTACCTGAAACGCGTCGGTCTGAGCACGACTCAGGGCGTCGGCGTCAAGGTTTCGGTTTCCAACGTCGCTGCTTTGGCGAGCGGAAACTGATCAGGAATACCGGCCGGAAACGGTCGGGAAAAGGGAAAACCGGATTTTCCGGCTTTCCCTTGACCTGTCCAAGACTGTAGGCGCGGCGACGCTTTCGGGCAAAGCCGTTTAATGGAAAGTTTTCCGCCTGCATAGACAGAGGTACAAGTTTTTTAGCCACTCCGTTGGATTGGTTTATGGCTTGAGCTTTTGGACAGGAACGGTTTTCGGCATGGGGCCGCAAACCGATATTACCGAACTTCCGTTTCCGATTCGTCGGGGCGGAGGGAATGAGAGGATACAAAAGTGAAACGTGAACAAAAAGCTGAATTGCGTTCCAAAATGAACGAAGACTTCAGCGCGGCCGGTTTGGTTGTCGTCACCCATTATTCGGGATTGACGGTCGCCGAAATGTCGGCTTTGCGTGACGCCGTTCGCAAATTGGACGCAAAGTTTCGCGTGACCAAAAACCGTATTACTCGTCTTGCTCTTGCTGGAACACAGTATGAACAGTTGGCGGACCTGATGGTCGGCCCGACGGCTATTTCCTATTCCGTCGATCCGGTCGCCGCCGCCAAAGCCGTTGTCGAATTCGCCAAAAAGAATGACAAACTGGTCATCCGCGGCGGTATCATGAACGGAAAAGTGCTGTCCGTGGCCGAAGTGACGGCCTTGGGCGAACTGCCGTCCATGGATCAGTTGCGCGGAAAACTGGTCGGTCTGGTTCAGGCGCCGGCGGCTCAGATCGCCCGTGTTCTGAAGGCTTTTGCCGACAAGGAAGAACAGGCTGCGTAATCGTGGTGTCACGGGGGATTTATTCCCCGCTGAAAAAAATCGGTGCCGTTTGGCACATCATTGAAAACTATTAAACGGAGTTAAATAAAATGGCTGATCTCGCCAAAATCGTTGATGAATTGTCTGCTTTGACAGTGTTGGAAGCTGCCGAACTGTCCAAAATGCTGGAAGAAAAATGGGGCGTTTCCGCGGCTGCTCCCGTAGCCGTCGCCGCCGCCGCCGCTGCCGCTCCTGCGGAAGAAAAGACGGAATTTGATGTCGTTCTGGTTGAAGCCGGCGCGAACAAAATCAACGTCATTAAGGAAGTCCGCGCGATCACCGGTCTGGGCCTGAAAGAAGCGAAAGACCTGGTTGAAGGCGCTCCGAAGACCGTCAAAGAAGGCGCGAACAAGGAAGACGCTGAAAAATTCAAGAAGCAGTTGGAAGCTGCCGGCGCCAAGGTTGAAGTCAAGTAATTCAACTTTAGCCGCTTGATTTTAGGGATCGGACGAATGGCCGGAAACGGCTTTTTCGACCGATCCTTGAAGTCGTCTTGTAAAGTCTCCGGCGTCTTGGGACTATAAACTTAGGGCGTTAAGAATTTTATCTTTTAGATGGGGAGCTGAAATGGTCAAATCTTTTACAGGCCGGAAACGTGTACGCAAAAATTTTGGAAGAATCCCTTCCGTAGCGCCTATGCCCAACCTTATCGAGGTGCAGAAAAGCTCTTATGCCCAATTCCTTCAGTTGGGCGTGCCGGCTGCCAAAAGAACCGATACCGGTTTGCAGGAAGTCTTGAAATCCATTTTCCCGATCAAGGATTTTTCCGGTCGCGGCGAATTGGAATACGTCAAGTACGAACTGGACGAACCCAAATACGACGTGGACGAATGCATCCAGCGCGGCATGACCTATTCCGCTCCGCTGCGCGTGACGCTGCGTCTGGTCGTGTGGGACGTTGACGAAGAAACGGGCGCCCGTTCCATCCGCGACATCAAGGAACAGGACGTCTATATGGGCGATATGCCCCTGATGACCGAAACCGGCACGTTCGTCGTCAACGGCACGGAACGCGTCATCGTTTCCCAGATGCACCGTTCCCCCGGTGTGTTTTTCGACCATGACAAGGGCAAAACCCATTCGTCGGGCAAATATCTGTTCGCCGCGCGCGTCATTCCCTACCGCGGTTCGTGGCTGGATTTTGAATTCGACGCCAAGGATTTGGTCTATGTCCGCATCGACCGCCGCCGCAAACTGCCCGTCACGACGTTGCTGTACGCTTTGGAATCCAAGGAAACGGAAGAATTGCGCAAAGCCCGCGAAGCCGAAGGCCGCAGCGTCAGCTTGTTGGAAGTCCGCGGCATGAGTCAGGAGGAAATCCTGAGCCGTTTCTATGACAAAGTGGTTTACACGGCCGACAAAAACGGTTGGAAAACGCCGTTCGTTCCCGAATACCTGAAAGGCATGAAGCTCCGTTACGATCTGGTTGACGCCAATTCCGGCGAAATCCTGATTGAAGCCGGTCAGAAAGCGACCGCCGGCAAGCTGAACAAGCTGGCCAAAGAAGGCGTTTCCGAAATCCGCGTCGCGCAGGAAGAAGTTTTGGGCGCGTATCTGGCCGAAGACATGATCAACGAAAAAACGGGTGAAATTCTGGTCGAAGCCGGTCAGGAAGTCACCGAAGACGTTTTGACGATGTTCGCCAAGGAGAAAATCAAGGAATTTTCCGTCCTGCGCATCGACAACGTCAACGTCGGTCCCTACATCCGCAACACAATGGCCGCGGACAAGAATATGTCCCGCGAAGACGCGCTGGTCGATATTTACAAAGTCATGCGCCCCGGCGAACCGCCCACCGTCGAATCCGCCGACGCTTTGTTCCGCGGTCTGTTCTTCGATCTGGAACGTTACGACCTGTCCGCCGTCGGCCGCGTGAAAATGAACACGCGTCTGTATAACGACAAAGACGCCGTTCCCGACAGCGTTCGCATCCTGCGCAAGGAAGACATTCTGGAAATCGTCCGCGTTCTGGTCGAATTGAAAGACGGCCGCGGCGAAATCGACGATATCGACAACTTGGGCAACCGTCGCGTCCGTTCCGTCGGCGAATTGATGGAAAACCAGTACCGCATCGGTTTGCTGCGCATGGAACGCGCGATTCGCGAACGCATGAGCTCGGTCGATATCGACACGGTCATGCCGCACGACCTGATCAACGCGAAACCCGCCGCCGTCGCCGTGCGCGAATTCTTCGGCTCTTCGCAACTGTCGCAGTTCATGGACCAGAACAACCCGCTGGCCGAAGTCACGCACAAACGCCGTCTGTCCGCTTTGGGCCCCGGCGGTTTGACCCGCGACCGCGCCGGTTTTGAAGTCCGCGACGTGCATCCTACCCATTACGGCCGTATCTGCCCGATCGAAACGCCCGAAGGTCCGAACATCGGTTTGATCAACTCTTTGGCGACGTACGCCCGCGTTAACCAGTACGGCTTTATCGAAAGCCCGTACCGCAAAGTCGTGGACGGCAAGGTGACGAAAGAGGTCGTCTATCTGTCCGCCATGGAGGAAAACAAACACGTTATCGCGCAGGCGAACGCGGAATTGGACAGTAAAGACTGCTTTGTCAAAGACAAGCTGGTCGCGTGCCGTAAAAACGGCGAATTCGTCCTGTGTCCGCCCGAAGAAATCACCCTGATTGACGTTTCGCCGAAACAGCTGGTTTCCGTCGCCGCGGCGTTGATTCCGTTCTTGGAAAACGATGACGCGAACCGCGCTTTGATGGGATCGAACATGCAACGTCAGGCCGTTCCTTTGCTGCAATCCGACGCGCCGCTGGTCGGCACGGGGATGGAAGCGGCGGTCGCGCGCGACTCGGGCGCTTCAATCGTCGCCAAACGCAACGGCGTCGTGCAGTCGGTTGACGGTATGCGCATCGTCGTCCGCGCCACGGGCAAGATCAAGGCCGACGAATCCGGTGTTGACATCTATAAACTGCATAAGTTCCAGCGTTCCAACCAGTCCACCTGCATCACGCAGCATCCGCTGGTCAAGGTCGGCGACATCGTCGCGCAAGGCGACATCATCGCAGACGGCGCTTCGACTCAGCTGGGCGAACTGGCTTTGGGGCGCAACGTTCTGGTGGCCTATATGCCGTGGAACGGTTACAACTACGAAGACGCCATCCTGATTTCCGAACGCATCGCCCGCGACGACGTGTTCACGTCCATCCACATCGACGAATTTGAAGTGATGGCGCGCGACACGAAGCTGGGACAGGAAGAAATCACCCGCGATATTCCGAACGTCGGCGAAGAAGCGTTGAAACAGCTGGACGAAGCCGGCGTCGTGTATATCGGCGCCGAAGTCAAGGCCGGCGACATTCTGGTCGGCAAGGTGACGCCGAAGGGCGAATCCCCGATGACGCCGGAAGAAAAACTGTTGCGCGCCATTTTCGGTGAAAAGGCCGCCGACGTGCGCGACACGTCTTTGCGCGTGCCGCCCGGAATCGCCGGCACGGTCGTCGAAGTCCGCGTGTTTTCGCGCCGCGGCGTTGACAAGGATCAGCGCGCTATGGCGATCGAACAGTCGGAAATCGAAGCTTTGGCCAAAGACCGCGACGCCGAAAAGGCGATTTTGGAAGGTTCGTTCCAAGACCGTTTGAAACAGGCTTTGCTGGGACAGACGGCGACGGCCGGCGTTAAACGCGTCGATGCCGGAACGGTTCTGACCGAAGAAATCCTGAACGGTATGCCCGCGTCGCAGTGGCGCAAGATCTCTGTCGAAAACGACGAAGTCATGGGCGAAATCGAAAAGATGACCAAGGTGTTTGACGCCGATGTCGAAAAACTGCAGGAACGCTTTGAAAACAAGGTCGAAAAACTGCAGCGCGGCGACGAAATGCCTCCGGGCGTTTTGAAGATGGTCAAAGTCTTCATCGCGGTGAAGCGCAAGCTGCAGCCGGGCGACAAGATGGCAGGCCGTCACGGCAACAAAGGCGTCGTGTCCCGCATCCTGCCGATCGAGGATATGCCGCACATCGCGGACGGAACGCCGGTCGATCTGGTGTTGAACCCGCTGGGCGTGCCGTCCCGTATGAACGTCGGGCAAATTCTGGAATGTCACTTGGGTTGGGCTTGCCGCGAACTGGGCAAACAGGTTCACGCCTTGTACGAACAGGTCGCCGAACAGAAAGCCTCCGTTGACGATTTGCGCGTCAAGCTGGAAGACGTTTACGGCAAAAAGGAATACAAGGACAACATTTCCAAGCTGAGCGACGACGAAGTGATGGAATTGGCCGACAATATGAAAAACGGTCTGCCGATCGCCACCCCCGTTTTCGACGGCGCGCGCGAAAGCGACATCAACGAAATGCTGGACAAGGCGGGATTGCCTCATTCCGGTCAGGTTACGCTGTACGACGGCCGCACCGGCGAAGCGTTCGACCGTCCCGTCACGGTGGGCGTCACCTATATGTTGAAACTGCACCATTTGGTTGACGAAAAGATCCACGCCCGTTCGATCGGCCCCTATTCTCTGGTTACGCAGCAGCCGTTGGGCGGCAAGGCGCAGTTCGGCGGACAACGTTTCGGCGAAATGGAAGTTTGGGCTTTGGAAGCTTACGGTTCCGCCTACACGCTGCAGGAAATTCTGACGGTCAAATCGGACGACGTTTCCGGACGTACGAAGGTTTACGAATCCATCGTGCGCGGCGACGACAAGTTTGAAGCCGGAATTCCCGAATCGTTCAACGTTTTGGTCAAGGAAATGCGTTCCTTGTGCCTGAACGTCGAATTGAACCAGCGTGAATACTAAGAACATCTCTTGAAGGAAAGAGGAAAGTCAATGAACGAACTTATGAAAGTTTTCGGTCCTGTATCGGGGACACAGTCTTTTGATCAGATTCAAATCTCTCTGGCGTCTCCGGAACGTATCCGTTCCTGGTCGTACGGCGAAGTCAAAAAGCCCGAAACGATCAACTACCGCACTTTCAAACCGGAAAGAGACGGTTTGTTCTGCGCCCGCATTTTCGGGCCCGTCAAGGACTACGAATGCTTGTGCGGAAAATACAAACGCATGAAATTCCGCGGCATCGTCTGCGAAAAATGCGGCGTGGAAGTCACGCTGTCCAAAGTGCGCCGCGAACGCATGGGGCATATCGAACTGGCCGCGCCGGTCGCGCACATCTGGTTTTTGAAATCCCTGCCCAGCCGCATCGGTCTGCTGGTTGATATCATGCTGAAGGATTTGGAATCGGTTCTGTACTTTGAAAAGTATATCGTGATCGAACCGGGGCTGACCCCGCTGAAAGTCAACGAACTGCTGACCGAAGAACAGTATCAGCGCGCCGTCGAGGAATACGGCGAGGATTCGTTCCGCGCCGGCATCGGCGCCGAAGCGTTGAAGGAAATCCTGTCCGCCATTGATTTGGAACAGGAAGCCGAAACCATCCGCGCAGAACTGCGTTCCACGTCGTCGGAAGCCCGCCGCAAAAAGCTGGTCAAGCGTTTGAAGCTGGTTGAAGCGTTCTTGGAATCCGGATCGAAACCCGAATGGATGATTTTGGATGTCATTCCGGTTATTCCGCCCGAATTGCGCCCGCTGGTTCCGCTGGACGGCGGCCGTTTCGCGACGTCCGACCTGAACGATTTGTACCGCCGCGTCATCAACCGCAACAACCGTTTGAAACGGCTGATTGAACTGCGCGCGCCGGAAATCATCATCCGCAACGAAAAACGTATGTTGCAGGAATCCGTTGACGCCCTGTTCGACAACGGCCGCCGCGGCCGCGCCATCACGGGCGCGAACAAACGTCCGCTGAAATCGCTGGCCGATATGCTGAAAGGCAAACAGGGACGTTTCCGTCAGAACCTGTTGGGTAAACGCGTTGACTATTCCGGCCGTTCCGTGATCGTCGTCGGCCCCGAATTGAAACTGCATCAATGCGGCATTCCCAAAAAGATGGCTTTGGAACTGTTCAAACCGTTCGTGTATTCCAAACTGGAACTGTACGGCATGGCGACGACGATCAAAGCCGCCAAGCGCATGGTGGAAAAGGAACGCCCCGAAGTTTGGGACATTCTGGAAGAAGTCATCCGCGAACATCCGGTTCTGCTGAACCGCGCGCCGACGTTACACAGACTGGGGATTCAGGCTTTTGAACCCGTTTTGATCGAAGGCAAGGCCATTCAGCTGCACCCGCTGGTCTGCACGGCGTTCAACGCCGACTTCGACGGCGACCAAATGGCCGTCCACGTTCCCCTGTCGTTGGAAGCGCAGCTGGAAGCCCGCGTTTTGATGATGTCCACGAACAACATCCTGTCGCCCGCGAACGGCAAACCGATCATCGTGCCGACGCAAGACATGATTTTGGGGCTGTACTACATCACCATGGCGCGCGTCAACCAGCCGGGCGGTAAACGCGAATGCACCAAGGAAGAATTGGACGCGATCAAGGCGATGACCGAAGCCGACATGAAGAAATGGGCGGAGGAATATCACCGCGAATTCAAGGATATGGAAGACTTCCGCGCTTTTGTCAAAAAGACGAAGGAAGAGGAATCCATGCTCCGTTTCGGCAGCATCGAAGAAGTCGAAATGGCCTTGAACAACCACATGGTCAACTACAACTCGATCATCGAATGCCGTTTGGAATTCGTTGACGACGACGGCAAGGTCGTCCGCCGGACGCTGGAAACGACGCCGGGGCGCGTTTTGTTGTCGCAGGTGGTGCCCAAGCATCCGAAAATCCCGTTCAGCCTGTTCAACCGCTTGCTGCGTAAAAAGGAAATCGCCGACATCATTGATCAGGTCTATCGTTACTGCGGGCAAAAGGAAACCTGCATTTTCGCCGACCGCATCAAGAACATGGGCTACAAATACGCGGCCATTTCCGGCGTTTCGTTCGGCAAGGACGATATGATCGTTCCCAAGACGAAACAGAAGCTGATCAAGGAAACCGAAGCGAAAGTCAAGGAATTCGAGCAGCAGTATCAGGACGGTTTGATCACGCAGGGCGAAAAATACAACAAGGTCGTTGACGCGTGGTCGGCTTGCACCGACAAGATCGCCGATGAAATGATGAAGGAAATTTCAAAGGACGATCCGACGAAACCCGTGAACTCGGTTTACATGATGGCTCATTCCGGCGCGCGCGGTTCCGCGGCGCAAATGAAACAGCTGGGCGGTATGCGCGGTTTGATGGCGAAACCGAACGGCGAAATCATCGAAACCCCGATTATCGCGAACTTTAAAGAAGGTCTGTCCGTGGCCGAATACTTCAACTCGTCCCACGGCGCGCGCAAAGGGTTGTCCGACACGGCGTTGAAAACCGCGAACTCCGGTTATCTGACCCGCCGTCTGGTCGATGTCGCGCAGGACGCGATCGTTTGCGAAGACGATTGCGGCACGGATCGCGGCATTTGGGTCACGGCGGCGATGGACGGCACGACGGTCGTCGCTTCGCTGGGCGAACGCGTGTTGGGTCGCACGGCGCAGGAAGACGTCAAAGATCCCGCGACGCAGGAAATCATCGTTCCCTGCGGCAAGCTGATCGACGAAAACGACGTTGAAAAGATCGAAAAGGCCGGTGTGGACAAGATCTACATCCGTTCCCCGCTGACCTGCGAAGCCAAAAACGGCGTGTGCGCGAAATGCTACGGCCGCGATCTGGCGCGCGGAACGCCGGTCAACATCGGCGAAGCCGTCGGCGTCATTGCGGCGCAATCCATCGGCGAACCCGGAACGCAGCTGACCATGCGTACGTTCCACGTCGGCGGTACGGCGCAAAACGTCGAAGTGTCCGCGATCGAATCCGGATTTGACGGCATCGTGAAATTCACGGCGTCCGAACCGGTTTTGAACTCGAAAGGCGAAACGATCGTCGCGACGCGCGATTGCGAATTGGCGATCGTGGACGACAACGGCGCGGTGAAAACGCACTATCACGTTCCGTTCGGCGCGGTCGTCGCGGTCAAAGGCGGCGACAAGGTCGTCAAAGGCCAGCGTCTGGCGGAATGGAACGCTTACGTCATCCCGTACTTCATTGATAAGGAAGGCACGATCCGTTACGAAAACTTTGTGGACGGCGAAACCATCCGTGAAATCCGCGACGAAGCGACCGGTTTGACGCAGATCCGCGTGATCGAAGCGCACGGAACCGCGAAAAAAGCCCAGATCGTCGTTGAAAAGGACGGTTCTTCCGTCGGTGTTTATAACCTGCCGATCAATTCGACGGTCATGTTGGAAAACGGCGCGGCGGTGAAACGCGGCGATATCTACGCCACGATCGAAATCGAACGTAAATCGCGTGACATCACCGGCGGTCTGCCGCGCGTGGCCGAATTGTTTGAAGCCCGCAAGCCCAAGGATTGCGCGATCATCGCGGAAATCGACGGGACGGTCGAATTCGGGCGCGATTACAAGGCCAAACAGCGCATCGTCGTTAAAAGCGACACGGGTATCGAACGCGAATATCTGGTTCCGAAAGGCAAGCTGATTCTGGTTCAAAATGGCGACACCGTCCATCAGGGCGACACGTTGACCGACGGCGCGGAAGATCCGCATGACATTTTGCGCGTCAAGGGCTTGGAAGCCTTTGCCCAGCACATGGTCAAGGAAATTCAGGACGTTTACCGTCTGCAAGGCGTGAAGATCAATGACAAGCACATTGAAGTCATCACCCGCCAGATGTTGCAGAAGCTGGAAGTTACCGACGCCGGCGACACGACGCTGCTGCAGGGCGAACAGGTTGATCAGCCGACGCTGGACAAGGAAAACGCCAAGGCCGTTGCGGCCGGCGGACGCCCCGCCGAAGCTTCGCCGATCCTGTTGGGGATCACGAAAGCCAGCTTGCAGACGAATTCGTTCATTTCCGCGGCGTCGTTCCAGGAAACAACCCGCGTGTTGACCGAATCCGCCGTTTCCGGCAGAACGGACGACTTGATCGGGCTGAAAGAAAACGTGATCGTCGGCCGCCTGATTCCGGCCGGTACGGGTTCCGTGATCAACCGCCTGCGCGCCTTGGCCGCCCAACGCGACAAGGAAAATCTGGAACAGGCCGAAACGCCGGCTTTGCCGGTCGCGGACGCCCCCGAACAGGCGTAACCCGCATACACGCTAACGAAACGCCGGAGGATGATTTCTCCGGCGTTTTTATTGATTTTTCCGCGTAAAGCTGTATAATAAGGCAAATTTAATTTTTAAAGGTGCTTGAAAATGGATATCAATGAATTGCCCTCTTTGCAGTTTGTCATGAACGAAGCCGGCATGGTTTCGGTGTTTATGCCCGCTTTCGAGGGCGAACCGTCCAACCCCGTCATTACGAAAAAAGACGACACGACGTTGCATTTTCAGCGTTCCCCCGACGGCGACGTGCTGCTGACCAAGGTGGAACCCGAAGTCATGAAGGCGTTGGCCGGCGTGAAAAAAATGCTGGTGATCGAAGCCAACGTTTTAAAAAGCATCGACATTTTGGACAAAGCTTTGTCCGCCTATATCAAACCCGATGAAAAAGCGCCCGCCGATCAGGAAATCACGGATACGATCGAACGCGCTTACGAAGTCGCCGTCAACGTTTGATTTTCGACAAGTTTCAAAATCCCCTTTCCGGTTCGGCGAGGGGATTTTTGCAAGCGGACTTTGTAGAAAAAAAATTGACAAAAAACGAAAATCGGGATACAAGGGTAACAATAAACTTTTATGAAAGGGCTGACCATGCTGTCTTTGAATTCTAACGCCGAAAAAATTTCCACGTGGGACAAGCACGTTTTGGACGCGTATCTGGTGGGCGCCGTCGTGTCGATGTCTGGCAAATCCAAGGCCGAAGCCGCCGAAATCGCTGAAAATTACGTCCGCACGACGGATCGCAGCGGTATCCGCGAATCCGCCGTTGACGCCAAGGCCGCCGAATTGAAAAAAGAAGCCAAGCAGTTCGGTTTGCGCGAAAAATTGAATTACGTGACCGACGCCGATCATGACGTGAAGCTGGAATTGGTTGCGATCGGCGCAACGTCTTTGGTCGAAACCATGGCCAAATCCGAAGTGATGCCGAACGGTCCCGTCGCGCTGGTCGTTCCCAAAAACGCCCTGAAAGTGGCCGTCGGTTCCATGGTCAAAGCCGACACGCCCGATAAAAAGGTCAAAGCGGACGAATACGCCGCCGTCAAGCACGCGCAGCTGGTTTTGAAGCAGCTGAAACGTTGCCTTTCGGCGGAATTCGATCCCGACAGAACGCCGAAAAAATCCCTGATGCAGGAAGCCGGAGAGCTGTACGCCCGTTTCGGTAATCCGAGCGGCGGTATGGCGCATAATGATATGCCGGCTGAAAAGCCCGCGGCCGAACCT
>DJSW01000012.1:13453-13598 GCA_002439085.1 Alphaproteobacteria bacterium UBA6324
GGCCGAACCTGCGGCCAAGCCCGCGAAAGAAGAGGGCAAGAAATCCCTGTGGCAGGAAGCCAAGGAACTGTACGCGACCTATGGCAATCCCAGCGGCGGCATGGTTCACAACGATATGCCGGCCGAAAAGCCCGCGGCCGAACCT
>DJSW01000012.1:13667-94407 GCA_002439085.1 Alphaproteobacteria bacterium UBA6324
GGCCGAACCTGCGGCCAAGCCTGCGAAAGAAGAGGGCAAAAAGTCCCTGTGGCAGGAAGCCAAGGAAATGTATGCGACCTACGGCAATCCCAGCGGCGGTATGACGCACAAAGACGCACCGGCGAAAAAGGACGACGCCAACAAGGCTGTCGCCGCGGTCGTCGCCAACCGGCGCCGTGAACGCTGAGGCGGAAAAATAGATTTTAAACGGGCGGTTTTTGTGACAAGGCCGCCTGTTTTTTTGTGTCCTCTTTACGGAATGTTTTTACGAATCCAATCGTCCAGAAAACGCATCTGCTCCGGCGTGTGAAACCAATGCTCGCCGCCGTGCATAATAGTGACGCCGGCGTGAAAGCGATTTGCAAAGGCCGTGATCGTTTCGATCGACTGCAGCGTGTCCGTGTCGCCGTAAAGAATTTGCGTCGGCGTTTCCCACGCGGCGGGGCGGTTGTTTCGGACATATTGCAGGTAATTCCATGACAAATCTTCGCCGAATCCGGTCTTGACGACCTTTTTCGCGTCCAGCTCCGGTTCCGTTACGCCCGCCCATAGCATCATATCCATAATCAGCCGTTCCAAATCGACAACAGGAGAAATGAAAAACGCCCGATCAAAAAAGCGTGAAATGCTCGCGTTCAAAGAAAAATACGCGCCGATGCTTTCCGCCACCAAAACGGTTCGCCTGTAAGCGGATTTCAGCGCGGCCGCTTTTACGGTAAATTCATCTGCGGCATCCCAAGGCGTCGCCGACCGGTAATCAAAACCGACGACTTCGGCCGGCGCGAACAATGGGCGGTAGTGTTCCGCCTGCGCGGCGCTGCCGCCTTTGCCGTGCACATATAAAACGGCTGTGTCCGCTGGGAATGTCATAATAAAACCTCTCTTTTTTACCTCGTTGATAACATACAGCGCAAGAAATGTCCATTGATCCGCCTCGAAATCGCAAGGGCAGAGCAACGGGGGAGGGGCTGTCGGTGTGCGCGCGCAATGATCGTTTAATCTCCGTGAATATGATTGGCCGAACACAAAAGGACGCGTCCGGTGACCGCTTTAACGGCCGCTGTTTTCTTCCTGCCCGTCCCCGTGCGACAAAAAACTTTCCGGGCGTAGGCAACAAAAAAAGATGATATCGCATCCGATAATAATTTTTTCAAAAGCACGCTTTTTTTTCTTGCAAAGCCCGTTTTTTGTGATATTATCCACACCGTATTGAATGACGTGGGGTTGTAGCTCAGTTGGGAGAGCGCTTGAATGGCATTCAAGAGGTCAGGGGTTCGATTCCCCTCAGCTCCACCATAAAAAGCCGCAGAAATCTGCGGCTTTTATCGTTTTTGGAACAAAATCTCCTAATCGGTCGTTTTTCATTTTTTGACTATTTTTTTTGTAAGACGTGTAAGACGAAAGATAGTTTTATACATTTCAAACAGGCGGGATAAAGTGGGATTAAACGGGATATAACGGGATAGAAACGGCAGAAATCCCTAATTTTTCGGGCGGCGACGATGCCGCCTTTAAATTTTTCGGCGCGAGATGGTTTTAACTTTTTTTCCTAAAAAACGCGGGATAGTTTTAACTTTAACGGTCGGGGAAAATCCCCGACTTTTTTAAGGACAAAAACGCCATTTTTGCGGAATCATCGGCATTTCGCCGATGGCTTCATATTTGAAATGCCCTTACATCAAAATTTACGAAAGTGAAAACGGCAGTCATTGTTTAACCGTTTTTGATAAAAGCGCTGACGGTTGAGCCGGGCAAACGACCTTTTCTCCCCAAGTCGAGGACAACTTTTCAGGTCGGGATAGGCTCATTCAACCTGTGACGGTTTTCTTGCCTATAAAAAAAGCCAGTCGGTAGGGGCTGGCTCAAGCCTCAGAATTTGGAGGCTGGCCTACCCGCCCTCTGAAGTCTTATCTGGTTATTATAATGGTGCCGATGAAAGGAAAAATCAAGATGAATGAACGGGACACATCGGAACTGTTTTCGGACATCTTTAAAAAGCCGACGAAATCAAAGCATTTGTGGCGGAATTAACCGTTTTTTACAGATGTCGAATCGAACGGCTGGAAGAAGAAAATACGGCCTTGGATTTAAAAGTCGTTGATTATCAGAGTTGCTTATGTGAAATTACATGCGGTTACGATGATGACGGCGGGGCGCGTGTCGCGCGAACGGCCGTACATCCCCGTGATGTGCATGACGCCGTCCGAATCCGTCGCCAGAAAGATGAGTCTGTTTTGGGGCGTGGAAAGCGTCGTTTGCGAACCGCAGGATCTGTTGGTCGATGTCGCGGCCAGGGCGGCGCAATATTGCCGCGACAAACTGGACGCCAAGGTCGGGGAAAAGGTGATCGTCACGGCCGGTTTGCCGTTCAATGTGACGGGGAACACGAACCTGTTGCACATATTTACGATTACCGAACGGTCGGAATAAATCGAAAAAGGAGGGGCTTTTCCCTCCTTTTTTAATCGCGGGCGATATTTTTTGTTGCGAAAACGGACGTTTTGTCGGACAATTTAAGGTAAAGGGTGTTTCCCAATCAAAGGAGGGACTGAATAATGAAAAAGAATTCTTTGGCTTTTATCGCTTTCGCCGCCGCCATGCTGGCCGGTCAATTCGCTTATGCCAAATGTAACACGTGCGTGTACAGGGACGACAGGGGACGTTGCGTTTCCGAAGATTGCGCCGGCGATGCGTTGAACATGACGGAAAATGTTACGTGGAAAGATGATTTGATCAGTTCCGACAGTGCCGATTTGGTGCAGTCATGTATTTTAAGTAAGGTGGCGCATTGTTCCAAAATGGATTCGTCCTGCGCCTGCACGGCGTGCGCTTCCGGTTATATCCTGAGCAACGGGGCGTGCAAAGAGGATGATTCGATAACGATACCGACCACAACGACGAAAACGCCGACGGTGACATCGTGTCCGGACGGCACGAAAAAATCGGCGGACGGATGTTGCTGCATCCCCGTGTAAAGCGGTCGTGAAATAAAAAGCAGCCGGTTGAAATCTCAGCCGGCTGTTTCGTTTTGCGTTTTTTTATCCTGTTCAACCGAGGATGTCGATCGCTTCCTGCGTCATTTCGTTGGCGGCCGTGAATGTTTGCACGTTGCTGGAATAGGCGCGCTGGGTGACGATCATGTTGGTGAATTCCTCTTCCAGCGAAACGTTGGACGATTCGATCTTTCCGCCCTGAACCGTCGTTTCGGTCAGCGTGTTTTGCAAATCGACGATTTCCAGATTACCCGCGTTTTCGGTATAGGCGAACATATTGCCGGATACGGCTTCCATCATATTCGGAACCTGCACCTGCGCGATGGCGACTTTGCACACGGGGATGCTGGTTGAATTGCTGTAGGTCGCGTTCAGCACGCCGTTTTCGTCCCATGACGTGCCGACCAGCGTGCCGAATCCTTTGCCGTCCTGCGACAAAACTTCGCCGTTCAGTGTGTTGGCGTATTGCGTGAAATGTTGCAGATCCAGCGAAATCGTGCTGCTGCCGCCGTTTTTCCACGCAAGTTGCAGTGTTGTTAACGGAACGGGCGATGTCAGTTTCGCATTTTCATCAAACGTGACCTTGATCGGTTCGGAACCGACGGCCGCCCCTTCGACATCAATCGTGACCAGCCATGTGTTCGCGTCGTCCTGCGGTTCCCAACGCATCATCATGCTGTGCTGGTTGTACTGGCTGTCATAGACGGGGAATTTCAACAGCTGCGTTTCGGTCGCCGACGCGTCGATGTTGCCTTTGAACGACATTTCCGTCGTTTGGTGTCCGGGGTAGTATTCCATGGGGGAAATAATTACCGGTTCAAACGCGGAAGAAAATGCCTCGGCGTCGTTGTTGTAATTCCAGCCCATCACATAATATCCCGACGCGTTCGTGAAATACGTCGCGGGCGACGATTGCGTGATCACGCCGCCGTCCGTCGGTTTGTAATAGGTGACGGTCTGCGCCTTATACCCCGACGGGGGGACGGCCGTGGCTTGAAAATCGCCGGCGCGGGAATACAGCGTTTCGTTTTGCCCTTCGACGACAAAGAATCCTTTGCCGCTGATCCCCAGATCGTACATACTGCCAGTGGGGCTGAGGATGCCCGCGATGTCCACCATGCGCCGGTCAACCGTTCCGGCCGAAAACGAATGGCTGTCCGTGCCGATTTCGTTGAACTTCGTCATTTGCGTTTCAAAACGCGTTTCCACCTTTTTGTATCCGACGGTGTTGACGTTGGCGATGTTCGCGCTGATCTGTTCCAAAGCGTGGGTCTGGGAATGGATGCCCATCGTGCTGGTGACGAAAGTGCCTAGTGCCATCGCGTTGCTCCTTTTAAAAAAGTAAACCGATATTCTAAAAGCAAAAAACGTGCCAAAAACATATAGTTCAATCGACTGATTTTGTTTTCGGGGCGACAATTTATAATGCATTCGCAAACGTTTGATGATATAAAGCAGAAAGATATTTTTGTACGGAAGGGTGAAATGCGCCGGATTTTGATCATAAACGGCCCTAATTTGAATATGTTGGGTACCAGACAGCCGGAAATCTACGGCCGTGAAACGCTGGCCGACATTGAAAACGCCTGCCGGAACAAAGCCGCCGGTTTGGGGGTGGAAATCGAATGTTTCCAATCCAACGGCGAAGGTGAAATCGTCACCGCCGTTCAGCGGGCGCGCGGCAAATTCGACGCGATCGTCATCAATCCCGCCGCGTATTCCCACACATCCGTCGCGATTATGGACGCGTTGCTGGCATACGACGGCGCGGTGATCGAGGTTCACTTGTCCAACATTCACCGGCGGGACGAATTCCGCCGCCTTTCCTATGTTTCCAAAGCGGCCGACGGCGTGATCTGCGGGTTGGGGAAACAGGGATACCTTTTGGCTGTGGAGGCTGCGGCCTCTTTAATTGATAGGGAATGAACATCTATGTCGAAATCCACTTATGACACTTCTTTGGTCGAAGACTTGGCAAAGCTGATCAATGAACACGAGCTGGCCGAAATCGAATACGATACGGAAGGTTTGCGTTTGCGCGTCACCCGCGTTCCGTCCGGCGGTTTCGCCGTGACCGCGCCCGTCGCCGCCGCCCAGCCCGCGCCCGTCGCCGCCCAGCCGGCCGCCCCCGCGGCGCCCGCCGCCAAGGCCGACGCCGAAGTCAAAGGCGAAGCGGTCAAATCCCCGATGGTCGGCGTCGTTTACACCGCGCCCGAACCCGGCGCCGCTTCGTACGTTTCCGTCGGCGACACCGTTTCCGCCGACCAGACCCTGTTTCTGGTCGAAGCGATGAAAACGTTCAATCCGGTCAAAGCCCCCAGAGCCGGCAAGGTTTTGCAGATTCTGGTCGGTGATCACGATCCGGTCGAATACGATCAGCCTTTGTTGATTTTGGAATAACCATGTTTGAAAAAGTCTTAATCGCAAACCGCGGAGAAATCGCTCTGCGCATTCACAGAGCCTGTCGGGAAATGGGCATCAAAACGGTGGCCGTCCATTCGACCGCCGACGCTGACGCCATGCACGTCCGTATGGCGGACGAAGCCATTTGCATCGGTCCCGCCGCAGGCAAGGATTCCTATTTGAACAAAGCCGCGATCATCACGGCGGCTTTGATTTCCGGCGCGGACGCCATCCACCCCGGATACGGCTTTTTGTCCGAAAACGCCGATTTCGCCGAAATGGTCGAAGAACACGGGTTGACGTGGATCGGTCCCACGCCCGAAATGATCCGCAAAATGGGCGACAAGATCACGGCCAAGCGCGCCGCGATCGATTCCGGTCTGCCCGTCGTCCCCGGTTCGGACGGCGCCGTCGGAACGGTTGAGGAAGCTTTGGACGTTTCCGCCAAAATGGGGTATCCCGTTTTGATCAAGGCGACGGCCGGCGGCGGCGGCAAGGGGATGCGCATCGCCCGCGGTCCCGAAGATCTGCCCGAAGCATATACGCAGGCGCGCGCCGAAGCCAAGGCGTCGTTCACCAGCGACGAAGTCTATATCGAAAAGTATCTGGAAAATCCGCGCCATGTGGAAATGCAGATTCTGGCCGACAAATACGGCAACGTCGTCCATTTGGGCGAACGCGATTGTTCCATGCAGCGTAAAAACCAGAAAGTGCTGGAAGAAACGCCTTGCCCCGCTTTGAATGACGAACAGCGCAAGAAAATCGGCAAAATCGTTACCGACGCGATGAAAAAGCTGGGATACAGCAATGTCGGCACGATCGAATTTTTGTACGAAAACGGCCAGTTCTATTTCATTGAAATGAACACGCGGCTGCAGGTTGAACACCCGATTACGGAAATGGTGACGGGCATTGATTTGGTGCGTGAACAGATCCGCGTCGCCGCGGGGGCGCATTTGAACTATACGCAAGAGGACGTTCATTTCGACGGTCACGCGATGGAATGCCGCATCAACGCCGAAGACCCGTTCACGTTCGTTCCGTGTCCCGGAAAAATCACGCAATGGCACGCCCCCGGCGGGTTGTGGACGCGCGTCGATTCCGGAATGTACACGGGATACACCGTTCCGCCGTATTACGACAGCATGATCGCAAAGCTGATCGTTTTCGGCAAAACCAGAAACGGGTGTTTGATGCGTTTGCACCGCGCGATTGACGAATTCGTCATTGACGGGGTGAAAACGACGTTGCCGTTGCACGACGAAATCATTTCGACGCCGGATTTCATTGACGGGAATTACAACATTCACTGGTTGGAAAAATTCCTGAAGAAACGCGCCGAAAACGAAAAGAAATAATAGCAAACGGAAAACGCCCCGCGGCAAACGGGGCGTTTTTCATATCCGCGCGTAAAACGGACGGGGTCAGGCCGCCTGTTTCATTTGGCGTTCTTTCATCGCCTGCGCGGCTTTGCCGTCCTTGTAACGCAGGTACAAAGCGAAATCGCAGAACACCAGCGCGAAGTTCAGCACATACAGCCAGAACACATAGTTGTATCCGAAATTCGTGATTTTGTTGATCATGCCGCAGATATAGCCGACCAAAATCAACACCAGAAACAGCAGGCTTTTGCCGCCGACGTTTTTCGTGCGGTACGTTTTCATCACCGCGGCCGGCCAGCTGGCGCCAAAGCAAAGCAACATTCCGGCTTCAAACAAATCCATATCGTTCACTCCTTAAACATAAACCTCTTCGGTGGCGGAAATCGCTTCGGCGTTGCGTCCCTCCGACCGTTTCATGCGATCCAAAACCTTGCGGTATTCAATCGGCACAACCTTGACGAACAGCGGAAAACGGTTTTCGCGATTGTCCAAGATTTCCTTGGCGCGTTCCGATCCCGTGTATTGATAGTGCTTTTCCAGCAAAACGCGCAAGGCTTCCTTGTCGTCCTTCGTCCACACGTTTTCCAAATCGACGCTGTCCAGATTGCATCGCGTCTGGAAAATCTCCGTTTCGTCATAGACATAGGCGATGCCGCCGCTCATCCCCGCGGCGAAGTTGTACCCCGTCGATCCCAGAATGACGACCGTTCCGCCCGTCATGTATTCGCAGCAATGGTCGCCGACGCCTTCGACAACGGCGGTTGCGCCGCTGTTGCGCACGGCGAACCGTTCGCCCGCCATGCCGCCGAAATACGCTTCGCCGCCGGTTGCGCCGTACAGGGCGACGTTGCCGATGATGACGTTTTCACGCGCGCTGAACCCCGCGTTTTGCGGACACCGCACGATGATGCGGCCGCCGGACAATCCTTTGCCGACGTAGTCGTTCGCGTCGCCGTTGACGCGCACTGTCACGCCGTGCGCCAGAAACGCGCCCAAGCTCTGTCCCGCCGATCCCGTCAGATCCAGCGTGATGGATTCGTCGGGCAGGCCTTTCGCGCCGAAACGCTTGACGATTTCGCCCGACAGACGCGTGCCGACCGCGCGGTTGATGTTGCGTACGGGCAGGGCGAACGTCGTTTTCAGCCCCGTTTTCAACGTCGTTTCAATCATCGGGATCAGGGATTCGTCAAAGTGTTCCTTTTCCTTTTCCTGCGGTTTCACGCAATGGCGGACGACGCCGGCGGGCGGCACGGCCAGCAGTTTGGAAAAGTCGATTCCCGCGATCTTGCCTGTATCATAGGCCGGATTCATTTCCAGCAGTTCGGCGTGCCCGACCATGTCGTCAACGGTCTTGAATCCCAGTTTTGCCATATATTCCCGCATTTCCTGCGCGATGAAACGCAAAAACGCGATGATGTGTTCGGGCTTGCCCTCGAAACGGGCGCGCAGTTCGGGATTTTGCGTCGCCAGCCCCATCGGGCAGGTGTCCAAATGGCACCGCCTGTCCATACAGCACCCCAGCGCGATCAGCAACGCCGTGCCGAACCCGTATTCCTCCGCGCCCAGCAAAGCGGCGACCGCCAGATCGCGCCCCGTTTTCAGCTGGCCGTCCGTCTGGATGCGGATACGGTCGCGCAACCCGTTGGCGATCAAAGCCTGCTGCGTTTCCGCCAGCCCCAATTCCCACGGCAACCCCGCGTGACGGATCGCCGTCATCGGCGACGCGCCCGTTCCGCCGTCGTACCCCGCGATGATCGCAATGTCGGCTTTGGCTTTGGCGACGCCCGCGGCGATCGTGCCGACGCCGGCTTTGGCGACCAGCTTGCACGACACTTTGGCGGCCGGATTGACGGTTTTCAAATCGAAAATCAGCTGCGCCAAATCCTCGATCGAATAAATGTCATGGTGCGGCGGCGGCGAAATCAGGGAAACGCCGCTGACCGTGTGGCGGATGCGGGCGATTTCCTCGGTCACTTTGTGCGCGGGCAACTGGCCGCCTTCGCCGGGTTTCGCGCCCTGCGCCAGCTTGATCTGCAATTCCTCGGCGTTGACAAGGTATTCCGTCGTCACGCCGAACCGCCCCGACGCGATCTGTTTGATTTTGGAACACAGGTTGTCCCCGTTCGGGCGTTCGTGGAACCGGTAGGGATCCTCGCCCCCTTCGCCGGAGTTGCTACGCCCGCCGATGCGGTTCATGGCGATCGCGATCGTTTCGTGCGTTTCGCGGTTGATCGACCCCATCGACATCGCGGCGGAAACAAAGCGTTTCATAATGTTTTCAACGGGTTCGACTTTGCTGATGTCAACGGGCGCTGTTTCTTTGAACCGCAGCAGGTGGCGCAGGGTCAACGGTTCGCGGTCGTCGATCATCGAACTGTATTCCTTGTACAGCGCGTAGCTGTTTTCGCGCACCGCCTTGCGCAGTTTCATCGCGGCCTGCGGCGTCCACAGGTGTTCCTCGCCCCCGCGCTGCAGCCGGTAGAAACCGCCGACATCCAGCGGTTCTTCGGGAATTTCAAAGGCGCGGGCGTGACGCGCGGCGGATTCGGCGGCGATGTCGTCCAATCCGATGCCGCCGATGCCCGACGCCGTGCCGGTGAAGTATTCGTCGATCAGCTCTTTGCCCAGACCGACGGCCTCGAACACTTGGGAACCCCAGAAACTGCGCACGGTCGAAATGCCGACGCGGCTGAAACATTTCAGCAACCCTTTTTTCAGCGCGGTCATATAGGCGCCGACGGCTTCTTCGGGCGACTTGTTCTTTTCCAACGCCGCCGTTTCCGCCATGACGCGCACGGTTTGCAACGCCGTGACGGGGCAGACCGCGTTCGCGCCGAAAGCGATCAGCTGGGCGAAATGGATGACTTCGCGCGCTTCACCCGTTTCGATGACGATGCCCGCTTTGTGCCGCAGCCCTTTGCGGATCAGCGCGTGGTGCAGCCCCGACACCGCCAGCAACGACGGAATCGGCGCGTGTTCCGCGTCAAATCCCAAATCGCTGAGGATCAGGATGTCCGCCCCGTTCGCGATCGCCTTTTCCGCGTCGGCGACCAACCGGTTCAAAGCGTCTTTCAACCCTTTGCCGCCTTGCTTGACCTCGAAAACGGCGGACAGGCGGACGGATTTCACGTCGTCGTTGGCGATATGTTCCAAATGTGCCAGCGAATCGGCGTCCAGCAAAGGCGAACTGAGCTTCAGCCGTCTGAAATGCCCCGCCGTTTCCGTCAACAGGTTGTGTTCGCGTCCCAGAAAACTCATCAGCGACATGACCAGCTCTTCGCGCAGCGGGTCGATCGGCGGGTTCGTGACCTGCGCGAACTGCTGTTTGAAATAGTTGAACAGCAGCTGCGAACGGTGCGACAACACCGCCAGCGGCGCGTCAAATCCCATTGACCCGACGGGTTCCTGCGCGTTGGACGCCATCGGGTTGACGATCAGCTTCAATTCCTCGTCCGTATAGCCGAACTCGTTTTGCGTTTTCAGCAGCTGTGCGGCGTCGATCGCGTTTTCGCTTTGCGGCGCGTACAGGTTGTGCAGTTGCATCCGGTTGTCGCGCACCCAATGGCGGTACGGGCTTTGGCGCGAGATTTTGCCTTTGATTTCGCTGTCGGAAACGACGCGGTGCTGGCGCAAATCGACCAGAAACATCTTTCCGGGGGTCAGTTTGCCCTGCTGGCGGACGTTTTCGGGGGCGACGTCGATCACGCCCGTTTCGGACGCCATGATCACGCATCCGTCCTTTGTGATCGTGTAGCGGCAGGGGCGCAGGCCGTTCCTGTCCAGCAACCCGCCGATGTACGTTTTGCCGTCCGTGAACACCATCGCGGCGGGGCCGTCCCACGGTTCCATCAGCGCGGCGTGGTATTCGTAAAACGCGCGTTTGTCCTCGCTCATCACGAATTTGTCGCCGAACGCTTCGGGCACCATCATCATCATCGCGTGGGGGACGGAACGCCCCGCGGAAACCAGCAGTTCCAAAACGTTGTCGAAAATCATCGTGTCCGACCCCGTTTCATCGACGACGGGTTTCAGCTTTTCAATATCCGCGCCGAACGCGTCGCTGGCGAAAGCGGGTTCCATCGCGCGGATGTGGTTGACGTTGCCGCGCAGGGTGTTGATTTCGCCGTTGTGCGCGACATAGCGGAACGGCTGCGCCATGCGCCACGTCGGCAGGGTGTTCGTGCTGTACCGCGAATGCGCGATGCAAAAGGCGACCGCGAAATCCGCGTCCTGCAAATCGCGGTAAAAGGCCGACAGCTGCGATCCGGCGACCAATCCCTTATATACGATCGTGCGGGGCGATAGGCTGCAGATGTAGAATTGTGACATATCGCGGTTTTCGACCGCTTTGACGGCCTTTTCGACTTCGCGCCGGATGACGTACAGGCGGCGGACGAAATCGGATTCGCTGGCGAAAGACGACGCGACGAACACCTGTTTGAACGCGGGGGCGGATTGCGCCGCCAGCCGTCCCATGCAACTTTCGTCAACGGGAACGTCGCGGTCGCCCAGAAAACGGCATCCCTCGCGTTCCGCCGTTTCGCGGAACAGACGCAGGCAGGTTTCGGCGTCCCGCGGATCGGTCGGCAGAAACAGCTGGCCGACGGCGTATTCGCCAAAGGGCGGCAGATCGAACGGAACGGCTTTGCGGAAAAATCCGTCGGGCAACTGCAGCATCAACCCCGCGCCGTCGCTTGTCTTGCCGTCTGCGCCGATCGCGCAGCGGTGTTCCAGACTGGCGAGGATTTTAACACCCTTTTCCACCAGCGAATGCGCCGGTTGCGCGTCCAGATTGACGATAAACCCGATGCCGCAGCTGTCGCGGTCGTTTTGCGGATCGTACAACCCGAAAGCCCGCGGTTCGCCCGCTTTGTTTAATTGAAAAGCGTTGTTTGCCCGATTGTTCATAATCGCCCCCGTATGTCAGATGAAATACGGGCGGATGATACATTTTTTTACAAAAAACGCCTATAAAAAATTCAATCGGGAACGCAAAAAAATCGGATCAGTCAGCCCTTTGCCCCATTTGCGAATCCAACAGCATCAATCCGGCGGGCATTCCGGCGGTGAAACGGATTTTTTCCAGCCAGCCCAAGGCTTTTGATTCCTCTTCCACCTGTTCGTCAACGAACCATTGCAGGAACGACAGGCCGGCGAAATCCCCGTCCTCCATTCCTTGCGCGACCAAATCGTAAATCATGTGGCTGATGCGGCATTCGTGACGATAGGCGTCGTCGAAAACGCCGGCAACGTCTTTCCAATCCGTTCCGGGCTGGCGGATGTCGCCCAAATCGGGCGTCAAATCGCGTTCCAACATGAAATCGTTGATTTTCAGCGCGTGCCGTTTTTCCTCGTCCGCCTGAACGCGGAACCACCGCGCCATGCCGGAAAACCCCTGCGCCTGCAGATATCCGGCCATGGCCAGATACAGGTACGCCGATTCAAATTCCGCCGTGATCTGTTTGTTCAATCCGTCCGTCATTTTATCCGAAATCTTTTTCATCGCGTTTCCTCCCTTTGTTGAAAACAAGTGTGAAAGGAACGCGCGCAAAGGTAAAGACGGCTTTCAGGTTATGACCGTCCGGTCATTCGACGGGGTCGGGATAGCGGTAGATGTCGTTTTCAAAGTTTTTCAACAGCAGGAAATCGCCGTCGCGGCCGACGCACCGTTGGTCGGCGACGATGATCTTGCCGCCGCCGCCGGGGATGTCGATCGCGTAGGTCGGCACGGCGTATCCGGACGTGTGGCCGCGCAGGGCGTTGATCAGCTCGATGCCTTTGGCCACCGGAACGCGGAAATGCATCGACCCCTCAATCGGGTCGCATTGGAACAGGTAGTACGGGCGGACGCGGTGTTTCAACAGTTCGTGCATCAGCTTTTTCAACGTTTCGGCATCGTCGTTGACGCCTTTGAGCAAAACGGTTTGCGATCCGGACAAAATGCCGGCGTCGGCGATGCGTTCGCACGCCTTGGCCGTTTCCGGCGTCATTTCGTCGGGGTGGGTGAAATGCAGGCTGAAATACACGGGGTGGTGTTTGCGGACGGTTTTCATCAACGCCGGCGTGATCCGCATCGGCAGAACCGCGGGGACTTTCGACCCGATCCGGATCATTTCGACGTGTTTGATCGCCCGCAGTCGCCCCAGCAGGTAGTCCAGTGTTTCATCGCTCATCGTCAGCGGATCGCCGCCCGACACCAGAACGTCGCGGATTTCCGGATGCGCGGCGATATAGGCGAACGCCTTTTCCCAGCGTTCTTTCATCGGTTCGGCATACATCGCGTGCCGCCCGACCAAACGCGAACGCGTGCAGTACCGGCAGTACGCCGAACAGTAATGCGTCGTTAAAAACAACACGCGGTCGGGATAGCGGTGAACCAGCCCGTCCGCGACCATGCACGGTTCTTCGCCCAGCGGGTCGGGGGTTTCTCCCGCGCCGACCGTTTTTTCGGCGGGCGAGGGCAGCATCGTTTTGCGCAGCGGCGAATCCGCCAGCAGCGACGCGTAATAGGGCGTGATCGCCGTTGGAAAAGCGTTCGGCATCGACAACGCCGCCCGTTCCGGTTCGGTCAAATCAAACAGCCGCCCGATTTGTTCGGCGGTTGTCAGCCGGTTTTTCAGCTGCCAACGCCAATCGTTCCATTCGCGGGCGGAAACGTCGGGGTAGAACCGTTTGCGAAAATCGGTGGCTTGTGTCATTAAAAAATCCTTTCAAAGTGTTTGATTCTGATGCATTATTCGATCAATAACCCAATGGAGGGAAAAATGAAAAAGTTTTTTGCGTGCGCTTTGTTCTTTTTAGGCCTGTCGATCCTGTTTCCTTCGGCCGTTCGCGCGGCGACGGTGAAAAACGCCGACAACAAACCGCATTCGCTGGTCGTGAAACGCGGCGGCGATTCGTTTCAGGTCGTGATCGATTCCAACGGAACGATCAAGGATTTGTGCGCGTTCTGCACGATCGAGGTCGTCGGGTTCAGCCTGTTGGACATTGAAAACGAATCGGTTTTGGTGATTCGCGACGGCGTTTTAAGCATTCAAAAATAACCGCGGTTCCCGTTTTCCCGCCGCCGGATCAATGCGTCCGGCGCGCCCAGCCCCTTTCGCGGGCTTTTTTTATGCAAAAAAAGATACGGATGTATGACTTTCGTCATAGCGGCTATGCGTTTTCTCCGAATTGTTTCCCGCTTTTCGCGGGCGTAAGATGAAATCATAAAGTGCAAAACAAGGAGAAATGTCATGAAACGCATTCATACACAAGAATCCGGCCGTTCAATGGTCGAAATGCTGGGCGTTCTGGCGATCGTCGGCGTTCTGTCCGTCGGCGGTATCGCGGGTTACTCTCAGGCTATGTCCAAATTCAAAGTGACGAAGGCGATGGACCAAGTCCAGACCATCATCACCAACATCCGCACGCTGTACGCTTCCCAGCGTACCTACACGTCCCTGACGCCTGTTCAGGCGCAGGCGATGGGTATTCTGACCGAAGAATCCATCAGCGGCACGAAAGGTTTGAACCCGTTCGGCGGCACGATCGAATTCGGCGTCGGCTCGGCGGCCGGTTCCAACCGTTCGTTCACGGTTAAATACGGTTCTCTGACCGGTGAAGCCTGCGTTAAAATGGCGACGGCCGACTGGGGTTCCGATCAGTCTTCCGGCTTGCTGTCCATCACGATGGAAGGCGGCACGAAGCAAGTTTGCGACTGGCCGCACGCTTCTGGGTTGACTGTTTCCGGCGCGAACTGCGACTTGCCTGTCACGATCGCCGTCGCGACGACCGGTTGCGGTGTCAACCAGAGCGGCGCCGTTACGTGGGAATACCGTTAATCAAACGGTTCGATCCGACAGAAACCCCCGTTTGCGCGGGGGTTTCCTTTTGCCCGAAATCCGAAAACGGTTGAGATTTCCGGATCAGTGTTTTTTGGTGTAAAAAGAAACCGTCGTCCGGTCGGACAGGCGGCTGACGCGTTTTAAATCGAAATCCGAACGCAGGCGGGAAAAATCGGGCTTCGTCCCGTTGGAAAAGGATACGTTTTCCGTCGTCAAAACGATCCGGTCAACACGCCCGTTTTCCAAAAAGAAAGTGTACGTTTCCGCCCCGCCCAGCAAAGTGGGGGAACTTAGCCCTTTGTCACGCAGGATGCCGTCCAATTCGGACAGGGTTGAAAAATAGATCCGGTTGCCCGCGTTTTCCCGTTTATGCCGCGTTAGGATCAGCAACGGTTTCGATGTCAGGCGGTTTTGGAATTCTTCGGCCGTTTTGCGTCCGCAAATGAAACAATCGCACGCCGCGCTGCGCAAAAACGACCGCAGTTGCTCCTTGTCCTCCGCGCTGGAAAAATCGCCGTTGCCGCGTTCGTCCGCGATGAACCCGTTTCGGCTGACGGCGGCAAACAGGGTTATCTGCATGGCTTCATCACCGACAAAAGGGGCGTGTAAAGGTCGTCTTCGGGATCTATTTTAAAATCCTTCATGGACGCGTTCGCGTTGAACACGATCTTGTCCCACCCGCGCAGGATCACCACCGGCGTGCATTCGTCGGATTCGCCCATCAGCAAAACCGCCATCGCGGCCAACGCGTCGATTTGATCCACCTGCGTCAACGCCAGCGGACGGCCGAACAGGTCGGCTTGGCCGCGCAGGTCTTTCAACGGTTCGACGCCGGACAATCCCGTCGATATGCCCGTGACGCCGTAACGCAGCGGCGTCGTGTGGCTGTCCGTCGATACGACGCCCAAATCGGTCAAGTTGTTCTTTTCGCATAAAAATTTCCGGATTTCGGCGCACAGCGCGTCAACGTTTTCCGGCCACATGACGTAATAACCGCCCGCGTTGCTGGCGTCAATGCCGGCGGCGGGGATCAGCACGTTGTCCGTGACGGTCAGATTGACGTTGAAACCGCTTTTGTGCGTATAGGCCAGATAGCGGTCGGCCTCTTGGCGGATCAATTCCGTTTTGTCCGTCCCGTCGCAGGGGACGCACCGCCCTTGGTGGATGCCGAGGATTTTCGACGTGATGAACACGATGTCCTTTTCATGCAGGGCGGGCAGGGCGTCCAGAATGTCGTAAATGTCGTCGCGCGGCGGGCGAACCAGACGCGTGTGAACGGGAATGAATTTAAAATCCATAGTTAAAACTCCGTTATTTCAATACCTTGGACAGAAATTCGCGCAGCCGCGGGCTTTGCGGGTTGTTGAAAATTTCCCGCGGCGTGTTTTCTTCGGCGATGCCTTTGTTGTCAAAAAACATAACGCGGTTGGCGACTTCGCGCGCAAAACCCATTTCGTGCGTCACCAAAATCATGGTCATTCCTTTGCGCGCCAAACGGCGAACCAGCTCCAGCACTTCGCCGACCATTTCCGGATCAAGGGCGGATGTCGGTTCGTCGAACAGCATGATATCCGGATTCATCGCCAAAGCCCGCGCGATCGCGATGCGCTGACGCTGGCCGCCCGACAACATGGCGGGGTACAGGTTCGCTTTGTCCGGCAAACCGACCGCGGTCAGCAGCTCGTCCGCCTTTTCCGCGGCCTGCGCGGGCGTCATGATTTTCAATTTGACGGGGGCGAGCGTGATGTTTTCGCGCACGGTCATGTGGCCGAACAGGTTGAATTGCTGGAACACCATGCCGATTTTGCGGCGCACGCGGTTGATGTCCGTTCCTTTGGCGGTGATGTCCGTTCCCTCAAACAATATCCGTCCGGCGGTCGGTCGTTCCAATCCGTTCAGCATTCGCAAAAACGTTGATTTGCCGCATCCCGACGAGCCGATGACCGCAATCACGTCGCCGGTTTCGACCGTCGTTGACACGTTGTCCAAAATGATGTCGGAACCGTAGGCTTTGCGGACGTTTCGCACGTCCAGTAGCGTTTTTTTCTCAGCGTTCATTTCTTTTCAACCTCTTTTCCAAACGGGAAACGCCCGCCGTCAACGCCAGAACCAGCGTCAGGTAGATCGCCGCCACCGCCGCCAGCGGCATAAACGCGTCATAGGTGATGCTGCGGATGATGTCGCCGCCGCGCGTCAGGTCGGTCAGCCCGATATAGCCGCAAATCGACGTTTCCTTGATCAAAACGATGAATTCGTTGGCCAAGGCCGGCAAAACGTTTTTAAACGCCTGCGGCAGGATGATGAAACACATCGTCTGGGAAAAGCTCAGCCCCAGCGAACGGCCGGCCTCGTTTTGCCCGTTATCGACGGACAGGATGCCCGATCGCACGATTTCCGCCACATAGGCGGCCGAATTCAATCCGAACGCGACGGTGGCGACCAGCAATTTATGCACGTCCAGCGCGGCGAACACGACATAGTACATGATCAACAGCTGGATGACGGCGGGCGTGCCGCGCACGACGGTCAGATAGACGCGGCACAGGAAATTCAAAACGGGAAACGATCCGTTTTTGTCGTGCGCCACGCGGACGACGCCGATGATCCCGCCGAAAACCACGCCGATCAGCGCGGCGAACAGGCTGATGACCAGCGTGTTTTTCAATCCGGACAACAGGTATTTCCAGCGCGCGTCCGTCAGAAAATCGTTTTCAAATCGGGTGAACAGGCCGGATCGCGCTTCGGCCTTTTTCGCCGCGGCGCGCACGATCAGCACCTGTTTCGATGTCGTGTACGAATCGGAAAAGTCGATGTTTTTCAACCGGTCGGGGATGACGGTCATGCCCGCGACGCCGATGTCGGCCTTGCCCGACTGCACCGCGCCGATGATCGCGTCGAATTCCATATCCTCGATGACGGGGCGCAATCCCAAACGGTCGGCGACGGCTTTGGCCAAATCAATGTCGATGCCGCGGATCTCGCCCTTTTCATAAAATTCGTAGGGCGGGAAAGTCGCGTTGGTCGCGATTTTCAACACGCCGGCCGGCGGTTGCGCGTTTCGCGGGACAAACGGGTGCGCGCCCTTTTCATCCCCGATGTGGTTTTTGACGATCCGGCCGATCGTGCCGTCGTCGGTCAAGGATTGCAGCGCGACGTTGATCCGCCGTTTCAATTCCGGATTTTTTTTGGAAACGGCGATCGCGTAATGTTCCGTGTCGAAATCCATTTCCGGAACGGTCAGTCCGTCGTTCAACGCGACAAAGGCTTTTGCCGGCTGTTCGTCAATCATGACGGCGTCGATTTTGCCGCGTAGCAGGGACTGCACCGCGTCGCCGGCCTTGTTGTACCGTTCCACCCTGACGTTTTCCGCGTCGGTCAGCATCACGTCCGCCGTCGTTCCCAGCTGGACGCCGACGGTTTTTCCGCCCAGTTCCGCCGCCGCGTCGAACGCCGCCGCGCCCCGCGCCGCCAACAGGCAGAACACGAAAAGCCAAAAACCCTTTTTCATCGTTCATCCCTTGATAAAAAACAAAACGGATTTCCTTTTAAAACAAAACGTCCGGCGGCGCAACCGCGCTTTGCTTCAAAAAACGCTTGACTTAAAGTCCGGTTTAACTTTTAGACTGAAAAGAACAATCGGGAAAGGAGTTAAAATCATGAGTCAGGATTTGGTTTTCAATTACCGCAAAAGCTATGGTTTTCTGTGTTACGGCCTGCTGTGCGTTTTTGCGGCGCTGTTTTTGGCCGTTCCGATGCTGACGTGTCCGTGCGCGTGGAATTTGCGTTGGGTGTTGCATTGGTGGTACTGGTATCTGATTCCGATGGGATCGGCGGCGGCGTTTTTGGCGTTCGGCGTTTCCAGCCTGCTGTTCTGGTTCAACCACATTCGCAAAAAGCCCTATCTGGTCATCACGGACGATATGATTCACATCGACGCCGAAACGGACATCAAAACCGCCGATGTCGCGAGCTTTTCGATCAAGCGGTTTCTGGGATGCGAAATGCTGTGTCTTGAGATTAAAAATCCGCAGGATTACAAATTTTCGTGGCGGTTTAAGGCCGACCGCCTGTTCCACAAAAAACACCACGCTTTCATTTGTCCGGAGCTGGCCGATAAAAAACAAGAGGTTGAAGACTGGTTCGCCGCCCGCTATCCGCGCAACGACGGGTGAGGGGGCTTTTTTTCTTCATATTTTGAAAAATGTTGCTAGTATGGGGGCGAAAGGATTCCGCCCCCATGCTGTTGTTTCAAGAGATTCGCCGCCGTTTGCGCCATTTGCTGGCGCCGCTGTTCTGGTTGGTGTTGACCGTGTATTTCGGCTATCACGCCGTGAACGGGGAACGCGGGTTGCGGCGGCTGTACGAATTGCGGCAGGAAATCCAGATCGCGACGCAGGTCGCCGACGAAATCGCCTTGCGCCGCGCCGAAATGGAACAAAAGGTGCGTCAGCTGTCCCCGCAAAGCATCGACCCCGATATGCTGGAGGAATCCGCACGCACATTGTTGAATATGGGACAGGACGGCGATTACGTCATCCTTGACACGTCGGAATGATTTATCCGGCAATGGTCGCCCAGAACGCCTGCGAATCAAAGAAACGGCCGATCGCAAGCGTGCAAATCAGGGCGTAAAGGCCGGCGAAAACGTCGTCCAGCATGACGCCCGTCGCGCTGTGCAACTTTGAATCCGCCCAACAGGCCGGCCACGGTTTCAAAATGTCGAAAAAGCGGAACAGGGCGAAAGCGATCGCGTATCCGACCGGATTTTGCGGCGTGACCAGCAACGCCAGCCATTGGCCGACGACTTCGTCGATGACGATCATGCCGGGGTCTTCGGTGTTCGTTTCGCGCATGACGATGTCCGCGCTCCACACGCCGATGAAATAGACGACGACCGACGCCGCCAGCAAAACCGCCCAGTTCCCGTAGTGCATCAACGCGAATCCGAACGGCAAAGCCGCCAGCGATCCGAACGTTCCCGACGCAGCGGGCGCTTTGCCCGACCCGAACCAAGTGCCTAAAACAAAAGCCGTTTTGGTTTTGACCGACATGATTTATTTTCCCTGTTGTTAAAAAAAATGTTTCAGAATGGACGTATCATATAGTATGTTATGAAAAATGCCATAGATATTTCGGAAAGTCGCTTTATCAAATGACAAACGGACATCGCAAAGACAGCTTTTTAAAACGTATGTTTCAGCCGCGCGACCTGATGATCCGTCAGCGCGACGAAATCGCTTTCCGTTCGCTGTCCCCGAAACGTCAGGCTGCGCTTTTTACGATTTTGTGCGCCGTTGTCGGGTGGAGCGCGTTCACCTCCTATCATTACCTGCGGTTTAATCCCGATTACGCCGCGAAACAGGCGGAGCTGAGCCGTCTGCGGGGCGAATACGCCGATTTGCAAGGCGAGGTTTCGGCTTTGTCCGACCGGTTGAACCTGTTTGTCGCGGAAATGGACGAAGTTGGCGCGAAACGGCGGGAAAAGGCCGCGGCGCAACCGGCTGACGACGATGCCGTCCGTTTGCGCGAAGAGGCCGGCGTGTTGCGCGAACGGCTGGCGGGGTTGGCGGAAAACGGAGCGGCGGAAAACGGCCGTCCGTCCTATCATCAGGCGTTGCTGCAGCGCGACATCGCAACGGCGGAGGCGCGCGCTTTGCAGGAAAAGGTTGGAAATCTGGAAAAACAGATCGCCGGCATGCAGGACACGCAACTGCTGGTTTTCCGTAAAATGGCGTCGCTGGCCGGCGGCAACATCGACGCGATCGAAAACGATTTGTCCGGCATACGGCAGGCTTTGGCGGCGACGGGGCTGGGGATGGACACGCTGGTGAACCGCATCCGTCGGGACAAGGAAAACGTCGGCATCGGCGGGCCGTTCATTCCCGCGCCGATGTCGAAACCGCAGCATCACTTGAATATCTCTTTGGTCAGCTTGAACCAGCGGCTGGATCGCTGGTACGATTTGACGACGTTGCAAAACGCTTTGCCGATCGGAAAGCCGGTCGAACGAATCCGCGTGACATCCCCGTTCGGATCGCGCGGCGACCCGTTTCAGGGCGCGCCCGCCTATCACGAGGCGGTCGATCTGGGCGGTATGATGGGCGAACCGGTGCGGGCGACCGCCCCCGGAAAGGTGGTGCGCGCCGGACGTTGGGGATGGTATGGCAATATGGTTGAAATAGACCACGGTTTGGGGTTCAGAACGCGCTACGCCCATATGGACAAAGTGTTTGTCACAAACGGCGACACGGTGCGTTCCGGCGACAAAATCGGAACGGTCGGCAATTCGGGACGCAGTACGGGTCCGCATCTGCATTACGAAATCCGCGTCCGCGGACAGGCCGTCGATCCGATGAAATTCATCAAGGCGAAAAGAAATGTTTTCAAAAGTTAAAAGCAATATCGAAACCAAAGCGTTTGCAAACGACAGGCGGCCTTCGTCCCCGTCGATCGTCAGTTCCGACCTGTCCATCACGGGCGATCTGGCCAGCGAAGGCGAATTGCACATTGACGGCCGGATTGAAGGCGACATCCGGTGCCGCGTTTTGATCGTCGGCGTCAACGCGCAGATCAACGGTTCCATTCAGGCCGACGTTGCCAAAGTGCACGGGTGCATCAACGGGCATTTGTGCGCGCGTTCTGTTCTGTTGGCCTCTTCCGCCAAAGTGACGGGCGACATCACGCACGAACGGCTGGAAATCGAACCCGGCGCGTTTTTGGAAGGCCATTGCCGCCATATGAACGACCCGATTCCCGCCGAACAGGCGCCGGCCGATTTGATGCTGACCGATGCCAGAAAAGCCGACAAGTGAGGTCGAGGCCGCTTTTCATTCCCGCCGCAAGGCTTTCGTCATTTTCGACGCGGGGATATTGACGGCCGCCGACGGATTCGCCGGATCGCATTTCGATTTGCTGGTGCAAACGGGAATGGACGGGGAGCAGGCGCGGCGCGCGATCGAAACATGGCCGCGCGGATATGCTTTGAACGGCGACGTTTTTCTGTATCAGGGGGCGGATTTTTCCGCGCTGTCGGAACGGGGGCGGCGGCTGGCCGAACGGTTCATTCCTTTTTTCAAAACGAACGGGTGGTTGGTTCCGGCGGGAAAGGTTTACGACGGGATGCGCCGGGGCGCGGCCGGATCGGTTTGGACGCCGTTGAAAGAATTTTAAATATCACTTTGACCTGACGGGGTGTTTTAAGGTATCCTGCCACTCAAAAGTGATTCATTCATATTACAGGGGAACACAATGTCTTTACCACTTATGCCCAAAGCAACCGCCGTTTGGCTGGTTGAAAACACAGCTTTGACCTTTGAACAGATCGCGCAGTTCTGCGGAATGCATTCGCTGGAAGTTCAGGCGATCGCGGACGGCGACGTCGGCGTTGGCATGATGGGGTTGAACCCGATCGCCAACGGGCAGTTGACGCAAGAGGAAATCGCCCGTTGCGAAGCCGACGAAAACGCCGAATTGCGCCGCAACGTCACCGATTTGCCGGCTTTGATGCCGCGTTCCAAAGGCGCGCGCTATACGCCGATGGCCAAACGTCAGGAAAAACCCGACGCGATCGCGTGGTTGTTGAAACATCAGCCGGATCTGACCGACGCGCAGATTCGCAAGCTGATCGGAACAACCAAAAATTCGATCGACGCGATTCGCAACCGGACGCATTGGAACATGGCGAACATCAAGGCGCGCAACCCCGTTTTGCTGGGGCTTTGCACCGAAGCCGATCTGGACAAAGCCATTGCCGAAGCGCCGAAATCGTTGAAACACGCGGATGTCGTTTTTGATGTCGAAGACGCCGACGAAGAATAAGGGGGAAACATCATGGCTGATGAAATTCAAGATGTGAACGGTGTCGATGCGGGGCGGCTGCTGTCCTATATCGAACGGATCGAACATATCGAAGAGGAAAAAAAAGCGCTGCAAAACGACATCAAGGAAATTTTTGAAGAGGCCAAGTCCGCGAACTTTGATGTCAAGGCGATCAAACAGCTGCTGAAGATCCGCAAAATGGACGATCAGGAACGTCAGGAAGAGGAATTCGTTCTGGACGTTTATAAAAAAGCGTTGGGATTGGATTGATTTTCAGAAAATTCAAAGGGCGTCCGGTGTGAAGCGGACGCCCTTTTCGTATTTATTATAACGTTCTGAAAACTGTTTCCTTTTACGGTTGTTTATCGTCCGCCCGTCCGGTCTTTGCAAGCCATGGCCATGGCGTATTCTTTGTCCATCTGCTTTTGGACTTTGGCGACATCGTCGCGCAAATCGTCGCGGAAATCCTTGTTAATCCGGTTCATTTTAATGGAACCGATTTCGATGCCGCGGGGCAGGGCTTCGTTCCGGCGCATTTGCGCGTGGTCGGACAGGACGTAATCCTGCGGCGTCCATTGCGCCGTGTCGGCGGGCAGGTTCGTTTTCATTTCGCGCACGCCCGCGGAAATCGCCGATGTCATGTCCATGCCGACATCCCAATGCAGGGAATCGATTTTGCTCAGCAAAGCCTCGTCATACGATTGTTTGATGTCGCGCTGTTCCGTTTGGGGGACTTTGTCCTTGATCGCGTCGATTTCCGAATACGATTTCCCGCCGCAGGACGCCATTAAAACCATGGCGGCGGCGGCCGTCGTCACCGCGGCTAGCTGCTTGCCGTATTTGGACACCTTCACGCCGTGTTCGTGCGGCGTTTTACCCGACGGGCAGACTTTGAAACTCTTTTTAAAAAACGATTCAACGGACATGGTACCCCTCCTTAATCCTGAATTTTTATAGGAATTATTGGACAAAAACGCTAAAATGTCAAGTTTTTTTTATCGCGTCGGCGATTGCCGCAATCAAAAATTTTATCAGGAACAGGGACAAATGGCCATATAGACAAAGGTTTAAATCCGGAATAAGATAATAAATAGATTGATCGGGTTAATCAATCATAGGTTGCGACAGGAGAGGCGAATGACAGCAGGCGAAGCGCCGCAGGACGAACCGCACGGGCGGGATGATTTGCGTTTGACACCCAGACAGGCGGAGGTGTTGAAATATTTGGCGCAGGGATGCCGGAACAAGGAAATCGCCGAACGGATGAATTTGTCGCCGTCCACGGTGAAAATGCATTTGTCCGGATTGATGACGCGTTTGAACGTTAAAACGCGGACGGCCGCCGTTGTCGAAGCGCACCGCCGCCATTTGATTTGATCCGGACGCCGCTCCGACTCCGCCGCGTTTCCGGACGGACGGGGCGGATTTCGTTATGAATGTGCGGTGTGTCTTTAATGCGGGTAGGCGGCGCGTTTCAGGCGGTCGTTGATCGCCAGCCCAAGGCCGTATGTCGGCACAGGCATGACGGCGATGCCCGTGTATTTCGGATCGTCCAGCCGACGCATATAGGCGAACAGGTGCGCCGCGGCTTCTTTCACGTCGCCCGACGGGCTGAGGTTCAGTGTCGCGTTTTCTGCAGATCCGAAGGCCAGAAACGCTTCACCTTCCTCCGGTTTGTCCGCGTTCAACCGCACGGGCAGGCGCGGCGCGTAATGCGACAGCAACTGGCCGGGGGAACGCGGGGCTTTCGGATCGGATTCGGGGCGGCGCAAAGGTTTGCCGATCACCGATTCGATTTCCTCGACGCCGACGCCGCCCGCACGCAACAAAGCGGGCGTATCGTCGCCCGACACGTCCAAAATGGTGGATTCCACACCGACCGCGCACGCGCCGCCGTCCAAAATCAGCGGGATTTTATTGCCCAGCCCTTGCGCGACGTGTTCCGCCGTCGTCGGGCTGACCGTTCCTGAAATGTTGGCACTGGGCGCGGCAACGGGGCGTCCGAACGCCGCCAGCATTTTTCGCGCGTCGGGGTGGACGGGAAAGCGCACGCCCACCGTGTCCAGTCCCGCGCTGACCAAATGGGAAATCGGGCTGTCGGACGTTTTTTTCATGACCATGGTCAGCGGCCCCGGCCAGAACTTTTCCGCCAGCTTTTTGGCGACGGGCGACATCACGGCGAACCGTTCCACCCATGAAATGTCGGCGATGTGGGCGATCAGGGGATTGAACTGCGGCCGCCCCTTTGTTTCAAAAATCGACGCGACGGCCAAATCGTTCGCGGCGTCCGCGCCTAATCCATAGACGGTTTCCGTCGGGAAAGCGACCAACCGCCCCTCGTTCAACAACTTCGCCGCCAACGCGATGCTTTGCGGCGTCACCTTTTCAACCGTCATAGCTTAATACCACTTCATTCTTTTCAACAAAAAGGCCAGAAACAGCCCCAAAAACAACAAAGCCCCCGTCGCGATCAGAAAACCGTTTTCCCCCGTCGCCAGCGGGATGCCGCCGACGTTCATGCCGAACAGCCCCGTGATAAAGGTCAGCGGCACGAAAATCGCCGCCAAAACGGACAGCATATACATATTTTCCTGCGTCTGTTCGCGCACGCGGTTGGACAGTTCGTCCATATTGATCATCGCGCGTTCGCGCAGGGAATCGATGTCTTCGATGATCCTTAGCATCCGGTTGGCGTTTTCGCGCAACTGATAACGGTTGTCCGCGCTCAGCCACGGCATGATTTGGCGCGGCAGAACGTCCATCGCGTCGCGCTGGGGGTACAGATAGCGCCGCATTTCGGTCAAGTTGCGTCGGGCTTCGGACAGCTTGGGCATAAATTCGCCCTCTTCGTCCTCCACCTCGTCGATGATTTTGTCCTCGACATCGTCAATGACGACTTCGACGCCGGAAACAACCTCGACGATCTTGTCCAAAGTGAACGTGCAGATTTCATCCAACAGTTCGCCGACGGTTTTCGACCCGACGCCGGTGTTGAATTCGCGTTCCATCGCGGTCAGGAAATTCATCGGCGTTTCGCGCAACGTGATGATCCGGTCGGTTTCACACCAAATGCGCAGGGGGATCATGTCGTCGGGTTCTTCGCCGGGGTTCAGGTTGATCGCGCGCAAAAACAGCATCAGCTTGTCCCCGAACGCCAGACATCGGGGGCGGTCTTCCTCTTCTTCGGTCAGGCTTTCCAGCGCCATCGGGTTGATGTTGCCGCGGTTTTCCAGAAAATCGCGCGTTTCGGGACGCTCCATATCCAGATGCAGCCACAAAATGCCCTGTTCCGGCGTCCAGTTTTCGGTTTCTTCGACGCTCAGGTGGCGCGCGCCGCCTTTGCCGTCCAACAGCAGCGAAAACAGCATCCAATCGTTGTTTTGTTCAGACATACCCGCGTACTCCCCTTTCCAACGGGTTCTTTGTACCAAACTTTGGCCGGAAATGCACCAGATTTAATCCGCCGGACGCCAAAATATTCTGCCGCTTCCTCTTGCTTTCCCCGCCCGCCCGTGTATGATGAACCCAGTATGTTTTTTTCAAACGGGGATTTTTATGGATATTCTATTCAGAAAAAACGAAATTTCCGGCGACACCGCGCTGATCGTCGGCGTTTATGAGGATCTGGCTCTGTCCAAAACGGCCAAGAAAATCGACGAACAGGTGAAAGGGTCGCTGGCGAAGGCTTTGAAAATCGCCGGTTTTTCCGGCAAGGCAGGCGATCTGTACGATTTCGTCGCGCTGGATTCCCTGCCGGTCAAACGGCTGGTTTGCGTCGGTTTGGGCAAGAAAAGCGCCGTTGACGAACTGGCGGCGCAGCAAATCGGGGCGCGCGCCGCGAACGCGTTGCTGACCAGCGGGGAAACGACGGTGGCTTTCGCCGTTGACGACCTGCCCGCCGCTCCCGTCGGTTTCGGGGCGAAAATCGCGTCCTACCGCTTTACCAAGCATAAAACGGTTTTCAAAAAGCCCGTCACCGTTAAGGAATTCCATATTATGACGGACAAGGCGCAGATCGCCCAAAGCCGCTATGAACCCTACTTCGCCGTCGCCAAAGGCATCCATACCGCGCGCGATCTGGTCAACGAACCGGCCAACGCCGTCACGCCGGTCGCGTTCGCCAAACGGGCGGAGGAATTGCAGAAATACGGGCTGATGACGGAAATCTACACGCCCGACCAGCTGCGCGCCAAAGGGTTGAACATGATGCTGGGCGTGGCGCAGGGATCGGTCAATCCGCCGCGTCTGGTCGTCGTGCAGTGGCGCGGATGCCCGAACGACAAAAACACGCACGTCGTTCTGGTCGGCAAGGGCGTCACGTTCGATTCCGGCGGCATCAGCCTGAAACCCGCCAAGGGCATGGAGGATATGAAAGAGGATCTGGCCGGCGCGGCGACCGCTTTGGGCACGCTGCAGACTTTGGCGATGCGCAAGGCGAAAGTCAACGCCGCCGCCGTCATGGCGATGGTCGAAAACCTGCCGTCCGGCACGGCGCAGCGCCCCGGCGACATCGTCAAATCCCTGTCGGGCATCACGGTCGAAGTCGTGAACACGGACGCCGAGGGGCGCTTGATTCTGGGCGACGCGCTGTGGTACGCGCAAGAACGGTTCAAAGCCCCCGTCGTCATTGATCTGGCCACGCTGACGGGCGCGATCGTCGTCGCTTTGGGCACGCGGTACGCCGGTCTGTTCACCAACAGCGACGAACTGGGCGCGCGGCTGGAAAAAGCGGCGGCGGACAGCGGCGAAAAGGTTTGGCGGATGCCTATGGATGACGAATTCGACGAACAAATCGAATCCGACATCGCCGACATCCGCAACACGTCCAGCGCGGGACGCGCGGGCGGCAGCATCACCGCGGCGGCGTTTTTGAAACGCTTTGTCATGCCGGAAACGAAATGGGCGCATTTGGACATCGCGGGCGTCGCGCTGCAGGAAAAAAACACGCCCCTGACGCCGAAAGGCGGTTCGGGATACGGCGTTCGCCTGTTGAACCGGTACATTCAGGACAATCTGGAAAAATAACAAACATCAAAGGCGGTTTCAATGAAACCGCCTTTTCCGTGTTTTGAAAAATTTGCGTCGGGCGCGGCGGCGGAGTTGTCCGTTTAAACCTTTGACCCGCGCGGGGTTTGGTGTTATCCTGCCCCGTCTTTATTTATATGTGGGGCTGAAATGGCTTTTGTCAAAAAGAACAAGGATCTGCCGGCGCTGACCAAAGACAGCGTGCGGATGTATAAACGCGTTTGGAACACCTACATCGCGCAGAAATGGCGTTGGTTGGTTCTGGCCGTTTTGCTGATGTTGATCGCGGCCAGTTTCGACGCGTTGCTGGTGCGTCAGCTGAAGCCCATTTTCGACGAAGTGTTCATTGACAAAAACCGCGCGTCTTTGGGGACGATCGGATTGACGATTCTGGTGCTTTATTTCCTCAAGGGCGTGTTCAGCTATTCCCAGTCGCTGGTGATGACAAAGCTGTCCATCCGCGTCATCGCCGATATGCAGCGCGACGTGTTCAAACGTTTGATGCGTATGGACATCGCGTTTTACCAAGCCCATTCCACCGGCGAGATTTTGACGCGTTTCACATCCGATGTCGGCATGGTCAAGGACGCCGTTTTGAACAGCCTGACCACGTTTGTCAAAGATTCGGCGTCGGTCGTTTTTCTGGTCGTTTTGATGTTTTTTCAATCGTTTGAAATGGCTTGCGTCGTGTTTTTTGTGTTTCCTTTGGGCATTTATCCCGTCGCCGTTTGCGGCCGTAAAATGCGCAAGAAAACCAAGAAGAATCAAGAGGCCGGCGAGGACTTTTTCAATTTGGTGACGCAGAGTTTCAAAGGCATCAAAATCGTCAAATCCTATTGCACCGAGGATAAGGAATATGAAGAGCTGGACCGCATGATCGTCAAAATGAACAAGCTGTCGTTTTCCATGGCCTGTCTGCACGCTTTGCAAAGCCCGCTGATGGAGTTTTTCGGCGGCATCGCCATGGCGGCGACGCTGGGATACGGCGGGTACCAGATCATGCAGGGCAACATGAGCCCCGGCAATTTCATGGTGTTTTTGCTGGCGATCGTCGCGGCGTACAAACCGATGAAAAACGTCGCCGGTTTGCATATGCGGATGCAAATGGGCGTCGCCAGTATGCAGCGTCTGTTTTCCATGCTGGACATCGAACCGACGATCAAAAACGCTCCGGACGCCAAGGATCTGGTCGTGTCCAAAGGGCGGATCGAAATCCGGAACGTCAGCTTTTCCTATGACGGCGAACGCGAGGTTCTGCACGACGTTTCCGTGACGGTCGAACCGGATCAGACGGTCGCTCTGGTTGGGCATTCGGGGTCGGGCAAATCGACGCTGATCAATTTCATGCCGCGGTTTTACGATCCCGACCGCGGCCGCATCCTGATCGACGGGCAGGACATCCGCGACGTGACGCTGGAAAGCCTGCGCCGGCAAACCGCCTATGTGTCGCAGGATGTCATCCTGTTCAACGACACGATTAAAAACAACATCCGCTACGGCACGCCCGACGCCACGGACGAAGAGGTCGTCGCTGCCGCCAAAGCCGCCGCGGCCGACACGTTCATCCGCCAGATGGACGACGGATACGACACCGTTTTGGGCGAACAGGGATCGGGGTTGTCCGGCGGGCAGCGCCAGATGATTTCCATCGCGCGCGCGATGTTGAAAAACGCGCCGATCCTGTTGTTGGACGAAGCGACTTCCGCGCTGGATTCTCAATCCGAAAAAATCGTTCAGGATTCGCTGGAGGTTTTGATGAAAGGGCGCACGTCGCTGGTGATCGCGCACCGTCTGTCCACGATCATCAACGCCGACCGGATCTATGTGTTCAACGAAGGGCGGATCGACGATTCCGGCACGCACGAAGAGCTGTTGTCGCACAATGGCATTTACGCGCAACTATACAAGATCCAATTTATGAAAAAGGATCAATAACCTTTTCCGTCAAACGGGCGGACAATGAAAAAGAAGCCATGAAAAAGGCCGGTCAGGATCGCCCCGCCGGCCTTTCGATTGTTTAAAGCCCGTCACTTGGCCAGTTTGGAAACGTCATCGTCGGCGTTCAATGTGAAGATCCGGCTTTGAACGGCGGGCAGACCGCATTTACGCAATCCGGCACCCGTGAAAATGATGCCGCAGCGTTCGCCCTGCTGCACCAGCTTGCTTTTGACCAGACGGCGCAGGCCGGCCAATCCGGAGCTGCCGTACGCGGACACGTCAACGCCCGTGTTTTCGCGCGCCAGTTCGTTGGCTTTTTTCAATTCGTCGTCGTCAACGATCAAAGGCAGGCCGCCGGAAACGATCATGCTGCGCACGACCTCCAATCCGTCGTAGGTCGTCGTGCCCGCGGCGTTCTTTCCGTCCAAAACCCACGGTCTGAAGTATTCGTTGCGGTTTTTGCCGACTTTGGCAAAGACGGATTCCAGATCGTCGCTGATTTTCGGATACATTTCGGCGATCAGTCCGGCCGTCATTTTGATTTGTCCCAAGTTGTTTTCCAGCAGGGATTTTGCGTCGAAACTGCTTTCCAGCAACATGGCCAGTTCCGGCGGCAAAGTGACGACGCCGTCGCGTCCCAATTCGCGCAATACAAGAAAATAGCTTTGCGCCAACGGATAGCAGGCCGATGTTTGGCAGGTGTAAAAACGCGGCAGTTTGCGGATGATGTCCAAACGTTTGAACAGCGCGTTCGCCGACGACACCGCGTTGGCCAATCCGCCGCCGCCGACCTGAACGACCTGCGCGTCCAACGGCGCGTCGATCGTGTATTGGTTGAACAAAAATTCGTATTCCAACGTTTCCGCCCCTTCGACCGCCGACCAGATATCCGTGCCATAGGGCGTGAACGGCGTCCAGCCGAACTTTTCGACGGCTTCGCGATAGCGCGCGCGGCACGGTTCGTCCGCGTCGTCGCGGTCGGCACCGGCGACTTTGACAACGTTCGTTCCCAGATTCGTCATCATGGCGACATCGTCGTCGTCGATGTTTTCGGGAACGAAAGCGTACAGCGTGTATCCCGCCGCGCCCGCGACTGCCGCCGCGCCCAACGCCGCGTCGCCGCAGGAATAAACGGCCAGCGTTTTCTTTTCCGCCGGATTGTCCGAAATTTCGCGCAAGGTTTCCAGATGCATGATGACGCCGGCCAAATGGCGGGATTCGTGCGATCCGGTCAGCTGCAGGGTTTCGTTTTTCACGAACAGGGAACCTTTAGGCAGGTCAACCGCCTGCGCCAGATCGTCGGCCTGGATTTCGGGCGTGCGGACGAATCCGCGTCCGGTCGTACGTTCGCAAGCGTCGGACAAAGCCAGAACGCGTTCGACCCACCATGTCGCTTTGCCGTGCAGGGCGGCCAGCTGGTAACTGGCCATAAATTCGCGAAAAACGCTGAACGACAGTTTGTTGTCATTCCAGCGTTTCGTCAAAGTCGTCGGAAAAACGCGCGCCAATTCCGCCGTGTTTTCCCGTTTGATCAGCGGATGGATGCCATTTTCGGTGCTTTCGGGGCAGAACGGTTCTGTCGTTTCCAGCGGATATTCCTTGCCGCAAACCGGACAATACAGTTGCATCTTGTCAAAAATCCTTCTTCAAGTCCTTTTACCTGAAACACACTATACTGTTTTTTCGCGGAATATAAAGTGTTTTTTGAAACGCGAAAGCGCGCGAACCGTTGTTTGCGTCCCTTGTTTCATTCTTCCGCGGCGGGCAATTCGCCCTTTGCGCCGGCCAGCAGGACGGCTTCGCGTTCGATGATCGCCATCATGTGTTTCAGCGCGGCGTAGTAATCCCCGCCCAGAATGTCAAGGTTCAGTTCGTCGATCATGGGGGCGAAGCTGGGCGCGGCCTGAACGATTTCGTTGATGCGGGCGAAATATTCGGGGTGCAGGACTTTCGGGTCTTTGGCCAGATACATTTCCTGCAAAACGTAATAGACTTTTTTGCACGGCGTGTCCGCCTCTTTTTCCGTCAGGACGTATTTTTCGCGCAAAATGGGGACGTTCCCTTCAATGAACAGCTTGACGCGTTCCTTGTCGTTCGTGATCAGCGCGTTTCCGACGATCAAACGTTCCCCCGGTTTCAATTCGATTTTCAAAGGCATAGGCGTTCCTTACAGTTTAAAAAAGCGACAGTACGCTGGATTCAATATCCAATGTAATACTGATCACCTGATTTACCAATTCTTTTTGCGTTTCGATCGCCAAAAGTTCGGCGGACACTTCGTTCAAATCGGCGCCGGTCAGCGTTTCCGCCCCCAGCGCGCTCGCCCCCGACAGCGCGTCCAAAAACGTTTCGCGCGATTGCACCATGGCAGACGCGCGTTCAAATTTGTCCGCCGCCCGCTGCGCCAGATTGAAAGCGCGTTCGATCGCGTCAAAGGCTTCCTGAATGTCGTTTTCGTCCGTCCAATCGTTCAACGCTTCGGGCAAGCCGAGCGACTGCGCGTCCAGTTTTACGCCGATGACGGTGCGGTAACTGTCTGCTTTTTCGTCGAAAATGGCGCGGATGGTGTCGCCCTCCAGCAAATTCAGGCCGTTGTAGGAACTGTCCGCCACGATGCTGTTGATCTGCCGCAAAAGTTCGTTGTACCGGTCGGCGTAGGTTTTCGACGTGTTCATCCCGCCGTCGTCGCATCCGGCAAACCCGAACGATTTGGCCGTTTGCCCCGTCAAATCGGCGATGGACAGGTCGTCACCGTATATGGACGACACCTCGAAATACCCGTCGGGATTGACGCGGGCGGAAATGCCGTCGATTTCGGAAAAGGCCTGTTCCAAATCGTAAACCGTCCACCCGTCCTGCACGGTGATTTTATAGGTTTCGCCAAGGTCGAAGCCCAACGCTTCGGCCAGCGCGCCGTCCATCAAAATCGGGCTGCGGTCGGTGGAGGTCAGCGTCAGTTTCTGGTCCTTGATTTCAAAGGAAAAATTTTCGACGCCGCCCTGTTCCTTCACCTGACCGAAAAAGTCGGTGACTTTCATATCTTCGTCAATGACTTTCAACGTAATCCAATCGCTGTCGCCGACCTTGATTTTCATTTCCTCGCCTTTGACGATGTTCAGGTCTTTCAGCGTCGTGTCCTTGTTCATCACAAAATCGGACGTTACGGTATCGGCGTCGCCCGTGCGGAAAACGATTTCGTCGCCAGCGTTGACGTTCGGCAGCTTGGACAGCGGTTCATCGGAATCCGTCGTGAAATTCTTGCCCGTCAGCGTCGCCAGATAGGCGCGGTTGTCCAGCGCGGAATTGGCCGCCGCTTTCGCCAGCGACAGCAGATCCGTGATCGCGTCGATGGATTTCGATGTCGCGTTCAGCGTCGAAACGATGTTCGACAGGCCGTCCATTACGCTTTGCAATCCGTCGGCGCGTTCCGACAGGCGCATATCTTTGCAATAAAGGATCGAATTGTCATAGGACGAATTGACTTTTTTCCCCGTCGTCAGTGCGACGGTGTTTTTGTCATGCATCGCCGTCAGCGATTTTGATTGCGACAACGATGTCGTCACGGTTTTCGTCGTCGGAATCGACAGGTTGTAGGGCATTGTTTTCATTCGTGTTTCTCCTTTTCCCGACGGGGCGGCGGAATTCATTTTGTTTCAGATTAACATAAAAACGGCACTCTGAAAACAGGAAAAATATATACTTTTCAATGGATTAGTAGGCAGATTTTGCCTACCGCCGTTCTTTTGCGGCGCTGATCGTCCGCACGCCGACATCCACGGACACCGTGTGCCGGCCGCCGCCCGTCATGATGCCTTTGACCGGCGACATATCGTCGAAATCGCGTCCCCATCCGACGGTCAGGTGTTCCGATCCGATATACATATTGTTCGTCGGATCCAGATCAACCCAGCCGAAAGACGGGACGAACACGGAAAACCACGCGTGCGACGCGTCGCCGCCGATCATTTCGATTTCGCCTTTGCGTTCGGCTTCGGCCGCGCGGCGGGTGCGGATGTATCCGCTGACGTATCGGGCGGGCAACCCCCACGCGCGCAGACAGGCGATGGCGACGTGGGCGAAATCCTGACAGACGCCGCGTTTCATGGCGATCGTTTCGTCAACCGGCGTGGCGATGCTGGTCGCCGACGGGTCGTAAGTGAAATCGCGGTAGATTCGGCGCATGATTTCCTCGGCCGCGGCCAGAACGGGGCGGTTCGGGGACAGGCTGGGGGCGGCGTAGGCTTTGGCCGCCGCGGACAGCGGAATGAAACGGGACGGGGCGGCCATTTCCGCCGCGGCTGTCAATTCCGGCGTGTCGGGATGCGCCATCATTGCCGCGATCCGTTCCCACGCGGGCGTTAGTTCGGGGTCGGGATAAACGGGCGGCGTGATTTCCGCGGTGAATTCGGAAACGATCGTCATTTCCCTGTGCGGCGTTTCGGCGATCAGAAACGTCGCCGTGTTGCCGAACGCGTCCGTTTCGTCGGTTTGACAGGACGGTTCGGGCGTCATGACGATATCGGCGGACAAAACGCGTTGATACGGCGTTTCGCGCGGTTTCAAACGCGCCAGATGATGCGACAGGGTGACGGGGACGCCGTATCCGTAAATGGTTTTGTGGCGGACGCGATAGGTGACGGTCATTTGATTTTCCCTTTGTTATAGGCGGGGCCTTGGCGCGTCGAATCCGCGTGGACGAAACACGACAGCGTCAGGGAATCGGAAAATTCCTGCAGCTTGGAACGCAGGTTGTTCAATAATGTGTTGAACGCCGGATTGACCGCGACGGTTTCGGTCAAAGAACGCGTCTGTTGCGCCAGATTCATCACGTCAATCGCTTTGATGTCGTCGATGACGGATTCCAATACGGCCAGTTCCTTTGAAAACAGGGCGGGCATCCGGCTTTCGCGTTCCAAAACGGATATGTTCTGGCGCAGTTTCATCACCTGATAGATCAGGGCGCGCGGGTTGCCGTCGTCGCACACCAGCAAATCGAACACCAGCGGAACGGTGGGGACGGACATATACCGGACGCGGTAGGTCATGCGGCTGTCCGACGTTTCCAACAAAGTGTCCAACGACGCGTTAAAACCGTTGTTCGCGCAAAAATCAATGCCGGACAACAGGTTGATGATCTGCATCCCCCGTTCCAGCCGCCGGCCGATTTCCAGAAAACGCCAGCTGTGGTCGCGCGTCATGTCCTCGCGGATCAACCCGCTCAGCGCGTTTTGGCGCAGGATGATTTCATTCAGCCGGTTCAAAAAGATTTGGGCGTTGGCTTTCGGATCGGGCAGCAGAGGGGGCAGCTGCGCGAACAGTTCCCAAGTGTCCATGGACAGGCGGTCGTGCAGCAGGTCGGCCATGTCTTTCAGCCGGTTGAACAGATAGTGCAGGCCAAACCCGTAATCGGGCGACGCGGCGATGTTTTTCAAATCCGTCATGGTGTCGCGCCGCGCCTGCGGATCGCGGTAATCCTTGAACGGCAGATGCCCCGTCAAAGCCAGCACGGACAGCAAAGTGGCGATGTCGTCGGGTTCGGGCGTTTCGGGGCCTTCGGTCGCGCGTTCGATGACGACGCGCAGCAGGCGTGCCAGCTGTTCCCCGCGTTCCAGATTGCGCCCCAACCAATACATATTGTCGGCGATTCGCGATGTCAGCTCGAACGTCGTGCGGACGGGTTTCGTTTGCGTCGCCGCGCGGATGCGGCCGGCGTCGGCGCCGTCGGGACGGACGGCCGTTCCCGCGACCCATATGTCGCGCAGGGACGGGACGTTCGTTTGCGTGAACGCCAGTCCGCCGTTCATGACGCGGTAGGATCCGTTTTCATAAATCAGGTGAAAACGCAGGCGGGTGCGCGCGGGAGCGAGGCGGCCGTTTTGCAAAACGGGGGACAGCGAGGCGTTGACCCGTTCCTGCGCCACATAGTTTTCGGGGGCGTTTTCGATGTCGTCCCTTGTCGGGCGGACTTTTCTGCCCGTAATGTCGTACACTTTCAATTCGGACAAATGGTCAAGGACGTATTGTTTTTCTTTTTCCTGACCGCACCACCACGCGGCGACGCTGGGCAGGATCAGGTCTTGGCCGTTGAAATGGCGGCTGATCCCGTGGATGAACGCGCGCAGGGCGGGGATTTCCGCCAATCCCGTTCCCAGCGGGTTGATCAGCGCGACGTTGCCTTTGCGCACGACGTGCGTCAATCCGGCGACGCCGAACATGGACGATCCGTTCAATTCCAGCGGGTCGCACAAACTGTCGTCAACGCGGCGCAAAATCACGTCAACGGGTTTCAACCCGTCGATGTTTTTCAAATACACGCGGTCGCCGCGCACCGTCAAATCGGCGGGGTCGATCGCGCTGATGCCCAGACTGCGGGCGAAAAAGGCTTCCTCGAACGACAGTTTCTTTTTGATCGCCGCGCTGAGCAGCACGATCAGCGGGATGCGCGTTCCGTCCGCCGACGGGGCGCAGGCGAACAGGTGGCGGCGCATGGCCTCAAAGAAATCATAGACGCGCGCGGGGGTGGCCGAAGCGTAAACGTCGGGCATGACGCGCGACAGAACCAGACGGTTTTTAATGGTCAATCCGACGCCTTCGGGTGTTTGTGCTTTGTCCGCGACGACCCAGAACCGGCCGTCGGGCGCGCGTTCCACGTCGGCGGCGTATTCGCGCAAAAACACGCCGTCGGCCGGACGCGCCGTTTTCAGCGCGGGCAGATAGGCGGGATTGCCGAACACGATTCGCGGCGGGATCACGCCATCGGTGATCAGCCGCTGTTCGCCGTACAGGTCGCGCAGGATGTCGTTGAATAATTCCGCGCGCTGGATCAATCCGGCGGACAGGCGGTCAAATTCGTCCGCCGGCAAAATGAAAGGTATGACGCCGTGCGCTTTTTTCTGCCGCGTCGCGGCCGTCATCGCGTCCGCGCTCATCAGCCGTTCAACCTGATCGGCGCAGGCGGCCAGCCGTTCCAAGCCGTTTTGTCCGGCGGCGTCGAAAAAAACGCGCCAATGCGGACGGAGCTCGCCGTCGGGCGCGATCAGTTCGTTGTATCCTCCCGTCGGGCAGACGGCCGGATAGGAAAAGGGAAAAGTCATAAAACACGTCCTGTTGTCATTTCCGACTTTTTTAAGACAAAAAAAATAAAAGGTCGTTAAAATAAAACACGCTTTTGATTTTTTATGAAAGTATCGACAATGACCGGAACAGGAATGCGTGTTTTTTTTAACGCTTTGGCCGCCGTCGGCGCGACGGTGTCGTTTTGGCGCGATTTTCCGGACGCGGGGGCGGCGACGGCCGTTTTGATTTTGTGCTGGGCGGGAACGGTTGCCTGCGCGGCGTCGGTCAAAACACGCAAAACGTTTTCGACGTTGGCCGCGGCGGTTCAGCCGTGGGCGGCCGCCGTGTTCGCGGCGACGTACATGACCTCTTGTCCGTTTGCGTCCTTCGGGCTGTTTTGCGCCGTCGCCGTCGGCGCGGTTTGCGTCGTAAACGTGTTTGAAAACAGGAAAAAGGCGGAAAAGGCTTTTGGATTCGCGGCGGGGATCGGGGCGACTGCGGGCGTCGCGGCGGCGTTTTTCGCTCCGTATCCCGCTTTCATTCTGGCCGGATTGCTGTGCCGTCCGGCGCAAGAGGGGCGCACGGCCATGGACGGATGGATCGACGCGGCTTTGCCGTTGTCCGTTTTAACGGGCGCGTTTTTGTGTCTGGGCGTTGCCGGACATTCCGGAAATTTTTCCGTGCGCGCCGCCGAATCGGCCGCTTTGGTCATGGCGGGGGCTTTTCCCGTCGCGGCCGGAAAATCTGGCGTTCGGCTGATGTTGACGACGGCCGCGGTCGTTTTGTTCGGATGCTATGTCTTTTCGGCGGAAAATCCGCAGTCCGTCTTTAATTCGATTTTTTGAAATCGGCCGGATTTTCAAACCCTTCGCACGCCCAAAACCCGCGCTTTTCCTGAACGGCGTCGCGTTCCTGATCCCAATACAGGGCGTCATAGCGCGACGCGACGGCGAATCCCCGTTCAACCATGCGGCGGTTCAGGTTGATCCGTTCGCCGTTTTCCGTGATAAAACATTCCCCCAACAGGCGGCCGTAAAAATCGCGGCCGCGCGTTTCGCACACGACGGTGTTCGACCCGATCATGTGAAACAGCTTTTCCGTCGCGATCCGGCCGCACGGGATCGTTTCGCCCTTGCACACGCAGGGCTGCGCCGTTTCGGGGGCGTCGATGCCGACCAGCCGCACGCTGTTGCGCCCGACGCGCAGCGTGTCGCCGTCCAGCACGGCCTGATACTTGCCCGACACGGCCGCGGCATATGCGGCGAAAGCGGCCAGAACGGCGTATTTGATCGAACGTTTTAAAACGGGTTTTACACTGGTCATTTTTTGCAAATTCGATTAGAATGTCTGCTCCGGACGATTGGAACACGGAGAGGGTTCGTATGTCAAAAAAATTTTCGCTTTTCATCGGAATGATGCTGGTTTCCGCGCGCGTTTGCGCCGCCGCCGACGCGCTGACCGTGCGCCGCATGGTGCCGGAGGGGACGAACGTCCGTCAGGCGGACAAGATCGTGCTGGAATTCAGCCGTCCCGTCGCCGCTTTGGGCGATATGGCGCGCGCCGACGTTCCCGTGAAAATCAAGCCGCGCCTGAATTGCCAGTGGCGGTGGCTGAACCAATCGTCGCTGGCTTGCGTTTTGGATGAAAAGGACGGGCTGCGTCCCGCCGAATCCTATCGCGTGACGGTCAAGCCGGAATTTCAGGCTTTGACGGGCGAAAAAATGACGAAAGAGCAGGTCTTTACGCTGGAAACCGTCCGGCCGGAGGTCGATCCCGACCGCACGCGCTTTGTGCGTTTCGTCGCGCCAGAACGTCCACAATGGCGCGTCGCGTTCAACACGGGCGCGCGGAAAAAATCCGTGAAAGCGGCCGTGTATTTCAGGGTGGACGGCAAAAAAATTAAGGCGGAAGTGACCGATGACGAATGCCATGAATGGGAAAAGGACTGTCAGGCGAAATATCTGGTCGCGCCGATCGCCGATCTGGGGACGGATCAGGCCTACGAACTGGTATATGAATCGGGGATCAAGCCGGAAAAGGGCGGCTCGCTGCGGTCGCAAAACGCCGGCGTCGCGGGAAAGGGCAGAACGCCGCCCGTGTTTCAGGCAAAGGCTTTGCAATGTTATGACGACCGGTACAACGTCCGTTCCTTTACGGCCGAACAGACGCGGCTGAACCCGCCGGAATGCCGGTTCGACGCGCCGGTCAACATCGTTTTGTCCGACAAAACCGTTTTGGGCGACATCTCCGGTTTCGTCAAGGGATCCCCTGCCGTCACCGTGAACAACCGCGAAACCGTTTCCGAATACGTCGGCCTTTTCGCCCCCAAGGCGGGGCAGACCTACGCCGTTACCGTGTCGGGCGATTTGACCGACGTTTGGGGCAACCGGATCGAACGGCCGGCGACTTTTTATTTCCGATCCGGCGACCGCCGTCCCGAACTGAACCTGCCGTATGCGGCGGCGGTTTTGGAAAAGGATGAAAAAACGGCCGTGACCGGATTTGCAACGAATTTGGAAAAGGCGACCGCCGTTTACACCGGTTTCAACGCGTCCGGCGCGGTGTCGGGAACGCGCGACGTGCGCGACATATCGCCCGCGGTGAAAAACCTGTCCTATCCGTTTGAATACGGCGCGCGGGCGATGCTGGACGGCCGGTCGGGTTTCGTCACCGGACGGTTCCAAACCGTTCCCGCTTTGGACGGGCGGTATTTCTTTGCCGTTTCCGTGTCGCCGTGGCAGGCCGTCGCCAAAATCGGGTGGAGTTCTTCGCTGGTCTGGGCGGCGGATATGAAAACCGGAAAGCCCGTCGCCGGCGCAAAAGTCGAACTGTTCGCCGCGCCGTTTGAAAATCCGTTGAAACAAAAAGTTTTGGCCGTGTCCGAAACGGACGGAACGGGGCGCGCAACCTTGGACGGATATGAAAAATTCGACCCCGCCGCCGAACGGTTGAACCAATGGGACAATGCCAAGGATTCCCTGTTCGTTCGCGTGGTCAAAGGGGAGGATGTCGCCGTTTTGCCGTTGCGTAGCGGTTTTGATTTGTCGGCGGGCGCGCTGAGCGATTGGCGGGTGTCGAGCGTCTATTACCCCGAATCGAACCGTTATTTGCGCGCGTTCGGCTTTACGCCGCAGGGTGTTTACCGTGCGGGGGACGAGGTCGCTTTCAAACTATACGTCCGCCGGATCAACGGGGAAAGGTTGCGCGCGGCGCTGTCGGACGGGTGGACCGTCAGCGTGACGGACGCGGCCGGAAATTCCGTTTATGAACGAAAAAAGGTCGCTTTGTCGGATTTCGGCACGGCGGACGGGCGTTTCACCCTGTCGCCGCAATCCGTTTCCGGATGGTACGACATCGTTTTGAAACGCGGCGAAGACACGCTGTATCCGGCGCGTTTTCTGGTGTCCGATTTTTCGGCCGCCGCGTACAAAGTCGCGACGGACATTAACGGCAAGGTGTTCCGATCCGGTGACGAAGTTCGCATCGGCGGGCGGGCGACCCTGTTTTCCGGCGGGGCGTTCACGCGCGCGAAAACGCGTCAAACCGCCGTTTTGAACTGGGCGCCGTTTTCCGTTGAAACAAAGGACGACGAAGAACCGTTCGGCTTCGATCCCGATTTGGATCAAAGCGGATACGCCCCCGAAACGCTGTTCGACGTGACGGGCGAAACGGACGAAAAGGGCGAGGTCGAAAAAACGGTCACGCTGAAAAAATCGGTCAAGCCGTATGGGAAAATCCGTTTTGAAACGCGCGTTTTCGACGATTCCGGACGGACGGTTTCGTCCTTTGCGACGGCGGAATATTTCGCGGCGAAACGGTTGGTCGGCGTGCGGCGCGCGGCGGGCGATGCAAAGGCCGGACAGCCCGCGGGCGTTGAATTTGTTGTGTCCGATCCGCACAAAAACTTGATCGCCGGCGTGCCGGTCAGCGTGTCGTTTTATAAAACGGTGAACAAGCTGGTGCGTGAAAAATCGGCCGGCAGCGCGTATTTGATGAAATACGTCGCGCAACAGGAAAAAGTCGGCGAATGCATGGGAATGAGCGCCGTTAAACCGCAAAAATGCCTGTTCACCCCCGAAAGCGCGGGATATTACAAAGCGGTGGCTACGATCAACGGATACACGGCGAAAACCGGATTCTATGTCGAAGGGGCGGATTACGTTCCGTGGGCGGGGACGGAAAACCGTTTGAACGTCACGTCGGACAAAAAGGAATACAAAACGGGCGACACGATCGTTCTGACCGTTGAAAACCCCGCCGTTCAAACGTTGGCGCTGGTGACGGTCGAACGGTACGGCGTGTTGCAATCCTTTGTCAAAACGTTTGAAAAATCCGTTGAAAAAATCGAAATCCCCGTGACGGACGATTTCTTCCCCGGCGTTTACGTCGCGATCAGCGCCTTTTCCCCGCGCGTGGAACAACCCGCGGATCAAACGCCCGATTTGGGCAAACCCGCCCAATGGACGGGGTATTTGAACATTCCGGTCGCGGACGATTCGCGGCGCGTCAAGGTTGAAATCACGCCGGAAAAGACGGATTACCGTCCGGCGCAAACGTTAAAGGCGCGTGTTAAAACGACGCTGCCCGACAACCGGCGCGCCCCCGTTGAAATTGCCGTCGTCGTCGTGGACGAATCGGTTTTGGATCTGCTGCCCGACGGGGACGGGATGTTTGATCCTTATGCGGGATTAAACCGGTTGGGCGATTTGGATGTGCGGACGTACAGTTTGGTCGAGCAGCTGATCGGCCGCCAGAAAATCGAAAAGAAAGGGGCAAATCAAGGCGGCGACGGCGGGGCGGATTTCGCCGTGCGCGACGTGTTCAAGTTCGTCGCCTATTTCAACCCGTCGTTGAAAACGGATGAAAACGGCGAAGCGGTTTTTGAAACGAAACTGCCCGACAACCTGACGGGATGGCGGATTGTCGCCGTCGCCGTGACGCCCGACGATCTGGCGGGGGCGGGGAAATCGCGCGTGACGGTCACTCAACCGCTGGAAATCAGGACGCTGCTGCCCAATCAGGTGCGCGCGGGCGACACGTTTTCCGCGGGCGTTTCCGTGTTGAACCGGACGGCGCGGAACGTGACCGCCGATTTGATGATGACGGCGTCGGGCGCGACGGCGCGGAATGTCGCGGCAAAAGGAAGCCTCGCGTTAAAGCCGTTCGAGCGCAAAAGCTTTTTCTTCGATTCCGTTCAGGCAAAACTGAACCCGTCCGACGCGTCGGGCGCGATCGACTTGCGCTTTACGGCGGACAACGGGACGGACGGGGACGGCGCGCGGCTGTCAGTGCCCGTGCTGAACCTGACGATGATGGAAACGGCGGCGTTGCACGGCGGGGCGACGGCCGGAAACATCGACGTTCCGCTGGACGTTCCGGCGGGGGTGAAAGAATACGGCGGCGCGTTGGACGTTTCGGTGTCGGCGGGCGTTTTGGACGGGGCAAAACGGGCGGTGGCGGCTTTGCGCGACTATCCGCATCCGTGCTGGGAACAAAAGCTGTCCCGCGCGGTGGCGGCGGCCGTTTACGCCGGACGGAAAAACGCTTTCGCGGGCGATGACGTCTGGCCGGACGCGGACGGTTTCGTGCGCGAAACGATGAAGCAGGCGGGGACGTATCAAACGGACGGCGGCGCAATGGCCTATTTCGGACGCAACGGCGCCGGTTCGCCGTATCTGTCGGCCTATACCGCCGATGTGTTCGATTTCCTGCAAAGCGCCGGTTATGAAGTCGATCCGGCCGTCGCGGAAAAGCTGGCGGATTACCTGACCGGATTGTTCAAACGCACGGACGCCGCCGCCGATCCGGCGCAAACGTTGACGGCACGGCTGCTGTCGGCGGGATTTTTGAAAAACAGGGGGCGGATCACGGACGCGGACATCGCCGTGTTCGATCGTTCCGTTCCGTTGATGACGGCGTTTGACAAGGCGCTGTACCTGCGTTTGAAACCGCGCGACGCCGCTTTGTTCGACGGTCTGATGAATATGTCGTACCAAACGTCCGGATCGTTGATTTTCAAGGAACCGGAGGAAACGGACGCCGCGGTGTTGCCGTCGGCGGCGAAAACGACCTGCGCCGCGCTGCGGGCGGTCGCCGGAACGGACGGGGAAACAGCGGACAGGCTGATGCGCGGGGCATACACTCTGCGGCGCAAGGACGGAACGTGGGCGAACACGCAGGCTGACGCGTTTTGTTTGGCGGCGCTGCAAGCTTACGCGGCGGCGCAGCCTGAAAAAATCAATCTGGACGTTATGGCGGCCGTCGGGGGCGAAAGCCTGCTGTCCGGATCGTTCCAAAGCCCCGCCGATCCCGCCGTTTCGGCGCGTCGCGCGCTGGCCGCGGACATGGCGGGCGGGCGAACCGCGCTGGCTTTGACGGCGTTGGGGGACGGGCGTTACTATTATTCCGTCCATTTGTCCCACCCGTCGGATATGACGGCGGGCGTCAACGCCGGGTTTGAAATCGAACGCCGCGTGTTTGTCGAACGGAAAGGGGTTTTTGTTCCGGTGACAAAAGATGTCGTTTTGAAACGCGGGGAGCGCGTCAAGGTGGAATTGACGGTGAAAAGCCCCGTTGACCACTATATGGTGGCTTTGCGCGATCCCGTCGCGGGCGCGTTCGAGCCTGTCAACGCTTTGTTGGCGACATCGTCGGACGCGGGGCAATCGGACGGTGTGTTTGATTTCACGGACATTACGCACGCCGCGGCCGGTTTTTACGCCAGCCGTTTGCCGGCGGGGACGCACACGGCGTCCTATATGGCGCAAGTGGTTTCGGACGGGACGTTCACGGCTTTTCCCGCTAAAGTCGAAGCCATGTACACCCCCGACGTGTTCGGATTGACGGCGGCCGATGTTTTCGTTGTCGCGCCGTAAAGCCGGATGGATCGCGGCCGTCGCCGCCGTCGCCGTTGCGGGGTTCGCCGCCGCGGTGTGGATGAGCGCCGCCGATCCGCCCGACGGTTTCGACCGGTTGACGGCGCGGGCGGACAGGGCGCAGTTTCTGGATCGGACGGGATTGCCGCTGAACGCGTCGTACCAAAGTTACTGGAACGTGCGCGATGTGATGCGGCTGTACGAATTTCCGCCGAAGCTGGTCGAGATGTTCGTTCGGGCGGAGGACAAGAACTTTTACATTCACGACGGCGTGGATTGGCGCGCGCGGTTGGCCGCGGCGTGGCAGAATTTGCGCGCTGGCGGGGTTGTGCGCGGCGCCAGTTCATTGACCGAGCAGGTCGCGCGGATGATCACGCCCAGACCGCGCACCCTGTTTTCCAAAATCGTCGAAGGCGTTGACGCGGCGCGGTTGGAACGCCGTTTTTCCAAAAACGATATTTTGGAGTTTTATTTAAACCAAGTCCCTTACGCCGCGAACCGCCGCGGGGTCAAGCAGGCCGCTCTGTATTACTTTTCCAAAACCCCCGACCGGCTGAGTGTGCGGGAAACGGCGGCTTTGGTCGTTTTGGTGCGCGCGCCGTCGGCGTTTGACCTGTACCGTTCACCCGATAAAATCAACCGTTTGATTAACGTCCGGCTGCGCGATTTTTTCGACGCCGGCATTTTGAACGAAAGCGAATATCGGGCGGCGCTGGCGGAAAAAATCGCTTTGTCCGCGCCGGAACTGACCGTCGAGGCGCCGCATTTTCTGGCGTATCTGCGTTCGGCCGGATTGCCGTCGGGCGCGGCGGCGGAAACGACGCTGGACGCGCATTTGCAAAAAAAGGTCGCGGAAATGACCCGTCAAAGGTTGCGGGATTTGAAACGCCGCAATGTCGGCAACGCCGCCGTTCTGGTCGTTGACCGCGCGACGGGGGACGTTCTGGTCTGGGCGGTTGAAAGCGCCGGAAACACCGGAGCGATCAACGCCGTTCTGACCCCGCGTCAACCCGCGTCGGCGCAAAAGCCGCTGCTGTACGCTTTGGCGTTGACCAAGGGGATGACGGCCGCGACGAAAATCAACGACGCGCCGTTTTCCCGCGCGGTCGGCCGCGGCGTGCATCATTTCAAAAACTACAGCCGGACGCATTACGGCGAAGTGACTTTGCGCCGCGCTTTGGGCAATTCGCTGAACATTCCCGCGTTGAAAACGGTTGAATTCGTCGGCGTGGACGCGTATTTCGATTTCCTGCGTTCGCTGGGGTTTTCGCATTTTGAAAAGGACGCCGCCTATTACCGCGAGGGGCTGGCGCTGGGCAACGCCGAAGTCACATTGTTCGAGCTGACCCGCGCGTATCTGATGTTGGCGAACGCGGGGATGTTGAAACCGCTGCGCGCGCACAAAGGGCAGGAAGTCGAACCCGACCGCCGCGTCCTGCCCGAAACGGCGGCGACGCTGATCGGCGATATTTTGTCCGACCCGTTGGCGCGCCAACCGGAATTCGGCGCGGACAGCGTGTTGAACTTTCCCGTTCAAACGGCGGTGAAGACGGGGACATCGACCGGTTACCGCGACGCGTGGGCGATGGGGTACGACAACGGTTTCGTCGCGGGCGTGTGGATGGGAAATCTGGATTACGAACCGATGATTGACGTGACGGGGGCGGTCGGGCCCGCTTTGCTGCTGCGGTCGATTTTTACGGAATTGAACAAGATCGAAGAGCCGCGGCCGCTGTACCTTTCCCCGCGGTTGGCGCGCAAAAAGGCGGACGGCGTGACGGAATACTTTGATCCAGATGTTGTCGAAACCTATGCCGGCGATCCGGCCGCGCCCGCGATCGCGACGCCCGAAAACGGCGTGGAGCTGGCCGTCGATCCGCGCGTTCCGGCACGGCATCAGGCTTATCCGTTCACGGTTTCCGGATTGGAAAACGGGGATCGCGCGCGTTGGTTCGTCGATGAAAAACAGGTGGCGGAAACGGATCGGGCGACTTTTTTCTGGCGTCCGGAAAAGGGATGCCATACAGTACGCGCGCAAATCGTTTTCGCAAACGGGGGGACGGCCGATTTGCCCGCCCGCCGGTTGACGGTCAAGTGAGGTGTGATGACGCAAAAAACCGAATTGCTGCTGCCCGCGGGGTCGGTCGAATCTTTGGAAACCGCTTTTCTGTACGGGGCGGACGCCGTATATGCGGGGGTGCCCGCGCTGTCTTTGCGCGCCGGATGCGGATTGACGGCGGACGCGTTGGAAAACGCCATTTTCCGCGCGCACGGGGCGGGGAAAAAGATTTACCTGACGCTGAACCTGTTTTCCAAAAACGCCGATGTCGGCCGGTTGGATGAATTCGCGAAAACGGTGAACCGCCTGCGCCCCGACGGGCTGATCGTGTCCGACCCCGGCGTGTTCATGTTCATGCGCGAACACGCGGCGCAAACGCCTTTGCACGTTTCGACACAGGCCAACGTCGGGTCGTGGCTGACGGCGAAGTTTTGGCGGGATATGGGGGCGAAAGTCTGCGTGCTGTCGCGCGAAACGACCTTTGCCGACATTTGCGAAATCAAACGCCGACTGCCCGATTTGAAAATCGAAATGTTCGTCCACGGCGCGATGTGCATGAGCTATTCCGGCCGTTGCCTGCTGTCGGCGTTTATGGCCGGACGCAGCGCGAACCGCGGCGAATGCGCCCACGCCTGCCGGTGGAAATACAAACTGTATTTGCAAGAGGAGCAGCGCCCCGACGAATTTATGCCGGTGCAAGAGGATGACAGGGGGACGTACATCCTGAATTCGCGGGATTTGTGTCTGATGCCGAAGCTGGATTCGATTTTAAGGGCGGGGATCGACCTGTTGAAAATCGAGGGGCGCAACAAAACGCCCTATTACGTCGCGCAAACGGCGCGCGCGTACCGCAAGGCGATCGACGATTGGTTCAATGATCCGGAAAGCTGGCGTTTTGAAAAATATCAGGCCGAGCTGGACACTCTGCAGAACCGCGGCTACACGACGGGATTTTTTGAATCGACGCCGGACGGTTCGGCGCAAAACTATGTATCGACGCGCAGCGACGGGGATTGGCGCAACGCCGCCGTGATCCGGAATTGGACGCCCGACGGCGCGGAAGTCGAGATATTTCAAAAAATCGAACGGGGCGACGTGCTGTCGTTCCTGCCGCCCGACGGAAACGGCACGGTTGACGTTGTCGTGCGTTGCGTGATCGACGGATTGAAAAACCAAGAGGTCGAGACCGTGTCCCCCGGACGCCCGCATCAAACCGTTTTCATTGAAAACGCCGCGTTCGGAAACGTTGGCAGGGCGCGTTTGCCCGTTTTGACCGTCGCGCGCGCGCCGGCGAAACGGTGATGGGTTTTTTTTGATTTTTTTCCGCCTTTTTGTTAAGATGCCGGTGGTTTGAATTTAAGGGGACGTCCGATGAACAAAGCTTTTAAATTATTCGGTTTGACGGTTGCGCTGGCGGGATGCGCGGCGGCGCCGGAAACGGCCAAAACGGCGGCGGTCAGGCTGTCGCTGACGGATCGGGTGCAGGCGGCCGTCGTTGAAACGCAGCAAAAGGCCGCGGCGGGGCTGCCCGACGAAATCGCGGGGATGAAATCCGTCGAACCCGTCGCCGACCGTGAAAAGAACCAGCGCGGCGCCGGATTCACGCGCGTTTACACCGCCGACGACATCGTGGCGACGGTGTTTGTTTACAACAACCAGACTTTCGGCGTTCCGGCGGAAATCACACCCGATATGGAAACGCTGATGGAAAAGCATTTGCAGGAATTTCAGGCGATGCAGGATTCGGGGCTGTACGCGAACGTCAAGGCGGGAACGCCCAAAACACGCACGTTCCGTTGGCGCGGCGTTTCGTATCAGGTTTTGGAAAGCGACGTCAAATTCACCCAGCGCGACGAGGACAAGGCGTCCCTGTTGGTTTTGGGGGCGAATCCCGATTTGATGACGTTCGTGCGCATTCGCTACACTTATCCGAAATCGCAGCAGGCGGCCGCCGCGAAAAAACAGCCGGTTTTCACCCGAACGGTTTTCGTCGCCCTGCACGATTTCGCCGAAGCGCAAAAAACGCCCGTCGCGGAACAGTGATCCGACGGGGGACGCATGAAAAAAATATTCTTTTTGTTGTGTTTCGCGCTGGCCGGATGCGCCGCGGTCGTCAGTCCGGAAACCGAGGTCGCACAGACATTGAGCACGATGAATCAAGCTTACAGGGACAAGGACGCCGACCGGTTCATGTCCTTTGTCAGTCCGGAATACCGCGGCGACCGCGACGAATTCCAAATCGCCGTTGAAAACGATTTCGCCGGTTTCGCGCAGGTGGATTGCCGGATGTCCGTTTTTCAGGTGCTGATCGACCCCGAAACGGGGATTTACACGGCGTCCGTTTATTATTCCCGAACCGCGCGTTCGCCCCGTTTCGGCACGGACAACCGCGGCGGCGACGCCGTTTTGACGTTCACCAAGGATGAAAACGGGCTGCGGCTGATCGAAATGTCGTCGCCCGCCCCTTACGGGCTGATCAATCCCTAACAAGGAAACTTTTCCATGACCGATGAAGAAACTTTGCTGGCTTATTACGCGGCATACGACGCGCCGCGCGCGTTCAATCCCAAACATCCCGAAGACGGCGTTTTGTCCCGAAAACAGGACGGGTTGCCGCCGAAGCCGTTGACCGCGGCGGAAACGGCCGCCTGCGTTTCCCTGTTGGAAAAAGGGGAAAGAACGGCGGAAACGCTGGATCTGCTGTTAAACCGCGTCGCGAACGGAACGGGCGAGGCCGCCGCCGTCAAGGCCGCTTTTCTGGGGCGCGTCGCCGCCAAAGAGGCGACGGTTGAGGGATTGTCGCCGAAACAGGCGATTGAACGGTTGGCGGATATGAAAGGCGGGTGGAACATTCCCGTTCTGGTTTCCCTGCTGAATCGCGAAGACACGGCCGCCGCCGCCGTCGCTGCCCTGTCGAATCTGGTGTTGGTGCATCAGGCGGTTCAAGATGTCGCGAAGCTGGGCGAAGCCGGAAACAAACACGCGGCCGCTTTGCTGGAAAGCTGGGCGCGCGCCAAATGGTTTTCCAACCGTCCGCCGCTGGAGGATGTGACGACGCTGGTCGTGTTCAAAATCCCCGATGAGATCGAGGCATCTACCGATTTCCTGTCCCATTCCAAGGGCGGGCACACGCGCACGGACGTTCCGTTCCACGGCAAACACTATTTTATGAACGCGGAAATGCTGGACGCGTTGAACGCGTTGAAATCGGCGCACCCCGACATTCCCGTCGCGCTGGCGGCCGACCGGATCGGGACGAGTTCGTCGCGCAAATCGGGCATGAACAATGTTGAATGGAACATCGGCGTCGAAAACGCGGACACGCGGTTTCAACCCGACAAAAAAACGCGCGCCGTGATTTTCGCGGGACGCGTGCTGGGGCCCATTTTCGCCAAAACGGCGCAGGACATGGGGTCGATTATCGTGCGCGTGAACACGGATGTTTTGCATACGGGCGACATCGTGCGCGCGGTGTGGCGCACGGGCGATCTGCTGAACAAAGACGGGGCGGTCGTCGCGACGTTCCTGCCGTTGACGCAATCCGAGCAGGACGCGTTGCGCGCGGGCGGGGCGACGATGTTCCGCATGGGAAAGATTTTGACCGCCGCGGCATCCGCCGCTTTGGGAAAAAGTTTTGATTTGCCCTATGCCGTTGAACGGGTCGAGGATGTCGAACGGCCGATGACGGCGGCGCAAAAAGTGATTGCCGCGGCCGCCGGATTGAAAAGCGTCCGCGCGGGGCAAACCGTGTATGCGCGTGTGGACACGGTGGCGTCGCAGGACACGACGGGCGGCATGACCGTGCAGGAATTGCAGGGGACTTTGGCGGCGATGAAGCTGGCCGTTCCGCTGTTTTTGCAATCCCAATGCCACAACGCCGCGCTGGGGTTCAGGACGCCCGCCGTCGTCGGCGCGAACGGGGCTTTGGTCGATTTCGTTAAAAAATTCGGCGGAATCGCGCTGAACATGGGGGACGGCATCATTCATTCGTGGCTGAACGAGCTGGTCGTTCCGGACACAATCGTCGTCGGCGGGGATTCGCACACGCGCACTCCGACGGCGTTGAGCTTTCCGCTGGGGTCGGGCGGCGTCGCCGAGGCCGCCGCGACGGGCGTGACGGAAATCACCGTTCCCGAAAGCGTGTTGGTCGTGTTAAAAGGCGAATTAAAGCAAAACATCACCGTGCGCGATCTGGTGAACTACATTCCCTACAAGGCGCAAAAGCTTTTCGGCAAAAACGTTTTCGAGGGGACGATCATCGAATTCCGGCGGATCGGAACGCCGTTCGACATGATCGACGTTTTCAAAATGACGAACGCGTCGGCGGAACGGTCGGCGGCGGCGGCGTATTTCGAGCAAAGTTCCGAAGCGGTCGCGGCCTATGTCGATTCGCATTCGCTGCCGATTGTGGAAAAGCTGATCAAGGCGGGATACGACAACAACGGCGCGTTGGAACGCCGGATGTGCGTTTTGCGCGATTACGTCGAAAATCCGCATAAGGCGCGGGCGGACGCGGACGCGTCCTACGCCGCCGTTTTGGAAATTGATCTGGGTGAAATAGACCAACCGTTTATTGCGTGTCCGCATACGCCCGACAACGTCAAGCCGTTGAGCGAAGTCGCGGGGACGTCGGCGGGATTTTGTTTCGTCGGATCGTGTATGTCGGGGGAAAAGGACTTTGCCGCCTTTGAACGCATCACGCGCGGATTTGAAAAGCTGCCCGTTGAAACGTGGATCGCGCCGCCGACGCGTTTGATTGAACGGGATTTGGAACGCGCGCAGGTGTTGCAGGCCTTGACCGACCGCGGCGCGCGGATCGAAATTTCCGGTTGTTCGCTGTGCATGGGCAATCAGGAACGCGTCAAAGGCGAACGCAACGTTTTGACGACTTCGACCCGCAATTTCAAAGGGCGCATGGGCGACGCGGCGTCCGTTTATCTGGTGTCCGCCCAGTTGGCCGCCGTGGCGGCGATCGGGGGCGCGTTCCCGACGGTTGACGAATATTTCAGGGTGGTTGCGGAAAATGGTTGAGGCTTTTGTTGATGTCGCCCTGCCCGAAGAGGCGGCGGGCGCGGCGTATGAAATCGTGAAAAACGAACTGATCGTCCCCTTTGCGAATTTCATCGGTGAAAAGCGGGTGCGTGAACATGATTGGAGCTTGAAAGCCCGTATTCAAACCGACGGTGAGGTCGTCCGCGAAACGGTCGAAATGGCGGGCGGCGACAAAAAGGCCGTGCTGGTCAAAGGCCCGGGCGTTACGCCGACCAAGGAACAGACGCGGGAAATGCTGGCATTGCTGGGCGACGACCGGCGGCCGGAGGATCTGAGCAAGCTGGCGACGGGGACGCCGAACGGCTATATGCGCGGGCATTGGCTGGTCAAAGGAAATTTGGAACGCTATGAAAACCCCGGCGTGGCGGGGCTGATCGAACCGGTTTTGCCCGATTACGCCGACGCGGGGAAAATCGACGTGATGTATTTGGACGGCGGCCGCGCGAAGGACGGATTCTTTTTCGTTTCGGACGCCGATTGCGACGTGCGCGTCGATTTCAATCGCAAAACGGTGCGCGAAACCGAACGCCTGTCCGCCGGCTCCGCCGTTTACGCCAAAGTGACGCGCCGCGCCGATGTCGTGTCGCTGTGCGACCGCGCGATCGAAAAGGGCGACGAGATCGTGTTTATGTCGAAATATACGGTGCGGCCGGAATTGGACGGCGAAAAGAAAAAAATCTACAACGACCGGCGCGAATTTCACGGATTGGACAGGCGCGAGGGCAATCAGGGCGATATCGTTGACGCGGCGTTCGCGCGAATGCTGACGCGTCCGGTTGAACGGGATACGACGGTTTTGGTGCCCGATCCGTCCTACGGTCCCAAAGTCGCGGCCGTGTTGAACGCGGCCTATGCCTGTGGCGTGAAAAAGCCCGTCGGCGAATTTTCCGTGTGCCGGTTTTCCGCGGGCAAAAGCGAATACGGCGGTTTGAACCAAGTCGCCGCGCAAGACGGGGAATACAGGCTGTACGTCGGCAAACGCGAAATCCGCATTCCCGTCAAGGCCGGCGATATGTTCGAGGAAATGCACTACGATTACGCGGACGCCGACCGGTACGTCAAGCAGGTGTTCCGTCAGGCCGCCTTGAAACGTTACGACCGCGTCGTGTTCGCTTTCGACGAATCGGATTCTTACGACGTTCCCGTCGTCAGGGCGGCGCGCGCCGAGGCGTTGAAACAAAAAAAGGTCGAGGGCGACGATTTCCTGATTATGAAACCCGACGCGGCGGCCGTGATGATGTTTTGCGCCCCGATGCCGGGGGGGACGTGTTACGCCTATGACAACCTGTGGGGCGACATCGTGTCCGACGCGATGGATTTGGGGGCGAGCGTCGCTTCGGTCAATTCGGTGATCTTGTTGGCCGACGGGCGCGTCTGGCCGGAAATGGGCGGGGCGGGGACGGCGCCCGATTTGCTGCGTCTGGCGCGCAAGGAGGGATTTTTGCGCTACGACCCGATCCCCGTGATTGAAGGAATGGCGATCGGGTTCGCGCAGGCCGCCGCCGCGGAACCGGAAAACGCCAAGCTGAAATCCTACGCCGACGGTTTGCACACCGCGTGCGTCAACGTGCTGAAAAAGGGGATCGCCACGCCCGATTTGGTGTCAAAGCTGAGATCCGCGCAAAAGACCGGCGTTGACACGGCGTCCTTTGTCAAAGCGGTGAGGGTGGAATTGTTAACACTTTTGGGGCTACAACAACAGGCAGAGGATCAAAAGCGCGTTTTGCGCGAAACAATGAGGGAAATCAGATGACATCGGTCAGGTTGGAATACGGCGGCAAAACGGTCGATTTGCCCGTCCTGCGTTCGACAACGGGTGAAGAATGCATCGACATCACGGAATTGCGGGCGAAAACGGGGTTGACGACGTTCGACCCCGGATTCGGCAACACCGCCGCGTGCGCCAGCAAAATCACCTATGTCAACGGGGAAAAGGGCATCCTGCGCTATCGCGGGATTCCGATCGAAACCGTCGCGGAAAAAATGACGTTCGTCGAAACGGCGTGGCTGCTGATTTACGGGCGGCTGCCGACCATGGCGGAAATGAAAGCGTTCAGCACCCGCTTGACGAACAACGAATTGCTGCACGAGGGGCTGCTGCACCATTTCGACGCTTTTCCGCCGAACGGCCAGCCGATGTCGATTTTGTCGGCGGTCGTCAATTCGCTGATCTGCTATTCGCCGGAGATTATGGACACGACGGACGAGGAAGCCATGCGCAATGCCGTCGCCGCCATTATTTCAAAGGTGCGTACGATCGCCGCTTTTTCATACCGCAAGGCGATGGGGTTGCCGTTCGTGTATCCCGATCCGGCGCGCAGCTATTGCGAAAATTTCCTGCACATGATGTTTTCCATTCCGCACCGGCCGCACCAGCCGACGCCCGAGGCGGTCAAGGCGCTGAACTTGTTTTTGATGTTGCACGCCGACCACGAACAGAATTGTTCGACATCGACGGTGCGCATTGTCGGATCGGCGGAAACAAACCTGTTTTCGTCGGTCGCGTCCGGCGTGTGCGCGCTGTGGGGCAAATTGCACGGCGGGGCGAACGTCGCCGTGTTTGAGATGCTGTCCCGATTGGCCAACGGCGACGAAAGCGTCGAATCGTTTGTCGAACGCGTGAAAAACAAGCAGGCGCGCCTGATGGGGTTCGGACACCGCGTTTACAAAACGTTCGATCCGCGCGCCAAGATTTTGAAAAAGGCCGTTTTCGATTTGCTGGAAACGGAACGGGCGGACGATCCGCTGATCAACATCGCGCTGAAGCTGGAGGAAACGGCTTTGAACGACGATTATTTCAAGGAACGCCACCTGTATCCGAACGTCGATTTTTATTCCGGTATGATTTTGCGCGCGCTGCGTATTCCGCTGAATATGTACACGGTGATGTTCGCGATCGGGCGCGTCCCCGGATGGATCGCCCATTGGCGCGAAGGCAATGAGGGCGCGCGCCGTTTGGTGCGGCCGCGCCAGCTGTACCAAGGGGCGGTCGAAACGCCGTTTTTGCCGCTTGATCTGCGTCAGGACGAAGAATGGGACAATGAAAAATGACATATGAAAACCTGACCGCGAAAAAAAGCGAATTGGAAAAGGCGGCGGAGCTGCCGGCGCAGGTGCGCGACGATTTGCGAAAGGAAATCGAGTTGGAAATCGCCTACGCCGGCGGGTATCTGGACGGATCGACCCTGACGCGCAAGGAAACGGCCGGCATTTTGTACGAGGACAAGGCCGTCGAACGCCATTCCCTGACCGAACACATCCGCGTTTTAAACTCGGCCAAAGTCTTTGAAATGATTTCCGAGCTGGCGCCGAAGGTCAACCACCAGATCGACGACGGCGACGTTAAAAACATCCATCGGATCGTCGTGCGGAATCTGGACGATAAAAACGGCGGGATGTACCGCGGTTTTGCACTGAACTTTCCTGTCGGAAGCCATGAAATGCCCGATTCCGTCCGCGTCCAGCGCATGATGAGCGATTTCGGAATGTGGCTGTTCACCGCGCGCACGCTGCATCCGGCCGCATTGGCAGCGGAAGCGCATCTGCGGTTGATGACGATCATGCCGTTTGGAACGGGAAACGCGGAAACGGCGCGGTTTTTGATGAACCTGATCCTGATGCGCCACGGGTATCCGCCCGCTTTGTTTTCCCGTCGCGAAAAAAAGGAATACTGGGAAACGCTGGAAAAGGCGATCTTTAAAAACGACCGCGAGGATTACGACAAGCTGGTCGGCCGCGCCGTCGCCAGATCGCTGGATCAGCATATTCGGGCGACGCGGAATCACGCGGTGCAGGAAACGGAACACGATCCCTATTTCATGCGTATCGGCCAACTGGCCAAGGAATCGGGCGAACGCGTGTCCACCCTGCGCTATTGGACGGGAATGGGGTTGTTGGAAACCGCGGGCAAAACGTCGGCGGACTACACGCTGTATTCGTCCGAGATTCTGCCTAAAATACAGCGGTTGAAAGAATTGAAGGCGCAGCGTTTCACTTTGGACGAGATTCGCGCCAAAATGCGGGATGAATAAGATGAAAAACGAAGATTGCGCCGTTTTGGAACGCCGGTTTGAAGAAGTCGGCCGGCTGGGGTACGTCGGCGCGTTGATCGGGTGGGACGCGCGCGTCTGCGCTCCTGAAAAGGCGTCGGACGAACAGGGCGACATGATGGCCGGACTGGCGCGGCGTCAGCACGAAATCATGACGCGCGACGATTGGGGCGGCTTGTTCGACCGTTTGAAAACGGCGGACGACTTGGACGATTGGCAGCGGGCGAACGTGCGCGAAGCCGAACGCGAATGGATTTATGAAACCGCGCTTCCCGACGATTTGTGCGCGCGCGGCGCCATCGCGTCCAACCGCGGGCAGGCCGTGTGGGCGAAAGCCAAGGCTGAAAACGATTTCAAGGCGTTCGCCCCGTGTTTGAAAGAGCTGGTCGCGATCGCGCGGGAAACGGCCGCCTGTTTGGCGCGAAAAACGGGCGCGGCCGATTACGACGCTTTGCTGGATATGTTCCAGCCGGGGATGAACGTCCGGAAATTGGACGAGATGTTCGCCGAGCTGAAAGCGTTTTTGCCCGACTTTATCGAAAATGCGCGTTTGCGCGGGAAACGCCCGCCCGAACCGTTTGAAAAAACGTATTCCGCCGCCGAACAGACGGCGTTTTGCGAACGGTTGATGCGGGTGATGGGATTCGATTTTTCCCGCGGGCGGCTGGATATGCGCGATTCCGCTTTTCAAACCAGCTGCGGGCGCGACGATATGCGCGTCGTCGGACGGTTGAGCGAATCCGATCCGCTGCGCGCGGTGGCGGCCGTCATGCACGAAACGGGGCACGCTTTGTACGAACAGGGATTGCCGCGCGAACATATGTTCCAGCCCGTCGGAAAACCGCGCGGCATGGCGGCGCACGAAAGCCAATCCCTGCTGATGGCGTGTGCGGTGTTGCAAAACGACTCTTTCCTGCGTTGGCTGTCGGGTGAAATGACGCGTTTTTACAATACGGACGAATGTTCTTTCGACCGGCTGAAAGCGCGGCTGCGCCGCGTCGAACCGTCGCTGATCCGCATTGACGCCGACGACGCGACCTATCCCCTGCACATCATTTTGCGTTACGAACTGGAAAAGGAATTGATCCGCGGCGGGTTGGAGGTCGAAGACCTGCCCGAAGCGTGGAACGTCAAAATGCGCGAATATTTGGGCGTCGTTCCGCAAACGGACGCCGAAGGGTGTTTGCAGGACATCCATTGGGCGAGCGGCAGTTTCGGCTATTTCCCCGACTATACGGTCGGCGCGGTGGCGGCCGCGCAGTTTTTCGACGCCGCGCGCAAAGCCGTCCCCGATTTGGACGGCCGGCTGGGGGCGGGGGATTTTTCGGCGTTGAAAGAATGGCTGAACAAAAACGTTCACGCCTGCGCGTCGAAATACGGGTTTGACGAATTGATCCGGCGCGCGACAGGCGACGATTTGTCCGTCCGCGCGTTCAAAAACGCCCTGTCGGAACGTTACGGTGCGTGATGCGGCGGCCAAAAGCACTTTTTTGTTTCTTTTAAAGTGGATTCAAGGTAAAACAAACACAAGTTTCCTTTAACCGAAGATTGGTTTGAAATGACAAAAAACGCCGCATCGGGGCTGTTGCCCGTGGGAATGTCGGATCTGCTGCCTCCTTTCGCCGCGGCGGAAGCCGAAGCGGCCGCGCAGGCCGTCGCCGTGTTTGACGCCTGCGGTTATCAGCGCGTGACCCCGCCTTTGCTGGAATTTGAAGAAACGTTGATCGGCGACGACGATTTGTCCTGCCGGACGTTCCGTGTCACGGACGCCGTTTCGGGAAAAATCATGGGCGTGCGCGCCGATATGACGCCGCAAATCGGCCGGATCGCCGCCACGCGGCTGAAAAACGAACCCAGACCTTTGCGGCTGGCCTACGCCGGTTACGTCGTGCGGACGTTTCCCGACCGCCTCCATTCCGCGCGGCAGGTGCTGCAGGTCGGCGCGGAGCTGATCGGCGCGGATTGCGCGAAAGCGGACGCCGAAATCGTTTTGACGGCGGCGGAGGCTTTGGAACGGCTGGGGGTGAAATCGTTCGTGTTCGATTTGAACCTGCCGACGCTGTTCCCGGCGTTGTGCGCGGCGTGGGGCGTCGCCGGCGACGACCGCGAAAAATTGACGGAAGTTTTGAATCAAAAGGATTTTTCCGCCGCGCTGGCCATTTGGGACACGCTGGGGAAAAAAGCGCGGGATCAAAAATCGGTTTTCGAGGCCTTGTTTCAGGCGTTCGGGGAAAGCGGCCGCGCGCTGGATGTTTTGCGTCCGCTGCTGTTGCCGGACGAAGCCGCCGCCGAACGCGCCCGTCTGGTCGAGGTCGTTTCCCTGCTGAACGCGGAAAAGCCCGATCTGGACTTGACGGTTGATGTGTTGGAAAACCGCGGGTTTGAATACCACCGCGGCGTCGGTTTTTCGATCTTTTCCAACCGGAGCGACCGCGAATTGGGGCGCGGCGGGCGGTACATCGCGGGAACGAATGTCGGGGCGTGCGAACCCGCGACGGGCGTGACGCTGTTCATGGCCGATATTCTGGACGTTCACAATCCCGATCAAAATCGGGAAAGGGTTTATGTGCCTTGCGGCGTTCCGTTCGCCGACGCGGCGAAGCTGCGCGCGCAAGGGTTCGCGACCGTTTGCGGATTAAGGGCGGGCGGTGACGAAGAGGCGCGGCGGCTGGGATGCGGCCGCATTTACACAGGCGGTCGGGTACAACCGCTGCAGTTAACAAGGAGCTGATAATATGACCAATATCGTAATCATCGGGGCGCAGTGGGGCGACGAAGGCAAAGGCAAAATCGTCGATCTGATGAGCGAAAAAGCCGATGTCGTCGTCCGTTTTCAGGGCGGAAACAACGCCGGTCACACGTTGGTGGTTGACGGCGTGACGTACAAGCTGTCGCTGTTGCCGTCGGGCATCGTGCGCAAAAAGCTGTCCGTCGTCGGCAACGGCGTCGTGGTCGATCCGTGGGCTTTGCGCGATGAAATCGCCCGCGTCGCGGCGTTGGGGACGCAGGTCACGCCCGACGTGTTGAAAGTGTCCGATCAGGCGACCCTGATCCTGCCCTTGCACCGCGAATTGGATCATATGAGTGAAGAAGCCGCCGGCAAAGGCAAAATCGGGACGACCGGCCGCGGCATCGGCCCCGCTTATCAGGATAAAGTCGGCCGCCGCGCCATCCGCGTCGGCGATTTGGCCGAAAAGGAAACGCTGGAAGCCAAAGTGGACAATCTGTTACTGTTCCACAACGCTTTGCGCAAAGGGTGGGGACAACCCGAAGTGGACAAGGCCGAATTGATGAAACAGCTGGACGAAATCGCCGGTTTCATCCTGCCGTTCGCCGTCCCCGCATGGAAAATCCTGTCCGAACAGCTGAAACAGGGTAAAAACCTGCTGTTTGAAGGCGCGCAGGCCACAATGTTGGACAACGATTTCGGCACTTATCCGTTTGTGACTTCGTCCAACACCATCGCGGGACAGGCGGCTGTCGGCGCGGGCGTCGGCATGAAAGAAATCGACAAGGTCGTCGGCGTGGTCAAAGCGTACACGACACGCGTCGGCGCGGGGCCGTTTCCGACCGAACTGTTTGACGCAGACGGCGACAGCATCCGCGAAGTCGGCCGCGAATTCGGCACGGTGACGGGGCGTCCGCGCCGTTGCGGGTGGTTCGACGCCGTTTTGGTGCGTCAGGCGGTCGCGGTCAACGGTGTGCAGAATCTGGCCGTGATGAAGCTGGACATTCTGGATCAGTTCGACGAAATCAAGGTTTGCGTCGGTTACGAACTGAACGGCAAAAAGCTGGACTATTTCCCGATGCAGATGAACGCGCAGGCGTCCGTCAAGCCGGTGTACGAAAGGTTGCCGGGGTGGAAATCCTCGACGTTCGGGATTCGCGAATACGACAAACTGCCCGAAAACGCCAAAAAATATATCGCCCGTTTGGAAGAGCTGGTCGGCGTCAAGGTCGGCATGATCTCCACCAGTCCGGAACGCGAAGACACGATCATCCGCATCGATCCGTATCGGGATTGATAAAAAACTTTATATTTTCCGAAAAATCGTGTAAATTGACAGGGTTGGGCAGAACGCCCGACCCTGTTTCATTTTTTTGACGCCCAGAAGGATACGATGACAGAAAAAGAAGATTCCCAACAGCCGGATCAGGCCGCCGTCCCGTCGGGCGTGTTTGCGTCGCGAAAGGGCGTGTCCGCCCTTGTCAAAGGGAAGTACCGCGTTTACGCCGATCTGCCCCTGCCGATGCTGGATATGCCGCATGCCAAGGCGTTTCAGGCCGAAGAGGTGTCTTCGCCCGACCACAAGATTTTCGCATTGGTCTGCGATCCCGAAATTCCGGTCAGAAAAGATCATATCAAAAGCAGAATCGGCGTGAAAATGGAAGGCATCCTGCCGTTGGCGGACGCCGGCGTCGCGCTATGGCCGCCGATCGGGCGCAAAACGATGATCCTGCTGTACGAAATGCCGTTGGGCGGCCGCGTCGTGTATTCCAAAAACTACGGCAAGCTGCTGCCGGAGGAAGAGGCCGAAAAAATCACCCGCTGGATCCGGCCGTTGCTGATGGGGATCAACAACCTGTCCATGCGCGGGTTGACGCACAGGGAGATCCGGCCGGATAACCTGTTTTTCTTGGACGCGGAAAAAACAAAAGTCGTTTGGGGGGACTGCATTTCCTGTCCGCCCGCGTTTGACCAGCCGTCCGTGTATGAAACGATCGAATCGTCGATGTGTTCGCCGGCCGGCCGCGGCAACGGGATGACATCGGACGATATGTACGCGTTCGGGGCGACGCTGATCAGTTTGGAGCTGGGGTTCAATCCGGTCGAAAGCTTGTCGGCCGAAGAATTGCTGGAATTGAAAATTCACAAGGGGTCTTATGCCTCTTTGATCGGGGAAAGCCGCGTTTCGCTGGCCTTGATAGAATTGCTGCGCGGTTTGCTGGCGGACAACATCACGCAAAGGTGGGACGTGTCGTCGGCGCAGCTGTGGGCGGACGGGCGGCGTTTGACGCCGGTTCAGGCCAAAACGGTCAAGGCGTCGCAACGGCCGTTTTTGTTCAACAACGTCGAATATTATTCCTACCGCACTTTGGCATACGCCTTTTCCAAAAACTGGGATACGGCCGCCGAAGCCATCCGTTCCGAAAAGCTGCAGGCGTGGTTGGTTCGCGGGTTTGAGGACAAAGACACCGCCGGAGCGATTGAAAAGTCGGCGGATATGGCTTTGGTGCGGTTTTCGACCAAGGAAAAGCAGGACGATTTTCTGATCGCCCGCGCGTGCATGATCCTTGACCCGACCGCGCCGCTGCGGGTGCGCGACTGCGCGTTCAAACCCGATGCCGTCGGCCAGATGCTGGCGGTGTACGCCAACGACGAAAAAATGCTGAAAACGCTGATCGGGCTGATCGCCACGGGGTATGTGGAAAGCTGGTACGTCCTGCACCGCGACAGGGTGGCGGAACAGCAAGTCAAAAGTATGCAGATGGTGCTGCAAAAACCCGAATTGGGCATGGGGATCGAACGGCTGATGTACGATTTGAACGAAGGGCTGCCGTGTCAAAGCCCCCTGATCGTCAGGGATTACGTTGATGAAATCAGCAGCCTGCTGCCCGCTTTGGAGGGCGTCGCCAAACGCAACAGCAGCAAAATGAACCCGATCGACCGGCATATCGTCGCGTTTATCGCGGTGAAATTCGGAACGAAAGTGTCCGACCAGATCGCCATGCTGAATTCGCCGAAAGAAAGCGTTTCGACGCAGGGGATGTTGCATATCTTTTCGGCTTTGCAGCGCACGTTCGGCCCTGAAAAGCTTTATTCTTTCTGCGCGTGGATCGGCGGGACGCTGGCGCCCATCATCAACGGATACCACAGTTTGGAAAAACGCCGCCAGCTGGAAAAAAATCTGCCGAAACTGGTGCGGAAAGGCAGTTTGCCGGACATATTGGCCGCTTTGGACGACCGGCAGGAACGTTTGCTGGACATGAGCTATTTTGAACAGGCCAAAAAAGAATACGCCAAGCTGTCCGAGGAAATCGAATTTCTGGACGGCAACCGCGAAAAACGCGAGGAAGAGGGGCTGTATCTGGGGCGGCAGGTCGCGGCGACGGTTTCGTTCGGCGTGGCGGTTTTGACGATGTTTCTGTTGCTGTTGACGCAGTTTTTAAGGGGATAGCCATGGTCAAAAAAGAAACGGCGGTCGCCGGAAAAACCAAAAAACGCAAGGGGCGGTTCAGCTCTTTCATGTCGCTGTCCCTGTCCTTTCTGATTTTGTTCCCGATGCTGCTGTTGATGCTGCCGACGGTTGTGTTCATGTTTTTAAGTATGCTGCCGACCTTGGTCGCGTTGGTGGTTGACGCCGGTTCCAAAATGCGGGCGAAATATAAATGGCTGTGCATCGGCGGCGTGAATTTCGCGGGCGCGCTGCCGTTTTTGTTCAAACTCTGGTTCGGCAGCAACACGTTGGACGGTGCGATCGACCTGTTCATCAACGGCGTCGCCTTTATCATCATCTATCTGGCCGCGGCTGTCGGGTGGGTGTTCTATCGCTGCATCCCGCCCGTCGTTTTGAATTGCGTTGAAATGTCGGATCAGCGCCGCGTCGTGTATTTGCGCGAACTGCAGGCCAAATTGGTCGCGAAATGGGGCGAGGAAGTCGCGGAGGGCGTCGAAATCAAAACGCCGCAGTTTCCCGCCGCCGTCGCCAGAAAATCCGCCGCGCCGGACGCCGTTAAAACGCCGGCGGACTGATTGATTTCTTTTCCCTGCGCCACGCCAGCGGCAGCAACAGGACGAAAACGGTCATATATTCCAAACGTCCCAGCATCATATCGCCGGCCAACAGCCATTTCGCGGCGTCGGGCAGGTTGTAAAATCCGCCTTGCGCGCCGACGACGGAACCGAACGCCACGCCCGTGTTTCCCAATCCGGACAGCGTTGCCGTGATCGCGGTGGTGAAATCCAGCCCGATCAGCGACAATAGCAGGACGGACACCAGAAACGACAGCAGGAAAATCACCATGAAAACAAACACGCCGGAGGAAATTTCTTCGGTCAGCGGTTTGCCGTTATATTTGGCGATGAATATGCCGTGCGGCAGAATTTTGCGGCGCAGGTACTGCATGGATGCCAGATACATGATGTTGAAACGGAAAATCTTGATCCCGCCCGATGTCGATCCGCTGCACGCGCCGATCGGCAGCAGGAACGTGAAAAACATGACGGCGAAATTCCCCCAGCTTTCGATGTCGCTGTTTAAAAAACCGGACGACGTGACGATCGAAATGAAGCTGAACGCCGCGTAGCGCAGGCTGTCGATCAGGGGAACCTGACGCGTCGTCATCAAATACAATGTCAAAATGAACGTGCCGGTCAGGAAAAAGTAAACGTACGTCCGGATCTGCAGGTCTTCGCGCACATAACGGGCGTTGCGTTTGAACAGGAAATACGAAACCAGCAAAGGCATTCCGCACACGAACATGAAAAACGTCAAAATCCATTGCGATGCGACGGGCAGTTCCATTGCGGACGACGCGCGCGGGGCGAACCCGCCCGTCGGAACGGTCGTCATGCTGTATGCCGCGGATTCAAACGCGTCCAATCCGGAAACGTACAGCGCCGCCGCGCATAAAACGGTCAGCAGGGTATATACGATCATGATCGTTTTGATGATTTGCGACGTTTTCGGCATGGTCTTGTCCGATTTGTCGGACGATTCCGTCGCGTACAGTTGCATCCCGCCGATTCGCAATAAAGGCAGGATGCCCAGCGCGATGACGATGATCCCGACGCCGCCGAACCATTGCAGCATCGCCCGCCACAACAATATGCCCTTTGGCGCGGCGGACAGGTCTTTGATCACCGTCGCGCCCATGGTTGTCAGGCCTGACATGGCTTCAAAAAAGGAATCCGTGTATCCCAGCGGGGCGGGGGAAAAGAAAAACGGCAGGGCGGAAAACGCGCAGACCAGCAGCCACACCAGCGACGTTGTCAAATACATTTCGCGCACGGTCAGCTTTTCATACTTGTCGTAAAAGGTCGCGACAAACAGCGCGCCGAAAAATGATGTGACAACGGCCGCCTGCCAAAACGCGCGCGCCGAAACACCGTCGCCGGCGGAATGATCCACAATCGCCGGAATGATCATGGTCAGTCCGAACACGATCAAAATGCACCCCGACACGAAAAAGGTGATGCCCGCCCGCATGGAAAACCCTTACAGCGGCGCGCAGGCCGCGGCCAGCCATTCGGCCGTCTGCGGATCGACCAGCGGCGAAATGATGCGGCGGATGCGGGCGTGATACCCGTCCAGCCACGCTTTTTCTCGCGGGGTCAGCTGCGTTTTGTCGATCAGCCGCCGGTCGAACGGGGCAAGGCTGAGCGTCGAAAGCCCCAGCGTTTTCATTTCCGATCCTTCGGTCGGGGGCAGGGGTTCGACCATGACGACGTTTTCCAAACGGATGCCGAACGCGTCGGGTTTGTAATACCCCGGTTCGTTGGAAATCAGCATCCCCGGCATCAGCGCGATCCGGCCGCCGCCGCGCGAAATCCGCTGCGGGCCTTCGTGCACCGACAGATAGCTACCGACGCCGTGTCCCGTCCCGTGGGCGAAATCGACGCCGTCGCGCCACAAAAACTGGCGCGCCAGAATGTCCAGCTGCGATCCGGTCGTCCCTTCGGGAAAGGCGATCGTCGCAATGGCGATGTGGCCTTTTAAAACTTGCGTGAACCGTTTCTTTTCCAACGCGGAAACGTTGCCGACGGCGATTGTGCGCGTGATGTCCGTCGTGCCGTCCAGATATTGCGCCCCCGTGTCGATTAAAAACATCGCGTCGCGCCGGATCGGAGAATCATTCTTGCCGCCCGTGTGATAATGGATGTAGGCGGCGTTTTTGCCCGACGCCGCGATGGTCGCGAAGCTTTCGCCGCGGTACAGCGGGTTATCCCGACGGAATTCGTCGATTTTACGCACGGCGTCCGTTTCGGTCAACCGGCCGGTCGGCGCTTCTTTGTCGAACCAGCACAGGAAACGGCACATGGCGATGCCGTCTTTGACATGGGCGTTGACCGCGCCGTCGCGTTCCGTGATGTTTTTGCAGGCTTTGCGGATCAGGCACGGGTCTTCTTTGGCGTGGACGGTCGCCCCCGCGGCGGACAGGCGTTCGTAAATCCACGCGGGCGACAAGGCCATGTCCAGCTGGACGCGCGCCTTTTGTATGCCCAAAGCGTCCAGCGTGACGCCCAGCAGGTCGGGCGATTTCGTTTCCACCAGTTTGCTGAGGTGCGGGCGCAGGTCGTCCGTGATTTTCGCCGGATCAACGAACCAATCCAGCGCGCCGTTTTTATACAGAACGGCAAACGATTGAACGACCGGAATGAACGGAATGTCGCGGCCGCGCACGTTCAGCAGCCACGCGATGGATTCGGGCGCCGTCAAAACCAGCGCGTCATCCTGATCGACGCCCAGCGCCGCCGTCACGTCCGCGATTTTGGCCGTGCTGTCTGCTCCGGTGTATTTTTCGGGCAGGAAAACGGCTCTGTCCGGCGTCGAAACCGGCCTGTCCGTCCACATCGCGTCGATCGGGTTATAGGGCAGGGGAACGATTTTCGCGCCGTTTTTCGCACAGGCGGCCGCCAGTTTTCTGACCTCGTCCGGCGTGTGCAGCCACGAATCGTACCCGATGCGCGCCCCGTTCGGCAAAGCGGCAAACAGCCAATCCCCCGCGCGGGCGTCGGGCGTTTGGATCACGGTGATTTTCTTTTCGTCCGTTTCCTTTTGCGCCTGCAGGGTATAGCGGCCGTCCACGAACAGAAAAGCGCGATCCAGCAAAACGACGGCTTCGCCGGCCGATCCCGAAAATCCCGTCAGCCATTCCAAACGCCGCGCGTTTGCGGCGACGTATTCGCCTTGGTATTCGTCGGCCGTCGGAACCAGCAGTCCGAAAAAGCCGTTTGTCAGCATCCATTCCCTCAGGGCGGTCAGTTTGTCCATGGTTGTTTCCTTTTGTTATCGGCCGACGATCAGCGTGCTCCAGCCTTCCAAGCGATAGCGTTTTTTCAAATTCAGCCCGACGCGGCGGTGCGCGTCCAGAACCCACGCTTCCTGCCGGTACAGCATCCCCGACAGAACCGCCAGCCCGTCGGGGGCGAGGACGGAGGCCAGATCCTTGGCCATCAGGGTCAGCGGGCGCGCCAGAATGTTTGAAAACACCAGATCATAGGGGGCTTTCGACCGGATGATCAGCGGTTTGTACCCGTTGCCGGCGTAGGCGGTGATATAGCGCGACAGGTGGTTGATTTTGGCGTTTTCCTTTGTCACACGGACGGATTCGGGGTCGATGTCCGCCGCAACGATGTTCGTATGGAACGTTAATGCCGCCGCCAGCCCCAGAATGCCGGAACCGCATCCCATGTCCAAAATTTTGCGCGGGCGTTTGAAACGCGAAATCTCCTCCATTGCCATCAGGCACCCTTTGGTCGTGAAATGCTCGCCCGATCCGAACGCCGTCGCCGCGTCGATTTTCAGGGACAGTTTTGTTTTCGGCGGCTGTTCTTTGATATGGGAACCGTAAATGTAATACCGGCCGACCGACACGGGGGTGAAGCTGATCAAGCTTTCGCGCAGCCAATCTCTTTGCGCCAATTCGGTCAGTTGATACGCGGGCAGTTTGACGCCCGCCGCCGTCGCCGCCAGAGAAAGCGACGCGTCCAGCAGCGCTTCGTCGGGGCGGTTTTCAAAAATGGCGTCCAGCTTCCATTTTCCTTTGTCCGCGCCGGTTTCGATTTCCGACGCCAGCAGAGCCGTGTCGCCCCCGTCCAGCGCGCGTTCAAAAAAGGGAACCGCGTCGGCGGGAAGTGTGAATGAAATTTGCCAGTTGCTTGCGGGTTGAGTGTCCATTACGCTTTGTCCAAATAGTCAGCCATGATTTTTTTCGTTGTGCCGTCCTCGAACACGACTTCGGTCGAACTGCCGTTGGCGGCGATGACTTGCCCGTATCCGTACCGTTCGTGGTAAACCGCCGTTCCGACGGGAAAGACGGGTTTGTTCACGGCGCCGAAACAGGACGTCCTTTTTTCCTTTTTATAAAAATAACCGCCGTTTGTATAGTCTTTGTTGTATCCGCCGTACCGGCTTTTCCGGTTATAGCCGTCATAATCGTCGTCAACCGCGTCGTAACCGTCGAAACCGAAACGGCCGGAACCGGACGAACGGCCGTACCCGCCCGCGTTTCCGTAGCCGTAAGAAGCACCGTATCCGTTTGAAATCGTTGTCATTTCCTTGTTTTCATTCGGAATTTCGTCGATAAAGCGGGACGGCAGGTTGTTTTGATACGATCCGTACATGAACCGCGATCCGGCAAAGCTGATATAGACGTGTTTGCGCGCGCGCGTGATGCCGACATAGGCCAGCCGGCGTTCCTCTTCCAACGCTTTGCCGCCGTTTTCGTCCAGCGATTTTTTGTTGGGGAAGATTCCCTCTTCCCACCCCGGCAGGAAAACCGTGTCGAATTCCAACCCTTTGGCGGCGTGCAGGGTCATGACGGAAACGTGTTCGCCCGTCGATGCCGTCGCGTCGTTGTCCATGACCAGACTGACGTATTCCAGATACTGGCCGAAATTTTCGTATTTCGTTTTGAATTCGCCGGTCAGTTCCTGCAGGTTTTCGATTCTGCCTTGCGATTCGGGCGTTTTGTCGGCGCGGCGCATATCCATATACCCGCTTTGTTCCAGCATCAGCCGCAACATTTCGTCGCAAGGGGTGTCCGCCGCTTTCGCCCGCCATTCGTCGTAAAGGGCGAACAGCTTCTCCAGCCCCGTTTTCGCCGTGCCGCGAATCGCGTTGCGCGCCAGCATCTCTTCGGCGGATTCGTACAGGGACAGGCGGTGTTCGCGCGCGTATTCCCGCAGGTTTTGCAACGCCGTGTCGCCGACGCCGCGCCGCGGTTTGTTCACGACGCGGGTGAACGCCATGTCGTCCTTTTTTTGTCCCAACAGGCGGATGTAAGCCGTCGCGTCGCGGATTTCCTCGCGTTCGTAAAACCGCATTCCGCCGATGACCTTGTACGATATGCCGTATTGCAGCAGGTTGTCTTCGATCGCGCGCATTTGCGCCGTCGCGCGCACCAAAACCGCCATGTTCGATAACGACGTGCCGCGCCGCTGCTCGCGTTCGATCCGGTCGCAGATTTTTTCCGCTTCGTCGTCGCCGTTCCAAACGCCCGTGACGCTGATCTTTTCCCCCATGTCCGATTCACGGCCGGGGGCGGGGTGCAAAGTCTTGCCCAGCCGGTCGCGGTTGTGCGCGATCAATCCGGACGCGCCCGCCAGAATGTGCGCGGTCGAACGGTAATTGCTTTCCAACCGGATGACGGCGGCGTTCGGAAAATCCTGTTCAAACCGCAAAATGTTGCCAATTTCCGCGCCGCGCCACGAATAAATCGACTGGTCGTCGTCCCCGACGCAACAAATGTTGTTGTGTCCCGCCGCCAACAGACGCAGCCACAGGTATTGCGCGACGTTGGTGTCCTGATATTCGTCCACCAGAATGTATTTGAACTGCTGGCGCAGGGCTTTCAACACTTCGGGATGCGCGTTGAACAGTTCCAGACAGTACAGCAGCAGGTCGCCGAAATCGACGGCGTTCATCGTTTTCAACCGTTCCTGATACGCCGCGTACAGCCGTTTGACCAGCGGCGATGTGCCGAACGGGGCTTGTTCGGTTTTATCAAACGAAATCCCCTGATCTTTCAGCCGCTGAATCTGGTTTAAAACCGACAGGGGCGGCGTGTTTTTCAAATCGACGCGTTCGTCCGCCATGATCTGTTTCAACAGCCGTTCCTGATCCGACGCGTCCAAAACCGTAAAGCCCGACGACAGCCCGACCTTTTCCGGATGGTTGCGCAATATCCGCAGCCCGATGCGGTGAAACGTTCCCAACCACAGGCGGTTGGCGTCTTCGCCGATCATGGCGGCCAGCCTGTCCTGCATTTCATTGGCGGCTTTGTTCGTGAACGTGACGGCCAGACATTGAAACGGCAGGGCTTTGCCCGTTTGAATGATATAGGCCAGACGCGCGGTCAACACCGTCGTTTTTCCCGTTCCCGCCCCCGACAAAACCAAAACGGGGCCGTCGGTCGTTTCGACGGCTTGGCGTTGTTCGGGGTTCAGACGGCTGAAATCAAAATCGGATTGAGTCATTTTCGGTTCGCTTCCTTTCCTGTCGTTTTTGTACCCTGAAACCGTCAACGGTTGCAAGAACAAAAACGGTACGGCGGCGAAATGGAAAACCGGCGGCGCAAACGGCCGCCGGCGTATGGAAAATCAAAGGAAATTCAGCGCGTCAACCCTTTCAGAAATTTGGCGATTTTGCTGATGTTCACCTTGCGGCCGTTCTTTCCCTGAACGTTGATGCCCGTGCGGTCAACGGAAACGGTCACGTTCGATTGCGCCGCGTTGCCCGAGCTGATCCGGATTTCGTTTTTGTCGCGCGAAACGGTGACCGTCCGGCCGGATTCCGTCGTTCTGGACACTTTGACGGATTCCTGACGCGTGTCGTAGTCAACCGTTGTGCGTCCGCCGTTTTGACCGGCGCGCGCGATGCGCCCCTGCAACCCGACTTTGCCGTCGCGGGTGGCGGTGACTTCTTGGAAGGAATCGCCGTTTTGGTGCATGACGGTTGCGCCGGAATGGTTGGTGTTAACGGCAGTATGCGAACCGTCGGTATGGTGGATGTCGCCGTGCGCGGTTTGCGCTCCGGCGTCAAATCCGGCGTTGCGGATTTCGTTGCTACCGACCTTGACGCGTTCGGCCGTTCCCTTGACATTGAAGCCGTCCGAACCGTGGGACACTTCGACGCCCGCGGTGTCGTTGCTGTTGCGCAATCCGACGCGTTCGCCGGAGCTGTCGCGCGCCAGAACGGCGTGGTTTCCGGATTGGTTGTCGGTGACGACGACGGTGGCGGACGCGTTTTCGGTGTCGTAATGAACGTGGTTGACGGTCGCGCCGGCTTTGGTCGGGTCGATTTCCGTTTTAATCGTCCCGTTCATCGAAAACTTGCCGTCGCGTGTTACAACCGCTTCGTTGAACGTGTCGCCCTTTTGGTGCATGACGGTCGCGCCGGAATGGTTGGTGTTGACGGCGGTGTGCGAACCGTTGGCGTGGTGGATGTCGCCATGCGCTGTTTGCGCTCCGGCGTCAAATCCGGCGTTGCGGATTTCGTTGCTGCCGACCTTGACGCGTTCGGCCGTTCCTTTGACGTTGAAGCCGTCCGAACCGTGGGACACTTCGACGCCCGCGGTGTCGTTGCTGTTGCGCAATCCGACGCGTTCGCCGGAGCTGTCGCGCGCCAAAACGGCGTGGTTGCCGGATTGGTTGTCGGTGACAACGACGGTGGCGGACGCGTTTTCGGTGTCGTAATGAACGTGGTTGACGGTCGTTCCGGCCTTGGTCGGGTCGATTTCCGTTTTAATCGTCCCGTTCATCGAAAACTTGCCGTCGTTCGTGATCACGGTTTCATTAAAGGAATCCCCGTTCTGCACGACGTTGGTTGTTCCCGACGCGTTGACGTTTGTAAAAGTGAACCCGTTTTCGCCGATTTCCATATTGTCCGACGTTCCGGCGCCCAGATTGAACGAACCGGATTGCAAAACGGTGGAATCGGCCGGAATGGCCTGTTCCATGTCGGGAACGAAATTTTGCGCCGGCGTGTTGAAAACGTGCGCGGATGAAGAATGAATCGTTTCGATGACGTTTTCGACGCCGTCCTTGACCGATCCGAACGTGTCGGAAACGCAGTTGTTGACCATTTCCGCTACTTCGTCGTTGGCATAGGCCGCCGTGACCGAAACGGCCAGCAATCCGGCGGCGGCGAGACCGACGCGCAGGGCGGTCTGTTTGTTGACGCCGTTCTTTTTAATGTCTTTCAGGCTGGTTTTCAAATTGGCGGAGTTCTTGACCGCGCTTAACGCGATGCCGACGGCGCGCATCCCTGGAATGACGCGGACGGTGTTTTGGCTGATCTCCAACAATTTTTTACGCCCGTCGGCGGACGAAATGAAATTCCAAAACCGGCCGCCCTTGTCGGGATGTTCCTGTTTGAATTTGGCGTAATCCTTGCGCATCGCGTTGATGCCGGCGACGGCTTTGAACGCGGAAAAGGCGGGGCCCAGCGACAGCGCGGCCGCCGTGTTGCCGACCAGCTTCGCCGCCATGTAGGATTTCGGATATTTTTGTTTGAACAAATCGTTCAGGCCGTTGACGCGTTTGACAAAAGGCGAATCCTTGACCCGTTTTTCAACCCGATCGGAAAAGCTTTTCAATTCCGCCATGGCAAACGACAAAGTCGCGCCCTTTGCGGCGTCGCGATCCGCCCGCGTGTCGGGCAGGTTGAACCGGCCGGCGATTTCGTCCGTTTTTCCTTCGCGCACCATGCGGGAAATTTCCGCGATGTCGGACAGGGCGTGTTCGTGATAGGCGCCGTCCGCCTCGTTTCCGTTTTTGCCGTGCGCGTCAAAATAGCGGGCGGTGTAGTATTTCACCCGCAACTCGGCGGCGGTTTCCTCTTTGATCTTTAAAAAATTGCTCAGCGTTTTCGGCGTGTCCGCGTATTCGTCGGCGGCCATGCGCTTCGCGGCCGTCAAAATGGCGACGCGGTCGAAATCGGAGGGATTCTTTTCATTTTTTTCAGCGGCGGCGATCAGCGCGGCGAACGTTTTGTGATGCGCGACAAAATTGTCCAGCTGGCGTTCGGGGGATTTCGTCACGTCGGAATTGATGTCGTCGGCGAATTGTTCGCGAACTTTGTCCAGCACCTCTTCCGCGGATTTCGCTTCAAAGCCGCCGTTTTCGGACGGATTCAGGCATTTCGACATGATCAGTTCGCGCAAAGACGCCGGCATCCGGTCGAACGGCAGATCCAGCTGTTCGGCGGGAATGTAATAGTTCGTTTGCAGAAAATCCCTGATATATGAAGGTAAATCCATGACGCCCTCTTTTATAAAAAGACTCCTATTGACAGAATATCAGAAAAATTTGTCGAAACAATCCTTTTTTTACAAAAACGGCGGCACGGCGGATGTTTCGCGGACGGCGGGGCAAAAAACGCGTCCGGTGCAGAAAAGGTTTTTTTTTCAACCGTCTTTATGCTAGGGTGTTTAAAAATCGTTTTTTCTTAAGGAGTTTTTTCGGATGAAAGGCATTATTCTGGCGGGCGGATCGGGAACGCGGCTGTATCCCGCGACGATCGCGCTGTCCAAACAGATGATTCCCGTTTACGACAAACCGATGATCTATTACCCGATGTCGCTGTTGATGCGCGCGGGGATTCGGGATGTTCTGGTCATTTCCACGCCGACCGATCTGCCGGGGTTTGAACGGTTGTTCGGCGACGGCGCGCATTTGGGCATGAACATTTCCTACGCCGAACAGGCCGTGCCGAACGGATTGGCGCAGGCGTTCGTTATCGGCGCGGATTTCATCGGAAACGACACGGCGGCGTTGGTTTTGGGAGACAACATCTTTCACGGCCACGCCCTGACGCAGCAGCTGGAAAACGCGGCGAAAATCAAGGACGGGGCGGTCGTGTTCGGGTGCTACGTTCACGATCCGGAACGTTACGGCGTCGTCGAATTCGACAAGGATTTCAACGCCGTCAGCATCGAGGAAAAGCCCGCGAAACCCAAATCGAACTACGCCGTTCCGGGGCTGTATTTCTATGACAACGAAGTCGTCGAAATCGCCAAAAACCTGAAGCCGTCGGCGCGCGGGGAATACGAAATCACCGATGTGAACAAGGAATACCTGCGTCGCGGAAAGCTGAAAGTCAACGTGTTTTCGCGCGATATCGACTGGTTCGACACGGGAACGCACGACAGTTTGCTGCAGGCGTCGTCCTATGTCGAGGCGATCGAAAAGCGCAAGGGCATCAAAATCGCGTGTCTGGAGGAAATCGCCTTTGCCAAAGGGTTCATTTCCCGCGACGAACTGCGCGCGCGCGGCGAAACGATGTCCAAAACGGGGTACGGCCAGTATCTGTTGAAGCTGGCCGACGGTGTCATTTCAACGCCGGAGTTTTAAAAATGCCTTTCATTCAAACGAAAATCAAAGACGTCGTCATTTTTGAACCGCGGATTTTCACGGACGACCGCGGCTATTTCTTTGAAACGTACAACGAAAAGCTGTTCAACGACAACGGCGTGACGGCGAAGTTCGTGCAGGACAACCAGTCGAAATCGTCCTACGGCGTGATCCGCGGCCTGCATTTCCAAAAGGGCGAACACGCGCAGGCCAAGTTGGTGCGCGTGCTGCAGGGCAGGGTGCTGGATGTCGCGGTCGATTTGCGCAAAGGATCGGAAACGTACGGCAAACACGTCGCCGTCGAACTCAGCGACGTGAACAATTTGCAGCTGTTCATTCCGCGCGGATTCGCCCACGGATTTTCCGTGCTGTCGAAAACGGCGGTGTTCGCGTACAAATGCGACAACCTGTATTGCAAGGAATCCGAAGGTGGCATCGACTGCGCCGATCCCGATCTGGGCATTGACTGGCAGATTCCCGCCGAAGACCGCGTCCTGTCCGAAAAGGACAAGGCGCATCCGCTGTTCAAGGATTTCGACTCATGCTTTTGATTACCGGAGTGAACGGTCAGCTGGGAAGCGAGCTGAAAGCTTTGATGCCCGACGCGCTGGGCGTAGATATGCCCGATCTGGACATCACGGACGAAATGGCGGTCAGGGCGTTCGTCAAGGAAAACAATGTTGACACGATCGTGAACTGTGCCGCCTACACCGCGGTGGACAAGGCCGAGGACGAACCCGAAAAATGCCGCGCGGTCAACGTGGACGGCGTCGCGAATTTGGGCAAGTCGGGGGCGAAAGTCGTTCATATTTCGACCGATTACGTTTTCGACGGGACGGGACACCGTCCGTATGTCGAAACGGACGCGACAAATCCCGTCAGCGTGTATGGTGTGACCAAGCGCGACGGCGAAGAGGCGTTGAAAGCCGCGGCGGAAACCTGCGCGATCGTCCGCACGGCGTGGCTGTACAGCCCTTACGGCAACAACTTTGTCAAAACGATGCGCCGGCTGGGGGCGGAACGCGACGGTTTGAACGTCGTGTTCGATCAGATCGGAACGCCGACGTGCGCCGCTGATTTGGCGCGGGCGATCGTCGATCTGCTGCCTCAAATCAAAGACGGCACAAAGGAAACCTACCACTTTTCAAACGAGGGCGTGTGCAGCTGGTACGACTTCGCCCGCGAAATCATGATTTTGTCGGGGCTGGAATGTCGCGTCGAACCGATCGAATCGGCGCAGTATCCGACAAAGGCGAAACGGCCGTTCTATTCCGTTTTGAACAAAGCGAAAATCAAATCTTTGGGAATTAAAGTCCCGCATTGGCAGGAAAGTTTGGAAAAATGTCTGAAAAAATTTTAGTCACTGGCGGAGCCGGATTCATCGGTTCCAACTTCGTTCCGTATTTTTTGGCGGCGCATCCCGAATTGACGCTTGTCAATCTGGATAAAATGACCTATGCCGCCGACGAGCGCAACTTGACCGAAGTGCAGGGGAACCCCCGCTACATTTTCATCAAGGGCGACATCACCGACAAGGAATTGGTCGGCAGGATTTTCGACGAACACGATATCCGCGGCGTGATCCATTTCGCGGCGGAAAGCCATGTGGACAATTCGATTTCGGGGCCTGAAATCTTTGTCAAAACGAACGTTTTGGGGACGTTTACTCTGCTGGACGCCGCGCGCCGCCATTGGATGGACGCGCCGAACGTCGTCAAGGCGGGGTACGAAAAATGCCGTTTCCACCACATTTCCACCGACGAGGTCTATGGAACGCTGGGCGAAACGGGATTCTTCACAGAAACGACACCCTACGCGCCCAATTCGCCCTATTCCGCGTCGAAAGCCAGCTCCGATTTGTTGGTGCGCGCCTATCACCACACCTACGGCATGAACGTGACGACATCGAACTGCTCGAACAACTACGGGCCGAAACAGCACGGCGAAAAGCTGATCCCGACGATTATCCGCAAATGCTTGAACGGCGAAAACATCCCCGTTTACGGCGACGGAAAGAACATCCGCGACTGGCTGTACGTTCTGGATCACTGCAAGGCGATCGATCTGGTCTGGCAAAAGGGGCGGTCGGGCGAAACGTACAACATCGGCGGGCGTAACGAACGCAACAACCTGCAGATCGTTGACACGATTTGCGCCATTCTGGATCGCGAAGTCCCGCGCAAGGACGGCACGCCGTACAAGTCGCTGGTGACGTTCGTCAAAGACCGCGCCGGCCACGACCGCCGCTATGCCATCGACGCGACGAAGCTGGAAAACGAACTGGGCTGGAAAGCCGAGGAAACGTTCGACACCGGCATTGTCAAAACGGTCGAATGGTATTTGAAAAACCGCCGCTAAAGGCTTTTTTCGACAAAAAATATCCTTGTCAAGCCCGCCCTTTTTCGCTAAACTTTGTCTAATCAAACGAGAAAGGGCGGGTTTTTATGACTGCTGAAATTTTAAAGGGAAATCCCGAAAAACTGGGCGCGACGTATGACGGAAAGGGCGTGAACTTCGCGCTGTTTTCCGAAAACGCGACGAAAGTCGAGCTGTGCCTGTTCGACGAACACGACAACGAAACGCGAATTGAATTGCCGAGCCGGTCGGACGACGGCGTTTGGTCGGGGTATCTGCCCGATGCGAAACCGGGGATGCGCTACGGCTACCGCGTGGACGGGCCTTACGATCCCGACCGCGGGATGCGTTTCAATCCGAACAAGCTGCTGATCGACCCCTACGCCCGCCAGCTGGATCGCGAATTTGAATGGAGCGACGATTTTCTGGCGTCCTGGCCCGATGATAAGAAATCGAAAAACACCGTTGACACGGGTAAAATCGCGCCCAAGGCGATCATTCAGGATCCCGCCGCTTTGAAAGCCGTCGGCACGGTTGAAAAACCGAACGTGCCGTGGGATCAGACCGTCGTTTACGAAACTCACGCCAAGGGCTTTACGATGAAACATCCCGACGTTCCCGCCGCCGACAAGGGCAAATTCGCGGGAATGGCGAATCCCGAAGTGATGAAATACATTGACGAACAGGGGATTTCCTCGGTCGAATTGCTGCCGGTTCAGGCGTTCGCGACCGACGGCGCCGTCGCCAAAAACGGGCTGTCGAACTATTGGGGGTACGAACCGATCGCGTATTTCGCGCCGCACCCCGATTACGGCGACCCCGTCGAATTTAAAAAAATGGTCAACGCCTATCACGCGGCGGGCAAGGAAGTCATCATGGATGTCGTCTATAACCATATGGGCGAGGGCGACGCGCACACGCAGATGCTGAGTTTGAAAGGCATCGACAGCGCGTATTACTATGTTCACAACCCGAACGACAAATCCGAATACCGGCAGGAAACGGGATGCGGCAACGCTTTGGACATGACAAAGCCGATGGCGCGCCGTCTGGCGGTCGATTCCCTGCGCTATTGGGCGGAGGAAATGGGCGTTGACGGGTTCCGTTTCGATTTGGCGACCGTCATGGGGCGCGGACGCGAAGGCGATCCGGCCAACCGCGACTTTGACAAAAACCACCCGTTCTATCAGGCTTTGAAAGCCGATCCCGTTTTGTCAAAATGCAAACTGATCGCCGAACCGTGGGATTGTTGCGGCGGCGGGTATCAGGTCGGCAATTTCCAGAAAAACTGGATGCAGTGGAACGACCGTTTTCGCGATGACACGCGCCGGTTTTGGTGCGGGAACGAGGGATTCGCCGCCAAAATGGCGCAACGCATGACCGCGTCCGACGATCTGCGGAACGAAGGTGAAAAAATGTCGCCGACCGTCAATTTCGTGACGGCGCACGACGGCTTTACCGCCAAAGACCTGTGGTCGTACGAACAGAAGCACAACGAAGCCAACCCGTGGCACAATCAGGACGGCGCGAACCAGAATTTCGGCCGCAACTGGGGGCACGAGGGCTATCGCGACGAAGGGCTGGACGAGTTCCGCAACAAAATGGTGCGTAATTTGGAAGCGACGCTGTTGATGGCGGCGGGCGTGCCGATGCGTTTGGCGGGCGACGAGTTCAACCGTTCCCAAAACGGCAACAACAACCCGTATTGTCAGGACAACGAAACCAGCTGGGTGAATTGGGACAAGCTGACCGACCGCGATGTCAAATCCGCGGAAATGGTTGGGTTTATGACGAAATTGCGCCGCGACCACCCCGCTTTGGCGAACGTCGATTATTTCGACGGCCAACCCGTTGACGACAAGGGGACGAAAGACATCACGTTCGTGCGTCCCGACGGTCGGGAAATGACCGGCGGCGACTGGCAGCCTTACGCCAAAACGCTGTCGTATGTTCTGGCGGGGGAAAGGGTCAAAAAGGACGGCAAGCCCGCGGACGACGATTTTATGATCATCATGAACGCGCATAACGGCGAAGTCGATTTCAAAACGCCGCCCGCGCCGAACGGGCAGAAATGGGAGGTCGCTTTCGACACCGCGCATTTGGGGGTGGAAAAACTGCCCGTTGAACAGCGCGTGATCAAAGATGGCAACTATCGCGCCCAACCTCATTCGATGGTCGTTTTGCAGGCCGTGCGCGAGGAAAACCGCCAAAAACAGCGGCAAAACCAGACGACAAGCGTCCTTGCCCAAATGAAAAACAGGCACTTTTCCAGATAAGACGTGCGGAAAATTCCGCTTTTATTGAAAGACGTTACGGCGGCGTTCGGGGGAATACTCGGGCGTCGCCGTAAAATGTCGGAGCGCGCGTCGCCAAGGCCGGATCGCTGTGTCGCGTTTGAGAACCGGTCGGGCGGCCGACCGGAAAAAACGGTTGATGCCGCGGCCGGAAAACAGCGCGGAAAAACACGCCGGAAAACAGCGGAAAATTTGAAAAAAAACGTTTATTTCCCTTGACTTTGACGGGGATGTTTGTCATATTCGGTTTGAAAAAGTGACGGATAAAGGGACGGGAGTTTCTGCGTCGCGTCGCTTTTAAGAGTTTGAAAACGGCTGGTTTCAGCCATTTTTGAAGATTAGCTTTTCGGTTCGGCCGCAGAGGTTTGAATCGAGTAAGTGTGTTGTAACGGTTAGATAGGAAAGAGGAATTTAATGCCTACAATTAACCAATTAATTCGCAGTCCGCGTAAACCGCGCATTAAACGCAACAAAGCTCCCGCTTTGCAGGCCTGCCCGCAGAAGCGCGGCGTTTGCACGCGTGTTTATACCACGACTCCGAAAAAGCCGAACTCCGCTTTGCGTAAAGTCGCGCGTGTTCGTTTGACCAACAGTGCTGAAGTTTTAAGCTACATCCCCGGCGAAGGACATAACTTGCAGGAACACTCCGTTGTCCTGATCCGCGGCGGTCGTGTGAAAGACTTGCCCGGCGTTCGTTACCACATCATCCGCGGTACGTTGGATACGCAGGGTATCGCCGCCCGTCGTCAGAGCCGCTCTCTGTACGGCGCGAAACGTCCCAAGTAATAGAAAGGAAAGATTATGTCTCGTCGTCACGCTGCAGTAAAACGTGAAATCGTCCCCGACGCCAAATACGGCGACGTGGTCGTTGCTAAATTTATGAACTGCGTCATGTTGCATGGCGCCAAAGCTACCGCCGAAAAGATCGTTTACGGCGCTCTGGATCGCGTAGCTGAAAAAACCAAACAGGAACCCCTGAAAGCTTTCAATGAAGCTTTGGATAACGTGAAGCCGGCCGTTGAAGTCCGCTCCCGCCGCGTCGGCGGTGCGACCTATCAGGTTCCTGTCGAAGTCCGTCCGGAAAGAAAGCAGGCTCTGGCGATCCGCTGGATCATCGCCGCCGCCCGCAACCGTTCCGAACAGACGATGGAACAGCGCTTGGCCGGTGAATTCATGGACGCTTTGTCCAACAAGGGGGCCGCCGTCCGCAAACGTGAAGATACGCATCGCATGGCGGAAGCTAACAAAGCTTTCTCGCATTATCGTTGGTAATCAGTTAGAGAAGGTTTTTGTGTAATGGCTCGTACAACCCCCATTGAAAAATATCGCAATATCGGCATCATGGCGCACATCGACGCCGGTAAAACGACGACAACCGAACGTATTCTGTACTACACCGGCAAGTCCCACAAAATCGGCGAAGTCCATGACGGCGCCGCCACGATGGACTTCATGGTGCAGGAACAGGAACGCGGCATTACGATTCAGTCCGCGGCGACGACGTGCTTCTGGCGCGGTCACCGTCTGAACATCATCGACACCCCGGGGCACGTTGACTTCACGGTTGAAGTCGAACGCTCCTTGCGCGTCTTGGACGGCGCGGTCGCCGTTTTCGACGGCGTCGCCGGTGTCGAACCGCAGTCCGAAACCGTTTGGCGTCAGGCCGACAAGTACAAAGTTCCCCGTATCTGCTTCGTCAACAAGATGGACCGTATCGGTGCGAACTTCCTGCGTGCCGTCGGCATGATCAAGGAACGTCTGGGTGCCACGCCCATCGTGATGACGCTGCCGATCGGTGCCGAATCCGAATTCGCGGGCGTTGTTGACGTTTTGAACAAACGCTCCATCATTTGGAACGGCGAACATCTGGGCGCCGAATTCACTTACGGTGAAGTTCCGGCCGACCTGAAGGAATTGACCGACAAGTACCACGCCGAAATGGTCGAAACCGTCGTCGAACAGGACGATCAGGCGATGGAAGACTACTTGGAAGGCAAGGAAATCTCTTTGGAAACGTTGCAGAAATGCATCCGCAAGGGCACGATTTCCATGAGCTTCGTTCCCGTCCTGTGCGGTTCTTCGTTCAAAAACAAAGGCGTTCAGCCGATGTTGGACGCGGTCGTCGATTACCTGCCGTCTCCGCTGGACATTCCGCCCGTCGCTTGCACGACTCCGGACGGCAAGGAAGCCGTTCGCCACGCGACCGACGACGAACCCTTGGCCGCTTTGGCGTTCAAGATCATGAACGACCCGTTTGTCGGTTCTTTGACGTTCGCACGTATCTATTCGGGCACGATGACCGCCGGTTCGTATGTTCTGAACTCCGTCAAGGAAAAGAAGGAACGTATCGGCCGTATGCTGTTGATGCACGCGAACCACCGTGAAGAAATCAAAGAAGCCAACGCCGGCGATATTGTCGCTTTGGTCGGTTTGAAAGAAACCACGACGGGTGAAACGCTGTGCGCCGACAACGCGCCGGTCATCTTGGAAAAGATGGAATTCCCCGAACCCGTTATCGAAGTCGCCGTCGAACCGAAAACGAAAGTTGACGTTGAAAAGATGGGCTTGGCTTTGAACCGTTTGGCGATGGAAGACCCGTCGTTCCGTGTTTCTTCCGACGCGGAAAGCGGACAGACCATCATTAAAGGGATGGGCGAATTGCACTTGGAAATCATCGTTGACCGTCTGAAACGCGAATTCAAGGTTGACGCGAACGTGGGTGCCCCGCAGGTTGCTTACCGTGAAACGATTTCCCAGCCTTACGAAATCGACTACACGCACAAAAAGCAGTCCGGCGGTTCCGGTCAGTTCGCGCGTGTCAAGATTCGTTTTGAACCGTTGGAACCGGGGTCGGGGTTTGTCTTTGAAAACACCGTCGTCGGCGGCAACGTTCCCAAAGAATACATCCCCGGCGTCGAAAAAGGTTTGCGCGCCGCTATGGAAACGGGCGTGATCGCCGGCTTCCCCTGCACGGACTTCAAAGCGAACCTGTTCGACGGTGCTTATCATGACGTTGACTCTTCGACGATGGCGTTTGAAATCGCGGCTCGCGCGGCTTTCCGCGAAGGCATTGCGAAAGCGAAACCCAAGCTGTTGGAACCGATCATGAAAGTGGAAGTTGTCACGCCCGAAGATTACATGGGTGACATCATCGGCGACTTGAACAGCCGCCGCGGTCAGGTGTCCGGCATGGATCAGCGCGGCAACGCCCGTGTGATCGACGCGACTGTTCCTCTGTCCTCTATGTTCGGATATGTGAACACGCTGCGTTCCATGAGCCAGGGACGCGCCCAGTACTCGATGGTGTTTTCGCACTATGCCGAAGTGCCGGCAAATGTCGCTGAAGAAATCAAAGCCAAGGTTAACGGTTAAGAATTTGGAGTTTTAAAAGAAATGGCAAAAGAGAAGTTTGAAAGAACGAAGCCGCATTGCAATATCGGCACGATTGGTCACGTTGACCATGGCAAGACGACGTTGACGGCTGCGATCACGAAAGTGTTGGCGAAGAAGGGTGACGCGCAGTTTGTTGACTACGCGAACATCGACAAAGCGCCTGAAGAACGCGCACGCGGTATCACGATCAACACGTCGCACGTTGAATACGAAACGGACAAGCGTCACTACGCGCACGTTGACTGCCCGGGGCACGCGGACTATGTGAAGAACATGATCACGGGCGCGGCGCAGATGGATGGCGCGATTCTGGTCGTTTCCGCGGCCGACGGCCCCATGCCGCAGACGCGCGAACACATTCTGTTGGCTCGTCAGGTCGGCGTTCCGGCGCTGGTCGTTTACATGAACAAAGTCGATCAGGTTGACGATCCCGAATTGCTGGAACTGGTCGAAATGGAAATTCGCGACCTGTTGTCCTCTTACAACTTCCCGGGCGACGAAATCCCCATCATCAAAGGATCCGCTCTGGCGGTTCTGGAAGACGGCGACAAGAAGCTGGGCGAAGAATCGATTCTGCAGCTGATGGACGCGATCGACAACTACATTCCGCAGCCGGATCGTCCGAAGGACAAACCGTTCCTGATGCCGATCGAAGACGTTTTCTCGATCTCCGGCCGCGGTACGGTTGTGACGGGTCGTGTTGAACGCGGCGTCATCAAGGTTGGCGACACGATCGAAATCGTCGGTATCAAACCGACGCAGACGACGACGTGCACGGGCGTTGAAATGTTCCGCAAACTGCTGGATCAGGGCGAAGCGGGCGACAACATCGGCGTTTTGTTGCGCGGTACAAAGCGCGAAGAAGTCGAACGCGGACAGGTTCTGGCCGCTCCGAAGACGATCACGCCGCACAAAGTGTTCCAGTCCGAATGCTACATTCTGACGAAGGAAGAAGGCGGCCGTCATACGCCGTTCTTCTCGAACTATCGTCCGCAGTTCTACTTCCGCACGACGGACGTGACCGGCACGATCGAATTGGAACCGGGCGTTGAAATGGTGATGCCGGGCGACAACGTTCGCATCAAAGTCAGCCTGATCACCCCGATCGCCATGGACGAAGGTCTGCGCTTCGCTATCCGCGAAGG
>DJSW01000020.1 GCA_002439085.1 Alphaproteobacteria bacterium UBA6324
CTTCGCCGTTTATCGAAGACATCTTTTTTGAAGATGTGCCGTTCACGTTTGAAATCTTTTCCGGATTAAAGCGGTACGCTTTGATCACCGCCCGTCTTTACGGTTACTACAAGGGAAACGAATCGACCATGCGATCCGTCTGGACGAATGAAAAAACGGACAGCTATATCCGCGTCATCCGTTCCGTGTCCCTGTTCGCGGCCAAAAACGTTCCCGAAAAAGCAAACGCCGTGAAAAAACACATTTCTAACGGGCGCGTCAAAATGATTATGTCGCGCATTAAAAACGCCCCCGACCGCCGCGAGCTGTACAACTACGCCGCGCCGAAAATCCGCGAACTGTATCGGGAAAAGCTGATTTCCTACAGCGGGCTGAAATTGAAACACAAAATCGCCCTGCGCCGTTTGCTTTACGGCGGTCGAAACCTTGAAAACGGGAAATTCACCTGCGTTTCGCAAACCGTCTATCCTTTGAAAATCGACGATTTACTGGCTTTGCCGGATGTCGTCCCGCCGCCGCCCGCGATCAAAGGAAAAGAAATCGTCATTCTGGTCGGAAACAGGGACAAAAACATTCCGGACAGGCTGTATCAGGGGCGCGGCGCATTGGAAAACCTGAAATCCGCAGGGGGTGAAACCGCCCCGTGTCATGTCGCCTTTTTCAGAAACCGCCCCTTTTGGGATTTGCTGTCGCCGTTTTGCCGCGCCTACCGCAACCGTTTTCACGCGTTCGGCACAGCCGTTTACCACATCCGCCCGCAAGCCGTGCGCGAAATGAATTTGGAACGCGGGCAAAGGACAAAGGAAAACGCCTATCTTTATTCAAAATGGCCGCTGTCGGCGCAGCAGCGGCAAAAACAATACAACGATTTGAAAAATTCCTTGATTCAAAACGGGTTTGACGACAATCATCCGGTTGAAATCATGCTGTGCCGTTCATTGGGCGTCAAAGACACAGTTTATCAGGGACACCACAGGATCATGTTCTGCATCGACATGAACGTTCCGTATATCGGTATCGTTTTCATGTACGTTTCGCATTGCCCGCGTTTTCTGGCGAAACCGCTATACCGGCTGGCAAAAATTTTCAAAAAAAGAACGGCGGAATGATTTAAAGATCCACTTTTCTGCCGTACAGCAAATAGTCGTAAACGGCGGAACGCTTCATTATATCCCCGTTGAACTTTTCCGTATCCCCGATTTGTTCCAAAACGGTCGGCTTTCCGGAAAACAGCGACGTTCCCAGCCCCAATCTGTCGCCGGCGATTTCAACGCCCATCGCGGCTAAAATCGTCGGGTAAATATCCATGGTGGTGAATTTTCTGTTCGTTGCTTTGACCGGTTTTGCCTGCGCGTTTAAAAACAAATTAAAAACGCGCCGTCTTTTGTCTTTTCCGAAAACGGCATCGTTCATCGCCAAATGATCCCCGACAACGACAACCGTTGTATTCTTATAGAACGGCTGGCTTTCCAGCCACGCCAAAAAATCGGAAAGCTGTTTATCCGCGCACGATATGACGTTTTTATAGACGTCTTCCCGCGGATATTTTGGCTTGCAAACGGTATCGTCAAAATACCCCGTTGCAAAATGGGTGTCCATCGTCATCATGCCGAACACAAAAGGCGTATCGCTTTTCCCCAATTCGGAAAGTTCTTTTTTAGCCAAAGAATACGTTTCCGAATCTTTCAGTCCCCATTTGAAACTGGCAATATTCCATACTTTTCCCCCCTTTCCGGTGAAATAGGTGTAATCCTCGATTTTCAAATCGCCGTGCGATTTAAAAAAGATATCCATTCCCGCAAAAGAGGATTTCGTCCCGATCATAAATTTTTCGGCGTATCCGTTATCCTTTAAAACATCATACAGGCAATGCGCTTTCGGTAAAAAATATGTGTACATTCTGTAATGCGCCGGATCTATCGGCAATCGAAGCGGAATGCCGCACGTTTGCGCGACCAGCCCCGCTTGCGTCCACGATGTCCCCGCGACCTGTTCCGCGCCGCCCAAACGATCCGCATCGCTGAAATTAACACCTTTCATCCGCGCCGCCGCGACCGTTTCGGGGATCAGATTTTCCCCGTCTTTTTCGGAATACGTCGATTCAAACGATTCAACGAAAATCAAAACAAGGTTTCTTTTTTTATCCGGAAAAGTCAATTTCACTTGCGACGGATCGGAATAATAGGTTTCATAAAAATTGGAACGGCTGGAAAAATTGTCTTTAAACCAATTCGGAACATTCAATTTTACGGCGGAAAAAACAACGCAACCGCCGAAAAACAAATATGTCAGTTTTGAAAAATGAACCGCAAAAAAATTATCGGGCTTGACGTTCTGCAATTTTTTCAAAACAAACGCATACAACACCGTCAATCCGACAGCCCAGAAAATCGTGTTTCGGACAAAGCTGATAATCGTTTTCGCATCCGAATCCAACGGCATATACAAATGAAACAACAGCTGTTCCGTCGTTACATTCCCGAACTTGTCAACAATCCAGCAGGCCGTCGCCGCCAAAAATACGGACAAGAAAAATAAAATCAAAGAAAAAGTTTTTTTCATAAAAGCACCTTTAATACGCTTTGCCGAATTTATAGGGGCGGGCGGCGTTGTATTCCATTTTCAGCCGGACGTGCGTTTCAATGTCGATGTTTTCGCACGCCGCCAGTTCCAGCAGGCGGATCACCGCGTCGGCCAATTCGTCCTCGAACGAATCTTTGATGTGTTTTTCAAAGGATTCTTTCGTTTCGCCATCTGATTTGAAAGTGGCCAAATCGGCGCGCTTTCCTTTGCGGCAGGCCTCCAACGCTTCGGACACTTCGCTGTGAACCAACGCCAGCCGCCGCGCGGTTTGCAGGGCGGCGACCTCTTTGACCAGCGCGTCGTCGCCCGCCAAAGCGGATTCCAGTTGTTTTTCCGTATCGTGGAAGCCCTTTCGCGTCGTGATTTCCAACGCGCGCGCCGCCCATTCGTTCAGCGTCATTTCACTTTTCCGGCGTGAAAGAATTTTTTGATTTTCAACAGCAGGCGTTTGCGGCGGATCAAAGCGGCCTCGCGTTCCTCTTTGTCCTCGGCGTATTCGGACAGGCGGCCTTTCGCCTCTTGCAGCAAATCGTTCGCGCGCGCCAAAACAAAGCAGGTCGGCGTATCGACCCAATCGCCGCGCCCTTTGCCGCACGGGGTTTTCGACGCGACTTTTTTAACGCGGTTGCCCAAAGCGGGAAACAGGGATTTGCCCAAGAATCCCATCACGGGCATTTTCACCGTTTCCAACGTGTAATCGGCGCGTTTCAACGTGTAGGAATTGTTGCATTTCGACAAAATGTGCGCCAATCGGGCGTGAACCTTGTACACGTCTTTGGCGTCGGCGGCGGCGATCGCTTCTTGGAACGCTTCGTCCTTTTCGACTTCTTCGTCGAAAAAATCGGCCGGCGCGTCCATTTCGGACAGGATGACGTTCAGATCCAGCCCGTCTTCCTCCGGATCAATGTCCAGCTGTTCGTGCATGACGCCGCGCACGACGGCGGACAGCAGAGCGTCGAACAAATACTGTTCGTGCGTCCACGGCTGCTCCTTTTCGCCCATTTCCATGGCCTTTTGATCCAACACCTGATGCGCGCGGTACAGCTCCAGCCATTTTTCGGGATTGTCCTTGTCCTTCAGCAATTCCTGCGCCTTTGTTTTTTCCAACGCCTTGACGGCTTGGCGCAGCGCCTGACAATCCTTCAGGTTTTTGACCGCGTCAACCAAAGCCGACGCCTGCCAGCGTTCCAAAGATTCCCTGATTTGTTTTTCGTTTTCAAACGTGACGATACTGTCGTCCAGCATAAAAGCCTCTTCATTTTTTTATCCATTTTCCTTGAACGGCCGTCAAAAGTCAATCCCGCCCGCGTTTTATTTTTCGGGCAGGCAGACATTCAACAGCGGATCAAGGTTGTTTTGCAATTCGCGGCAGGAAAATCCCGACAAATCGACCCCGTCCAAAACTTTCGCGGCGTTTTCGCCCATCGGCAGCCGGTAAACGATAATGACGGGCAACGTGTTTCCGCGTTCAATTTCATCGCGCTTTCGCCGGAAAAGCCCGCGGTCGGCGAAATCGCTGCCCGTCATGGAAACGGTGTTGAACTGATGATAGGCCGCGATTTTGAAATCACGGCCGGCCGCCGCCCAGACGGGCGCGACGCCCGCCGTCGGAAAACCGTACAGTTTCAGCAAAAACCTTTCGGGCAGCTCCGCCGGAATTTCGATATCGACGTATTTTCCGGCACGGTTCTTGTCCCACGGGAACGAATGAACCGGCGTCGTCAAAAACACGCCGCACAGCACGATCCAAAAACAGCAAACGGCCGTCCGGACGGCGAAATTTCCGTCCCGCAAACAAACGACCGCGTTGACCGCCGCCGCCGCGACCGGAATCGCCGCCAGCATTTCCAAAACGACGGCGTAGCGCAAAATGCAAAACGTGAAATACCACGCCGCCAACCCCGTCAGCGCGAACGCCCAATACACCCGTCGGCGGACGGGCGCGGTTTTCAACGATTTGATTTTGAACGCCGACAAAACCAGCAAAATGTAAAAAACGGGAAATCTGTAATCGTAATGGGAAATCTCGGCAATCCGGTCAGGCCTTTTGAACCACAGCAGGGGATAATACCAGAAATTTTTCGCCGTCGGACGATACCGGAGATCGGCGTAGTTGAACGCGTCGAACCATCCGGATTTGAACACGCCGTTCAAAAACGGAAAAAACGGGTTTTGGTACGAATTCCAGTTTTTCAGCATAAACCACCCGTTCGACAACAGGTACCCCGCCAATCCGCCGAAAAAATACGCCGCGACGAACGCCGCCGGATTTTTCAGCCGTCCGTGAAACATGATCAAAACCAGTCCCGACGACGCGCAATAAGGCAGAACCGTCGGTTTCAACCCCAATCCGAACCCGAAAAACACGCCCAGAAATGCGAACTTTTTCCAATCCTGCAAATCCGGATTCAAAATCCACTTGGCGGAAAAATAAAACGCGGTCATCACGAACACCGCCATTTGAATTTCGTTCGTGGACGATCCGATTTGAAAAAACGTCGCCTGTCCCGTCGCCGCCAACGCCGCGGCCAAAGCGGTTTTGGCGTAATCCGCCGTCGTGTTTCCGGAAAACGACAGTCGCGCGAATTTGATGAAAACGAACAGCAGGACGCCGAACCACAACCCTTGAATCCCGTAAATCAGCGCGGGATATCCGTTGAACCGTTTGATTAAAAACCACAGCGGCAAATCGGGCAAAGGATTGAAAAACGTGTTCACCGACGCGGGCGCGACATCATCAACGCGGCCGGACAAAAACGCCCACGGATTATGGAAATGGTAATTCAGAAAATCCCAAAAGTTATCGAACCGGCAGACCGCGCCGATCCCCGCCCCGACGATCAGACAAAACAACAACAGTAAAGTGTTTTTCGGCGTCATTCGCATTTCACGATTTCCGTCAACGACATCAATTCGCTGCGTTTCCTTAAAATGCGGATGCTTGCGGCGCCGACATACGGATCTGCCGCCGTCATGATTTCGCGTTGTTCGCAATCGAGGTACAGATTGACGGTGAAAACGCGTTTCGTTTCCAGCATTTTCGCAATGTTCGCCTTGTCCGTTTTCACGATTTTATCGTTAAAGATACTGATCGCGCGATCGTCGGCGACGGAAACGGCGTAATCCGGAAAATGATAAGACAGCCACGGCAGCATCCACCAATCTTTGGCGATAATGATGTCGCCTTTTGCGACATTGGCTTTTACGGCGTTGTAAAACTCCGGCTGGACGCTGCCGACGACTTTTTGCCGTTCGGCCGTGAAGCATCCCAGAAACGACAGAGTCAAAAAAACAGCGAAGAAGAGTTCGTTCGCGCGTTTTTTCGCCGCGCCGAAAGCGAAAAACAAAAACACACCGCCCATTGTCGCCGTCAAGTACCGTTCGACGATGACCGGACGCCACAAAACAGACAGCGTGAAACCGACGCATAAAACAAAAACGGCAATATACAGCCCTGTTAAAACGCCTGCCTTTTCATCCGTGTTTTCACTTTCCAGCAATGCTTGGATGCCGAACGCCCACGCGGAAAAAACCAGAAACGCGCTGAAAAAATTATCGTTTTCAAAAAACAGGTTGTAGGAAGCGAACGCTTCGCCCGTGATCCAGCGGGACGCGGCAAGGTTTTGGAGCGAAAGCACATACGCGGTCGGGGAAACGCAAAAGAACAACACGACCCCGCAAACAAAGAAACGCTTGAAGCGTCCCGCCGTGTCCGAATCATACGCGCGGCACAAATACATCAGCGTCATCACCCCGCACGTCAACGCCGCGTAGTAATGCGTCCACGACGCCAGAACGGCGAAGACGACAAAAAGCGCGTATTCCCTTTTATCGTTTTTCCGCAGTGCCGTTTCCGCCGACAAAAACGCCGCCGTCGTAAAAAACAACATCCACGAATACATACGGATAAACCGTCCCAACCAAAGGGAAAGCGGTGAAAACAGCAAAAAGGCGACGAACCAGAACGCCGTTTTTTCCCCGAACAGCCGCCGGACCTTACCGCCCGCGAACACGGCGCACGCGATCATTCCCGCGAACGAAAAGCAGCGCGCGGCGAAAACGGATTGTCCGAACACGGACTGCCACGATTTCAGCAAAACGAAATAAACGGGCGGATGAACGTCCTTGACAAACAGAAAGCGCAGCATTTCCCGAAACGGCATCCGCGATTCAAGCATCGTCCCCATTTCGTCGTGCGACAGCAGGGAATGACCGTTCAAACACAAAAAAGCGGCCGCGGACAACAGGATCAACAAAAACGTTCCGTGTTCTTTTGCGATTTTTTGCATTTAAAAAGTCCGTTCGTTGCGGCAGGCGCGCCGTTCCGGCCGCCGTTGCCGAATCCGCCGCCGCGGGTTAAGCTTTTATTTAAAAATGGACTATACTATACTGTTTGAAAACGAAAACAGCAAGGATTAAGCCCATGATACGCCTTTTCGCCGGAATCGAACTGCCCGAAGACATCAAAGACCAGCTGTACGCCCTGCGCGGCGGCGTGCCGAACGCCAAATGGGTGGAACGGGACAACCTGCACATCACTTTGCGTTTTATCGGCAACATTGACGAAGGCGTCGCCGACGACCTGCACGACGGGTTCATGCAGATCAAAGCCCCCGCGTTCGATTTGCAAATGGCGCAGGTCGGGTTTTTCGCCACCGGTTCGCAGCTGCACCACCTGTGGGCGGGGGTTTGCAACTATCAGGCTTTGGACTTTTTGCACGATAAGATCGAAAGCGTCGTTTCACGCAACCGTTTGCCGCCCGACAAACACAAATTCCACGCGCATTGCACGCTGGCCAAGCTGTACGGCGCGGGCATCGAGGACGTGCAGAAATTTTTGGAATACAACAACCTGTTTAGGTCGAACGAATTTCACATCGACCATTTCACGCTGTTTTCCAGCCATCCGCGCACGGACGGCGACGGGTCGTATTACCGCGTCGAAGCGCAGTACCCGTTGTTCGGATATTGGGGTTGATCCGGATTTAAAAACAAACTTATGCGGACGGTTCCTGACGCGCGGCGGATTCGATCAGCCGCCATTGGCGCGGATCCAGCAGCGCCGACAACGCGACCGTGACCGTCCGTTCGTTGCCGCCCTGTTCGTTCAACCGGACGTGCAAAGGCAGATCCGGAAATTCAATCACGCGTTCAACCAGCCATTTCGACGACAGGCCGCTGGCTTTTTGAAAAACATCATTGGGTTGGACAGGGTATTTTGCCATTTTAATCACGCTCTTTCTTCGTTATATCCGCCGCTTCCTACTGTAGCGGATTTTTATTTTAAAACAAGACAACGTTAAGTTCAAATAAAACTTATTCCCGCATCAACCGGCGCAGCGTTTCCAACCGTTCCGCGACCGGTTCGCCGCGGCGCATGAATTCGACGCGCAGTTTTTTCGCGCCGTTTTTCACGGCTTCGCGTTTTTTAACGACGGGATGTTCGCCCAGCAGGAAATGGCGGCAGTCTTTCATCACGGAAACGAACGTCCCGTAACGCGATGTCATCGTTTCCCGACGGTTGCCGCCGCAATTCTGGCATTTGCCGTGCAACGCCGCGTAAGGGCAGTTTTCCGACGTGAACAGGGAGATGTCCTGATAAACGACGGCCGCCGCCCGATCCGGAAACGCCGCGAACAGCGCCGACGCATCCGGCGTTTCGGGCGACACCGTGAACCCCGACGCGCCCAGCTCCGCCGTCATGCGCGCCGCCGACGAATTGGCGATATACACCGGCCAATCGAAATTCAAATCGACACCCGCGCCTTTGAACACGGTCAGTCCCCAGACGTTGGCGATTTCAAACTTTTTAAATCCGGCGGCCAGCAGTTCGCTCGCCTTTTGCTCCAGCTTCGCCGTTTCCCACGCGCGGGCGACGGCGGGCAGGGCAAAGCGTATTTTTTCCCTGTCGAAACCATCGAAAAACGCCGTGTCCGTGTGAACGCCGATTTCAAACACGGCCTCCGCGACGGGTTCGTTCATCAATTCCGCCACCAACAAAGCGTCGTCCGTTTTGACGATATAGGACGTTTCAACCGTTTTTTCCGACGGGGACAAAGCCTCGCGATGCAAAATCTTTTCCTTCTGCCGCGCGCGCCGCGTCTGTTTTTCGGCGGCCGAACCCGCGGCGGCGCGTTCGTACAACCGGCGGCGCAGGTCGTTTAAAACGGACAGCGGAACGAACAGCCCATCGGGATTGTCAACGCTCAGCCCCGTCAGCGTCAGCCCCGTGCCGCCCGTTTTTGAAAACGCGTCGGCGAAAGCCTTTTGCGCGACATTCGCGCAGCGCGCCGGCGAAAACGTCCCCGCGGCCGTTTCGGTCACGCCGGCCGCCGACGCCGAAACCAGATCTGAACGCACCGACACGGCAACGTCGATGTCGCCGACGCCGACGGGTTCGGCCTTGGGCGTTTCAAACGGATACGCGCGTTTCACCGCGCCCGAAGACGCCAGATACACCGCCGCCCCGACGGGAATGAACGGCGCGGTGTCGGGCAAAGCGATTTCGACCGTGTCGCCCGCCGCGGCTTTGAACGCGTTTTTGCCGTTCACGCGCAGGTTTTCCGCCGAAAATCCGAACGGACGTTCCGATTTGGGCAGGTCGATCTGGATGCCGTCAAACCGTTCGATGCCGACCGCCGTTTTAAACCGGACGCTTTTCACCCCGCCGCGCGTCGAAAGCCCTTCGACCTTTCCGGCCGGCAATCCGCGGTGGCCGACGATTTCCGTGTCGATCACGTCGAAGTTTTTGCGCCCTTTCAAATAGAAATCCGTGGTCGGACGGCTGAAAACGCAGCGGATGTTGTCCCGTTTCGCGTCCAAAACCCGTTTGTCGCGACACCCGTCCAAAATGGAACGGTAATAGTCCGTCACGGCGGCGACGTACAGCGGGCTTTTCTTGCGCCCCTCGATTTTCAGCGCGGTGACGCCCGCCTGTTCCAGCAGGCGCACGTTTTCGTTTTGCGCCATGTCTTTCATGGAAAAGACGTGCTTTGTTTCGTTTTCAACGGTGAACGCTTCGCGGCAGGGATAGACGCATTTGCCCCTGTTCGCGCTACGCCCCGCGTAAATCGCGGAAAACAGGCACAGTCCGCTGTAGCTGTAGCACAGCGCGCCGTGGATGAAGACTTCCTTTTCAATCCCCGGAACGCGGCAGATGTCGCGGATTTCGTCCAATGTCAGCTCGCGCGCCAGAACGACGCGCTTGAACCCCATGTCGCGCAGGGCTTCGACGCCTTCGCGGTTGTGAACGGCCATTTGCGTGCTGCCGTGCATCCGCAGGTTCGGAAAATACCGCTTCATCAGCCGCGCCACCCCGATATCCTGCACGATCACGCCGTCCGCGCCCGCCGATTCGATCGTTTGCAGCGTATCGATCAGCGATTCCTTTTCATTTTCAAAAAAGACCGTGTTGACGGCGACCAGAACCCTTTTGGCGTTTTCATGCGCGTATTTCACAAATCCGGCGAACGCGTCAGGCGTGAAATTCTGCGCCTCCGCGCGGGCGGAAAACTGCGTCAACCCCAAATAAACCGCGTCCGCCCCGTGGGCAAAAGCCGCGTATCCCGAATCAATCTGCCCCGCGGGCGCCAACAATTCAACCATTCATTCCCTCCATCCGGATCGTGTTCGCCGTCAAAATCGCTTTACCGCCGATCGGAAAAACGACCGATCCCGCCTGATGCCCGTAGGGGAAACCCGTGAAAACGGGGATGCTCAAGCGGCTTTTCCATTCGTTCAACACATCGTTAATCGTCCCGTCCGCCGGATCTTTCGCTTTGCAATCCGTGAAAACGCCGAAAACGACGGCCGCCGCTTTGTCGAAAACGCCCGCGTTGTCCAGATGCGTCATCATCCGGTCGATCGCGTAGGGTTCTTCGCCCACGTCCTCCAGCACCAAAACGGCTCCCGTCACGTCCGGCATATACGGCGTCCCCGCCAGCCCGACGATCAGGGACAGGCACCCGCCGACCAGCGTTCCCTCAACCGTGCCGGAAAAGCCGGAGTCCAGCCCCGAAACCGTTTGTTCCCGACCGTTCAGACAATCGTCCAGCGACGCGTCCGTATAGGGGAACATCACCCGTCCGTGCCGCGGTTTCATCAGATACCCCGTAAAGCACGGCACGCCGGATCGGGCGTACAAAGTCAGTTGGACGGCGGTCGTGTCGCTCAGCCCGACAAAGGGCTTTTTATGGCGCGCGATCAAATCGTAGTCGAGCGTTTTCAACAAACGCGCCGAACCGTACCCGCCCCCCGCGGCGAATATGACATCGACATCATCGTCAACGAACATCGCGGTCAGGTCGGCGGCACGATCCGCGTCCGTTCCGGCCAGAAAACGGTGCTTGTCATACAAATGCGGCGCGAATTTGACATCAAAGCCTCGGCTTTTCCAAAAAGCGGCCGCTTCGGCAACGGCGGATTCGTCAACCGCGCTGGACGGGGAAACGATGCCGATTGTTTTCATGACAAAGCCTCGAAAATCGAACGGGCGAAATCGCTCAGCGAATCGTCGCGCGCCCCCATGACGACGACGCGGTCGCCTTTGGCCGCCAGCCCTTTGACCAGCGAAACGATTTTTTTGCGGTCGGGGATGAAATGGACGCGTTTGCCCGTGCGTTCCAAATCGCGCACCAGATCGGCGGCGGAAATGTCCTTTTGCGCCGTGCCGCCCGCGTAATAGATTTCCTGCATAATCAGCGTGTCGTCCAAACTCAGCCCGCGGTCGAACGATTCGACGATGCCGGCGCGCATGATTTTCGTCGGTTTGAAACCGTGCGGCTGATAAATCACGATCAAACGGCCGTCGTAATCTTTCAGCGCGTTCAGCGTCGCGGCGATTTTTTCGGGGTTGTGGGCGAAATCGTCAATGACCGTCACGCCTTTTTTCGTCACACCGACGGTTTCCAAACGGCGGTGAATGCCTTTGAAGGTCGCCAAAGCCTTGACGGATTCGGCGCGGGGGATGCCGATCATGTCCGCGGCCGCGATCGCCGTCAGCGCGTTCGCGACGTTGTGGCGACCGATGACGGGCAGGAAAACCTCTTCGCCGTCCAGCGTGAAACGGACGCCGTTTTCAACGGGGGTGATGTTTTCGGCCTTTAAATCCGCGTCCGCGCCCGAAACGGAAAAGGTCAGCACGTTCGGATTGCGGTCTTTCAACGCCAAAGCGTCGGCGTTGTCCGCGTTCAAAACCGCGCCGACCGTCGCCCGTTCGACAAAGTCGCCGAACAGGACGCGCAGTTCCTCCAGCGGTTTGTGGTCGAGGGTGACGGATGTCACGATCGAAACGGCGGGACGGTACAATTCGATCGACCCGTCGCTTTCGTCGGCTTCAATCACGCAAAACGACCCGTTGCCCAAAATGACGTTGCCCATGCCGTCCCCGTCCGCGTAATTCAGCATGACGCCGCCGTTGATGACGACGGGATCAACGCCCGCCTGTGTCAAAATGTGGCCGATCATGCCGGTCGTTGTCGTCTTGCCGCTGGTGCCGCCGACGGCGATGCCGTTGTGTTCGTGCAGGAAACCGGCCAGCACCTCCGCCCGTTTGACGACCGGAATGTTCAGTTGGCGCGCCCTGATCACGTCGGGGACGGTTTCCTCGACCGCCGACGAAACAACCAAAGCGTCCGTCGTTTCATCCAAACCGCTGCCGTCCTGTTTGAACAAGTTGATGCCGTTTTTTTTCAAAAGGGCGAACTTTTCCGCGTTGTTTCCGGCGTCAAGGGAACGGTCGGAACCGCCGATGCCGTACCCTTTGTTTTTCAACGCCAATGCCAGCGCGCTCATCCCGCTGCCGCCGACACCGCAAAAAAAGTATTTCTTCATTCTCATCCCCCGTTTTAAAATCCGTTTCACGCCGCCTTTCGCGACAAAATTTATTTTTTTATATGTAAAAAAAGATAAATTAAGGTAAACTGTTTTCAACTTTTTTCCCTTTCCGGATACCTTAAAGGAGTGTTCCATGCGTTTTTGCCGTTTGCTTGCCCTTTCGATCGCTTTCGCCGGATGCGGCGTTCCGGCGCGCGCGCAGTACACGTCGAAATCGACGACGGCGACACCGGCGGCCGCAACGACCGCCGCCAGACCCGCCGCCCCCGCGACGGCTAACCGCTACACGTCATCAACGACCGCGACAGCAACGGCCAAACCGGCGGCAAACCCCTACACCGGCAGAACAACGGCGGCCGCCCCCAAAACAACCGCCGCCAACCCTTACACCGGCCGGACGACGACAGCCGCGACGCCGAAAACGACGGCCGCGGCGGCCGCGCAGCAGCAGCGTCCCGTTTTCCGCCCGCGGCCTCAGCCCGTTTTGCCGGCGACCGGCGGAGATGACGACCTGCCGTCGTTCGACGCTTTGGAATCCGCGCCGTCCGCCGCCAGACCCGCGGCCGCCGCGACGGCGCAGGGATCGAACCTGCCGCCCCCGCCTCCGCCGCCCAAAGGCGAAGTCTGGGTGTATATCGCGGATTTCCAATACCGCGATTTGACGGGGCTGACGATGAACTGCACGTGGAAACTGGTCGCGCAGAACAAAACGAACGCCGACATTTCAAAGCTGGAAATCAAATACACCCTGATGGGCGACGAATTCCCGATTTATTTGGGGAAAATACCGTCCAACAAATCCAAAGTCACAATTCAGGGGATGTATTCGTCGAAATGCCCCGCGCTGACGCAGGTGAAACCGAAAGTCGAAGTCGTATCCTGCAAAATGGGATCGGTGTCCGGTCAGGATTGCTCGAAATACATCGTCATCAAGTAATCCGGACGGTTTTCGGTGTTTTTCGCGCGCGCAATCATTCCGGTCTGCTGTTCGGCGATTTTACTGTCGTCCGCAGCCGCGGCGGACGAAATCATACAACTGACGCCGCCCGACGCCGCGCCGGAACAGGTTGAACCGGCGGATGACACGGCCGTCCTGTCCCCCGCCGACCAGTTCGCCTATACGCAGGTGTTCGCCCGTTTGGACGACAACGCCTATGAAGAAGCGGCCGTTTTGGCGGACACCGTCGATGACGGTTTGCTGAAAGGGTACGTTCTGGCGCAAACCTATTTGGCCGACGGCGCGCAGCCGACGAAAAAACAGCTGGGCGACTGGTTGAAAAAGTACGCCGACCTGCCCGTCGCGGAACAGGTTTACGATCTGGCCGCAAAGAAAAAAGCCCCTCTGCCGCGCAAAAAACCGACCGATCCGGCGGCGCACATGGCGGCCGGCGTCTGCACGTCGTTCCGCATCGCCGATCCGATTGATCTGGTGTTTTTCAAGCGCGCGTCTTACGTTCCCGAACCCGACCGGAAAAAAGTCCGCATGGGGATGCTGTATTTTTCATCGGCGATCCGCCACGGCAAAACGTTGGCGGCGAAGCTGCATTTGAACGACCGGTACGTTAAAAAGCACCTGTCGCAAAAGGACCGCGACGATTCCCTGACGGCGCTGGCGTTCGCCTATTTTATCGACCGGCAAGATGAAAAAGCGTGGGAAACGATCAAAGAGCCGTTGAAACGCGCGCAAAACCGCAATCCGACCGCACATTGGGTCGCCGGATTGACCGCGTTCCGCCTGCAAAAATGGGAAGAGGCGGAAACCGCGTTCAAAACGCTGGCCGCCCACCCAAAGGCGATCGCCACGCAAAAATCGGCGGCGGCGTTCTGGGCGACGCGCGTGATGATGAAGCGCGGAAAATACAAGGAAATCAACGCTTATTTACAGCAAGCGGCGACGGCGTCCCCGAATTTCTTTTACGGCATTCTGGCGCAGCGGGCTTTGGGTTGGCCGATCGGACATTCGTGGAAAAGCTCGTCGCTGGAAAAACCGGACATGGCCGCCGTTCTGGCCGAACCCGCCGGACGCCGTGCCGTCGCATTGGTGCAGATCGGACAGATGGAGCTGGCGGAAAAAGAGTTGATCAAGCTTTACGCCGAACGCAAAAACCTGCGCAAACAGCTGCTGGCCTATGCGGAAACCGTCACGGAATACCCTGATTTGGGGATGCGGCTGTCCGCCCTGTCCGGCGAAATCGAAACGCCGGACGGCGACAACGCGCTGTTCCCCTATCCCAACTGGACGCCGACCAACGGGTGGCGGTTGGACAAGGCGTTGGTGTATGCTTTCGTGCGGCAGGAATCCTGCTTTAAAAACAAAGCGTTCAGCAAAGCCGGCGCGCGCGGCGTCATGCAGTTGATGCCCGGAACCGCGCGGTTGATGGCGCGGCGGTTGAAACAGCCCTATCAGCTGTCGCGGCTGCACAAAATCCCCTACAACCTGATGATCGGGCAGGAATTGATTCAAACGCTGCTGAATTACAAAGCGATCGACGGCAACCTGCTGATGACGATCGCGTCGTACAACTGCGGCCCCGGACGGACGGTCAAATGGCAGAAACGCGACGATTTCAAGGACGATCCGCTGATGTTCGTCGAAGCGATCCCGTCGCGCGAAACCCGCGGATTTGTTAAAAAAGTCATGGGGAATTACTGGATATACCGCAGCCTGTTCGGCAAAGACCTGTCGTCCATCGACGACGTTCTGGCCGGCAAATATCCCGTTTATAAACTGGAGGAATAAGCGTCCTCTTCAAACGCGGGCAGGGAAATGTCGTGCATGACTTTGCCCCAGATTTCGGCGGGCATTCCGCCGCCCGCGACTTTTTTCATCGCGGATTCGTCGTCGTTGCCCACCCAGATTCCCGCCGCGTAATCCTGCGTGTAGCCGACGAACCACGCGTCGCGGTAGTTTTGCGTCGTTCCCGTTTTCCCTTTCGCCAAAACGGTCGGGTTCGCCTTTTGCCCCGTGCCGCGCGCGATCACGTCGATTAAAACGGAGTCCAAATCGGCGATGTGCCGCGGATCGGTCAGCCGCGCGCGTCCGCCGTCCGTCCGTTCGTACAAAACGTTCCCGCTTGAATCCAAAATTTCGCGGATGCCGAACGGCGTCACCGCGTACCCCCCGTTTAACAGCGAGGCGTAGGCCGCGACGGCGTCGATCAGCCGCGTTTGGCATACCCCCAGCGCGATCGCGCCGTCGGCTTTGCAATCCGCGCCGACGATGCCGAATTTGCGCGCGGTTTTCAAAACGTTGCGCACCCCCGTTTTGATCGCCGTCGATACCGCCACCGTGTTCACCGAATGAACCAAGGCGTCGCGCAAGGAAATGTTGCCGTAATACTTTCCGCCGGCGTTTTTCGGACTCCAGCCGTTCAAATACAGCGGCCCGTCCGTGACAATGTCGTCGGGGGCGGCGCCGTGTTCAAACGCGCTGAGATAGACGAACGGTTTGACCGCCGAACCGATTTGGCGGCGCGCTTCGACCGCGCGGTTGAACTGGCTGGCGCGGTAATCCTTTCCGCCCGTCATCGCCAGCACCGCCCCGTCGGCGTCCATAACGGCGCCGGCGGCCTGCGTGACGTTCTTTTCCTTGGCCTGCGGGGAATTCAGCGCCGCTTTGATCTCTTTGTCCAAGATCGCCTGCTTTTCGGAATCCAGCGTCGTTTTCACAACGATGTCCCGCCCGATTCCGCCCAGATAGGCTTCGGCTTCGTCGGCGACCCAATCGGTGAAATAGTAAACGGACTTGTCGTTGTCCCGACCGGCCGCCGCGCCGGTTTCCGCGGCGTTCAAAGCCTTTTTGGCGGAAACGAAACCCGCCTTGACCATATTGGCCAGCACCAGGCGGGCGCGCTTGTCGGCCGCCCGCGGATGCGTCAGCGGATTGTACCGCGTCGGCGCTTTGAGCAATCCGGCCAGCACTGCCGCCTGATACAGGGTCAGGTCTTTCGCCCTGACGCCGTAGTATTTTTGCGCGGCGGCCTCGATCCCGTACGTCCCCGCTCCGAAATAAACGCGGTTCAGGTAAACCGTCAAAATCTGATCCTTGGTCAGTTTGTGTTCCAGCCACAGCGACAGCAGCAGTTCCTGCACCTTGCGCTTCATCGTTTTTTCGGGGGACAGGAACAGGTTTTTGGCCACCTGCTGCGTCAGCGTGCTGGCGCCCTGCGCTTTGCGGCGTTTGACCAGATTAACGGCCGCGGCGCGGAAAACGGAACGCATGTCAACGCCCGAATGTTCGTAAAACCGCCGGTCTTCGGTCGCAATAACGGCCTGCGCCACATACGGGGGCAGGCGTTTCAAATCGACGGGGCGACCGTGCTGCGCCCCGTACGTCGCGATTTCGGAACCGTCTTGCGCCAAAACATACACTTTGGGCGCGCGGGTGTTTTTAACGGCCTTGTCCAAATCGGGCAGCGTCGCCGCGCAATAAAAAACGTACAGGAAAACAGCCGCCACAACCGCCAGACAGAATCGAATCGCCGTTTTATTCCGGCACAACGCCCGCAGCCGTCCGAGTCCTTTGGCCAACAACGGGGGAAGCTTGATTTTTCCCTTTTTCGGCGACTCGGCGGAAATTTTGCGCTTTGACGTTTTTTTCGATGTTTTTTTTGTCATTCGGGCAAAAGGGGTTACCATTTGTTAATAAAAGCGGAACACAATCAAAACATAGGCTTGAAGAGCTTAAAGCCGAGTTAAATTCAAGGGATTTTATCATGACAGCCGCGTTTTCAAATCAAAAGAAGCTTTCTTTGAATATAGACGCCCCCCTGTATTCCCTGCTGGAAAAACAGGCGGACGAAACGGGCGTCGGATTGAACGATTTCATCGCCCGACTGTTGACGGACGCGATGGACGACTGGTGCGATTATTGCGACACGTTGCGCCGCCTGTCGTCGGACGACGATCAGGTGCGGCGCGTCTGCCTGAAATAAAGGATCACTTTCCGGCTTTGGCCAGATTTTTCACGGCGTAATCGGCGATGACCGCGCCGAAATCGTTCAGCAGTTTCCGTTCCGCCGCGACGACATCGGCGTATGTTTTGCCCGCCGGAACGCTCAGCGTCGTGCGCGCGCGGCGCATCAGTTTGCCGGAATCCGTCATGACCGTCCACCACGCGTCCAAAACCGCCCGTCCGTCAAAGGACGCGTCGAAACGCAGCACTTCGACATACAGGCGGTAGGGGAACAAATCCCTGTTCATATTGATCTGTTTGGCCGCCGGATATCCCGCGCGCGCGGAAATCGCGTTGGCCAAGACGCGGGGGAAAACGTCCGCCGGCTGTTCCGCCCAGCGGTTGAATTCCGACGCCGTCAGCGTCACGTCGTCCGCCTGGCGGATGACGATTTGCGGTTTGTCCAGATAGTTCGGCATGAAAACGGGTTCGATCCCGATCAAAATCCGGTTCGCGTCCGTCGAAACGACGCTTTGTTCCGGCGCGGCGCCGTCGTCCAAAACGTAAAACGTGGACGGTTTGCTGAACCCGCAGGCCGACATCAGCGCCGCCGCCGCGGCCAACATTAACAAACGTTTCATCGCACTCCTCCTTTTCCTCTGATCAAAGCTTCGGGATGACGTTCCAGATAATCCGCCCAGTTGCGCAGCGATTGCGCCGCGGAGCTGAAATCGCGCAGCATTTTGTTCAAATCCATCATCGTTCTGGAATCCTCGTCAAACGAATTCAGCGCGGATTCCGTTTTTTGCGCGACCTGCGACAGCGAATGCGTCAACGCCGAAACGTCTTTCATCACGGCGGGCGTTTCCCGATTGATCGACTTGATCAGCGTGTCGGCTTCGGTCAGCATGGCGTTCATATTCAAAACCACTTGGCGCAAAGGCAGTTTCTGCAGGGTTTGAATGAAAGCCTCGCCCGTGGACGGCAGGGTCGGAATTTCGATCATTTTCGGATTGTGCCTGTGCAAAACAACCTCCGTATCGGGGGAATAATACCCCAGCCCGATCATCATCTGTCCCGTCAGCAGGCTGGAATTTTCCAGCTTCGCGCGCAATCCTTTGGCAATCATCTTGTCAGTCAGTTCGCGAATGTCGTCTTTGTTCATGCGTCCCGCGTGTTTGACGATAAAACTTTTTTCGTTTATTTCGATATAAACGGGAATGTGGATTTCCATTGTGTCCACGTCCGTTACCAGCGAAATCCCGATCACGCGGCCGATCGGAACGCCGTTGAACACGACGGGGGAACCGACGTTCAACCCTTTGATCGACCCTTGGAAATACATGACGTATTTCATGGAACGCGAAAAAAACGCATCCCGATTGATCAGCAGGAACGTGGCGATGAAAATGAAAAACGCCGTTAAAATGAAAATGCCGACGGTTCTGGGGTTTGCCTTTTGCATCATTGTCCTTCCCTTATTTTTTGCCGCGCGTTAAAAAATGTTCCAACGTTTCGTTCGGCGGATTTTTCAGCAATTCGTTCGGATCGCCGCGCGCGATCACCGTTTTCGTGCGCGCGTCCAGATAAATCGAGTTGGTGCCGATCGCGAAAATCGACGGCAGTTCGTGCGTGACCATCACGATCGTCGTGCGCAGGTTTTCCCTGATCTGCAGGATCAGGTCGTCCAAATTTTTGGAACTGATCGGATCCAGCCCCGCCGACGGTTCGTCAAAAAACACGATTTGCGGATCCAGTGCCAGCGCCCGCGCCAATCCCGCGCGTTTTTTCATGCCGCCGCTGATTTCCGCGGGATAATAGTTTTGAAATCCGCCCAACCCCACCAAATCGAGCTTTAAAGCGACCATATCCTTGATTTCCGCGGGGGTCAGCGATGTGTATTGTTCCAGCGGCATCGCGACGTTTTCCGCCAAAGTCATTGACGACCACAGCGCGCCGCTTTGGTACAAAATGCCCGCCTTGCGCATCAACGCGTCGCGGTCGGCCTTTGTCGCGCCGTCGCCCCAAAACGGTTTGCCCGCGAACGTTTCCGTTCCTTTTTCGGGGGCTTTCAATCCCGTCAAAACGGTCAGCAGCGTGCTTTTGCCGCATCCGCTACCCCCCATGATGATGAACACGTCCCGTTCGTTCACGATGAAATCGACATCGCGCATGATGACGTTTTCGCCATAGGCGACGGTCAATCCCTTGATTTCCAAAAAAGGTTTCGTCATGACGCTACGCCCCGCACACGCTGAATATGACGGTCAGAACGGCCGTCGCGACCGTCATCCACACGATCGAACTGACGACGGCGGCCGTTGTCGCCGAACCGACGGCCGACGCGTTGCGGCCGCAGGTGATGCCCTGATAGCATCCGCACAGCGCGATGATCACGCCATATACCGCCCCGTGGACGATCCCGATGACGATGTTGCGCATCGTCAGAGAGTTCAGCGTCATTCTGAAATAATCGTCCGGCGACAGTCCCAACATGAACACACCGACGAAACCGCCGCCCATAATGCCCATAAAATCAGCGTAAACCGTCAACAGCGGCATCATCAAAGACAACGCCAGAACGCGCGGAAAAACCAGAAAATCAAACGGGGACACCCCCATGGTTTCCAACGCGTCCACCTCTTCATTCACGCGCATCGACCCCAGCGTCGCCGCATAGGACGCCCCCGTCCGGCCGGCCATGATGACGCCCGTCATGATCGCCCCCATCACGCGTGTGACGGATATGGCGACCAGACTGGAAACATAGATTTCCGCGCCGAACATTTTCAGCTGGATCGACCCGACAAACGCCAGAATCAAACCGATCAGGAAACAGATCAGGGACACGATCGGAAAAGCCCCCGCCCCCGCGGCCTGAATTTCCGCCAAAACGTCCTGTTTGCGCACGACCGCCCGATGCGTCGCGAAACGCAGGGCGGCGGCGTAAGTCCTGCGCGAAAAATCCCAAGCCTTTTCAACCGACGACCGGCATTGCTGCGCCGTTTCCCCCAGCCAGACCAGAAAATCCCGCGGGCGGCGCGCCGGACGGGCATCCGTATGTTCAGGAACGGCAAACGCCAGATCCAGCAGCGACGGCACGCCGTCGGGAAAATCCGTCAGCGTGTATGCGACATTGTTTTTTTTGCACAGGGACAGCAATCGCACCAAAAACGCGATCAGCCGACTGTCCCAATCCGTAATTTCCGCGCCGTTCAAAACCACGCGGCGGAAAGCGGGACGTTCAAACGCCGCGACGACGGCGTCGCGTCCGGCGCAATCGGCGCGCCAGTCCCCCGACAGTCGCAACTGCGCGGAACCCTCCGTTTTGTCCGTATTCAATATAGCAGTGGCAGACATCGCATTCCCCTATTGTTCGGCCAAAATTTGAAAATCCAACGGCGTCAACCCGTACTGCCGGATCAGATGCTTTATGATATCAGGATATTTGAACGGCTTGTAGGGAAAATTTATTAACAAATTGGCTACGGAATACCCCCGCATGGGGCTGTTCGTACGGCGATACCGGTCGCGCGCCGCGCGATAGTTTTTCAAATACCCGTTCGTGTTGATGTAATAAATCTGGCTGATCACGGCGTCGTAGAGGGAATCGAAGGTCTTTATTTTATATTGAGGCCCCTCTTTCTGTTCCTCGTCGGGATCGACGCCGTTGCCGTCCCAGTCACGCTGGTTGAAAACGGCGTTATGTTCGCGGGCGTAGCGGCTGGTGCCGAAGCCGGAATCCTGCGCCGCCATCGCCAGCAGCAGCGTCGGCGTCACGCCGTCAACGCGTTCCAGCAAAGCGGTGAACAGCGTGTTCAAATCATCCGAATCCTTGACATCGTACCGTTTGACCCACCCGTCCAATTCGCGCATGGACTGTTCCGTCAAATCGCCCGCGTCGTCGAATTCGCGTTTCAGGCGCAGCACCTGTTCACGTTCGACGGCCAGCGTTTCGTTTGCCCTTAAAACGACGGGTAGCATCATTTCAAAAAACAGCGCCGGACGGACTTCGTCGAATTTTTCACGGTTGAAATCACGCGGCACGGATTGGACGAACAGGCGCGGCACGGGGCTTTCCCCGTCCAGACAGCGCGCCATGTCGTACCCGTGTTTTCTGAAAACCGCCTGCATCTGCGATGTGGAAACCGGCGGAACAAACATTCCCTGCGGCGTTTTTTTCACATCCGGAACTTTGATCAGTAACGACAGAACGGCCGCCGCGATCCCGATCGACAAACAAAGAAGACCTATGCGCTTTTTATTCATTTTCCACCGGTTGAATCTGTTGAATCATATCCGACAAAGCCGTTTGCGCGCGCTGCAAATAAAATCCCAGCCCCAACAGGTGGTTGGGCGCGAATTGCGTTTCCGCCGATCCGTTAACGACGAACATCGGCTGAATCGCCAACGCTTTTTTCAACGCGGCCATGGCCGTTTTCCATTCGCCCGCGACCGCTTCGCTTGAAAAGGCTTCCTTGAAATCGTTTTTCAAATCGCGCAAGGTCAGGAAATAGACGTATATCCGCCCTTTGACGGTGTAAAAATCGTTGTCGGCGGCCATGTCGAACATTTTTTTGTCCCCTTTCGCGATCCGGACATCCAGCGTCGCGACGCCGTCCCGCATATCCCGAACCATGCCCGCCAAAACGGTTTTCAGCGCGGCGGGGGACGCGTCGAACGGCGCGGCTTCCTTTGCGACATCGGCGGTATAGGCCGAAATCAGGTTTTTGGCCGTGCGGTATTTTTTCACCGACGACACGGCCGGTTTCCAACCGGAAACGTGCCAGACATCCGCGGGATATCCGGCCGCCTCCGCCGCCCGTTCCAGCGGTTCGGGCGCGCCTTGCGCCTGTGAAAAAGCGGCGATAACCGCGTGAACACCCCGCATCACGCCCGTTTGAAACGACGGCATATTGTCCAGAACGGAGGTCGGAAAGAAAAACGGCAGGTTCGGCGTATAGACGTTCTTTTCCGTTTCCCGCGCGATCAGCCCCGCCATCGTGTCCAGCGCGCGGGTTCGATCCTCCGCCGCGGTTTCGCCGAAACGCGGGTTCAGGTCGATCCGGTTGTACAACAGCGCGCCGGCGGGATAGTACAAAACCATGACGGCGAACGCGCCGCCCAGCACCCAATGCCACCACTTTACGACAAAGGAAACGATTTCGTTTTTGGCGTTGGCGGCCGCTTCGGCGTCCGTGGTCAAAAACAGCTTGAATTTCCCCCACAGCAGGCCGGCCGTTTTGAAAAACGGCGCCGTTTCGTCCGTTCCGCCGTTTTCCGCGCCCACCCGTTTACGGAAAAACGCCTTTACGGAATGTTTAGTTTGCTGTTCGTTTTCTGCCATTCCCCGCCCCTGTTTTTATAAAATCCGGTGTGTTTCATTCAAAATAACACGGACTTTCCGGCAAGGAAAATTTTTTTTGAAAAAATACACGCGCCCCGCTTGCGAAACAAAATCCCCCCGCCTATATAAGGGTTTCGAGAAATGCCGCCATGCGGCAGGGTTTACAAGGAAAAGAGGTTTTATTTATGGGAAAAGTAATTGGTATTGACTTGGGAACGACAAATTCCTGTTTCGCCATTATGGACGGTAAAGACGCCCGCGTGATCGAAAACGCCGAAGGCGCCCGCACAACGCCGTCAATGGTCGCTTTCACGCAAAGCGGAGAACGCTTGGTCGGCCAGTCCGCCAAACGTCAGGCCGTCACCAACCCCGAAGGCACGTTCTTCGCGATCAAACGTTTGATCGGCCGCCGCTTTACCGACAAACAGGTCGAAAAAGCGAAATCGTTGGTTCCCTATCACATCATCGCCGGTGAAAACGGCGACGCGTGGGTCGAAGCGCACGATAAAAAATACGCCCCCAGTCAGGTTTCCGCGTTCATTTTGCAGAAATTGAAAGAAGACGCCGAAGCTTTCTTGGGCGAACCGGTGACGCAGGCCGTCATTACGGTTCCGGCTTACTTCGACGACTCTCAGCGTCAGGCGACCAAGGACGCGGGCAAAATCGCGGGATTGGAAGTCCTGCGCATCATCAACGAACCGACGGCGGCCGCGCTGGCCTACGGTTTGGATAAAAAAGCCAACGGCACGATCGTCGTGTACGATTTGGGCGGCGGCACGTTCGACGTTTCCGTTTTGGAAATCGGCGACGGCGTGTTCGAGGTCAAAGCCACCAACGGCGACACGTTCCTGGGCGGCGAAGATTTCGACGCGCGCATCATCAACTATCTGGCCGACGAATTCCAGAAAGAACAGGGCATCGACCTGCGTCAGGACAAACTGGCTTTGCAGCGTTTGAAAGAAGGCGCCGAAAAAGCCAAAATCGAACTGTCCTCCGCGCAGCAAACCGAAATCAACCTGCCGTTCATCACGGCGGACGCGACGGGTCCGAAACACCTGAACGTCAAACTGACCCGCGCCAAAATGGAATCGCTGGTTGAAGATTTGCTGGAACGCACCAAAGCCCCGTGCGAAAAAGCGTTGAAAGACGCGGGATTGAAAGCGTCCGACATTGACGAAGTGATCTTGGTCGGCGGGATGACCCGTATGCCCAAAGTTCAGGAAATCGTCAAGGAATTCTTCGGTCGCGAACCGCACAAAGGCGTCAACCCCGACGAAGTCGTCGCTTTGGGCGCGGCGATTCAGGGCGGCGTTTTGAAAGGCGACGTGAAAGACGTTCTGCTGCTGGACGTGACCCCGCTGTCGCTGGGTATTGAAACGCTGGGCGGCGTGTTCACGCGCTTGATTGACCGCAACACGACCATTCCGACGCGCAAATCGCAGGTGTTCTCGACCGCTGAAGACGGACAGACCGCCGTCACAATCCGCGTGTTCCAGGGCGAACGCGAAATGACCGCCGACAACAAACTGCTGGGTCAGTTCGATCTGGTCGGCATTCCCGCCGCGCCGCGCGGCATGCCGCAAATCGAAGTCACGTTCGACATCGACGCGAACGGCATCGTCAACGTGTCCGCCAAGGATAAAGCCACGGGCAAGGAACAGACGATCCGCATTCAATCTTCCGGCGGTTTGAGCGAAGCCGACATCGACAAGATGGTCAAGGACGCCGAAGCCCACGCTTCCGAAGACAAAAAGAAGAAAGAAGCCGTTGAAGCCAAGAACAAAGCCGAAAGCTTGATCCACGCGACCGAAAAGAACTTGAAAGATCTGGGCGACAAAGTGTCCGCCGCCGACAAGGAAAAGGTCGAAGCCGACATCAAAGCTTTGCAGGGTGTCATGGAATCCGGCGACGTCGCGGCGATCAACGCGAAATGCGACGCGTTGATGCAGTCTTCGATGAAAATCGGCGAAGCGCTGTACAAAGCGCAGCAAGAGGCCGCTTCGGCCGGCGCGCAGGCGTCCGCGGGCGAATCCGCCTCGGCTGAATCCAAACCCGACGAAGGGGTTGTCGATGCCGATTTTGAAGAAGTCAAAAAAGACTGATTCCTTGTAAACAACGACCGTTCGGAAGGCGCCAAGCCCTCCGGACGGTTTTTCCGTGTTTGATTGAAAGCTGAAAAAATCATGGCCAAGCAAGATTATTATGAACTTCTGGGTGTCGAAAAAACGGCGACCGACGTCGAAATCAAAAAAGCGTACCGCGCTTTGGCGATGAAATACCACCCCGACCGCAATCCGGGGGACAAAGAGGCCGAGCTGAAATTCAAAGAAGTCACGGAAGCTTATGAAATCTTGAAAGACGGACAGAAACGCGCCGCCTACGACCGGTACGGCCATGCCGCGTTTTCTCAGGGCGCGGGCGCCGGCGGGTTCGGCGGCGGATTCGGCGGGTTCAATTTCGATTTCGGCGGAAACGCCGGCGGATTCGGCAGCATTTTCGAGGATATCTTCAGCGAATTCATGGGCGGCGCGGCCGGACGCGGGCGCGCGCAGCAATCGGCCGGACGGCGCGGGGCGGACATCCGCTACGATCTGGAAATCACGCTGGAGGAAGCCTTTGCCGGATTGAAAAAGGAAATCGAAATCCAGACCGCCGTCCAATGCGACGAATGCGGCGGCACGGGCGCGGAAAAAGGATCGAAAGCCGAAACGTGCGATATGTGCCACGGCACGGGACGCGTGCGGCGGCAGGCCGGATTCTTTATCGAAGAACGCCCTTGCCCGACCTGTCACGGAACGGGGCAAGTCATTAAAAACCCGTGCAAAAAATGCAAGGGAACGGGCAAGGTTTCGCAGAAAAAAACGCTGGAAATCAACATTCCGGCGGGCATTGATTCCGACAACCGGATGCGCCTGTCCGGTCAGGGCGAAGCCGGCGCGAACGGCGGACCGAACGGGGATCTGTACATCTTCGTCCACGTCAAACCGCACCCGATTTTCAAACGCGACGGGGCGGATCTGCATTGCGACATTCCGGTGTCGATGACGACGGCCGCGCTGGGCGGAACGATCGAAATCCCCTGCATCGACGGCACAAAGGAAAAAGTCACCGTTTCCGCCGGAACGCAAACGGGCGAAGAAGTCCGTCTGCGCAAAAAGGGAATGTCCGTCCTGCAAAGCAAAAGCGTCGGCGATCTGTTCGTTCGGTTCAAGGTCGAAACCCCGACCAAACTGACCGCGAAACAAAAGGAACTGCTGAAACAGTTTGACGCGGAAAGCGCGGAAAACAGCCCGGAATCCGCCGGATTTTTCGAAAAACTGAAAGACATGCTGAAAAAAGCGGGATGAAAAAACGCCGCTTTTGAAAATCCGCCCTATCCGGCCAGTTTTTGAATGAACGCCGCCGCGTCCAATTCCAAACACGCCGCAATATCCAAAAATTCGACGACATCCAACCGCCGTTCGCCGTTTTCGTATTTGGAAACATACGATTGCGGCTTGTTCAGCCGTTTTGCCAGTAAAACCTGCGTGATTCCGCGATTTTTCCGCTCTTGCACCAACAAATTCAGGAACAGTTTATAGCGGTCTGTAAAAACCGATTTCGTCATGCTTTCATCCCCGTCTGTTGACAAGGATAAAATCCCGTTATAGGATATCCCAAATTAGGATATTTTACAAAGGAGGGAACTATGAGCCAAACTAAGGATTTTATGCCGGACGGGGCGTATTACGACATGGTTAAAGAATATCTTTTTCGGATTGGAGCTATTAAAAACTGCCTGATTCATGGAAACGTTCTGATAGAATGTGATTCTGACACAGAATATATGTACGCCATGGTAACAGATGCGTATAAAAAAGATTGCGGCAACGAACTTCCGATTTCTTATTCCGCATTTCACGAACTTGTTGATGAGATCATGCAAGAAGCTGTTGATGAATGTCCCGAATGTCATCACGCGATGGAATAGGATTGCAAAAATGAAAAAAACGATTTTAACCGCGATCGCGCTTTTATGCTTATCAACACCGTTACAGGCAATGGATCTTCCTTGTTTTATTCTGGATGCTCCATGCTACATAAAGTCAAATACAACTATTTTAAGAAAAGAGCCGAGCGAAGATTCACCAATCGTCCAACAACTATCCCCTGCCAGAGATAGCGATAGGCTTTATTATTATCTTAGAGTAAGGATGCCGATTAAAGAAAAATGGTGGGGATATTTTGAATCCGTTGAACCGAGCGTTGACCTGATAACAGGAAAAATGATGGCGGGAGGCTGGGCACCTTTGGCTAATGCTTTCCACGATGTAGATTCAGCCACAGATGTTATTAAAGACGATAAACAAGAAGTGACTGTTGGATTTATGGTTTGTAAACCAAATACACGTATATATGGGATTGAAATGAAAGATTCTTTTATTATGTTACCTGTGCGTCCTGAAAATATAGTACAAAAACAAAAGAATTGAACATCACATCTTTCCGAACAGAAAACTTGCGCGAAAACGCGGCGGCGCGTATGTTTTGGAAAATTTTCAAAGGAGCTTTTTTATGCAACGCCTGACGCAAAACGATTTCGACGCTTTGTTTTCCCTGATGGAAAAAAGCTTTCCCGCCGACGAACACCGCAGCCGCGCGGCGCAACGGGCTTTGTTCGCCGATCCCGACTACGCCGTATATGGCATAAAGGACGGCGCGGATGTCAAAGCGTTCATTTCAACGTGGCGTTTTGATGATTTCGTCTATATCGAACATTTCGCCGTCAACCCGTCGTGCCGCAACAACGGCGTCGGCAAAAAAATGCTGAACGATCTGATCAAACGTCTGGGAAAGCCCGTTTGTTTGGAAGTCGAACCGCCGACAAGCGACATCACGCGCCGCCGCATCGGTTTTTACGAAAGAAACGGATTTTTCCTGAACACCTATCCCTATGAGCAGCCGCCGATGGCCGCGGGCAAAAAATCCCTGAAAATGCACGTGATGACTTCGGGCGCGGCGGCGGACGAACGGCGTTTTCAAAAAATAAAATCCGCGCTGTATGAAAAAGTCTATCGCGTCGTCAAAGCGTAATCGGCGGCCGTTTTAACCGCGGCGATCCAATAAAGGACGAAAACGGCGTAAAAGACCGCGGCCGATTTTTTCAACCCCTTTTTGCGCAGCGCACGCCCCGCGACCCCCGACCCCGCGAACATGATTAAAAACGCCGCGGCCAACAGCCAAAACATTGTGTCGCCGCCGGTTGAAACGGCGGTCAGCGCGCAAATATGAACGGCGAAAAACCACGCGTAAAACCAACCCGCCGTCGCCCTGAACCCCTTGAGATACAAAACGATCGCCGCGACGCCCGACCCGACGCAGGGAACGCCGACACCCGCCGCGCACAGGAAAACAAAACCGAAAAGGGAAAGCGACTTTTCCTCAACGATCAACGCGCCTGTCGGAACGGTCAGCAGCATCGCCAACACCGCCAAATACGCCGACAAAAGAGCGTTGAACAAAAAAAAGACGGCTTTTCCAAACACGGTTTTCATTTCATATTTTTTTCCATCGCGGCGGAAAACGCGTTTGCCGCGGTGTCCGGCGTCAGGTTCGCTTTTAATATTTCTTTTATTTCATCCCGCGACAATCCCGTTATTGTTTCAAGATGCTCTTGTTGAAAATCCAAATCAAAATTTGAAAAATTTTTAAGCACATAACGCTTGATGTCAAAATTTGAAACCGCGTCGGAATCATTCTTCAACAAATTGATGTAAACCTGTTGCGGTTCGTATTCTATGCCGACATACGGCGTGACGGTGCTTGTCGTCGCGGACGGAAGATACGTCGCCGCCGCCAGCGGTACCGTTGTCGAAAGACACGAAGAGGTCGCGAAAGGATCAAAAGGCTCCGGCGGACACAAATCAACGTCTTTTTCATCGAATATGAAATTCGGCATGATCCTGTCGCCGAACGTTGTTGACATCAAACGCGTCCGTTGGGGGACGTTCGCGATTTTAAAAGACGCCTCCCGATATCCCGCGCGCAGCAGGACGATAGAATGTTCTTTATTTCCCGATAAACGAAGCAGTGCCGGTGTTTCGGAATACGCCGGAACATCGTCAACAACGATAACGGCCGGAATGTTTGACGAAACGTGAACCTGCATTTCATCAGGAAGTTTCGACGAACAAGAGCACAAAACAAGTATTAAAAAACACAATATTGTTTTCATGGAAATCCTCAAAAAAAATCACAATAATTTATTTTAAATTATCACTTATCAAAGTCAATTTAAAAACATATTTGCGGACTGTCGCGATTACCGGTTGGAAAACGTCCGGATTTCGTTTAAAATAAAGGGAAATTTTTTCAATCACGAAAGGGTTGTGCGATGAAAATAGGCGTGACGGGTTGTGCGGGCAGAATGGGCAAAATGCTGATGTCCCGCGTGTTGACACACAACGGGTGCGAATTGGCGGGCGGGTCGGAACGCCGCGAAAGCGGGTTCATCGGCCGCGATCTGGGCGAAGTTCTGGGCGGCAGGGCGTTGGGAATAACGGTGACAGCCTATCCGTTCGAGCTGTTCAACGCCGTTGACGCCGTGTTGGATTTCACCGCGCCCGCCGCGTCGGTCGAACACGCGAAAATCGCCGCCGAAACGGGCAAGATTTTGATCGTCGGCACGACCGGATTGAACGCCGAGCAATCGGACGTTTTGAAAAAATGCGCCGAAAAAACCGTCATCGTCGCCGCCCCGAACATGAGCATCGGCGTCAACCTGCTGTTCGCTTTGGTCAAACGGGCGGCCGCCGTCTTGGACCCGTCTTACGACATTGAAATCGTCGAAATGCACCACCGCAACAAAGCCGACGCGCCGTCCGGAACGGCGTTGGGATTGGGGCGCGCCGCCGCCGAAGGACGGCAGGTCGCTTTGGACGACGTGGCGCGTTACGAACGTCACGGCATCATCGGCGCGCGTCCGGCGGGCGAAATCGGTTTTGCGGCGTTGCGCGGGGGCGACGTGGTCGGCGACCACACCGTCATATTCGCCGGTGCGGGCGAACGCGTCGAATTGACGCACAAAGCCGCGTCCCGCGAAATTTTCGCCGACGGCGCGATCAAAGCCGCGTTGTGGGCGCAGGACAAACCCGCCGGCCTTTACACGATGCAAGACGTTTTGGGGCTGTAAAAATGCCGCTGGAATTGACGGTTTACGGGGACGCTCTGGCCGAAAATTTCCGCCGGATGCGGCAGATGCGCCCGAAATCGGAAATCGCGGCGGTTGTCAAAGCCAATGCCTACGGTTTGGGATTTGAAAACGTCGTTCCCGCTTTAACACGGGCGAGATGCGAAACGTTCTTTGTCAACCGGTTCGACGAAGGTGTCGCCGTGCGCCGTTTGGCCGCGAACGCGCGCGTTTTCGTGCTGGACGCGTTGATCGGCGGCGACACGCCCGCGGATTACGCGGCGCGCAGGCTGATCCCCGTTTTTTCAACATTTGAGGCTTTGGCGCGGTTTCCCGAAGAAAAAGGCATTGCGGTTCGTTTGGACACGGGATTCAACATGGCGGGATTGGACGCGTTTGACGAACCGGCCGTAACGCGCGCTTTGGACGGGCGGAACGTCAAATTTCTGATGTCGCATCTGGCCTGCGCGGAACGGCCGGACAGCCCGAAAAACCGGCGGCAGCTCGACCTGTTTTCAAAATACGCCGCCCTGTTCCCCGATGCGGAAAAAAGCTTGGCCGCGTCGTTCGGCGCCGCTTTGGGCGAAGAATACTGTTTCGATGTCATCCGGTCGGGCGCGGCGTTGTACGGATCCGGCGCGGGACAAAAAAACGTTGCGCGCTTAAGTGCCGAAATCGGATGGGTGCGCCGGTTCGACGCGGGGGAAAGTCTGGGATACAACGACGAATGCGTTTTGCGAAAACCGGCCGTCGTCGCCACCGTTCTGGCCGGATCGGGCGACGGAATCGCGCATAAAAAAGGATGCTTCGTCGATTATAGGGGGATTTTGCTGCCGGTATTGGCCGCCCCTGCGACAAACTATCTGTCCGTTGACGCGACCGCCGTCGCCGACCGGATCAAAGTCGGGGAAAGCATCGATTTGTTCAACGAAAACTACACTCCCGACCGGTTGGCCGCCGACGCCGGAACGGGGATCGGCGCCGACGTTTTGATCAGGTTGAACGTTTAGCCATATTGCTTCGCGCCGGCGTTTCGGTTTTGATAAAAGCATGATGATTGATTTGAACGCTTTATTAAAACTGACCTACGGCCTGTACGTCGCCGGCGTTGAAAACGGCGGGCGGTTCGGCGGATGCGTCGTTGACGCCGTCATGCAAACGACGGACGACACGTTGGCGATATGTTGCAACAAAAAAACGCAAACGCGCGAATTCATCGCGGAAAGCGGCCGGTTTTCCCTGTCCGTCCTGTCGGATGAAACGGATCCTTTCGTGATCGGAAACTTCGGATTCCAATCGGGGCGCGACGCCGACAAATGGGCGAAAGTCCCGCACCGCGTTGAAAACGGACTGCCCGTTTTGAACGGCGCGGCGGCGTACTTGTTCTGCCGCGTCACGGAAACAAAGGATTTAGGATCGCACACCCTGTTTTTATGCGCGATCGAAACGGCCGAAAACGGACAGGGCGAAGCGCTCAGCTACACTTTGTACAGAAAAGAATGGAAAGAACGGGTCGCCGCCGCGTTCAAGGCGGGAAAACCGGTTCAAGACATGAAAGGAAAAGCGATGACTAAATGGATTTGCACGGTTTGCGGTTACGAACACGAGGGCGACACGCTGCCCGCGGATTACACTTGCCCCGTTTGCGGCGTCGGTGCCGACCAGTTTGAAAAGATCGAAGACAAAGCCGCGAAAACAAAAGAGGAAACACCGGAAAAGCGGGTGTGTTCCGTATGCGGCCACGTTTACGACGGCGAAACGCCTTTTGACGAATTGCCGGACGATTACACTTGTCCCGTGTGCCACCACCCCAAAAGCGCGTTTGTCAAAAAATAACAGCCGCGCGTTTGCCGAAAAACGGCGCGCCGCCATGACGCCGCCGTTTTTTTATGCCTTGTTTTTTTCCCGTCCTTTTTATAGACTGGATTTATCCGCAATGAGTGTTTTTTCATTGCGGACAGAGCCTGAATAAAACAGGTTCGGAGCCGTAGAAAGCTCTTATCGCAGCGGCGTTGATATGACGCCGGAATCCGTTTCGCGCAACCGGAACGGATGCATATCCCCGATTTCCAACGGTCGGGGAGGTTTTGGCGTATGTTCAGAAACCCCGATTTGAATCGGTCGGTTTTAAAGGCCAAACGGTCATTCTGCGATATGATTTTCTAACTCCCCGAACCGCTTTTCAGGCGGTTTTTCTTTTGCTTGGAAAAGGAGGTAGTTATGAAAAGATTTTTATGGATATCCGGCCTGTTTTTATTGTTTACGACACAGGCGAAAGCATTGTCGTGCGGTTCGGGACAGTATTACGCGGCGGCTTATTCTTGCGGAGAAAAAAGCGATTACAGTGCCGAACGTTGCGTTTCTTGTCCCACTGGATGTTCATCCTGCAGCGGCGTCCGTTACTGGGGGACTTGTCAATACCGGGACAAAGAAAAAGATGAAACCGTTCGTTCTTATGCAAACAGCACCCTTGGTTCGTGCAATTCCTGCGAAGCCGGATATGAATTGAAAAAAGCCACCACAAGCAGCTATGACGGAAGCACTTCCACATCAATCAGCTATTATGAATGTGAACGCAAAACCACCGCTTCCATCACTTGCCCGTCGAATTGCTCCGCCTGTTCTTCATCCTCCACCTGCACGGCGTGCAAAAGCGGCTATACCCTGCAAAACGGTAAATGCGTCGCCGTTGATTCCGGTTCGGGCGATTCCGGAAAAACGGGCACGGTCATTTCCTGTCCGGACGATATGAAATTGTCCGCCGACGGATGTTGCTGTATGCCGAACTGAACCATTTTGCCGCCCGTTGCCGAAATGACGGGCGGCAGGGAAACCCCATGCTTGTCGGGTTAACGACATCCGCAAATTCCTTTAGCGTTTTTTCCAGTTGCCGCGTCCATGTCGGTGTTTGAACAATTTTTTTCAACAAGATGTCCATAATCAACACAAAAGCATAGAAACCTTCCGCCGCGTCCAATTCCGGAAAAACATCCGCCTTTTTGATTTTAAAAGGATATTTCCTGTTCCAAATGCGTGAATGATGCGCACAGGAATTACGCAGTATCGACAAGGCGTGAAACCACGATTGCAAAATGGATTCTTCTATACCGAATTTTTTCGCGATTTCTTTTCTGTAAGGACGTTTTAAATTTTCATAAATTCGCGACACGCACCCGAACGGCAATATTTCAAAAACAATCCACGCCGGAGGTATTTCGGGCAAGGAATAGGCTTGATAATAATGTTCCAGACTTGGAGCCGATTTTTGCCGCTCGATCTGTTTTTGAATTTCTTTTAACATGGATGCGTGGGTATTACGCTTGTTTTTATCGTGAAAACAATCCGGATTTTTCAGCCAGAACGCTCCGCATCGCAGCGACATACAATTTATGATAACTGTTCTGAATGCAACTTCAATCCGTTCCAAAGCGTCCATAGATAAAAGACGCAAGCGGCGATCAAACGAATAAAGACGCAAAATTTTTTCAAATGAAACAGGCTTTTTAAAATAATTGTTTTTATCTTGGAACGGCAACATATAAACGGATAAGCGGTAATAGGATATGAAATTCAGATAATGTTCAGCACGCTTCGGATCGTCGATAATCATTCCTCGTTCGGACAGCAGCTCGATTATTTTTTCGTTGGATAAAGGCTGTTTATTAAACGGAATACCGGAGGGATTATTTTTCATTGTTTTTTTTCAAAAAAAGACTCGGGGTGGTGCGCATTGTTAAGAGGCGTCCCGAGTGTTGTTATAGATTATATAACGTATTTTACCAAAAAAATCAATGGATTTTTTAAAACGTTTTACAAAATATTTTCAATAATAACTTTCTTTCTATAGAATCTATTAGATATAATTTAAAATATATTTTTATCATATGCATTGTAATGAAATTTAAATATTTACAATAATCCTTGCGATTTTTTAGGCGTGTTTTTATCGAATAAATAAAATAACATAAAACCGCCCGTCGTTTTATGGACGAGCGGCGGAATGATTCAGTTCGGCATGCAACAACATCCGTCGGCGGATTTTGTCGTTCCCGTCGGGCAGTTGCCGGCGATCGTGTTCGTGTCGGCCGTCGCGCCGGTGTCGTCGCTGCCGGTGGCGTCGGAGCTTCCGGAATCGGTCGATGTGGAAACTGTGGCGACGCACAGTCCGTTTTTCAGAGTAAAGCCCGTGTTGCATTTTTGACACGTTATTCCGTCTTTGGCGCATCGGGCGCAATTTTCGGCAGCCAAGGCTTCGTCCCAGCATCCGGCGCTGTTCGGTTTCACGCAATAAGTGTCATAATCGCCATTTTCGACCAGAATGTAACTGCCGGCGCATTTCTGACAAATATATGGAGCTTCCACAAAACAAGCGTCGCAATATTGCGTTTGGTCACATATGGTGCCGTCAAGCGTGGATGTATAACACACAGACCAACCGGTTTCGCCGTCAATGATACCTTTGACGGAACACTGTACGCTGCCCCCGATTGTAGCCGTTGCCGCCGCCGCTTCTTTTGCCGTATCAAACACGGTCACGGCGTCGGCAATGACGGCTTTCGCCGGCGCGGGCGACAAAGCGATCGCGCCCAAGATCAACAAGAAAATCTTTTTCATAACTCCCCTCCTTTTCCGGATAAAAGAAAAACCGCCATTAAGCGGCTCGGGGAGTTCATAAATCACATAGTGTAATGATCCTTCTGACCTTTAAAGCTGTCCGTGGGGACGACCTCTGAACATACGTCAAAAGCTCCCCGAACCATTGTCAGATTCGGGGATATTCTCCGCATTTACATTCAAGCAAACGGATGACGGCGCATCTCTGCGCCGAGTAAGATTAAGAGAGCTGTTCTAAGGCTCCGCGCCCGCTAAGGCACTTTCCGCGTGGAACGATTCCGCGCGAACACAATCAGGATACCCGAAACGCGGGCAAAAGAAAAGCGGCAAAATCAATGCCGCTTTCCGTCGTGATTTATCAATTCACTGTTTCAACGATTTGACGTATCCCAGAACCGCCGTCACCGCCGCGGGGGTTACGCCCGAAATCCGCGACGCCGCGCCCAATGTTTCGGGGCGGACTTTGTTCAGGCGCATGACGACTTCGTTCGACAGGCCGCCGATCTTTTTATAGTCGATGTCGGCGGGGATTTTCATCGCCTCGTCCTTTCTGAACGCCGCGATATCGGATTCCTGACGTTGCAGATAGCCGCGGTATTTTGCTTCGATTTCCAGCTGTTCGACGACATCCTTGCGCGTGTTTTTCAGTTGCGGCCACACGTCCGCCAGCCTGTTCCAGTCGATCTCCCCGTACGCCAGCAAATCGAATCCGTTTCTGCGCGATCCGTCCTTGTTGACATCAAATCCCAGCTTTTCCAATTCCTTGGGCGTGCCGCCGATTTCGTTCAGTTTTTGACGCGCTTCGGTCAAAGCGGCGACTTTTTCATTAAAGCGGCGGCGGCGTTTTTCCCCGACGCATCCGATGTCGATCCCCTTTTGCGTCAGGCGCATATCGGCGTTGTCCGAACGCAGCAGCAACCGGTATTCGGCGCGCGAAGTGAACATACGGTACGGTTCGTCCACGCCTTTGGTCGTCAAATCGTCGATCATCACGCCCAGATAGGCGTCCGCGCGGTCCAACGTGAATTCCCTGTCCGATCCCGACGCTTTCAACGCCGCGTTCACGCCCGCCAGCAGCCCCAGCGCGGCGGCTTCCTCGTATCCCGTCGTGCCGTTCAGCTGTCCCGCGACAAACAACCCCGAAACCTTTTTCGTTTCAAGGGTCGTGCGCATTTCCAGCGGGTCGATGTAGTCGTATTCGATCGCGTATCCGGGGCGGATGATGCGGACGTTTTCCAACCCTTTGATCGAATGGATCATCGCGTCCTGCACGTCGGCGGGCAAAGACGTGGAAATCCCGTTCGGATAGACCGTGTCGTCGTCCAATCCCTCGGGTTCCAAAAAAACGTGGTGCGAATCCCTGTCGGCGAATTTGACCAGCTTGTCTTCAATGCTGGGACAATAGCGGGGGCCGACGCCTTTGATTTGGCCGGAAAACAGCGGCGCGCGGTGCATATTGGCGCGGATGATGTCGTGCGTCGTTTTGTTCGTCGCTGTGATGTAACACGCGATTTGCGGCGTCGTGATCTTGTCGTCCAGGAACGAGAATGGTTCGGGGTTTTCGTCGCCCTCCTGCCGCTGCAGGATGTCGTAATTGATCGTTTTGCCGTCCAGACGCGCCGGCGTTCCCGTTTTCAACCGCCCGACGCGCAGCCCCAGCCGGATCAGAAAGTCCGACAGGTGTTCGCAGGAGATGTCCCCGACGCGCCCGCCGACCGTTTTCGTTTCCCCGACGTGCATCAGCCCGTGCAGGAAAGTTCCCGCCGTCAAAACGACCGCGCCCGCCGTGAACGCCCTGCCGTCCGCCGTCGTCACGCCCGTGACGGAAACGGGGTTTTCACGGTAAAGCAGGCCTTCAACCGCGCCTTCCTCAACCGTCAGGTTTTCGTAATTCAGCAGTTCCGCCTGCATCGCCTGACGGTAAAGCTTTCTGTCCGCCTGCGTGCGCAGCCCCTGCACCGCGGGGCCTTTGGAGCTGTTCAGCATACGGAACTGGATGCCGGCCTTGTCCGCGACGCGTCCCATCACGCCGTCCAAAGCGTCGATTTCGCGCACCAGATGCCCTTTGCCCAGCCCGCCGATCGCCGGATTGCACGACATTTCGCCGATCGTCGCGATTTTATGCGTCAACAACAGGGTTTTCGCCCCCATGCGCGCCGCCGCCGCCGCCGCTTCGCACCCCGCGTGGCCGCCGCCGACAACTATTACGTCAAAAGTGTCCGTCATTTACTTTCCTATGCAAAAATCTTTGAAAATCAAATCCAGCAGCTCTTCGACCTGCACCCGCCCCGTGATTTTGCCCAGCGACCGCATCGCCATACGCAGATCCTCGGCCGTCAATTCCTGTTCCAGCGCGTTTAAGGCCGAACGCAGGTCGGCGACGCAATCCCGCAGCGCTTCGCGGTGGCGCAAACGCGTCAGGGACGGTTCTTCGCGCAATCCCATGCGTTCATCGACAAGGCCGGCGATTTTTTCGATCAAAGCGTCAACGCCCTGTCCCGTTTTGGCGGAAATCCATATGTTGCCGTCGTTTTTGGCGTCCGTCTTGTCCGCCTTGTTCATCACGGAAACGATTTTGTCGGCGTCAATCCCTTGCGCTTCGGCCGGATTTTTCGCCCCCGTCGCGTCTGTCAGCCATAAAACCAGATCGGATTCGGCGGCGCGGGCTTTGGCGCGGCGGACGCCCTCGGCTTCGATTTCCTCGTCCGTGTCGCGCAATCCCGCCGTGTCCGCCACAACAACGGGATAGCCGTTGATGTCCAGCCGGACTTCGATAATGTCGCGCGTCGTTCCCGCCGTGGACGACACGATCGCCACGTCGCGCTGCGCCAGCCGGTTCATCAGGCTGGATTTGCCCGCGTTCGGCGCGCCGATGATCGCGATTTGAAACCCGTCGCGCAGTTTTTCACCGCGCCGCCCGTCGTCCAAATGCGCCTGTATTTCGTCGATCAATCCCGTGATTTTGCCGCGCACGTCGTCGGAAACGCTGTCGGGGATTTCCTCTTCGGGAAAGTCGATGTACGCCTCCATCCACGCCAGCAGGTGTTTCAAACGGTCGTGCCAGTCTTCGTATTTTTTCGCCAGCGCGCCGCCCATTTGCCGCAAAGCCTGTTTGCGCTGCTGTTCCGTTTCGGCGTCCACCAAATCGGCCAGCCCCTCCGCCGCGGTCAGATCCATTTTGCCGTTTTCGACGGCGCGGCGGGTGAACTCCCCGCGTTGGGCGGGACGGAACCCTTTGATTTTCGACAGGTTTTCCAGCATCGCCGCCGCGATCGCCCGTCCGCCGTGGGTTTGAAATTCGACCACGTCCTCGCCCGTAAAGCTGTGCGGGCAGGGGAAATAAAGCACCAAAGCGTTATCGATCGGCGTGCCGTCCAAAGCATGGATTTCGGTAAACACCGCCTGACGCGGACGCGGGTTTTCAATCCCCGTCATCAGCCGGACGGCGTCAAGCGCGTTCGCGCCCGACACGCGGACGATCGCCACCCCCGCCCTGCCCGAAGCCGTCGCCGTCGCAAAAATCGTTCCGTCCATTTCCGTCGTCCTTTAAATGATTGCGCTTTGTCTTATCACGAACGGTGGCGTTTTAAAAGGATATAAAAGGCTCCTTCGCCGCCGTCCTTTGGCTTTGCCAGACAATAGGACAAAATCAGGCTGCGGATTTCGGGGGCGTTCATCCAATTCGGCACTTCGGCCTTGATCACGCCCCTGCCCAGAAAGCCGCCCTTTCCCGTAATCAGCAACAGGCATCGGGCGTTGCGTTTTTCCTGCGCGTAAATGAATTTGACCAAAGCGGCGAAACCGCTTTCCAGCGTGTGGCCGTGCAGATCCAAAACGGCTTCGATCGGCATTTCGCCGTTTCTGAACCGCTGTCCCGTTTTTTTATCCATCGCGCGAATGTCGCCCTCGGTCAGTTTTTCCGTGATGGAATAGTCGAAATCGGGCGCGTGGCGGGCGGGTTTGGCGTCAACGGTCAGTTTTTTGCGCAGGGAAACGTGCGCCGCCTTTTTCGCGGGCGTTTTCGATTTCAGCGGTTTGACCGTGTCCGTCACCGCTTGCCACAAATCCAAACCGTCATTGTCCGTCATTGCCGTTTTCACCCATTTCCCGCGGTATCAAATCGGAAAAATACATTTGCGTAAACTGGCGCCAATCCCCGAACGGCGCGGAACAGGAATAGCGCGGATCGGCCGCCAAAACAATCGAAAAACCGCCATAACGCCACGCGACCAGAAACTTTTCGATCCGCGGCACGACGCGTTTGACGACGCGGTTGTGCATGAACGGTTCCAAAAAAAACGGCGCGGCGAAAGCGTACCCGATGCTCAGCGCCAGCAAAACGCCCGTCCCGACGATCAAATTGTCCGCCACCATCAGCAGCAGCGACAGCGTCAGGATCGTCAACAGCGGCAGCACGTTTTCCCACGGGTTGAAAAACGGGGATTTAAACTTGTTCAGTTTTTTGAAATCGACTTTGACAAGGGCTTTTTTTTCAACCAAAGCCTTTTGCAATCCTTGGAATATGATCAAATCCTGCCGCGTCGGCGGCTGTATCGGATATTTTGCCATGTTTCAACGTCCGTTCAAATCATACCGTTCGGGCAGCAAAAGGTAATACGTCCCCTTGCTTTTCATGCGTCCGGCCTGTTTCAAGGCCTGTTCGCCCGTCCCCCAGAAAAAATCGCCGCGGATCGCGCCTTTGATCGCCGATCCCGTGTCCTGCGCCGTCACCAGCCGGTTCAGCGCCGACCCGTCCGGCGCGGTCGTTTCCAGCCACAAAAACGATCCCAAAGGCACAAAAGCCGGATCGACCGCCAGACTGCGCCCCGCCGTCAGCTTGACGCCCAGCGACCCGACCGCCCCGACGGAATCCAGCCGTTTGAAAAAGATGTAGCGGTCGTTTTCATGCATCAATTCGCGCGCCTGTTCCGGATTGTCGATCAGCCATTGCCGGATTTCGGCCATGGTCGAAACGCCTTTTTTCAACAATCCGCGCTTTGCCATAACGCCGCCGATGCCCGTGAAAACGCGGCCGTTGTCGCCCGCATAGCCGATTCCGATCCGCTTGCCGTCGGGATAAATCAAAATACCCGATCCTTGAATTTGCAAAATGAACAGATCGGCCGTTTCTTTGACCCAAGCGATGGTTTCGGCCGGAACGCCGTTTGTTTCAATGTCGCGGCGCGCCGGATAGGGTTTGATTTCGCGGCCGCTTTGTTTGCCGAACAAGACTTCGCCTTTGAATTTCGGATTGAACGCCGCCAGATTGATTTTAACGATGTCGTCGGGCAAAGCGTACACGGGAACGGCATATTCATCCGTTTTCACCGGCGATCCGGCGATTTCCGGTTCGTAATACCCCGTAAACAGCCCCGTTTGCCCTTCGTTCACGGCGAAAACGCGCATTTCACGTTTGATAAAGGCGCGCAAATCATCGGCCGTTTCAAACGCGGCCGCGTTCATTTTTTCACAAAAACCGCGCCACGCCTTTTCCTTTTTTCCTAAAACGGCGCACGATTTTTTCAGCGCGGGCAAAGCCTGCAGCACGTCGTCCTTTTCAAACCCGTTCAGCCGGTTGAAACCGACAGGGGTCAGCGTCAGGCTTTCAACCGCGTTTTCAACCGGCAGGGCGGGCGGTTCGGGACGCTTCGTCCACGCGAAAAGTATCCCGACGATCAACGCCGATCCCGCGATAACGCCGTATTTTTTATTCATCACGCGGCTTTGCCGTGCGTTGCCGTCAACACCCACACGGGATCATCGGACAGCATATCTTTGCGCAGCGTCCAAACGTCCGTCACCGTTTCGATATAGGTCGGATCGCCGACGACGACCTTGCCCTGTTCATCCTTGACGATATTGGTTTGATCCGTTTCAAATTCGACGGTCAGATAGACGGTCGTTCCGGCCGTTTCCGCCTTGACCAGTTTGATGGATTTGAACCCGATCAGGCTGAATTCCGCCGTTTCATGACGGGCGGCGCGGTCGTCGATCGCCTTTTCAAAGCTGGCGTAAATCGCGGGGCTGAGCAGCGGTTTCAAATCGGCCTTGTTCCCTTTGGCAAAAGCGTCGGCGATGTATTCAAAGGCGCGCGGCGCTTTTTGCATGAAATCGACCAGATCGAAATCCGGAAAGGATTCCTTTATCCGTTTCAGGTTTTTGACGACTTCGGCGTCTTCCTCGAACGCGCCGGCGGCGGTCGGATCGAATTCCATTTTTGCCCCGTTGTCGCTCTCAATCGTGCGGTAATCCGAAATATCGACGACGTTCGGCCGGTTTTCGGCGGCGGTATCTTTGCCGTTTTCATCGCGCGGCGGACGCGTCCCCAAAACGCTGCGCAGGCGATTGACCAAAAGCAGGACGACTATTCCCAGAAAAACGATATCCATGAATTGGAACTGTTGCGACATATTTTTAACCTTCCTTCTTTCAATCTGCGGCCGATTGGGATAGAGTATATCAGATTTTTTAATCGGGAGAATAGTTTAATGAACGAAAACAACACAGAAAACAAACAAGATGTCACCATCGCGATCAACGCCCAATTTGTCAAGGACATTTCTTTTGAAGCACCGCACGTCCCGCAGATTTTCACAGAGCTGAAAACCAATCCGGAAATCAACGTTTCCGTTGACGTTCAGGCCGGAAAAATTCAGGACGCCGCCTATCACGTCAGTCTGAAAATCAAGGCCGAGGCGAAAGTGCAGGAAAAGGTCGCCTTTTTGTGCGAAGTCGAATACGGATGCGTCGCGACCGTTCAGGTTCCCGCCGAACACGTCGAACCCATTTTGCTGATCGAAATCCCCCGCCTGCTGTTCCCGTTCGTGCGCAACATCATCGCCGACCTGACGCGCGAAAGCGGATTCCCGCCGTTGATGATCAACCCGATCGACTTTGTCGGTTTGTACCACCAGCGTTTGGAGGAAATCAAAAAGCAAAAGGAAAACGCGACGGTCAACTGACGGATTTCAGTTGATCCACATCGGATTTTTCAATTTTTTTAAAAAAGCCTCGTGGTTTTCCGCTTCGCCCTCCAGAAAAACGGGGGGACGCGGTTCTCTGCGGGGCTTTTTGTCACCCTGCGAACGGGCTTTTATTTCCAACGGGCTTTCCTTTTCTTTCATGCCCAGAACAAACCCCGGTTCGCGCCCGCCCAGCAATTCCAGATAAACTTCGGACAACAATTCGGAGTCCAGCAAAGCCCCGTGTTTCGTGCGTTTGGTGTTGTCAATGCCGAAACGGCGGCATAATTCGTCCAGATTGACGCGCGATCCGGGGAATTTCCGGCGCGCGATCAACAGCGTGTCGATCGCCCTGTCCATCGGAATGGGGTCGCGTTTGATCCATGACAATTCCGCATTGATGAATTTCATATCGAATTCGGCATTGTGGATGACCAGCGGCGAATCCCCGATGAACGCCAAAAAATCATCAACGATGTCGCGGAACGGCGGTTCCTTGTCCAAAATCTCGTTGGTCAGGCCGTGCACTTTGACCACCTCTTCGGGCACGTCGCGTTCGGGGTTGATCAGCTGGTAATACGTTTTGCCCGTCGGCATATGGTTTTCCAGTTCCACACAGCCGATGGACACCAGTTTGTGCCCCGAATAGGGATCCAACCCCGTTGTTTCCGTATCTAAAACGACTTCGCGCATTTGATTTCTTCCAATATTTCAGCCAGTTTTTTCCGCACGGGTTCGATGCCACGCTGTGTTTCGACGACATAGTCGGCTTTTGCCCGTTTTTCCGCGTCGGGCATCTGCCGCCGCGTCAGCGCCGCGTATTTTTCATCCGTCATGCCGGCGCGTTCAAACACCCGCTTTTTCAACACGTCCGCGGGCGCTGTGACGACGATGATTTTATCGCAAAACCTGTCCCATTTCGCTTCAAACAGTAGCGGCACGTCCAAAACGACAACCGGTTCCAATCGGTGACGCGCAAAAAAACCGCGCAACTCCGTTTCCAAAAACGGATAGATCATTTGTTCCAGTTCGCGCACGTCCAGCTTTTTTTCGTTGATCAAAGCCGACAAAACCCCGCGGTCGATTTCGCCGCGAACAACGCTTTGCGGATGCCGGCGGGCGAACAAAGCGATCATGTCGCGGTTTTCACGCATCAGCCGGTGCACGTTTTCATCACTGTCGAACACGGGAACGACCATTTGCCGGATCATTTTGACGGCGGTCGATTTGCCCGCGCCCATGCACCCCGTCAATCCGACGACAACGCTTTTCATTGTAAAACCAGCTCCCGCAATTCGGCGGTGATTTCCGGCATGACGCCGAACCACGCGTTGAAAGCCGGCCGCGCCTGATGCAGCAACATCCCCAACCCGTCCGCGGTCGCCAAACCTCTGTTTTCCGCCCGTTTCAGCAGATCGGTTTTCAACGGCGCATAGACCAGATCGGCAACCACCGCGTTTTCCGGCAGGTTGTCAAGCCCGATGTCCAGCGCGTCAAACCCGTTCATCCCCAGCGTCGTCGCGTTGGCCAGCAGCCCCGCGCCCGTCAAGGCGTCCTCTCTGTCCCGCCATTCAATCAAACGGACGGTTCCGCCGACCGACCGCGCCAGATGTTCGGCCTTTTCCCACGTCCGGTACACCAACCGGATCTCCGGCGCGCCCGCCAAAACCATTGCCGCGCAAATGCCGCGCGCCGCGCCGCCCGTTCCTAAAACGACGACAACCGTTTTTTGAATGTCGAAATCCGGCTTGCTTTCCGCCAGATTGGCCAAAAATCCGTATCCGTCCGTGTTGTCGCCGAACAAAGTCCCGTCGCCGCGAACGACGACCGTGTTGACCGCCCCCGCCTTTTGCGCCGCGGGGGATATTTCATCCATCAAGGTCATCACGGCAACCTTGTGCGGAAAGGTGACGTTGAAACCCGCCAATCCGTTTTTCGCCGCGGATTTCACGAACGCGGGCAAATCGTCGGGCGCGACATCGAACGCGTCATAGCGCGCGTCAACGCCGTATTTTTTCAGCCAGTAATTATGAATCAGAGGGGACTTTGAATGTTTGATCGGGAAACCGACAACGCCGGCCAGCGTCATTTTTTCAATTCCCCGCAGGTGCGCAGACATTCCAACAACGGCAACAACGGCAACCCCAGCACGGAAAAATAGTCGCCCTCGTAGGATTCGACCAGCTGCGCGCCCAGATCCTCCATATAATACGCGCCGACGGAATCGCACACGTCGTCGCCCGCTTCGGCCAGATAGTCGTCCAGAAAATTGTCCGAAAAATCGCGCATTTTAACCTTGACGACGGAATTGTCAAACCACACCAGCGCGCCGTTTTTCACGACCGCCGTGCCGTTGACCAGCAAATGCGTTTTGTTGCGCAGTTTTTTCAAATGCTTGTGCGCGATGTTCAAATCAGCGGGTTTGGAAAACCATTCGCCGTTCAGATCCAAAATCTGATCCGCGCCGATGACGAAAGCGTTCGGATGTTTTTTGGAAACGGCCATCGCCTTGCGCGTCGCCAAAGTCAGGCTGGCCTGCCGGCTGTCCTGTCCGTCGGCGCGCATTTCGGATTTGACCGCGTCCTCGTCGATTCCGGCGGAAACGCATTTGAATTCAACGCCCGCCGCGTCCAAAAGATCCTGTCTGCTTTTGCTTTTGGAAGCCAATATCAACATTTTTCAAAACTCCTGTGCATAAGTCTGATAAACCGATCGACCTTACGGTTTTATCCTTTTTATCCGACTTTGTCCCGCTTTTTATGCAGATGTGGGCAAAAAAAAGCGTTTTTGAATCAAAACAGGGATAAACCGGCGGGCGTTTTTCGCGGCCGTTTTGCGACTCGCGTCGTGAAAACGAGTCGCCCCGCCGCGTTTTTCCGGCGTTTTCCCGCGCGTTTTGTTGACACGTTTGTGGAAAACCTGTTGATGAAATTGCGTCCGACTTATCCACAGGGAACAACAAACAACATCAACCTTTTTATATATAATTTTATTGTAGGGAAAATCCTTTTTGCGCTTGACCCGTTCGGGGGAAAACGATAAAAAGAAGTCCTCTTCCACGGGCGGTTCCGCCTGTTTTCCCCCTTTATAAACAACAGAGTTTCCATGCATTTAAAAGAATTGAAAAAGAAATCGCCCGCCGAGTTGCTGAGCATGGCGGAGGATTTGGGTGTCGAAAACGCGTCCATGCTGCGCACGCAGGATCTGACGTTCGCGATTTTGAAACAGCTGTCCAAAAACGACGAAGTGCTGATTGACGAAGGCGTGGTCGAGGTTCTGCAGGACGGGTTCGGTTTTTTGCGTTCGCCGGAATCCAACTATCTGGCCGGGCCGGACGACATTTACGTTTCCCCGTCGCAGGTGCGCAAATTCGGGTTGAGAACGGGCGACACGGTCGAAGGCGAGCTGCGCGCCCCGAAGGACGGCGAAAGATACTTCGCGCTGTCCAAAGTGCTGAAAATCAACTTCACCGATCCCGAAAACGTGCGTTTCAGAATCAATTTTGACAACTTGACGCCGCTGCACCCGACGGAAAAGATTAAAATGGAAAACGATCTGGACAATAAAAACATGACGTCCAGAATCATCGACCTGATCTGTCCGCAGGGCAAAGGCCAGCGCGGCATGATCGTCGCCCCGCCCCGCACGGGCAAAACGGTGATGCTGCAAAACATCGCCCACGCGATTACGCAAAACAACCCCGAAATCTATCTGATCGTCCTGCTGATCGACGAACGCCCCGAAGAAGTCACGGAAATGAGCCGGACGATCAAGGGCGAAGTCATCAGTTCGACGTTCGACGAACCCGCCGCGCGTCACGTTCAGGTTGCCGAAATGGTCATCGAAAAGGCCAAACGGCTGGTTGAACACAAACGCGACGTTGTCATTTTGCTGGATTCCATCACGCGTCTGGCGCGCGCGTACAACACGGTCGTTCCCAGTTCCGGCAAGGTTTTGACGGGCGGTGTGGACGCCAACGCCCTGCAGAAACCCAAACGCTTTTTCGGCGCGGCGCGCAATATCGAAGAGGGCGGTTCCCTGACGATCATCGCCACCGCCCTGATCGACACAGGGTCGCGCATGGACGAAGTCATTTTCGAGGAATTCAAGGGAACGGGCAACTCGGAAATCATTTTGGATCGCAAAGTGTCCGACAAGCGCATCTTCCCCGCGATCGACATCACCAAATCCGGCACCCGCAAAGAGGAATTGCTGGTCGGCAAGGATACGTTGTCGAAAATGTGGGTGTTGCGCCGCGTGTTGATGCCGATGGGTCCCGCCGATGCGATGGAGTTTTTGATGGAAAAGCTGAAACAGTCGAAAAACAACCACGACTTTTTTGAAGCGATGAATTCCTGATAAAATAAAAATCAGAAAAAGCCCCCGTCCGCAATCGGTCGGGGGCTTTTGCGTTGATAAAACGTTGGCGGTGAAAAAACTACCGTCCCGCCTGTTTTTGCGCCGACAGGACGGCTTCGCGGGCTTGCAGCGCGTCCAGTTGCCGCGCGAAGTCCTTGGCCAGTTTTTTGGGCGATTTCAGCGGGTCGAGGATGATCATTTTCCCGTCCGGCGTCGCGGAAATGTCCGTCACGCCTTTTTTGAATCCCAAAACCAGCGGCTGTTTCAAATTCATCAGCCGTTTTTTCATCGTTTCGTCGGCCGTCAGTTTGACGAACATCCGTTCGGCCGTTTTGCGCCGTTCGCTTAAAATGCTGTCGGGCAGGAAAGAGCATCCCGAATGAACCTTGTCGGCGTCGGCGCGGAAAATCACGCCGCCGTTTTTTGTGCCGTCGAATGAAAAGACTTCGCGCCCGTTTTTGTTTTTGTAGAAAAACGTCGCCAAAGGTTCGGCGTCCTCTTTTTTGGCGAAAAGGTCGCGCGCGCGTTGATACAGCCCTGCCAATCCGTCCTTGGTTCGCAAATCGTAAGTGCCGGCTTTGTTCCGCACGACGGTTCTTTCCGTTACGAACGGATGCGGTTTGCCGGTCAGTTCTTGATACGCTTTCGCGCCGTCCGTCAGGAATTTTGCCGTTTTTTCGGTGATGTAGGCAAAATCGTCGGCGCGCAGCATTTTCCGCGCCTTTGCTTCGTCAAATCCGTCCGCCATGCCGATCGTGTGGGTTTTCAGCGCGTCCCATTCGTCCAGCGTGTTACCCGCCCAGACGCATTTCCGCGTATGTCAGCATAAAGCCGTTCCGCCCCTGTTTCACGTCTTCGGTCGATCTGAAAAATTCGTTGAATATCTTTCCGTCCGTTTCGGGGTGATAGGATTTTTCATACCGTTCCGCCAACGGCAGGTTGTCCGCGTACCCCTTCATTCCCGCCAAAACGCAATCCGGTTCGGATTTGCCTTTCATCTTTGCGACGGCGTACATCCGCATACAGCGTTTGTTCAAAGCCTGTTTGTACGCGGCGTTGGCGCGCGGATCGGCGTCCTTGACATCAAACAGGTACTGGCAGGCCGCCGTTTCGGCCGCCGCTTCGCCGATGCGTTCCTCTAAAACGGATTCTTTGAGGGAAAAGGCGTGGACGAACCGATGCGCGTTGCCGAAAGCGTATTGATATTGGTGTTGCAGTTCGTGAACGAAAACCGCCGCGGCTCTGTAATCCGTGCCGGCGATTTTGGAAATCGACAGGACTTTCCCTGTGCAGTACCCCAAACTGTCGCGCGCCCCTTTGGTTAAAACCAGAGCGGGACGTTTTTCCAACGGCAGATCGCGCATTTTTTTCAGCTGCGCGGGGCTTTCGGCAACCTTGGCGACGATTTCGGTCAGCGCGGCGAAATCCTCGTCCGTTCCGGCCGCGACAAACCAGTCATCCTTGCCGTTGCCGAAACGCACGACATCCTTGCGCACATTATTTCCGCCGCCACTGGCGTTAAAAGCTTTGTTCATCGTATCCATACGGACAATTTAGCAAAAAACCACGCGTTTTTAAACGGAAAAACGTTAAACCGCCCATCGATTTTTGACGGGCGGCAAAGCGATCGCGCAAAGATCAACAAGAAAATCTTTTTCATCCTTTAAACAAAAGAAAAGCGGCAAAATCAATGCCGCTTTTCGTAATGCCGTCCGGAAAAAAGGCTGGCGGTTTTCTATCATTCCCTGACGACGATATAGGTGATCTGCTCCCTGTCCGCGCGGATGATGCGCAGCAGGCGGCCTTTGACGGAAATCATCGTCGAGTCGGCCGGATAAACCAGCGTGTCGAAGCTGCCGCTGCCGCCGTCCGTTCCGGGGACGGCGTTTTTGTAAAACAGGACGATCTGGTTGTTTTTAATGCCGTCGTAAACAACCTCGAAATCCAAAAACGGAATTTTCGACTGCTCGAAGTATGTCACGCGTTTCATGCGCGCCGTTTCCGGAAACAGCATCGCGCGGTCGTTGAACAGCGTCACTTTGTCGCTACCCTTCATATCGTACAGGAAACGCGTTTGAATGACGCCGTGCGTGTCCACCAGAAAATAGTAATGCCCCTGTTTGGGCAGGACGAAGTACGGCTGCCCGTCCAGTTCGAACATTCCGTAAATCGGATAGCGTTTGGCGGCCAGCTTGATTTCGTCGGTGTGGATTTTCACGGTCACGGGCGCGTCCAAACGCAAATCGCCGGAAACGAAGTCGTCCTTTTTATACGCTTGAACCCGCAGGACGGTTTCCCCCACCTTGGCCGAAGTCATTTGGTTTAAAACGTAGTTGTTTTGGTAAACGGTTTTCGATCCGGTGAACACCGATTGTTCCGGCGGCGGCAGAATCGAATATGACCGCGCCGGCGATTGCATGGCGTCAAAGCTTTTGGATGTCCAAACGTCGGGCACGAAAGCGCACGACGCCACAACCGGCAGAATGAAAAATGAAAAAAGATGTCGCATAAAAAAACTCCTTTTCGGCGATCGACCGCCCCTTTGTTATTGACAATACCCGACAATCTTTGTATTGTCACCTATCTTCATTAGAAGAAAGTTAAGCTTGAGGATTGTGTTATGAAAGTTCGTAATTCCCTGAAGTCCGCCAAATTGCGTGATAAAGATTGCAAAATCGTCCGTCGCAAAGGGCGCGTCTATATCATTAACAAGAAAAACCCGCGCATGAAGGCTCGTCAGGGCTGATAGGCGGATTTTTCCCACAAAAAAAAGCCTGCGTTTTCGCGGGCTTTTCGTGTTTGCCGATTCGTCGCGTCCGCGTCACCCGATCGCGTCCATAACCGCCCGCATATCGGGCGGCAGAGGGATCTCGAATCGCATGATTTCGCCCGTTGACGGGTGCTCAAAGCTCATTTTATACGAATGAAGCGCCTGACGCGGGAATTCGACCGCTGGACGCAGCGACTCGATTCGCGCCGATTTGGGCGGTTTCCCGTACGTCGAGTCGCCGACCAAAGGATGCCCCAGCGCCGTCATATGGACGCGCACCTGATGCGTCCGCCCCGTTTTTAACGAACATTCGACCAGACTGACCGCCCCGTTCGCGCACACTTCGACCGTTTGGTAATGCGTTTCCGCGCGCTTTCCGCCCGTTTGCAGGACGGCCATTTTCTTGCGGTTGACCGCGCTGCGCCCGATTTGCGTTTCAATGACGCCCCGCGCCGGATTCAACCGTCCCCACACCAACGCCAGATAGCACCGTTCCAAACTGTGGACGGCGAATTGCGCCGACAAAGCCCGATGCGTCGCGTCGTTTTTCGCAACGACCATCAATCCGCTGGTGTCTTTGTCCAGCCGGTGGACGATCCCCGGACGGATCACGCCGCCGATTCCCGACAGGCTTTCCCGACAATGCGCCAGCAAAGCGTTGACCAAAGTGCCGTCGCGGTTGCCCGCCGCCGGATGAACGACCATGCCCGCCGGTTTGTCGATCACCAGCAAATCGGCGTCTTCGTAAACGACGGTCAGCGGAATGTCCTGCGCCTGCGGAACGGCGTCAACAGGGGCGGGAACGGCGATGGAATACACTTCGCCGGCCGCCGTTTTCCGATCCTGATCGTAAACGGCCGCGCCGTTTAAAAACACCGCCCCTTGGTCAATCAGGGCGGACACGCGGCTGCGCGACAGATCCGTGCAGGCGGCCAGCCATTTGTCCAACCGTATTTTGGCGTTTTGCGGATCAACGGTGGGGGCGGTTATGATTCTTTCGTTTGTCATACGCCGGATGTTGCCCCGTTTTTCGCCTTAAATCAAACTTTTCTTTTGAACAGGAAAGCGAATCCGTATAACCTGAACGCAATCAACGGAGTTTTCTTATGAACAAAATCGCGTTTTTAAAGTTTTTGATCACATTCATCACGCTTTTGATTTTCCTGACTTTGGGCGGAATAGTATATGGTTTGGTGAATTACAAGACGACGCCGAAATTGCTGAGCGGCAAGAAAAAGTCCGCGCCGGCCGTCGTCGTCGCCGCGCCCGACTCCGTTCCGGAAATCCCGTTGAACCTGACAGCCAAAGAACATATCAAAACCGCCGTTTCCTGCGGCGACCGGCTGTGCCTGTTGGTCGTTTCCGATTTCGGCGAAGAACGCGTCATCATCGTCGATCCGGCGTCGCTGCAAATCAACGCCGTGTTGAAATAGTCGCCGCCCAATCCGACAGCTGTTTCACTTTCCGTTTGTTTTCAACAAGATATGATAGGATATAGTCGGCCTTAACGCCGTCGTCCGTCAACGGAACGATCACGCGCCCCGCGCCGTCGTTGCGGTATTGCCGCACCAGCTTTGTGGTCAAAGTCGCCCGTTTTTCATCATCCAGCATCTGGCGGAACACGAAATAATCGTCAAACATCCGGATGTCGTGCCTGTTTTTCAGCGTGTCCAGAAACGCTTTCGTCTGATCGACAAAGGTGCCGCGTCCGCAATAAACGGCCATTTTCAACGGCGGTTCGTTCGCCAGACAAACGCCGTTCCGCCGTGCCAGCGGATCGTTTGCGTCAACGGACAGCATCAATTCCTCGTCAACGAACGGAACCGTTTCGATCAAAGCGTTTTCAGGTCGGCGCAGGGAAACGACGGCGTCGTACCGGTGCGACAGTAGCAGGTTTTCGATGTTCCGTTCGTCAAAAAAAAGTTCGGACGTGACCGCCGCGTCGGGGTGCGCCTTTTGAAACAAAGGAACGGCGAACCGCATCGCCCCCGGATCGCAGAACCCCAGTTTCAGCACGGCGTTTTGCCTGAAACCGTCCCGCATTTCATCGGCCAGCGTCAATATCCGTTCCGCGTAAGCCAGCGCGGTGCGTCCGTTTTCGTTCAAAACGACACTGTTTTTGCCGCGGTCGAACAGGTTGACGCCCAGTTCGTTCTCTAATTTTTTCATCGACGCACTCAATGCCGGTTGGGAAACGTGCAAAACATCCGCCGCGCGCGACATCGTGCCGCATTCGGCAATCGTTTTAAAGTACTTCAGCTGCGCCAGTTCCATGTTCCCTCGCTATAAATTCAGGTTATAGCCCTATAAAAAAACGGTATTGGACTTTGTCCCGTCCGTCAACCAAAATCAAATCAACAAAATTCAAACCGGAAAAGGAAAAAACGCTGTGAACAAAGCGATATCCGCCGGCGGTTTACGGGTAAGAAAATGAAACGTTTTTTGACTTTGCTTTCATTCGTTTGCTTCGCCGCCCCCTGCGCGGCGCGAGAGGAGGATTCTATGAAAATAAAACTGGTTTTCGATGGGCAAACCGTCGTCGTTTCCATGCAAGACAACGCAGCGACGCGTCAATTTTTGGCCATGTTGCCCGCGACGTTCGAGTTTGCGGATTTCGCGGGACAGGAAAAAATCACGGAATTTCCGCGTCCCGTGTCTTTGACGGACGCGCCGCGCGGCATGGTTGCTTCGGCGGGAAAGATGTTCATTTACGCCCCGTGGGGAAATCTGGGCATTTTTTACAAAGACCACGGCCGCACGGTTGACGACAGCCTGATCCATATGGGCGACGTGGAAAGCGGGCTTGACCTGCTGGCGGGCAAACGCGGCGGCTTTACGGCCGAAATCGACATTTTGAAATAAGGGAGGCATCCGATGAACAGACGCGATTTTTTGAAAACCGGCGCGGTCGCGGCGGTCGTTTTGGCGGCGGGCGGATTGGCAGTGAAAAACACTGTTTTAAAGAAAAAAACGGGGCTGGAAAAACGGAATTTGGGCGGGCTGAACGTTTCCGCCGTCGGTTTGGGATGTCTGCCCATGGTCGGGTACTACGGCGGAACGTATGATAAAAACGAAATGATCGCCCTGATCCGCCGCGCCTATGACCGCGGAGTGACCTTTTTCGACACGGCGGAGGTTTACGGCCCTCACACCAGCGAAACATGGGTCGGCGAGGCTTTGGAACCGTTCCGCGACCGCATCAAAATCGCGACGAAATTCGGTTTCGGCGTCGAAGAGGGGCGGCCGACCGCGTTGAACAGCCGTCCCGACCACATCCGCCGCGCGGTGGAAGGGTCGCTGAAACGGCTGGGTACCGACCATATTGATTTGCTGTACCAGCACCGCGTCGATCCGGACGTTCCGATGTCCGATGTCGCCGGAACGGTCAAGGATTTGATGGCGGAGGGCAAAGTCCTGCACTGGGGATTGTCCGAAGCGGGCGCGAAATCCATCCGCGCGGCGCACGCGGTTTGCCCCGTTTCCGCCGTTCAAAGCGAATATTCGCTGATTTGGCGCGAACCGGAAACAAAGATTTTTCCGACTTTGCGCGAATTGGGAATCGGTTTTGTGCCGTATTGTCCGCTGGGGCGCGCGCTGCTGACCGGCGCGATCAAAGCGGACAGCCGTTTTTACAACGAACGGCGCGCGACGCTGCCGATGTTCACGCCCGAAGCCTTGCCGCACAATATGCAAATCTTCGATTTGACAAGGAAATGGGCGGAAAAGCTGGGCGTCACGCCCGCGCAATTCGCCTTGATCTGGCTGTTGTCCCAAGCGCCGGACATTGTGCCGATTCCCGGAACGACAAATCCGGAACATCTGGACAAGCTGACGGAAAATATGAACGTTCGCTTGACCGCAGGACAGCGGTTGGAATTTGAACGGGACTATGCGCGAATCCGCCTGATCGGGCACCGCGCCGATCCGTTCACCGAAAGCCAGATCGACAAATAGGCGGATTTCCTTTTCAATCCGGTTTGAACTGTGAATTGACTTCACGGGCGGGGGATTTTATAACGGAACGGGTCAAACCGTTTGAAAAGGGGGATTTTATGAAACGCAGCATCGTCACTTTGCCCGATTACGCCATTGGCGCGGACGTTTATGAAAAAGCGGGGGCTTTTATCAAAAAATACGGCGCGACGGCCGTGATCATCGGCGGAAAAACCGCCATGTCCGTCGCGGCGGGGGATTTGACGGACGCGTTGGCGCGCGACGGCGTTTCCGTGACGGGGCAAGTGTGGTTCGGCGGCGATTCCACCTATGAAAACGTCGAAATGCTGGTGGCGGACGAAACCGTCAAATCGGCCGATGTCGTTTTGGCCGTCGGCGGCGGCAAATGCTGCGACACGTGCAAAGTCGTCGCGGAACGGCTGGGCAAACCGCTGTTCACGTTCCCGACCATTTCGTCGAACTGCGCGCCGTGCACGGCTTTGGCGATCATGTACAACGCGGACGGCAGCTTTAAAAACAACTTTTATTGCGCGCATCCGCCCTTGTGCGTGTTCATCAACGACAAAATCATCGCCGAATCCCCGATCGCCTATCTGCGCGCGGGCATCGGCGACGCGCTGAGCAAAGAAGCCGAGGTCGAGCTGGCCTTGCGCCACGTCGAACCGGATCAGAACCTGTTGGTCGGCCGGTGTTTGTGCGCCGCCTGCACCGAACCGCTGCTGCAATACGGCGAAGAGGCGTTGAAAGCCTGCGAAAACAACCAAACGTCCAAAGCGTTGCAAGAGGTCGTTCTGGACATCGTCATTTCCACGGGATTGGTCAGCAACATGACGGTTTGCCCCGAATTTTATTACAACACGAATCTGGCGCACTGCTTTTACTACGGGGCGACGATCTTTCCCGTCGCGCATCAGTATCTGCACGGGTTCATCGTGGCGTTCGGCGTATCCGTTTTGCTGGATTACGACGGTCAAACCGAATTGCGCGACCGTGTGATGCGGTTTTACAAAAAAACGGGGCTGCCCGTTACGCTGGCGGATATCGGCCTGACGCGCGAAGATTTGCCCGCTTTGATTGAAAAAGCGACGCACGTCCCCGGATGGCACGTCGAAGGATACGATTTGAACGCCGAAAAATTCCGCAAATCGGTCATTAACGTGGACGATTTGGGAAAAACGCTGAAATAGATATTTTATTAACGGTTGGGCTTTATCCTTTATCCGAAACATTTGATGAATGTTTCGGGGTGTGGAAACCCCTCTAATGCGTCTTGTGTAAAGACGATAATTTTGCACGCCTTCTGGTTCAAACGACCGGAAGGCGACAAAATAAGTGTATGCGAAACACCGCGGGATACTAGTTGACCGCGGCGTGTTCGGCATATGCGAATATGTCGCACTATTTCATTAGAGTAGTTTCCAACTTCCGGTCGCCTTCATCAGGCGACTTTTTCGTTTAAAGGAAACGCTTGATGCCCAGTATCGAAGAAAAAATCGAAAACATCGCCAAGGAACAGCTGAAAAAATGCCGGACGTTCACCAAAACCGAAAGCGTTAACGCCGAAATTGACGACGCGTTGAAAAACGCCCCGTCCAAAAGCGGCGGAAAAGGAAACAACTATCCCGACATCAAATTGTTTCTGACGACGAAATCCAACCGGAAAATCCCCGTGATGATCGAGGTCAAAGGAACGAAAGGGGCTTTGATCAAAACAGCATTGAACGGCGAAATCGACAATTCAAAGCCGGCCAACATTCAAAAATACGCGGTGAACGGGGCGGTTCATTACGCCGATGCGATTGTGAAAAACACAGTATCGTACAAGGAATCCGTCGCCGTCGGCGTGAACGGATACGAAGACGCGGGCGAAATCAAAACGGAACTGGGCGTTTATTACGTTTCGGCGAACAACTTTTGCATCCCGAAAAAAGTCGGCGATTACAGCGATTTAAGTTTTCTGTATCCGGAAAATTTTGAAAGCTTCGTTCAAAAAATCGACGCGCTTTCCCTGACCGAAGAGGAAAAAGAGGCGAAAGCCAAAGATTACGAAAACCAAATCGAAATCAAGCTGAAAGCGTTGAACCAAAAAATGCACGACGAATTGAAAATATCCGTCGGGTCGCGCGTTCAGCTGGTGGCGGGGCTGATTATGGCGGCTTTGGGCGTTGACGGCAGGGTTTCCCCGCTGGAAATAACGGATTTAAAGGGCGACACGGGGGAAAATTCAAACGACGGAAAGATCGTCGTCAACAAAATCGCCGACTTTTTAAACGAAAAGAATCTGCCCAAGGAAAAGCGGGAGCTGATCGTTTCCGATTTGTCGCAGGTGTTCGTTTATTCGCAAATCTACAAACCCAAAAACGGCGAAAGCGCGATTAAAACCGTCTATACCGTCATTAAAAACGACATCATGCCGATTTTCACGTCGGCGCGGCATTTGGACTTTACGGGCAGACTGTTCAACGTACTGAACGAATGGGTGGACATTCCGGACGGCGATAAAAACGATGTCGTGCTGACCCCGCGCTATGTCTGCGAATTTATGGCGAAGCTGTGCAAAGTCAACAAGGACAGCTATGTTTGGGACTATGCGACGGGCAGCGCGGGATTTTTGATTTCCGCGATGAAGCAAATGATCGACGACGCGGAAAAAACGATCGCCAGTCCGAAAGAACGCGCCGAAAAAATCGCGCACATCAAATATTTTCAGTTGCTGGGCGTCGAACTGCGCGCCGACATTTATATGCTGGCGGTGCTGAACATGATTTTGATGGGGGACGGTTCGTGCAACATTTTGCACAAGGATTCCCTGACCGAATTTAAAGGAAATTACGAACAGGGGACGCAAAAGGACACGCCGTTTCCCGCGGATGTTTTCCTGTTGAATCCGCCCTATTCCGCCAAAGGAAAGGGATTTGTCTTCGTTGAACGCGCACTTGGCCGGATGTCGGGCGGCCGCGCCGCGGTTTTGATTCAGGAAAACGCCGGCAGCGGCAACGGTTTGCCCTACACAAAGGAAATTCTGAAACGCAACACGCTGGTCGCCGCGATTCACATGAGCGACATCTTTTGCGGCAAAGCGGGCGTGCAGACGGCGATTTACGTTTTCGACGCCGGCGTTCCGCACGGCGCGGACAATCTGGTGAAATTCATTGATTTTTCAAACGACGGCTATACGCGTCAAAACCGCAAAAAATCAAGCGCGGACGTTAATTTGAAAAACACGGGCGACGCCGCCGGCCGCTATCGCGAAGTTGCCGACATCGTTTTAAACCGCAAAAAGGCGACGCATTATTTTGACGATTGCGTGACGGAGGACACGATTTCCCTGAACGGCGACGATTGGACATACGCGCAGCACAAACGGGTGGACACGATTCCGACCGAATCCGATTTCAGAAAAACCGTCGCGGATTATTTGGCGTGGAAAGTGTCAACCCTGTTGAAATCGGAGGGAACGCCCGAAAATTTTTGACCGGCCCCCGTTTGGAAAAATTGAACAAGGAATTTGAACAAAACGGGGGCGAATGGAAAGAATTTAAAATCGGGGAATTGTTTGATATACATCCGACAAAAGCTTACAAACTGACAAACGCGGATTTACTGAACATCAACGGGAAAACGCCCGTCGTTTCAAATACCGGCTTGAACAACGGCATCATCGGATTCAGTGCTTTGCCACCAACCGAACAAGGCAATATCATCACATACAGCGACACGACGACATCGGACGGTATTTTTTATCAGCCTGCCGATTTTATCGGTTATCCGCATATCCAAGGATTATATCCGCATCAAGAAAATAAATGGTTTGAAAAATCGCTGTTATATTTTGTGTCGTTGTTTCGTAAAAGTGCGGCCGGACGTTTTGATTACACCAATAAATTCAATCGTAAAACAGCGGCTGAATTGACAGTCATTCTTCCCGCCGCGCCCGACGGAATGCCGGATTTTTCCTATATGGAACGGTATATCGGCGAGCTTGCGGCGTATCTGCGCGCCGCCGGATTGGAAAATTACGATTTAACCGCCGCCGAACAAACCGCGTTGGACGATTTTAAAAACAATCGCTTGAATTTTAAGGAATTTAAAATTGGCAATTTGTTTGAAATTTCAACGCCAAAGAAGAAATTTAACGCAAATTCTGTTAAATTCGGCGGACGCTTTCCTTATGTCGTCAGGACATCTTTAAATAACGGTATTCGCGATTTTTTAGATGAGGATGAACGTTTCTTAAATTCTGCCGGCACAATATCGTTCGGTCAAGATACGGCGACGATTTTTTATCAGGAAAAGCCTTATTTTACAGGTGATAAAATAAAAATCCTACGATTTAAGATAATGAATTTAAATGAAAAAATTGCCAACTTTATGTTGACACTGATGCGAAAAAGCTTTTCCCATTTTCAATGGGGGCAAAGTTCTTTCAATGAAAACGTTTTAAAAAATGTTGCTATCAAGCTTCCTGTAACAAGTGATGCGCCGGATTTTACTTTTATGGAATCGTTCATCACGGCGCAGCAAAAGCTGGCGATCAGGGACATTGTGTTGTGGAAAGACAAAGTCATATCCGAAACGCGGAAAATCGCGAATGTTTGACGCAAAAGAAAACCCCCGCCGGAAAAGCCTGACGGGGGTTTGATTTTTCGCGTTTGAAACGGAATTAAGCCTTCGCGGATTCTTCGGCGTTGAACTTGATCCATTTTTCATCGGCGTCCGCGTCGTTGCAGATCGCGCCCTGCGGGCATTCGGAAATGCAAACGCCGCAATCAATGCAGGTGTCGGGGTTGACAACGGCCTGCGTGTCCGCTTCGGTGATCGCGCCGACGGGGCAAACGTCGATGCAGGTCAGGCATTTCACGCAGGAATCGTTAATAACAGAAGCCATTTTAAATCTCCTCTAAACAGGTTTGTATGACACAGTCAATATAAACTTTTCCCCCCGCTTTTCAAGACGGAATCGAAACGCCGTTAAAATTTGCCTTTCAGCCGGTTCAGCGCGCGGCGGTCGCGTTTGGTCGGACGCCCCGATCCCGCCGGACGGTATTCAAACGCGGATTTCGGCGGCGGCGCCGTCCGTTCCGGTTCACGCAGGTTTTCGTACAGCGTTTGCGCGACGGGCGCGCCGACCCGCCGTTCGGCGAATCCGGCCACCCGTATGAAAAAACGCACGGTCGCGCGCAGAAAAACCAGCTCGTCGCCGATTTTAACGTCAACCGACGATTTCAGAACCTTGTCCCCGTTCAGCGCGACGTGACCGCCCGCGACCATTTCCTGCGCCGCCGTCCGCGTTTTGGCGAAACGGGCGAAGTACAGCCATTTGTCGATGCGTTGGGATTCCACCGCTTATTTCTTTTTCAGCGCCGCCAAAGCCGCGAACGGCGATGTCGGGTCGATTTCCTTTTCGTCGTGTTTCGGGGTTTTGTGCTTTCTGAATTTCGGCTGGATCATCAGGATTTCGGTTTCCTTCGTTTCTTCGCCGACGGTTTCGGTTTTCGTTTCCTTCGTGATTCTGAATCCGAGGAAACCGAACACTTCTTCGGCTTCGTCGCGTTTCAATCCGGCGATCGACAGCAATTCCAGCGGCAGGATTTGCGGCTTGCCCTTGTCCTGACGGGTGATTTCGCGCAGTTTCGCGGTGAACCGTTCCATCACATCGACGCGGATCGCCCGCGTTCCGGCCAAAGCGTACCCTTGCGCCAGATACAGGGCGCGCGGCACGCCGCGTTCGACGGCGAAAGACATCTTGCCGTCAACGGCGAATCCGGTTTCGTACTGCGTTTTTTCAAACCAGATTTTCCACAAAACGGCCAAAACGCGTTGCGCCGCGGGTTTCAGCAACATCGGGAAGAACAGATAGTCGTGGCCGAGGCGCAAACCGGCCTTGGCCAGCACTTTTTTATCCGCGTCGTTCAGCCCTTTGATCAAATCGGCCACTTTTTCGCGCGGCATCGTCCCCAGCTGTTCGGCGACCTGCCACAAAATGCCGCGGGCGGACCCCGAGGCGTTTTCCTCGTCCAGCGTGCGCAAAGCCGTGAACAGCGGCGCGATTTTGTTGTTCAGATAGACTTCCAGCCAGCCGGTCAAGCGTGTTTTGACCTGATCGATCTGCGCCTGATCGACGGTTTCATGAATGCTGACGGTCACGGCGGGGTGCAGGATGTCGCGGCCCTTGACGACCTTGCCCAAAACCTGTCCTTTCCACAGGATTTCCGCGTTGTTTTCCAACGTGAAATCGTCCTGCGGCGCGGCGCAGACGGCGGCCACCCTGTTTTGAAATTCCGCCTGCAAAGCCTTTTCCGCCGCCGAAATCAAAACGCGGTCGGCGAATTTGCCCGCGCCCGTGATCGGTTCAAAACGCAGTCCGTTCATTTTGCCGACCTGTTGCCCTTCGACTTCGACAACGCCGTCTTCGTCGATTTTAGTGAACAATTCAACTTGTGCTTTCATACCTTTAACCAAAACAGATGTACGCCTATCCACGAACCGTTGAGCCAGCTTTTGATGCAAAGCGTCCGACAGCCTGTCTTCAACCGCCCTCGTCCTTTCACGCCAGTACGCCGACCGGTCGATCCATTCCTTTCTTTGCGCAATATACGTCCAAATTCGGATTCCTGCAATACGTCCCGTGACGGTATCAATGTCGCCGTTCGCATTATCCAGAAAAGCGACCTGCTTTTCCATGAAATCCTGCGGCACGCGGCCGGTTTCCAAAATGTGGCGGTAAATGCGCCCGACCAGTTTGGCGTGGGCTTCGGGCGTGACTTTGCGAAAATCGGGGATGCGGCACACGTCCCACAGCAAAGCCACCCACGACGGGCTGTCCGCCAGCCGGACGATTCCCGCGTCGCGCGCCAGCGATTCCAGCACCTGCTGGTCTTCGGCCTTGCGCGCGCCGACCAAACCGGCTTTGTCGGGGCGGACGTTCAAACTGCGAATCAGGGATTCGATCGTCGTCATCCGCAAATCGGGATTGCGCCAAAACAGGTGCGGCAGGGGTTCAAAGCGGTGTTCCTCGATCCGGTCGATCACATCCTGCGTCATCGCGGACGCTTCGGCCGCCGCGCCGAACGTGCCGTCCTGCATATAACGCCCCGCGCGTCCCGCGATCTGCGCCAGTTCCGCCGGTGTCAAAGCCCGCATCCGCTGTCCGTCGAATTTGCGCAAAGACGTGAAGCAGACGTGCCGCACGTCCATGTTCAGCCCCATGCCGATCGCGTCGGTGGCGACCAGATAATCAACCTCGCCCGATTGGAACATATCGACCTGCGCGTTTCGGGTGCGGGGGCTCAGCGCGCCCATTACGACCGCCGCGCCGCCCTTTTGCCGGCGGATCAGCTCGGCCAGCGCATACACGTCGGGGATTGAAAAACCGATCACCGCCGACCGTGGGGGCAGGCGGGTGATTTTCTTGATCCCCGTGTAGGTCAGTTTTGAAAAACGCGGGCGCGTTTCGATTTCAATGTCGGGCAGCAGCTGTTTCAACAGCGGTTTGATCGTTTCCGCGCCCAGAAACATCGTTTCCCGCATTCCCCGCGCGTTCAGCAGGCGGTCGGTGAAGATGTGTCCGCGTTCCGTGTCCGCCGCCATTTGGATTTCATCAACGGCCAGAAACTCGACCTTGCGTTCCAACGGCATCGCTTCGACCGTGCAGACGAAATAGGACGGGGATTCGGGCATGATCTTTTCTTCGCCCGTGATCAGGGCGACGGCGCCCTCTCCCTTGATCCGGACGATTTTGTCGTAGTTTTCGCGCGCCAACAGCCGCAAAGGAAACCCGATCATGCCCGTGCGGTATGTCAGCATTTTTTCGACGGCCAGATACGTTTTGCCCGTGTTCGTGGGGCCCAGCAACGCTTTTACGACACTTTCCATGGCTGAATCTTTCCTTTAAAGGGTTGAAATCGGCGCAACGATCACCTAATTAAAATCAGTTCTTTCATCAGGAGGTTATAATGTCGGAAGAAAAAATGCAATTCCAAGCCGAAGTCGGCAAAATTTTGGATATTGTCGTCAACGCCCTTTATTCGGACACTGACATCTTTTTGCGCGAACTGATTTCCAACGCGTCGGACGCGTGCGACAAATTGCGCTATGCCGCGATCATGAAACCCGATATCGCCAAAGGCGACGGCGAATTCAAAATCGACATCACTCCTGACAAAGACGCGCACACGCTGACGATCGCGGACAACGGCATCGGCATGAACAAACAGGATCTGATCAAGGATCTGGGGTCGATCGGGCGTTCCGGTTCGGCCGAGTTTTTGAACAACCTGACGGGCGACAAGCAAAAGGACGCCACCATCATCGGCCAGTTCGGCGTCGGATTCTATTCCGCTTTCATGGTCGCGGAAAAGGTCGAAGTCCGTTCCCGCAAAGCCGGTGAAGAGGAAGGATGGCTGTGGACTTCGACGGGCAAGGGCGCGTTCACCGTCGCCGAGGAAAAGGATGTTTCCCGCGGCACGAAAATCACGCTGTACTTGAAACCCGACGCGTACCAATACGCCGAAGCGTCCGAAGTCCGCCGCATCGTGCGCCAGTTTTCCGACCACATCTCTTTCCCCGTCGTCATGCACTATATGGGCGAAACGGAAACGGTGAACATGGCCAGCGCGTTATGGACGCGCAACAAAGCCGACATCACCGCGGCGCAGTACAATGATTTCTACCGCCATATTTCCCACGCGTTCGACGATCCGTGGGACATTTTGCATTACAAAGCCGAAGGCACGATCGAATACACCGCGCTGATGTTCATTCCGACAAAAACGCCGTTCGACATTTTCCAGCCCAACCGCAACGCGCAGATCAAGCTGTACATCAACCGCGTTTTCATCACCGACCAAGTGCCGGATATGTTGCCGAACTATCTGCGTTTCGTGCAGGGCGTCATCGACACGAAAGAACTGCCGCTGAATGTTTCACGTGAAATGCTGCAAAGAACCCCCGTTCTGGCGAAAATCAAAACGGGCGTCGTCCGCCGCATTTTGAACGAATTGAAAAAACGTTCCGAAAACGAGCAGGATTACCTGAAATTCTGGGACGCTTTCGGCGCCGTTTTGAAAGAGGGCATCTTTGAAGATCCGGAAAACCGCGAAGAAATCGCCGGATTGTGCCGTTTTTATTCGACGAACGGCGACGGATTGACGACGCTGGACGATTACGTTTCCCGCATGAAAGACGGGCAAAAGAGCATTTACTACATTACGGGCGACGATCTGGCCGTTCTGCGCAACAATCCGCAGCTGGAGGGGTTTGCCGCGCGCGGGGTTGAAGTGTTGCTGCTGGTCGATCCGATTGATGAATTTTGGCCGCAGGGGCTGACGCAGTACAAGGAAAAGACGATCAAGGCCGTCAACGCCGGCGCGCAGGAATTGGAAACGTTGGCGGTCACGGACGATTCGGGCAAGGCGGAAAAAGCGCCGCAGTCCGATTTGGACGCGCTGATGAAATTTATGAAAGACATCGTCGGCGATGAAGTCAAAGAAGTGCGCACGACCGAACGTCTGACAAAAAGTCCCGTCGCGCTGTCAACCGGCGACGGCGAGGCGTCCATTCATCTGGAACGCCTGATGCGTCAACACAACCAACCGTCGCTGTACGTCAGCAACCGCTATTTCGATATCAACCCGCGCCACCCGTTGATTAAAAAACTGGCGGCGAAAGTCGCGGCGGGCGACACCGGCGACACGAACAAAGCGTTGGTGCAGGTGCTGTTTGATCAGGCCAAAATCATCGAAGGCGAACCGATCAAGGATCCCGCGGCGTTTTCGCAGCGCGTGACGGATTTCATGATGCTGTCCGTCAACTGACCCTTTTTAAACGCAAAGAAAAAACCGCCGCGGAAAACAAGGCGGTTTTTTTTGTGTCCGGATAGTTTCGTCCGTTTTTTTGTGTAAAAAAAAGGGGTTGCCCGAAAGCAACCCCGAAAAGGAAACAAGGAGAACGTTTCAAACGAGAATGTCGAGCATTGCGCCCCGACCGTCTGCACTGGCAGCAGCGGATTGTGTCGCTTCTGTAAGGAGGGTGGTCACGGCCTGTTGCTGTTCCGCCGCGCTCTTTGTCGCCGCCATCGCCATAGAGGCGCGCAGCATCTGCGCCTGCATCGCAACAATCTGTTCCGCAACATCAGAAACGTACATAAGATCCTCGCTCAAATTTCCTTATATCCGTTTTTTATTATACCGTTTTTTGGCGGATAATCAACCAAAATCGGAAAAATCGGCAACCTGTTCAAAACAATAAGATTTTTGGAATAATTCAAAAATTCGACATCCGGAAGGCAAAAAATTTTTCATTTTTTTCGTAAGAAAAGTTTCGCCGCTCCGTTTAACGAATCAAGAACGACCGAAAGGAGAACCGATATGAATAGGAATTTAAAAGCCTCTGCCGTTGCAGCCGCCGCTTTACTTTTCTGCTTTGGCGCGCCCGCGAACGCCGCCCCGAAAGCGTTTCGTTACAGCACGACGGTTGAAAAGGAACGGCCGGAATTGAACGAAGAAACAAAACGTTTGATCAAAGCTTACCGTCAAAACCCGACCGATGAAAACAGGGCGGCGTTGAAAAGACAGGTTGAAATCAACTATGACAACGTGATCGCCCGTAAAAAGGCTAAGTTGGAGGAATTGAAACGCACGGCGCGCCACGAATCCAAAATCCGCGAAATGGAAGAAATCGTCGCCGAGGTCGTCAAAGACCGCGACAACCGCGTTGAGCAAAGTATGCGCCGGTTTACCGATCCCCGCTTGCGCCCCGGCGCGCGGGAAACGACGGACGGATTCCTGCCCGTTTTGGGGGCGGCGCAAAACGTCGATATCGCCTATACCCCCGTGACAAACGCGCAATATCTCGCTTTTTTGCGGGAAAAGGGAAAAGACGTTTCCGGTTATGACGGTCGTCCGAACCATCCGGCCGTGAATGTGTCCTATAACGACGCCGTCGCTTATGCCGCGTGGATGACGGACAAGGACGGCAAAGCGGCTTATCGTCTGCCGACCGAACGGGAATGGGAAATGGCCGCCGGACATATGCCTAAAGACGCCGATTTCAACAACGGCGTTCAAACCGGCACATCCGCCGTTGACGCCTATAAAACGACTTTGTCCGCCAGCGGCGCGGTCGATATGTGGGGAAATTGCTGGGAATGGACTTCAACGGTCAAGGAAAACGGCCAAAAAGCCGTCAAAGGCGGATCGTTCGATTCTCCGCGCATGAAATGCCGGACGGAGGAACGCGACGAATCCCGTAATCCCGCCAACGGATACAACAATGTTTGCTTTCGCCTGATCCGTGAAAAGTAAACTTTTTGAAAAGGAGAAAAAACATGAATAAATTATTCGCTTTTGTCTTGTCCGGCTTGTTAATCGCCGGATGCGCCGCCCCCGCCTGTGCCGAAACCGGAACAAACGCCGATGCGGCCGCCGTCACCGTCAAAGCCGACGGATTGAAAAACGGCCTGAAAGAAGGGTTGAAAGACGGTTATAAAAAGGAACAGCCCGACGGAATGAAAGAAGGCATGAAAGACGGTCTGAAATACGGATTAAAGGACGGATTGAAGGAAGGGCTGAAAGACGGCGCGAAAAAAGACACCACTCGTCCCGCCCGCCGTAAAAAATTGAAAGAGGGTTTGAAAAACGGTGCTAAAAAAACAGTGTCATCCGAAGAATGACGCCGGACGACAATATCACTTAAACATTACGGAAAGCGGCATCGGTTTTGCCGCTTTTCGTTATGTGTTTCCTACAGCCCGTTGATCCACGCGGCGATTTTGGCGGTGACGGCGTCGTCGTATTCTTTGCCCATGTTGTTGAACGACGCGTCGGGCAGGATTTGCGCGTTTTTCGTCAAGGCCGTGACATCCGGCAAAAACGTGCCGCGGTTGCTGCCCTGTGTCGAAAAGAAAGCGACCTTTCTGCCCTGAAAATCCGTTTGTTCCAGATACGACAGCACCGGAGTCGCCGCCGTGTACCACCACACGGGCGCGCCGATAAACACGATATCATATCCGGTCAAATCGGGCAGTTGTTTCAACGCCGGATATTTTTTCGTTTTCAGCTGTTCCTTGATCGCCAGATGCAGTTTCGCCCCCGTCGGCAGAGGTTCTGCGGTTTCCAGACGGAACGTGTCCGCGCCCGTCAGTGTTTTGATTTTGTCGGCGATTTCCTTTGTGTGGCCGGTCAGCGAATAATAAACGACCAACACTTTGCCCAAATCTTTTTTAACTTCGGCGGATTTGTCCGCGTATTGCGCCATTTCCCGTTTGTTGACGGACGAAACGCGGTACAGGTGCCACAGCCCCGCGGCGGCGGCGACAATGGCGGCGGCGATCAAAACGTACAAAGCGTATTTCATTATAAAGCTCCTTTGGTTGAAGGCAGGATGTCTTTTGCTCTTTCGTCAAATTCGACGGCATGGCGCAAAGCCCGCGCGAACGCCTTGAAGCACGATTCTATGATATGGTGCGAATTGCCGCCATACAGATTTTCGATATGCACCGCGGCGCGCAGGTTGTCGGCGACGGCGGTGAAAAATTCCTTGAACACTTCGGTGTCGATGTCGCCGATTTTTTCGGTCGGAAAATCGACGCGCCAGACACAGACGCCCCGTCCGCTTAAGTCCAGAACGCAGCGGCTGAGCGATTCGTCCATCGGGACGCACGCCGCGCCGTAGCGGTTGACGCCCTTTTTATCGCCAAACGCCCGCGCGACCGTTTGGCCGATGACGATACCGGCGTCTTCGACCAGATGATGCGCGTCAACGTGCAGGTCGCCGGTCGCTTTGACGGTCAGGTCGATCAGGCTGTGGCGCGACAGTTGTTCCAGCATATGGTCGAAAAATCCGCATCCCGTGGAGATGTCGTATTTCCCCGTGCCGTCCAGATTGACAAAGACTTTGATTCGCGTTTCCGCGGTGTTCCGTTTCGTTTCGGCCGTGCGCATTTGCTTTTTCCTTTCTTTCGGCGATAATCTGTTTTAAACCACATTAACGCAGTTTTTTATGCAAAGCAAAGGAGATGTCATGGATAACCAAACGCCGGCTTTACGCGGCACGACGATTTTGTGCGTCCGCAAAAACGGTTCCGTCGTCATCGCGGGCGACGGACAGGTGACGTTCGGCAACACGGTGTTGAAAAGCAACGCCAGAAAAGTGCGCCGGTTGGGCAACGGCGGCATCATCGCCGGATTCGCGGGCGCGACCGCCGACGCGTTCACTTTGTTTGAACGGTTGGAGGAAAAGTTGGAAAAAAATTCGTTCCAGCTGACGCGCGCGTGTGTCGAACTGGCCAAAGACTGGCGCACGGACAAATATTTGCGCAAATTGGAAGCGATGATGATCGTCGCGGACAAGGACGCCACGCTGGTTTTGACGGGCAACGGCGACGTTTTGGAACCGCAGCGCGGGCTGATCGGCATCGGGTCGGGCGGATCGTATGCGCAGGCGGCTGCGCTGGCGTTGATCGATACGGACATGACGGCGCGGGAAATCGTTGAAAAGGCGATGAACATCGCGGCCGACATTTGCATTTACACCAACCACAACATCATTACGGAAAGCTTATGAATATGTTTTTTTCACCCCGCGAAATCGTTTCCGAACTCGACCGTCACATCATCGGGCAGGACGAAGCCAAGCGCGCCGTCGCCGTGGCGTTGCGCAACCGCTGGCGCCGTCAGCAAATCCCCGCCGCTTTGCGCGAAGAGGTCGTGCCGAAAAACATCCTGATGATCGGGCCGACGGGGGTCGGGAAAACCGAAATCGCCCGCCGGTTGGCGAAATTGGCGCAGGCGCCCTTTATCAAAACCGAAGCGACGAAATTCACGGAAATCGGCTATGTCGGCCGCGATGTCGAAAGCATTATCCGCGATCTGGTCGAAATATCCATCACGATGACGCGCAAAAAAATGCGCAAGGACGTGCACGTCAAGGCCGAAGCCGCGGCCGAGGAACGCGTGATCGACGCTTTGGTCGGCGACATCGCGACGGACGAAACGCGGCAGAAGTTTAAAAAGCTGCTACGCGACGGCGCGCTGGACGATCGGGAAATCGAAATCGAGGTGCAGGACGGCCAGAACAATTCCATGCCGACGATCGACATTCCGGGGATGCCCGGCGCGCAGATGGGGATGATTTCCTTGGGCGATCTGCTGGGCGGCAAAGGGACGACGTACCGCAAAAAGAAAATGACCGTCAAGGATTCCTACGACGTTTTGGTGACGGAGGAGTGCGACAACCTGATCGAACCGGAAAAAGTGATCAAAACGGCCGTGGAAAACGTCGAAAACAACGGCATCGTCTTCATTGACGAATTCGACAAGATTTGCGGCCGTGGCGAAGGTCGGAATCCGGACGTTTCGCGCGAAGGCGTCCAGCGCGACCTGTTGCCGTTGATAGAGGGAACGACCGTGGCGACCAAGCACGGCATGGTGAAAACAGATCATATCCTGTTTATCGCTTCAGGGGCTTTTCATGTATCGAAACCGTCCGATCTGTTGCCTGAATTGCAAGGCCGTTTGCCGATTCGCGTTGAATTAAAGCCGTTGAGTCAGGATGATTTCTACCGGATTTTGACAGAGCCGGAAGCGAATCTGATCCTGCAGTACAAGGAATTGATGAAAACGGAAAACTTCACGCTGGAATTTGACGACGGGGCGATACGGGAAATCGCCGCTTTAGCCGCCGAGGTCAACGAGAACGTCGAAAACATCGGCGCGCGCCGTTTGCACACGATTATGGAAAAGCTGTTAGAGGATATTTCCTTTACCGCCGCCGAACGTCAGGGGGAAAAAGCGATCATTACAAAGGAACTGGTTGCGGAGAAAGTCGGCGCGTTGGCAAAAACATCGGACTTATCCAAATTCATCTTGTAACCGTCTGCGTTGTTGCGTGATGGGAATAAATATGAAACGGACGTTTTCAGAATTTTCAAGGCGTCCGTTTCTTGTTTGAACCGGCATGAAAAAAAGCGGCTTTTATTCCGTTGTTTTCAGGGAATAAAAAAATGGAAAAACTTTTATACACGGCGAAAACAAAGGATGTTTTCAGAATCGTAACAAGTATGAAAAGGTTGTTTTCAGGCGGGCTTGAAAAAACAGGCGTGCTTGGTTAATCGGGTGAAAAGTAATGATAAACGCATTGAAAAGGCGGTGAAATGTATCAAAGTTGGCAGCTTTTCTGGGTTTTCTTTAAAATCGGGGCGTTCACGCTGGGTAGCGGATACGCCATGATGCCGCAGATCCGGCGGGAATTGGTGACGCGACGCAAATGGTTGGATGAGGACGAATTCATCGACATCGTCGCGGCGACGCAATCCGCGCCGGGGCCGATCGCCGTTAACTTGGCCGTTTTTCTGGGACTGCGGATCGCGGGCGTCAAAGGGATGATCGCGACGGCGTTCGGGGCGGTTTTGCCGTCGTTTGCGATTATTTTGATGATCGCCGCGTTGTTTCAAGGGATACAGGACGCGCCGCTGTTCGTCGCGGCGTTCAAGGCCGTAAAGCCTGCGTCGGTCGCGCTGATTCTGGTTCCCGTTTTCACGATTGCCAAACGCACGGGAACGGTCGGTTTCAAAATGTTTCTTTCCGTCGCGGCGGCGTGTCTGGTCGCGTTTACGCCGCTGTCGCCGATTTATATTGTGGTGGCGTTTGCAGCGGGCGGGATTCTTTATTACGGACGGAAAAAATGATTTTTTGGCAGTTGTTTCGCATTTTCTTTATGATTGGAATGTTCAGTTTCGGCGGCGGGTATGCGATGCTGCCGTTGATCCAAGACGAAATCGTCGCGCGTAATCATTGGATCACAAACGCCCGATTTGTCGATATCGTCGCCGTTTCTCAGGTCACGCCGGGGCCGTTGGCCGTGAACGCGGCAACCTATGTCGGTTTTGCCGTGACGCAATCCGTGTGGGGTGCTGTTTGTGCAACGGCGGGTGTTTGCCTGCCGTCAATCATCGTTGTCGTGTTTTTATACTTGTTCATGCAAAAATTCAAAGAAGCGGCTTGGCTGAAAAATATGTTCAAAGGACTGAAAATCGGTGTTGTCGGCCTGATTTTAGGGGCGGCGCTGATCTTGATGACGCCGGAGATTTTTGCGGATTATATCAGCGTTCTGCTGTGCGTCGCGTCGTTTGTCGCGTGCTATCGCTTCAATCAATCGCCGATTACGGTGATTTCGGCCGCTGCCGTCGCCGGTATGCTGATTTATTAAAATGTTTCACGTGAAACAAAAATTACGGTTTTGCGGATAAAAAATTTTCCGCTTGTCTTTTTTCATCCGAAGCGTCTATTTTATGAAAAACAGAGATGCGAAAATGTTTCACGTGAAACAAAGGATGTGAAAAAGTGATAACGAACGATCGCGACAATGTGCTGAAACAGCTGCGTTTATCCGGCCGGATTGTTGAAAATCTGGATAAATACGTCGATTTGCTGGAATGTGAACAGGCAAAGATGAATCTGGTCGGACGTTCGACGTTGCCGGCCGTTTGGACGCGTCATGTACTGGATTCGGCGCAGTTGTTCAATCTGTTGTTGCCGGCGGACAAGTGTGTCCTTGATTTGGGCAGCGGCGCCGGTTTTCCCGCGCTGGTTTTGGCGATTATGGATGAAAAGCGGGAACGTGATTTTCATTTGGTCGAAAGCGACGGGAAAAAGTGCGGCTTTTTAAACAAGGTTATCGAAACCTGCGGTTTGAAAGCCGAAGTGCACAACGAACGGATTGAGCAAATGGAAAAGTTCGGTGCGGACGTTATCACCGCGCGCGCTTTGGCGCCGTTGGAACTTTTGTTGAAATACGCTTGTCCGTTTTTCAAAACGAAAACGCGCTGTCTGTTTATGAAAGGGGCAAAAGCGGACGAGGAATTGACCGCCGCCGCCCGAAAATACGCTTTTCATTTTGAAAAAATTCCCAGCGTCACCAGCGACGAAGGGCGGATTTTGCTGCTTTCAGGGGTGAAAAAGAAATGAACAATTTATATAAACGTCCGCGCGTCATCGCCGTTTCCAACCAGAAAGGCGGTGTCGGCAAAACGACGACGGCGGTCAATCTGGCGACGGCTTTGGCGGCCGTGAACAAAAAGGTGCTGGTGCTGGATTTCGATCCGCAGGGCAACGCGACGGTCAGTTTCGGCATCGAACGTAAAAACGCGCCCAAAAATATGTATCAGGTTTTGATGGGGGAAACGAAGATTTCTTCGGCGATCGTGTGGACGAAGATTCCGAATTTGTCCGTCGTCGTGTCGTCCAAGGATCTGGCCGGCGCCGATTTCGAGTTGTCGCACAAGGACGCGCCGCAGTTTTATTTGAAAAAAGCGTTGGATTCGGAAATGCTGTCGTACGACTACATCTTTATCGACTGTCCGCCGGCGGTCGGGATGCTGACGGTCAACGCTTTGGTCGCGGCCGATTCCGTCATCGTTCCGGTGCAATGCGAATATCTGGCGTTGGAAGGCGTGGCCGATTTGATGAAAACGATTGATCGGGTGAAGCGCAATTTCAACCACGGTTTGGAAATACAGGGGATCGTCCTGACCATGTTCGACGGCCGCACGGGGTTGTCCGAAGTCGTCGCGCAGGACGTGCGCAGCTTTTTCGGCGCAAAAGTGTATAAGTCTGTGATTCCGCGGAACGTCCGCGTGTCCGAAGCGCCGTCGCACGGCAAACCGATTTTACTGTACGATTTTAAAAGCAAAGGGGCGCAGGCGTATATCGCTTTGGCCGGAGAGATTTTGAAACAGGAGGCTAAGAAATGACGGCACGGAATTTGGGACGCGGATTGAACGCTTTGCTGGGGGACGCCGAAGAATCGGCCGAACAGGCAAGCGGCATTCAAACGGTGGCTTTGTCCGATTTGGAACCCAGCCCGTTTCAGCCGCGCCGCGTTTTTGACGAAGAGGCGATCAACGATCTGGTCGAATCCATTCGCACCAAAGGCGTTTTGCAGCCGCTGATCGTCCGCGCCAAAAACGGCGGGGACGGAAAATACGAAATCGTCGGCGGGGAACGCCGCTGGCGGGCGTCGCAGTTGGCGGGATTGACGGAGGTTCCCGTTATCGTCAAGCAGTTCACCGATAAGGAAGCGTTGGAAGTCGCTTTGATCGAAAATCTGCAACGGCAAGATCTGAACGCGCTGGAAGAAGCCGAGGGCTATCGCCGTTTGATGGACGAATTCGCCAATACGCAAGAGGAATTGGCGCAAGCCGTCGGCAAAAGCCGCAGTCATGTCGCGAACACGATGCGTTTGCTGGGGTTGCCGGAAAAGGTCAAGGGGTATCTGGAAACCGGAAAATTGACCAGCGGTCACGCGCGCGCCCTGTTGACGGCCAAAGAACCCGAGGTTTTGGCGGAAACGGTCATTGCCAAAGGGTTAAACGTCCGCCAAACGGAAAAGCTGGCGCAAGAGGGATTGGAAAAGAAAAAACGCAAACCCGCCGCGCCGAAAAAATCCGAAAAGCAGGAGGAATGCGATTCTCTGGCGGCCGATTTGTCGCGCGTTTTGGGCATCAACGTGTCCATCCGTCCGAAATCCGTCGGCGGGGAACTGGTGCTGTTTTACGAAACGCTGGAACAGCTGGACGGATTGATCCGCCGGCTGAACGCCCGTCCGCAGGATAAAATGACGCGGGCGGCCGAAGAGGACGTGATTCAAAACGACGACGATGATATCGGCGACATTGTTTTCGACGGTTCGTTTTCCGACACGTTGGACGACGACGTGATCAGTTTGGACAAGCTGAAATAATAAAATCCGCCGCGATTTCGATCCCCGCCGCTGCGACAACGGCGGGGATTTTCATAGCTTGTTAAAAATCGCCTTGTCTGAACCGGCAAAAACCTTTATCCTGTCGATATGTATCGGCGGTTCGGCCGTCGGTAACAGTGTCTGGAAACAGGCGCGGAGCCGTCAGAAGCTCTCACATAAGCGGTGTTGGTATAAACGCCGTACAATCCGTTTCGCATATGGCGGGACGGAATTATATCCCCGACTTTTTGTTTTAAGGGTCGGGGAGGTTTTGACGTATGTTCAGATCCCCGTCATCCGTTGACGCGGATTAAAGGTCATGACGATCATTCTTATGTGTGATTTCTGAACTCCCCGCCGCCTGATTTTCAGGCGGTTGTTTTTTTTACCTGAAAAACAGGAGGGAGTTATGAAGAGATTTTTATTGATATTCGGTCTGTTCTTGCTGTTTGAGACGAGCGCACGGGCTGTGACCGTGGTAGAATGCAAGGTTGCAAATTGTAAATCGTGCGATGCATATAAAAGTGGTGCTTGTTACATTTGCAATGACGGTTATCTGCCTTATGCTACGGACATGATTCCGAGCGAAGACGGCAAGGGATATTATATGGAAAAATTATGTGCCAAATCGAATATTGAACATTGTCAAATGGTTGAAGATGCCGGTGGAACAAATTGTCGGGTATGTGAAAAGGGGTACGGTCGCTCAGATTTGTACGGGAAAGGGTGTTTGCCATGTTCGGATGAAAACGCAACGGAATGCGATTATAGCTTATACACAGAATCGACAGCGTGTAAAAGCGGTTATACCTTGGGAAAAAACAAAGCTACTTCGGCCGGATATACGTGCTATAAAATAGTTGAGCATTGCACGGATTATTCAGGTGTACAAAATTCGCCAAAAAAACAATGCGTCGAATGCGAGAGCGGTTATTCACTGCAAGATGGGGATTGTGTCGCCGATGATACCGGTGATTCCGAAACGGCAATCGGCACGGTCATTTCCTGTCCGGACGATATGACATTATCCGCCGACGGTTGTTGTTGTGTGCCTGACTGAATCATTCCGCCCAAAACGCGTTTTGAATGTGTTCGGGAAAATGATCGGGCGAGATCAACACGACATCGAAACGCAATTCCTTTTCCGCCAGATCGGGGCGCGTCGCCAGATAATACTCCGCGCCCCGAACGCGGCGGGATTGAACGCGGGCGTTGACGGATTCGGCGGCGGCGGTTGGTGTCGCGCGGCGTTTGACTTCGACAAAAGCGATCGTATCGCCTTTGGCCGCGATGATGTCGATTTCGCCCGCGCCGGAACCCCGCGGCGGTTTAAAATTGCGTTCCAGTATCCGGTATCCTTTCAACTGTAAAAACCATGCGGCGGCGGTTTCGGCCTTGTATCCGCTGTCGCGCGCTTTTTTGCCCGTTTCACGCCTGTCCATTTTTCAATTCCAAAGCGCGCTTATACACGTCCTTTTTAGGCGCGCCCGTCTGTTGCGCGGCGAAAGCGGCCGCGTCTTTGACCGTCATGGTTTCCAACGCCTGTTTGATCACGGCGTCAATGTCGGCCGGCGCGGCCTTTTCCTCGGCGGGCGGAGCGACGACGATGACGATTTCACCTTTCGGCCAGCCGTTTTGTCGGTATCCGTCGATCAATCCGGAAAGCGTGCCGCGGACGGTCTGCTCGAATTTCTTGGTGATTTCGCGCACGACGGCGGCCTGCCGGTTGCCCAGAACGTCCGCCATGTCGGCCAGCGTTTCCGCCAGCCGTTGCGGGGATTCGTAAAAAATCAGCGTAGCCGGAACGTTTGCCAGAATTTCCAGCTCTTTTTTGCGCGCCGTTGTTTTCGGCGGCAGGAAACCGTTGAACAGAAACCGGTGGGATGGCAGGCCGGACAGCTGCAGCGCGGTCAGAAAAGCGCACGCTCCCGGAACGGACGTGACGTATATGCCGTTGTCGATACATTCCTGCACCAGCTTGTACCCCGGATCGCTGACCAGCGGCATTCCGGCGTCGGAAACCAAGGCGACCATTTCATTGTTACGCAACCGTTCCAAAATTTTCGGGCAGGCTTTCTCCGCGTTGAAATTGTGATAGGCGGTCAGCTTTTTGCCGGCGATCCCCAGCAGGGTCAGCAGTTTTTGCGTGTTCCGCGTGTCTTCGCACGCGATGGTGTCGGCGGATTTCAAAACATCGACGGCGCGGGCGGAAATGTCGCCCAGATTGCCGATAGGGGTTGCAACAAGGTATAATCCTTTGGTAAAAAATGCGTCAGACAATTTGCACTCCTTTGCAAAAACAGCTAAGATGCATCTAATCACGTTTTAAATTCGGGAGCAATTCCTTGCGTCAAAAAATTTGCCGTTCTTTCGTTTTTGTTGTTGCGCTGTCCGTGTTGGCGTCGTGCCGCGGCGGCATCCCCATGTTTTCAAAGCGCGTGGATCAAAGCGCGTTTCACGTCGCCGACGCGAATATCGCCGAAAAGGGTGCGGAAACCGCGCCCGCGATCGTTCCCGTTGAAATGGTGCGCGTCGGGATGCTGGTGCCGCTGACGGGGAATTCGGCCAAGCTGGGCGAGGTTTTGCGCAACGCGGCGCTGATGTCCCTGTTCGACATTTCCAGCCAGCGGCTGATCCTGCAATTCTACGACACGCAGGGAACGGCCGAGGGGGCGCGCGCCGCTGCCAAGCTGGCGATCAGCCAGGGCGTCGAATTGATCATAGGTCCCGTTTATTCGCAGGCCGTCCGCGCCATCCGTCCGGCGACACATTCCGCCGACATCGGCGTGATCACCTTTTCATCCGATCCGTCGAATCTGGGGGACGGCGTCTATACGATCGGCGCGCTGACATCGCAGCAGGTGGAATACATCGTCCGTTTCGCCTGTGACAAGGGATACAAGCGGCTGGCCGTTTTGTCGCAGGACAACGCGACGGGCGACATCGTTTCCATGGCGGCGAAATCGGCCGTTGACGCGTGCGGCGGCATGATCACAAAGGCCGCTTTCTACGATCCGAAAACGGACGATTTGCAAACGGCGGTCGCTTCCATCATGCCCAAAATGCTGGAGGATTTGGAAACCGAACGCGACGACGAGGTCAAGCGGTTGGAAAAAGCGCGCGAACAGGTCGCCGCCGGTCATCCCGTTTTGATGAAAAACGAGGAAACCGGAGAAATGGAGGAACGCCAGATGTCGCTTGAGCAACTGCAAGCGACGATCGACGTTTTGAAAGAAATGGAATTGCAACGCGATCCGTTCGAGTTCGATGCGATCCTGATTCCCGAAGAGGGCAGCCGTCTGCGGTCGTTGGGGGCGTTGATGTCGTATTACGACGTTCCCGCCGAAATCAAAATTCTGGGAACGTCGCAGTGGTCGGATTCCCGTCCGGCGCGCGAAGCGGCGTTGATCGGCGGGTGGTTTTCGCATTTGCCGTCGGCGGGATTTGCCGATTTTTCCAAGCGGTACGCCGAGATTTACGGTGAAAAACCGCCCCGCATCGCGTCGCAGGCGTATGATGCCGTCGCTTTGGCCGCGATTTTGGCGGAAACGGGCGGATTTTCCTATGAAAACCTGACGACGGTTTCCGGTTTCAAGGGCGTGGACGGGCTGTTCCGCCTGTTGCCGAACGGGTTGTCCGAACGCGGGCTGCAGGTGTTGGGCGTGGAAAAGAAAGGCTTTGTCACCCTGTCGCCGGCGTTGGAAGTGTTTGAAACCGTTCCGACGTTCGTTCCCGACGTTTACGTCAAGGGATTCCGCAATTCGCCCGATCTGGTGACCGTTCCCGAAACGCCGGAAGCCGCCGCGGACGAAACGGTCGTGATTGACGAAAACGGATCAGACCAGCAAAGTGCCGCAAAGGGCGTTCAAAATCAATAACCCTTTGGCCGTCGCGCGGATGCCTTTTTTATCGCTGACCAAAAAGCCGTCGGTCTGATAGTCCAGCAATGTTCCCGCGTGCATGAAATCTTCGGGCGGTCGGCCGATGATGTCGGCAAAGGCCGTCCGGTTGATGCCTTCGCGCGTGCGCAACGCCATAAAAATCAGCTCTTCCGCCTTTTCTTTCGGTGTCAAAACGTTTTCTTCGGCGGTTCGGTTTTTCAGCCATAGCGCGATGTCGGAGCTTTGCGCCGTGGCGTAAAAGCGGCCGTTTTGTGTAAAGCGGCCGTGCGCGGCGGGACCTACGCCCAGCCATTCGCCCCCCTGCCAGTACAGCAGGTTGTGGCGGCATTCTTCGCCGCGGACGGCGTGGTTGGATACTTCGTAACGTTCTGTGCCGGCCTGATACGTCATGCGGTCGGTCAGTTCGAACAAATCGGCGGCAAGTTCCTCTTCGGGCGGTTGGACGCCTTTTTTATAAAAGAACGTGCCTTCCTCGATCGTCAGCTGGTACAGGGACAGATGCCGCAGGTTCAATTCCAAAATGCGGTTCAGCTCCGATTCCCAATCCCGCAGCGTTTGGTTCGGGCGGCCGTAAATGAAATCGGCGGACACGCGGGGAAAGACGCGTTTGGCGTTTTCCAATATGTCCAAAGCCTGTTCGACCGTGTGCAGCCGTCCCAGAAATTTCAGATCCGCGTCGTTCAACGCCTGCATCCCGACGGACAGGCGGTTGACGCCCGCTTGGCGCAGGGCGCGCATCTTTTCCGCGTCAAGGGAACAGGGATTGCCCTCCAGCGATATTTCAACATCGTCCGCCATCGGCCACAATCCGCGGATTGTTTCGATGATGAAACGGACGGCGTCCGCGTTCATCAAAGACGGGGTGCCGCCGCCGAAAAAGATTGATGACACCGTTTTGTCCGCGGTGCGCGCGGCGTATGTTTTCAGGTTTTCGCCATAGGCCGCCCGCCAAGCGTTTTCGTCGAAACGCTTTGACGGCACGCTGACAAAGTCGCAATAGGGGCACTTTGATCGGCAAAACGGCCAATGGATGTAAACGCCGAAACCGGTCACAGGCAGGCGTCCGTGAACATTTTCAACGCCCGCGCGCGGTGGCTGATCGTGTTTTTCACGGCGGCCGGCAATTCGGCGAACGATGCGTCGTATCCGTCCGGAACGAACATCGGGTCGTAGCCGAATCCGTGTTCGCCCGTTTTCACCGGCCAGCACAGCGTGCCGTTGACGCGGCCTTCAAACGAACGGGTTTCGCCGTCGGGCCACGCGATGACCATGGCGCAGGCGAAATGCGCGGAACGGTCGGTCGAATCGCCCAGTTCTTCGTTCAATTTTTCCATGGCGTACATGAATCCGTTTTTCTTCGGTTCGTTATGGCGGGCGGAATAAATCCCCGGCCGGTCGCCCAAAGCGTGGACGCACAGCCCCGAATCGTCGCCCAAAGCGGGCAGGCCGGATTCTTTGGCGGCGGCGACGGCTTTGATCGTCGCGTTTTCAACGAACGTCGTTCCGTTTTCATCGGGTTCGGACAGGTTCAAATCGCCGGCGGACACCACGGTGATGCCGAACGGGGCGAGGATTTCCTGCATTTCGGCGACTTTTCCGGCGTTGTGCGTTGCCAGAACCAGCTTTTTTTCAACCAGTTTGCGCATCATTCCCCCAAAGCTTCGTGTTGGATTTTCGCCAGTTCCGACGTGCCTTTGCACGCCAGTTCGTACAGCGTTTTGAATTGGTCGGGGGTAAAGGGGGCGCGTTCGGCCGTTCCCTGAATTTCGACGATGCCGCCTTTGCCCGTGATGACGAAGTTGGAATCGGTTTGGGCGTTGGAATCTTCGACGTAATCCAGATCCAAAACGGGCGTGCCGTCGTAAATGCCGCAGGAAATCGCCGACACCGTGTCGAACAGCGGCAGAGTGTAAAACCGGCGCTGCTGGCGCAGTTTCTGCAACGCCAGATGCAGCGCGACAAACCCGCCCGTGATCGACGCCGTGCGCGTGCCGCCGTCGGCCTGAATCACGTCGCAGTCGATTTTGATGCAGATTTCGCCCAAAGCTTTCAAATCGACGACGGAACGCAGGGCGCGGCCGATCAGCCGCTGGATTTCCTGCGTGCGCCCCGACTGGCCTTTTTTGGATTCGCGATCGGTGCGGGTGCCCGTCGCGCGGGGGATCATGCCGTATTCGGCCGTGACCCATCCTTTGCCGGAATTGCGCATCCACATCGGGACTTTGTCTTCGACTGTCGCGGTGCAAATGACGTGCGTGTCGCCGCATTTGATCAGGCACGAACCTTCGGCGTGTTTGTTGACGTTCGGTTCGATCGTGACTTTGCGCAATTCGTCGAATTGTCTTTTAGAGGGTCTTTCCATTTTTGTCGTCCTTTACGTTAATAAAATAGATTTGTCCTGTTGACGTTTGATAACACGATTACTACATTTATCCATTATGAGTAAGAAAATTTCAACGTTATCCGAATTAAACGACCGTTCCCGCGGCATTTTCAAATCGCTGGTGGACGCGTATCTGGCGTCGGGGGAGCCGGTCGGGTCGAAAACGTTGTCGCGTTTGCTGGATTTTTCGCTGTCTTCAGCGACGATTCGCAATGTTATGTCCGATCTGGAATCGGCGGGATTGCTGGCGTCGCCGCACACGTCGGCGGGGCGCGTGCCGACCGAACGCGGGTTAAAGCTGTTTGTTGACGGTTTTTTGGAAATCGGCGCGCTGGAAAACGACGAACGCCACGCGATCGAAGCGCACTGCCGTTCGACGGGCGTCAATATGGAAACGATTTTGTCCCAAGCGTCGGGGATGCTGTCGGGGTTGTCGAAATGCGCGGGCGTCGTGATCGCGCCGAAAACGCGGTCGCCGCTGAAACACATCGAATTCGTGCATTTGGGGGCGGATCGGGCTTTGGTCGTCATGGTGACGGCCGACGGCGCGGTTGAAAACCGGTTGATTTCGATACCGGCGGGGACTTTGCCGGTCGCGTTGAGCGAAGCGACGAACTATCTGAACGCCCGATTGCAGGGGCGCACGATCGAAGAGGCGCGCGACGAAATTCTGGCGGAAACCGCGTCGCACAAAGCGCAGCTGGACGAAGTGTCCGCCCGTTTGGTCGCAACGGGGCTGGCGGCGTGGGGCGGCGGAAAACGGGGCGTCCTGATTGTCAAGGGGCAGTCGAATCTGTTGGAAAATATACAGGCATTGGAGGATTTGGAACGCGTCCGCAACCTGTTTTCCGTTTTGGAAAAGCAGGAAAGCATGGCCAAATTGCTGGATTTGACGGAAAACGCGGACGGGATACAGATTTACATCGGATCGGAAAACAAGCTGTTCGATTTGGCGGGATGTTCCATGATCACCGCGCCGTACCGCAACAGCGATGAAAAAATCGTCGGCGCGGTCGGCATCATCGGGCCGACCCGAATGAATTACGCCAGAATCATTCCTCTGGTGGATTACACGTCGCAAGTGGTCAGTAAATTGATAGGATAAGGGACTATGACAAAGCATCATAAACACAACGAAGAGCTGGACGAAATCAAGCAGGAGCTGGACGAGGTGCGCGAAACCGCCGCGGAATGCGCCAACGCGGCCGAAGCCGCCGAGGAACAGCAGGTCGTCCAATCCGACAAGATCGGTGAAATGCAGGCCGAAATCGACAAGCTGAAAGATTTGTACCTGCGGTCGCAGGCGGAAATGGAAAACCTGCGCCGCCGCACGCAGCAGGAATTGGAAAAGCGGTCGAAATTCGCCGTTTCGTCGTTCGCGCAGGATCTGTTGCCCGTCAACGACAACCTGACGCGCGCGATGGCCAGCATCCCCGAATCCGAACGCGGCAAGCAAAGCGATTTGGTGAAAAACCTGTTGGTCGGGTTGGAGCTGACGCAAAAGGATTTGAACGCCGCGTTGGAAAAAAACAACATCAAGCCGATCGACAGCGTCGGCCGCGTGTTCGACCCGAATCTGCACAAGGTCGTGCAAGAGGTCGAGGACGCGTCCAAACCGGCCGGAACGATCGTTCAGGAATGGCAGAAAGGCTACACGATCGGCGGCGACCGCGTGTTGCGCGAAGCCATGGTCGTCGTGACCCGCGGCGGCCCCCGCGCGGGCGAAAAGCCGGCGGAACACGTTGACACGACGGTTTGACCGGCGTTTCGTTTTAAAACGGAAAAGCGATCCGCGTTCCGGCGCGGATCGTTTTTTTTTGTCGCCGCAAAGGGCGGAAAAAGAAAAAACGCTTGCCGTGCACGGCGGATTCGCTATACTGGTAGGCGGATCGGTCCGGATTGTCCGGCCGGTCAAGTGCCTTTAGCGGGGCGCGGAGTCGTAAGAAGCTCTTTTTGTTACCCGGCGCGTTGATATGCGTCGTCATCCGTTCCGTTTGAACGCGGAAACGGAAAATATCCCCGAATCCTGTCAAAGGGTTTGGGGAGCTTTTGGCGTATGTCCAGAGTGTACCCGTCCTTATCCTTGAAAAAACGGGACATTTAAAGGCCTGAAGGATCATTTGGTAACAGTGGTTTCTTAACTCCCCGAACCGCCTGAAAGGCGGTTGTTTTTTTGTTTAAACACGGGGAATTGAAATGAAACACATTCATTCTGAAGAATCCGGCCGTTCAATGGTCGAAATGCTGGGCGTTCTGGCTATCGTCGGTGTTTTGTCGGTCGGCGGTATCGCGGGATATTCACAGGCGATGTCGAAATTTAAAGTCACCAAGGCGATGGATCAGGTGCAAACAATCATCACTAACATCCGCACGCTGTACGCGTCCCAGCGCACGTATTCTGCGTTTGATGCGAAACAGGCGCAGGCGATGGGCATTTTGACCGAAGAATCCATTGACGGATCGAAGGGGTTGAATCCGTTCGGCGGGCATATTTATTTCGACGTGGCGGACGGGGGTCGCACCTTTACGATCACCTACACCGGATTGACCGGCGAAGCGTGCGTTAAAATGGCGACGGCCGATTGGGGCGCGGATCAATCGTCCGGTTTGCGCGGCATGGGCGTCGGAACTTTAAGCGCGGACACAAAAAACACAAAGATTGCTGTAACCCACGCATGGGAAAATTCGACAGAAACCGGTTATACGGGCTTTAAAGATGATACCTCTTTGCCGGTGAGGGTTTCCTCCGCCGCCAAGTTGTGCGGTGACAAACAAAACGGTGCGGTCACATGGTATTACCGTTAATCGTTTGACGCGGAAAACAAAACAGGGGACTTCGGACGAAGCCCCCTGTTTTTATATCGGGAAAATCATTTTCCGGAATAATCCCGCGCCCCGAAAATCGCCGTGCCGACGCGGACGAACGTCGCGCCCTGTTGAACGGCAAGGAGGTAATCGTCGCTCATCCCCATGGACAATTCCTTTAATCCCGCCTGACGCGCCAGTTTTTTCAAAAACGCGAAATGCGGGGACGGTTCGTCGTCAACGGGCGGGATGCACATCAACCCGACGACGTTCAACCCCAATGCGCGGCATTTTTCGACCAGTGAAATTGTTTCACGTGGAACAACGCCGCCCTTTTGCGGTTCTTCGCCCGTGTTGACCTGAACGAAACACGGCAGGTTCCGGCCTTGCTTTTCCATTTCCGCGGCCAGCTTTTCCGCCAGTTCGACGCGGTCAACCGTTTCGATGACATCGAACAGGGCGACGGCCTCTTTGACTTTGTTGGTTTGCAATCCGCCGATCAGGTGCAGTTTCAGGTCGGGGTACTGTTCGCGCAGGGCGGGGAATTTTTCCGCCGCCTCTTGCACGCGGTTTTCGCCGAACACGCGATGTCCCGCCTGCAACAACGGTAAAATTTCCGCCGCCGGATGCGTTTTCGATACGGCGACCAACGTCACGTCGTCCGCTTTGCGGCCGCAATATTCCGCCGCTTTGGCGATTTCGGATTCGACTTGTGTCAGTTTGTCCATTTCACCCTCTTAAAATCTGACGGTTACGCCCAAAGCCAGCAACGGGGAATCGTTGGAATAATCCTTGTCCCGACGCGCGGAATTGAAATCAATGTAGCCGCCTTCGGCAAAGACGGACAACCCTCTGGCGACGTGATAGCGCACGGCCAGCAATCCCAATGTGTAAACGTCCTTTTTCCCGTGTTCAAAAAAGCTGTTCGCGCGCGATTGGATCACGCTTGTGCTGGTTTCAAACGGGCCGAAGTTGTAGCCGACGCCGAAATCCCATGTCACGCCTTTGGCCAGATTGCGCCCGCCGTTGTTGAAATGACGGCCGATGTCGTCGGATGTGTTGACGACGTTAACCGAACCGCCGACGGTTGTGTTGCCGGATTGAATGCTGATCCCGCCGCCGTATTGGTGGACATTTTTTTCCTCGATCGTCGTCGTGCGCGCGTAGCTCATCCCCTTGAACGTCGGTTTCGTGTAGGCGTAGTTCGCGCTGACGGACACGTTGTATCTGCCGAAATCGTTGGTGTATAGCGCGGCGACGTTCGCCCCGTATTTCAAGCGCGTCTTTTCCGAAACGTAAAACGCATCGCCGGGCGACAATCCCGCGTCGGACGGCATCACGGTCGCGCCCAGCTGCAGCGTGCCGGCCGCGCCGTAATCCAATTCCGGTGTCATATAGGACACTTTGGCCGTGTCGTTGTCGATGACGGAATACGTCGCGGGGTTTAACGCGAATCCGTAGGGTTGCGAAATCAAATTCGTCGCGTTGGTGTCTTGGATGCCCAGCGTTCCGGCGTCCGGCGCGGTGACGGCCATCATGTTCGACACGCTTTTGGAATTGCCGACGATCACGCGGCCGTTGACGGAGTCCCATTTGAAATAGCTGAGATCGACGTTGACATCGCCGCGGATGATGTCGATGCTCATGAAAAACGACAGTTCGTTTTCATCTCTGTCGTTGAATTTATAGGTGCCGGTGAAATCGACTTCGCCGTCCGTGACCAGCGACACCCTGTCGTACCCGTCCAGCCGTCCGGCGGGGGCGGCCAGCCTTTCGGGGGTGGAACCTGTTCCGCCCGCGTTGTAAACGTCGCTGTTCTGGTCGGCGAAACCCGCGTACCACGTCAGATAACCCTTTGTTTGAAATTCAAAGGTTTCTTCGGCGTGGGCGGCGGCCGCGCCGAACGCCGCGACGGTCGCGACGGCGGCTGTCATGATTTTTTTCATAAGCTGTTTTCCTCTGATTTGTAAAAAAATTTGAAATAGCCTAGCTGAAAAGGCGGACGCGTGCAAACATATAATGCCGTTTCGTCGCGCGGCGGAAAATCCGGCCGGATTTCAAGCGGGGGGCGCGCCGTAAAATTGCATTAGGATTTTCAGCTTTTCTGTGCTATGAACGTTAATAAAACCAAGGAGGTTTCCGATGTTGAAAAAATTGCTGCTGATGTCGGGCGCGCTGGCGGTTTCCGCGTGCGTCGGCGATATGACGGATGTCAAATACGAATACCCCGAACGGGTGGATAATCGCTATGAACGTCCGTCCGAATACAAGGAACAGGATCGTCTGTTCGGCGCGGACGCCCTGACGTTCAAGCTGGGCGGCGATAAAAGCGGAAATGCCGTCAAAACCGTTGCGAATGCTCCCGCCGCGCCCGCAAAAGCGGAACGCGCCGAAAACAAAGCCGGCAAGATTTGGCAATCGACGCTGCCCGTGATGTCGCGCTATCCCGTCGAAATGATGCAGGACGGATTCATCACGACCGAATGGTTCAACGACGCCGAAACGCCCTACAGACAGCTGAAAATCAACGCCGTCCGGACGCCCGGCGGCGCGCAGATCACCGTGCTTTGCCGCCGCAAAAACGGAAAAGGCGACTGGGTGAACCAAAAAAACGACGCGGCGCTTGCAGATAAAATAAAAGATGATATTGTGAAGCTGTCGTCAAACCACTAACTTTTGTGCTGAAAGTCCGATTATGAGCGAAGAAAGATACAATTTCCGTACCACCGAGGAAAAATGGCAGAAAGCCTGGGAACAGGCCGAGGTTTTCAAGGCGCGGGACACGTCCGGCAAACCGAAATACTACGCGTTGGAAATGTTCCCGTATCCGTCGGGAAAAATCCATATGGGACACGTCCGCAACTATGCGCAGGGCGATGTCATCGCGCGTTTCAAATTGGCGCAAGGCTATGACGTTCTGCACCCGATGGGATGGGATTCTTTCGGCCTGCCCGCGGAAAACGCGGCGATCAAGCACGGCGTCCACCCCGCGAAATGGACGCGCGAAAACATCGCCAATATGCGCGAGGAAATGAAAAAAATGGGGCTGTCCATTGATTGGAGCCGCGAAGTTTCCACGTGCGAAGTCGAATATTACAAGCACGAACAGAAAATGTTTTTGGACTTTTTGAAAAAAGGTCTGGCTTATCGCAAGGATTCGTGGGTCAACTGGGATCCCGTCGATCAAACGGTTTTGGCGAACGAACAGGTTGTTGACGGCAAAGGGTGGCGCACGGGCGCGCCCGTCGAACGGCGCAAGCTGTCGCAATGGTTTTTGAAAATCACCGATTACGCCGACGAATTGCTGGAAAACCTGAAAACCATGGACGGGTGGCCGGAAAAGGTGCGCGTCATGCAGGAAAACTGGATCGGCAAATCCTACGGCGCGTATATGTATTTCCCCGTCGTCGGAACGGACAAGACGCTGGAAGTGTTCACCACGCGCGCCGACACGCTGTTCGGGGCGTCGTTCTGCGCGATTTCCGCCGGACACCCGATCGCGCAGGAATTGGCGAAAACCAATCCCGAACTGGCAAAATTCATCAAGGAATGTGAAGCGTTGGGCACGTCTGTCGCCACGATCGAAGCCGCCGAAAAGAAAGGTTTCGACACCGGTTTGAAGGTCATGCACCCGTTCCCCGAAGAATTTAAAAAGCTGGGCGGAAATCCCGAACTGCCGCTGTATGTGGCGAATTTCGTTTTGATGGAATACGGCACGGGCGCGATTTTCGCCTGTCCCGCCCACGACCAGCGCGATCTGGACTTCGCCCGCAAATACGGCCTGCCCGTGCGCGTCGTCGTTTCGCACAAGGACGAGGGGATTCCCGTCGTGACGGACAAGGCGTTTGACGACATTGCCGACGGCGTCGCGGTCAATTCGGCTTTTCTGGACGGCATGGCGACCAAAGACGCCATTCCCGCCATGATCAAAAAGCTGGAGGAAATCGGCAAGGGCAAGGCGACCGTGCAGTACCGTCTGCGCGATTGGGGCGTTTCCCGTCAGCGTTATTGGGGCTGCCCGATCCCCGTGATCCACTGCGAACATTGCGGCGTCGTTCCCGTTCCCGAAAAGGATCTGCCCGTCACTTTGCCCGAAGACGTGACGTTCGAGGCGTCCGGCGGCAATCCGTTGGAACGCCACCCGACGTGGAAGCACACAACCTGCCCCGTTTGCGGCAAGCCGGCTTTGCGCGAAACGGACACGTTCGACACGTTCTTTGAATCGTCGTGGTATTTCGCCCGCTACGCGTCGCCGCACGAAACGGATTGCGGGTTCAAAAAGGATTTGGCGAACCACTGGCTGCCCGTTGATCAATACATCGGTGGCATCGAACACGCGGTTCTGCATCTGCTCTACGCCCGTTTCTTTACCAAAGCGTTGCGCGATTGCGGCTATCTGGACATCGACGAACCGTTCAAAGGCCTGTTCACGCAGGGCATGGTCTGCCACGAAACGTATAAGGACGTTGACGGCAACTGGCTGTTCCCGACCGAGGTTGAAAAAAGACCCGACGGCACGGCGGTCAAAATCAAGGACGGCACGCCCGTCACGGTCGGCCGTTCCGAAAAAATGAGCAAATCGAAATACAACTTGGTCGATCCGGAAACGATCCTATCGACTTACGGCGCGGACGCCGCCCGCGTGTTCATGCTGTCCGACACGCCGCCCGAACGCGATTTGGAATGGACGGAGGCCGGCATCGACGGCGCGTGGCGCTACATCAACCGTTTGTGGCGCATGGCCGTCGCCTGTCCCGCGGAAACGAAGCGGCCGGAAAAGCTGTCCGCCGCGGCTGAAAAGCTGATCCGCGCGGCGCACAAAACCGTCGCTTTGGTCACGGACGATCTGGACAAGCTGCGTTTCAACGTCGCTTTGGCGCGGTTGCGCGAGCTGACGAACGCGGTCGGCGATCTGAAAATCAACGACGACGGGGACAAATACGCCTATCGTTTCGCGTTTGAAACGCTGGTGCGCCTGATGTCGCCGATCGCTCCCCACATCGCCGAGGAAATGTGGCACAATCTGGGGCACGACACGTTGCTGGCGGCCGAAAAATGGCCGGAAGCGGATGCGAAAATGGCCGCGGACGACACCGTCACGATGGCCGTTCAGGTCATGGGCAAAATGCGCGGCACGATCGAAATTGCCAAAGACAGCGACGACGAAGCCGTCAAGGCCGCCGCGTTGGCTCTGCCGACGGTCAAAGCCCAGCTGGAAGGCAAAACCATTCGCAAAATCATTGTTGTAAAGAACAAGATCGTCAATGTTGTCGCCGCGTAAATTACTGGCTCTGTTCGCCCTGCTGTCGCTGACGGCGTGCGGTTTCCGCCCGCTGTACGGCGGCGCGGGGACGGACGGTTCCGTTTCGGGGGAAAAGCTGACGCGGGAAACGGCGTCGATTTTCATTGACGAAATTCCCGACCGGACGGGGCAGGTGCTGCGCCGCACGCTGGTCAACCGGCTGACGCCGCGGGGCGAACCCGTCGATCCGCGTTACCGGCTGTCCATTGTCCTGTCGGACAAAACCCTGTCGGAACAGGGCGTGCGAAAGGACAATCTGGCCACGCGCTATGTGATGAGCTACACGGCCTATTACACACTGTATTCCTATCCCGCGGGCGAAAAGCTGCTGAACGCCGCGGCCACCGGACGCAGCAGTTACGACGTGCAGCAATCGCCGTACGCGACGGATGTCGCCGAACGCACGGCGCAGGAACGCGTCATGCGGATTTTGGGGGACGACATCGGGTTGCGGCTGGCGGCGTTTTTAAAAAGCTTTGACGTGAAAAAATGACAAAGCTGACTCAATCCGCTTTGGAAACGCTGATCAAAACGGGCGCGCCGTCGCTGAAAGCCGTTTTATTTTACGGGCAGGACGACGGGCTGGTCGAGGAATGTCGCGAACGCATGACAAAGGCCGTCGTCGCGGACAAAGACCCGTTCCGGCTGGTCGAGCTGACGCCGGCGAAAATCAAGGACGATCCCGCCGTTTTGTCCGCCGAAGCCAACGCGTTGTCGCTGATGGGCGGGCGGCGCGTGATCATCGTGCGCGGCGCGGACAATTACTTTACCGCGACGATGAAGTCGTTTTTGCCGGCGTACAAGGGCGACGCGCTGATCATCGTGACGGCGGGAAATTTGAAAACAAAGGATTCCTTGCCGCTGTTGTTCGCCGAATCCTCTGATCTGGCCGTGTTCCCGTGCTATTCGGACGAAGGCGCAGCTTTAAAACGCTTTGTGTTTCAAAACATTGCCGAACAGGGATTCCAAACGACGCCCGACGTGATCAATTTCATCGCCGACAATTTGGGCGCGGACAGGCTGCAGTCGCGTTCCGAACTGGCGAAGCTGTTCGCCTATATGGGGGCGCAGAAAACGATCACGATGGATGACGCGGCCGCGTGCATCGGCGACGCGTCGGCACTGTCGATCGACCGGATGCTGTACGCTTTGTCCGGCGGGAATCAGCGGGAGTTGCACGAAACGCTCGACCGTTTGTTCGCCGAGGGGGAAAACGCGATCGGGTTGCTGCGCGCGGCGTCCGCGCATATGAAGAAATTTCATATCGTTCTGGCGAAAATCGCGGACGGCGTTCCGGCGGAAACGGCCGTGGCGGCTTTGCGCCTGCATTTCAAACGGGAGGACGAATTCAAAGACCGGTTGCAGATGTGGAATTTGACAAAGGCCGGCCGCGCGCTGGATCTGTTGACGCAGGCGGAACGGGATTGCAAGTTCGCCTCCCGTCCGCAGAAATTGATTTGCGGGCGCGTGTTCCTGCAAATCGCCGCGCAGGCAAGGAAGTAACAGAGGCATACGCATATGAAAAAGGCGGAAGAATTATCTTCCGCCTTTTCGTTTATTAAAAGTTGATTTGCAAATTGACCATTCCGGTGTGGTCT